>VGJO01000001.1 GCA_016867415.1 Candidatus Harrisonbacteria bacterium
CTAATGCCATTAAGTGCGGACGAATATCACGCATGGTTTATCGCCAATGATACAAAAAATTCTCGACAGGTATGGAAAATAATCTGCCTTGCCACTATTCCTCTGCCATATTCCAAAGTTCGAGCCGTAGAGTTTACCTGCCGAAAGTTTTACAAAATTCCCATAGATAAACTCCACAACTGGTCCAATCTTTTTAATACCCACACCTGCAAAGAAAATCTGAAAAAATAAGTATTTTCCTCTCTCTCAAACATATTTTTATTAATTCCCTATGTTTCTCTAGTGTCTATTTCTTATAGACAGCTCATCTATCTCTTATCAAACAACCCTTATCAATATGAGTGGCTTTTTCTTTCTTAAAAAATTAAAAAAGTAATGACTTAAAATAGCTTCTAATTTTATTATCAATCGCCCCTGCCCCCATAAAAACTACTACAGAATCTTTCACTTTTTCCTTTTCTAATTTCTGAATTCCATCCTCCACTGTTTCCAACCACTCCACCCCCTTCTGTGCCTTAGTAAGTTTGTTATACAAATCCCACGCCGATTTCCCACTCGTCTCTTCCCGTCCCTTCACCTGATACTCCGGTAAAAGCCAGACCTCCGTATACCCGCGAAAAGCTTTGATAAAGTCGGAAAAAAGAAGCGTGAGCCGGGCCCGTTGATGTGCCTCATACATCACGATCACTTTTTTCTTTGGATATTTTTCTTTGATTGCAGTCAATGTTGCTGCAATCTCCGTCGGGTGATGCGCATAGTCAGTGTAGAAAATTAATTTCTGCCTCTTACAAAAAGAAGAGTCTTTAGGCGTAAGCTCCTCCATCCGCCGGAAACTCCCTTCATAAGCCTTCATTGCCCGCCGTGCATCGGACTTCTCCACTCCAAAAAATTTCGCCACCTGCCACGCCCCCTCGGCATTCACCTGATTGTACTGACCTTTAATCTTAAGCGGCCACTTAGAAAAAGCCTTATTATTGTATTTCACTACCCTCGCCTTGATCGATTGAGGCTTCGCCGCTTTTAGCGAATTAGCATCCTTACCATTCACAAAAATCCTTGCCCCTTCCCCCATTCCCTGGAAGTATTGAGTAAAGCCCTTAATCACCCCGGCCAAATCTCTATAGGTATCAAGGTGATCCGCATCAATATTAGTAATCAAAGTCACCGCCGGCTGATAATTATGAAACGTCCGATCATATTCATCCGCCTCAATAATCAAATAGCGGCTCTTTCCCGCTCGAAAATTTTTCCCCTCAAGCTCCCGCGTCTGAGTCCCCACGATCACCGATGGATCCAATCCCGCCTCGATAAAAATAGCAGCAAGCAGTGACGTCGTCGTACTCTTCCCATGGGTCCCAGAGACAGCAATTGTAATGTACTGCTTTGTAAGATCCCCCATTGCTTGTGCAAACAAGATACTCTTTATTCTTCGCCGCTTCGCCTCCACCCGCTCTGGATGCTCCTCCCGCGCCGCCGCCGTATAAATAACAAGGTCAATATCCCGTGTGATATTTTTCTTGAGCTCCTTATACGAGACCGGGATTCCCTCAGCAATCAATTCCTCAGTGAGCATCGATAACTGTGAATCACTCCCCAAAACTTCATACCCCTTCTTTTTATAAAAGCGCGCCAAAGCCGACATTCCTGCTCCCCCAATACCCACAAAATACACCTTCATCCTCAAAAAGATACAAAAAAAACTAAAAAAAACCAAGAATGCTTTGTACTCAAAGAATTCTCCGGCCGCATAAATGTGCTGATTTTTATGCGGGTACCAATTAATTCCCTTATGACTTCTTTAGAGTCAATTTTTATAGTATAGTATGTGATATTTGCCACTTTAGCTCAGCGGCAGAGCAACTGTTTTGTAAACAGTAGGTCCGCGGTTCAAATCCGCGAAGTGGCTCATTGAAATAGAAAAGCAATCCAAGTAAAGTAAAGGCATATGAAGAAAGAAGACCTTGATAGACTAAAAAGCGAACTCTTAAAAGAAAAAGCCCTTATCGAAGAAGAGCTTGAAAATACTCCTCTTACGACCGACATGGGTGACGACACCGAAGGCGATCTTCGTGAGGAAGAAGCCGACGAAGCCGAAGAGATGAGTAATAATCTTGCCATCCGCGAGACGCTCTCTCATCGTCTCACGGCTATAAACGAAGCCTTAGCAAAAATCGAACGTGGAGAGTACCAAGCTGATTTGTAATAAAATTGATGCCGACCGCGTGAGATAATGTAATCTTTATCTTTTATATGGTCTACCTTAAAGTAAGCTAATCAAAAAACTCTCAGCACATTAGTACTGAGAGTTTTTTATTACCGAAAGAAAAGATTCATTCCAAAAGATCAAATCTCTTCCAGTCAGCCCAGCTTTCCGAAAAAAATTCCCCAGATGGTAAAAAAAGTTTTCTCTCTTTTTTATCCTCCATCTCTACATCAGCAATTTTTTGAAACTGGCTTGACCAACCCGGATGGAATCCGCTTCCATGAAGATTATAGGTTCGCACCCGAAGACTCATCTCTCTTGATTTCATCGTTTTCCCTAAAGCAAGCAAACCTTTATGTCGCTTTGGGATGAGCTCCAAATCAAGAGCTAGAGGCAAGTCTCGTCGGCTATCCATTGTTGCCTCTTGCGCCACTCTAATCATCCTGATAAGCCTCCGGAAAGTCATTTGCGGTTGAAAGCGAAACATCCTCACTACCGGATCCTGGGAATCAAAGATCGGTTGTACCTGCCGAAAGTTTACTGAGTACCCTTTCTCATCGACATAAATCTCCGTCTCTTGATTCCGATCGGAAAAGAGAAAAAACTTTTCTGCAGGAAGCATGACAGCGATCAAGACATTCTGCAATAATCCTTGAGTAGTATTAAGAAAGTTGATCACTCGGAAACCAAGGCTCCTTCCCCAATCCTCTCGCATAAAGGCTTGGTCTGCCGCTTCGCTAAAATCCTTTAAGAAAAGTGGAGAGCTTGCCATGTTGGGGAAGACTAAGACAGGTGTGTTCGGCTCTTCTCTCAAATTCCAGATCTGAGCCCCATTGTCGAGGCTCTTTATCTTGAACTCCTTCATAACGTCCATATAGCCTCCAGTTCTGTGGTTGAGTAAAAAATAATCAAAGAGCTCAGAGCCCCATTAAAATACCAGCAAATATAGAAAATAGTCAAACAAAAGAAAAAGAGGATTTGATTTTTGGATTAGGAGAAGGTACCTTGCTGTGGATAAGTCCTGAATAACTATGCCTCACCTTTCCAAAGTCTATTCTGCCGAGATCGACGGTCTCCTCGCCCGCCTAGTCGAAGTCGAGACTGATCTTCATGCTGGTCTCCACGCGTTCACTATCGTGGGCCTTGCCGACAAAGCGCTCAACGAAGCCAAAGAGCGAGTCAGCTCCGCGCTCAAAAATACTGGGGTCCGTCCGCCTAATAAAGAAAATCGAAAAATAGTCGTCAACCTCGCTCCCGCTGATCTCAAAAAAAATGGCTCCCACTACGATCTCTCAATCGCTCTTGGCTATCTCCTCGCAACCGACCAGATAAAAAATATCGATCTCTTTGACGCCTTGATAGTTGGTGAAGTTTCTTTTGATGGCAGCCTCCGTCCGGTAGACGGCGCTTTGAGCATCGCGAAGACCACCAAAGCCTCGGGTAAATCCACCCTCTTTCTCCCAAAGAAAAACGCTCGCGAAGCCGCCCTCATCTCCGGCATCGAAGTGTATGGAGTCGACTCACTCAAAGATCTCATCGATCACTTAGAAGGCGTGAAAAAAATTATTCCTACTCCGCCTACTCTTCTCGAAAATACAGAAGAATATTCTAACGATGCTTTGACTATCGACGACATCATCGGTCAAGAGTCCGGCAAACGCGCGCTAATGATTGCCGCTTCCGGCAATCATAATCTTCTTCTCAAAGGCTCTCCTGGAAGCGGTAAGACCATGCTTGCAAGCGCTCTCCTTGATCTTCTGCCTTCGCCTTCTCTTGAAGAACTTATAGAAATTTTAGAAATCAAAAGTCTCCTTGGTGAACTAAAAGACGGCGACCTCACGGCTCTCCGCCCCTTCCGTGCTCCACATCACTCCGCCTCTATGGCTGCGATCGTCGGCGGTGGCACTACTCCCAAGCCTGGCGAGATCACCGGCGCCCATCGCGGCATCCTCTTTCTTGATGAGTTACCTGAGTTTGACCGGCGCGTCTTAGAAGCTCTTCGCGAACCACTCGAGTCTCGAGAGATTCGAGTTGCTCGCGCTGGTGGCACTGCTCACTTCCCCGCTGATTTCCTCTTTGTCGCCGCTATGAATCCTTGCCCCTGTGGCTACTTCGGCGATGATGAAAAGCCCTGTGTCTGCCCGCCCTACGCCGTCAGTCGTTATATGAAAAAAATATCTGGCCCCCTCCTCGATCGTCTTGATCTCAAGCTGGATGTACAGCGGGTTAAAATCCGGGACCTCGTAAAAGAAAAAAACAATTCTGAAAAAAACCTTCCCAAAATTCGCGCTCAAATTAAAAATGCTCGCGCCCGCCAAAATCTTCGCTATGCATCAGACAAGAAAACAAACTCAAATATTTCCCCCACCGAGCTTGACTCTCTCTCCCCTCTTGGCAGGCAGGAAAAAAATCTCTTAGAAAAACTCGCCGAAAAAAGTCATCTCTCCGCCCGCGCATTTTATAAATTAAAAAAAATCGCTCGCACCATAGCCGACTTAGAAGACAGTGACATTATAAAATCCGATCACCTCCTCGAAGCCTTCACCTACCGCCTTAAATCAACTGAATAGTATTCAAACATCAAATTGAATTAAATAACACCGATTGAATAATCGGTGTTTTAGTTTATGAAGAGATTTTATTCTGCTTCATCCTCATCATCAAATTCAAGCGGAATAGATTCAGATTCTTCTTCATCCTCCAATTTTTGTTCTTGAAGAAATTGGATTTTACCCCCAGAAAAATCTTTCGACGTTCTTCGCCAAAAAGGCACTTCATTTTTGAAATACCCAAAGTCATTTGGCAAAGAAAATTCTGGACAAGTCTTTTCTACTATCCTCAAAAGCTCATCATAGCGCTCTTGAGTCAGTCGGCCATTGTCCCAAGACTTTCCCCTCTTTTGTTTCTTCTTAGCCTTCTTCTTAGAAGATCTGTCTGTGGGAGGCTTTTCCATCTGCCCTGTTCGCTGCATCACCTCAACGATCTCACGAGGAAGCCCTATTTCGACTTGCGCCGAAAGAGTGAACTCATGATTACACTTCATACATTTGAGACATGTCCCACCCGAAACTACCCCGTTCTTATGGCACTTTGGACAAGCGAGTGCAGTAGTCGCAAACGTGTTAGCCATCACAACCGCCTTTCCAAAAAAAGATGAGTGATAAAAGAATACTTCTCAACGTCCTACCCCCTAATTTACCTATAAGACTACAATAAGTCAATAAAAAAGAGCTGAAGCTCTTTTTTATTTCTTAAACTCTTTATGCAATGTTCTTTTAACACACCACTTACAAAACTTTTGAAGCTCCAGCTTCTTTTCTGCTGTCTTCTTATTTCTCCGAGTATAGTAATTAAACTGCTTGCAGGTCGTGCAGCGCAATCGGATCAAATTTTCTGAATACATTGACTTAGCCATGAACGTGATTTAAGTAGCGTTACTATAACAAATTTTTCTATTCTCCGCAAGACCAAGATAGGCCATCATTCCAGAGTTGCCGTGCCTCGCTGTCTTTGTCTCGCCGTAGTTATATAAAGGCGAAAGCTTCAGCGAAAGCGGAATCTAAAATCTTTAAAAAATAATTATTTTTTATATTCCCTCGTAATGCTTTATAAAATGATTATACTTATTTGTCAAGTAATCCCCTTCCATCCCAAACTGCACCGCCACCAAGTCAAGCCTCATCTCCACCTCCTTTCCTTGATCTTCAAAATCCCCTCTTCGAATATAATATTCAACTACTCGTTTGAATCTATCTACCTTACTCCTCGTCATCTCATCCTCTGGAATTAAGTCTCCTCCCCTTCTTACTAGCGTCTTCACCTCCACAAATATCCATCGCTTCTCTTTATCTTTCATTACTAAATCAATCTCTCCAAAAGGCATCCAAAAGTTCTTTTCCACGAGCCTCATACCCTTCTCTAGTAAATATTCCAAAGCCATGTCCTCTCCTCTCTTCCCTACCTCCAAGTGATTCATTAAACCATTCAATCAACCTTCCCAAAAAAAATCAATGTTTCACGTGAAACATTGATTAAAAAAAGGGGATATAATTTCCGAATTGCCGTATTAAGATATTTTACATTGTTTCACGTGAAACAATAAATATAAGATTCGAAGAAAATCTAATAATTTTTAGTCAAATTAATTTACATTGCCGCATTCGACCAATTTACAATGTTTCACGTGAAACATTGATTTTTTAAAAAAAATAAAATTGCCATATTAAATAAATATAAAATGTTTCACGTGAAACATTTTATTCAGTAAAAACATTAAAAATGTAGATTTTATAGCATTATCGGATTTTGCCGTATTAAGTAAAAAAATAAAAATTTGCCGTATAAATATAAATTAAAATGTTTCACGTGAAACATTGATTAAAAAAAGGGGATATAATTTCCGAATTGCCGTATTAAGATATTTTACATTGTTTCACGTGAAACAATAAATATAAGATTCGAAGAAAATCTAATAATTTGTAGTCAAATTAATTTACATTGCCGCATTCGACCAATTTACAATGTTTCACGTGAAACATTACTTTCATTAGGGGATAGGGGAGTGAAAAAATTAATCAATAATCCACGTTTAAATATAAAAGCAAATTTTTTAAAAATAGCTTTCTATATTTTCTACTGGGTGGGCCTGGATGGATTTGAACCATCGATCCTCGAGGTATAAGCTCGATGCTTTGGGCCACTAAGCTACAGGCCCAGTAGGGGAGTGATAAGTAAAAATAATATCAGAAAAAATCTCTAGAGAAAATATTTTCGTAAATTCACTATAAAACGAATAATAAAATATGTCAATAGACTAACCCAAAGTCCTTCTATATAATAATAACTCAAATAGAATAATTTAGGACGCTTAGCTCAGCGGCAGAGCATCTCGTTTACACCGAGAGGGTCAGAGGTTCAAATCCTCTAGCGTCCACCTCATAAAGAAAATAAAAAAGCTCTTTTAAAAAAGCTTTTTTATTTTCCTTGTGGGTGAAGCCTTGAAAGCAAAGCTTTTTATGTAATAGGAATGAGATACTTTGTAATCAAAATATTTTATGTTCTACCGCCCTTCAAGAAGATTTAAATAGTAAAGAATCGAGAAATGGGTGTTTCCCATACCTGAGACTCAGTGAAGCGCCGGGGGATGTAAGTCCATTTTGCTTTTGCCTTATTAAAGAAAAAGATGAAATATCCTCTAGCCCACTAACATAAAATAAAAACCGCCCTTCACTATATGGTGGAGGGCGGTTTTCCAATAGGGGATTACTCCATACAAAAGCTATGATTAGCAAAAAATTTTCCGAGAATTTTTTCAAGATTTGATGAGTAGGCAAGTCTTAGGATAAGACATGCATAAAGCAGTATATCAATGAATAATTAAGATTTATGACAAAGAAGTTTAGAAAAAAATCGAAAAACTAAGCCACCGCTAATTTCTTAAACTTAAAACTCTCATACAGATTTCTAAACTCACCCTCTTCCAAAACCTCTTTTTTCAAAAGCTCCTGTGAGATCGCATCGAGTGCCTTCCGCCGCGAGATCACAATCTTTTTCGCCATCTCATAAGCCCGCTTGATCACAACTGATATCTCTTCATCAATCTTCGCCGCACTTGCCTCCGAATAATTCTTATCACTAATCTCTCGACCGAGGAAAGTCATCTCGTCGTTTAGATATGCCACAGGACCAATCTTCTCAGACATCCCGTACCGAGCGACTAAGTCCCGCGCAAGCATCGCCGCCTTCTTCAAATCATTTGACGCTCCTGTCGACATATCAGAAAACACCGTCTCCTCAGCCGCGTACCCACCCATAATCATAGTAAGATCTGAAAGAAACTGGGATCGCGTCCGTAATCTGTTCTCTTCATTTGGTAGTTTCAAGGTATACCCCCCGGCAAACCCTCGCGACACGATCGAGACCTTATGCACCGGATCTGAGTTCTCAAGTGATGCTGCCACCAGTGCATGCCCTGCCTCATGATATGCGGTCACCTTTCGCTCCTTGTCCGATATGATCCGCCCCTTCCGCTCGGGCCCAAGCATCACTTTCTCGACCGATTCAAGCAAATCCACCTCGCTCACTTTTTGCTTTCCTATCCGAGCTGCAAGAATCGCCGCCTCGTTTGCAAGATTCGCTAAGTCCGCCCCCGAAAACCCTGGAGTCCGAATCGCCACTTTCCGAAGAGAAAGTCCCTCCTCAATTGGCTTCCCCTTCAAATGAATCGCGAGAATCTCCTCCCGATCGTTCATGTCCGGCATATCCAAAACTACCCGCCGATCAAACCGCCCTGGTCGAAGTAAAGCCGCATCCAAAACATCTGGCCTATTAGTAGCCGCGAGCACAATGAGCTGCGTATCCCGCTCAAAGCCATCCATCTCCGTCAGGATCTGGTTCAGTGTCTGCTCCCGCTCGTCATTGCCACCCCCCATCCCCACGCCACGCTGCCGACCCACCGCATCAATTTCATCAATAAAAAGAATCGCTGGCGCCGCCTTCTTAGCTGTAGCAAAAGCGTCTCTCGTCCGCGCCGCGCCCACTCCCACAAACATCTCCACAAACTCCGATGCCGAAATCGAAAAGAAGGGGACTCCGCTCTCTCCAGCCACCGCTCGTGCGAGCAATGTCTTCCCCGTCCCTGGCGCCCCTACTAGAAGCACCCCGCGCGGAATCTTCGCTCCCATATCCAAAAACTTCTTTGGATTTTTCAAAAAATCCACCACCTCAAAAAGCTCCTGCTTAGCCTCCTTGAGCCCCGCCACCTCGGCAAATGTCGTCTGATCTTTCTCCCCACCCGCAAATAAGCGGATATTAGACCGACCAAAAGTAAAGGCCTGCGCCGCCCCCTGCCGCGCCTGCCGAAAAAGAAACCAAAAGATGAGCCCCATCACAAGAAGTGGCAACAAAGTCGGCACCACAATCTCCCAAAGAAAACGTGCTCCGCTCTCATCCTTCACTGAGATCACAACCTCGGAGAGTCGCTCCGGCGCTACTCCATAATTGCGAAAAGTCGTCGACAAAGCCTCACCTTCCTCCTTCCGCCCTGTCGCCTCAGATTCATCTTTCATAGTAAGTGACAAATTACTCCCCGATATTTCAATCGATTTCACCTGACTTGCATTCACCGCCGCCGCAATCTCCGAAATTGAAAGCTTTTTTTGCTCCACCATCGTGGAAAAAAGCATGGAAAACAAATATGCCGCCAAAAATAATCCAAAAATAGCCCACAAAAAATTCTTCGTCAGTATCTTCATATGTCGCCAATAATAAAATATTTTTGCTCAGAGGTCAAAATAAAAAATCACCACGACCTCCATCTCTCATCTACATTTACCCCAAGATCCGTTGACTCTTCCGCCACGACTTTCTGCAAATAATAGAAATTCCAAAAAAATCCGGCGGTAAGGGACTGCCCTCCTCGCGCATCTGTGACTTCCCTGAAGTCAGTTTTCTATAAAAAAACTAAAAACCTTATTTTACTTGCTAAAAAAGATTGTCGCACAATATTAATAATATTGTGCGACATTTTTTTAAAAAAAATGCTATCTTAAAGAAAAGATATGGGTCTCCGCCAAAGGTCCTCCCTCCGCGAACTCGCCGACGATTTTCTCACTCATCTCACCTTAGAAAAAGGAAGGAGTAAAAAAACCATCGAAAATTACAATCGTTACCTCAACCACCTCTTCACTTTTACGGGAAGCGGTAAGGTAGGGGATATCACCCTTGACTCAATCCGCCGCTTTCGCCTCCATCTAGAAAGTAAAGGCTTAAAAAAAATAACGCAAAACTACTATCTCATTGCCCTCCGCAGTTTCCTAAAGCATTTGCAAAAAAACGACCTCGACTGCCTCGCCCCCGAGAAGATTGATCTGCCCAAAGTCGAGTCCCGCACCCTCGACATCCTCCCCGTCCGCGACCTCGAACGCATTTTAGACTTCTTAAAGAAAAAAGATGATCTTATCGGCCGCCGCGACCACGCCTTAATCGAAACCTTCTTCTCTACCGGTCTTCGCCTCTCCGAGCTCGTCGCTCTCGACCGCTACCTTGACCTCGACCACCCCGAGCTCACTGTAAAAGGTAAAGGAGGCAAAGTCCGTCTCGTCTTCTTCTCTGATACGGCCATTACCGCAATTCGTCTCTACCTCGCGACCCGCGTCGACCTCGATCCCGCCCTCTTTATCTCAATAAAAGGCAAAAAAGTCTTAGGCCGCATCACCCCCCGCTCGGTGGAGCGCATCATCTCTCGCCGCGCCCGCGAAGCCGGCGTCATGCACCGCATCACCCCCCACATGCTCCGCCATGAATTCGCCACTGATCTCTTGAGTAACGGCGCCGACATCCGCTCCGTTCAGGAACTCCTGGGCCACAGCAGTATCACCACCACCCAGATCTACACCCACGTCACCAACCGCGCCCTAAAGCGCGTCCACACCTCCTACCACCGCCACCCCTCAGAAAAATAATTTCTCTTTTTCACTAAAAAATGCTTAAATAACCTAGATTTTACGGGCAGGTGGTGAAACGGCAGACACGCCAGCTTTAGGAGCTGGTGCCGCAAGGCGTGGAGGTTCAAGTCCTCTCCTGCCCACAAAAAAAGTTTATTTAAAGAAACAAAAAATCGCGCCTCACTGCGCGATTTTTTTACTGAATTTTCTTATAATACTGCACTTGGTAAAGACATAAGCACAGGATTTTTGAGAAGATTTTGGATTTTCTTTCTGAGTACGCATCGGAGCATACTAGTGCTCAAGTATGTGAGAAGCGAACGGAAGAAAAAAATTAAAAATCTTCCAAAATACCATCGTTAGCGTACACCAAAAAAACTTCGGATAACGGGGATAACTGAATAGGAAAGCAATGCCACTATTATACCAATAATCGCGTACGTTAAAATTTTTCTAGCGTCTTCCGTCTTTCCATTTCCCAACCAGTTAGCGCTCACGAAGAGAAATGCGGAATAGAGAATCGCTCCCACTGCGATTGTGAGCACAAACACGCGAAAAAAAGCAATGATTCGATCAATAAGTGAAAGAAATGCTCTCTCATCTTGCACCACCACTTGCCCGCTACTATTAAACTGCCCTGGAAGCTGAGCCATCGCTAACATAGGAAGCACCAAATAGGCGCTCGTCATCAAACTAAAAAAAAACTTTTTCATTAATATAGCAATGAAAGTCTACGACCTTTATTATTATTCTCATTATACCAAATCCTCCTCACCTCGTTGTGGAAAAAATATTATTTATAAAAAAATCACATGTCGTCACGCGAAGTAATTTTGAACTTCTTTTTGTTCTTCTTTCCTAAAAAGGTACTAAGAGCTACCTGCGGGAAGTTTATGAGAAACATCCTTAGAAAAAAAGATGGGCCTCCACTACTTCTAGATTAAAAAAAGAAGAAAGAGAAGCATCAGCTAAGATGGGGTCGGCTACACAAGCAAAAGAAGGCAAAAGTATGAGCACGTCGCAAACAGAGAAATTAACCACACTTCACCTGATACCACGGATATGGACTCCCTCCAGTAATAGCAAGGAAAAAAGAAGAGATAATCACCCACGATGCCATCACAATAATAAGGCCAATTAGAGCTGTCTTAATAATATTTTTACCAGCTTTTATACGCTCTTGTGATTCACCACTAGTGAGAATGACAAGACCGCCCCACATCATAAACATCCCGGCGAGAATAGGTGCCAACGTGGCAAAAAGTTTTATAAAGTTATCGAGAAGTTTCAGGAGATCACAAAGAGTGCAAAAAGCTTCTCCATTTGGCAAAGGCCGGCCAGAACACTTAGGAAGAAGAGGTCCGACAAATTGAAAAAGAAACATTATATTTATAGTATATCACAAAAAAAATTGTAAAATGATATACTAAAGAAAGATGAAATACTTTTCTTTTTTAGCTTTTTTTCTTTTTTTTATTTCTTTCCAAGCAGTTTTTGCTGAATCATATTTTCCAGGAGGAAGTTCTGGTAGAAGACCTTTCCAAGAAGTTCGGAATCCAAAGTATGACACTTCGAAAAATAGATTTGTACCAGTACCACAGCAAGATCCTTGGTATATTCAGGTTCCTAACATCCCTACCACCCAGCAATCAGGGCCAATGGGACCGGGAGTATTTACTCCAGGAGCAGGGATGAATACTCCAGGAGCAGGGATAAATACTCCAGGAGCAGGGATGCAAGATATCAATCTCTCGCAATCATTCCCATATTCATTCTCTAATATCGGAGAGCTCGCAACTAAATTAGCGAATTTTCTCTTCCTCCTCGCCGCCCCCCTTGTGATTATTACTATTCTCTATGGTTCGTTTGTCTTAATTTTCGCAGGAGCAATTCCTGCAAACATTAGTAAAGGATGGAGCATAATCCGTTACGCCGTTTTAGGCTACGTCATCATTGTTGTCGCTCGCCTCATCGTCTCCTTCATCACCACCTTCTTCGCCACTGCAAACTATCTAAGCTAAGCAATCTAAAGCAATATAGATTAAATAAAAATATGAAATGGAAGATAATTCTATTTAGTGTATTTGGGTTAATAGCAATAACTTTACTCCTCGCATATTTGCAAATAATTCCCGGAATTTTCCGGAAGGACATCGAGCAGATCTCCCTCACCGTTGTCGGTCCGGAAGATAATCGTGCCATGTATGATGTCATTGATCTCTATCAAGCCGAGCACCCAAACGTAAAAATCACCTACCTTCAAAAAAATCCGGATAATTACGAACAAGAGTTGCTAAATCTCCTCGCCTCCGGCGAAAAGGTAGACGCCATGTATTTCAAAAGTTCCTGGCTTTCCAAACATTTCAATAAAATCATCCCAGCAAGAGAGGAGGAGATGACCCTTACCCGCTTCGAAAATATTTTCCCTACCGTAGTCCGCCAAGATTTTGCTCCTGACAACTATGTCTTTGGTCTTCCTCTCTATCTCGATACTCTGGGAGTCATCTACAACAAAAATCTCTTTGACGCCGCAAGTGTCGCCACTCGTCCCAAGACCTGGGTCGATTTCCAAGATGCAATTCTCAAAGTCCGTAAACTCGGCAAGAAAAATATGATTGAAGTCGCCGGAGCCGCAATCGGCGGCAATGACACAAATACCCTCCGTGGACCCGAAGTCCTCCAGACGCTCATGATGCAATCTGGCGCCGTCATGGTAGATCGCGTGGGTGGGGGAGTCACTTTTGATCGCGAAGGTTTGCCCGGACTCAACTTCTACCTTTCCTTCACTGACCCAAAAAACACCTACTATACCTGGAACTCAAAAGAGCTCGACGCCCCCACTCTCTTCTCCCAAGGTAAGCTCGGAATGCTCTTTGGTTACTTTGAAGACTACCGCACCCTCGCCCGCGCCTTCCCAAATATTGAGATAGGTTCTTTTGCCATGCCTCAACCCTTTAATACCGAGAAGCCTCTCACTCTTGCTGATTACTATGGTCTCGCCGTCTCCGCCGCCTCCAAAAATCAAGCCGAAGCCTGGAAATTCATCGTCTTTGCCACCACTAATTCCTCCGCCATCCAGAGCTACTTAAACGCCACCGGCCACATCCCCGCCCTCCGCGAATACTTGAGTCTCGCCGTCAACAATCCCGAAATGAGTGAGTTCGCTTCCCAAGCTTTAATAGCCCGAAGTTGGATCCGCCCCGATGACTCTGTCGTCCGCTCCGCCTTCAACAGGCTCATTCAAGAAGCCGGTAGTGGGAGAATTCGCGAAGATCAAGCCCTCGAACAAGCCGCCTCAACCATCTCCTCCTCCTTCCGCTATCAGTGACAGCCGCCGTTAGGCGGCTGTCATCCCAGACTTGATCTGGGATCCAATCAATGTATTATTCCAAACACAAATATTCTGCTCGTTTCGCGAAGCGGATAATCAGAATATTTCCCTAATCTAATTCAGTGCAACCCCGATCTCTTTCTTAATTTGTATGTATTTCCATATCTCAACAATCCCTTATACGAACTAACCCATCTTTCATTGTCATCCAACCTTACATTTCTTATCATCCTCCTTTTTGTCACCGTCCGCAGCACTCGATGATCCGGAAAATGCACCCAGCCTAAAAAATCCACTCCCGCCGCCACGGTCCGAATAAAAACCTTATCTGGATAAAGATTAAAAATCTTTTACTCAGCCCGCCTACTTCACCGCCCCCAACTAATTCTGGCATCACAAGAAATTATCACCTTACCCCTGAATGACCTTCTGGAGAAAAGAAGTATGGCTTTTTTATGGTGTTGTTTTATCCTCTTGTTCCCCAAAAACAACACCATGAAAAATTCTTTTTGAGGACTGAATGAAAGTCCGCAGGGACTTTCATGTGTCATGAAGGGGTAAGGTGAGAATTTCAAAAAAACTATCCACCCGCGAAAGAAGAATAAAAAAAGGCTTTCGCCCTTTTTTATTCTTCTTTTCCGTTAATTTCTTTTAAGCATATAGACCCGATAATATAATCTGCGTCGTTCAACGACATTAGTCGGACTCCCTGCGTCGCCCGCGACGCCTCCCGTACGCTCTCAAGGGTCGTCCGAATCATCTGCCCCTTCGCCGAGAGCACAAAAAGATCCTTCTCCTCGGTAATAAGATGCGCCGAAATCAATTTTCCCGTCTTATTGGTAATCTTCGCCGTTAAGATTCCCGAGCCGCCTCTTCCTTGCGTCTTATACTCGCTCATCCTTGTCTTCTTCCCATACCCCTTATCCATAATCACGAGAAACTTGGCTTTCTTAGCTGCTTCTTTGTCAATCACAGTGAGCGAGCTCACCATGTCTCCCGCATGAAGCCGGATCCCCGTCACTCCCGCCGCTACTCTCCCCATTGCCCGGATATCATCCTCCGAAAATCGGATCGCCTGCCCAAGCACGGTTGTGAGCACCACCTCATCCTTCCCTGTTGATCGCTTCACAAAGTGGAGCATATCCCCCTCATGGAGACTGATCGCGATGATTCCGCCCCGCCGCACGTTGGCAAAATCCGACAACGCCGTCTTCTTTACGACTCCTTTTTCCGTCGTCATCACAAGATACCCATCTGATTCCTGATCCGAGTAAGAGACTAAAGCCGTCACCTCCTCTGAAGAGGGAATCTCAAGAAAGCTCTGAATTGCTTTTCCTTTTGAAGTCCGGAGCGCTACTGGAATCTCCCACACTTTGGTCTGAAAGACTCGTCCGCGGCTCGTAAAGAAAAGGATATTATCGTGCGTATTTGCGTGCGTGATATGTGAGATGAAGTCCTCCTCCGCTACCTCTGAGCCTATAAGCCCCTTCCCGCCCCGATGCTGTGATTTATATGTGTCCGGTGCTAGCCGCTTGATATACCCTCCGCGAGAAAGAGTGATAATCGCCTCCTCCTCCGCAATCAAGTCTGCCTCCGAAAATTCCTTAAGCCCCGACATGACGACCTTGGTCCGCCGTGCATCGGCAAATCGCTCCTTAAGATCCATCATCTCATCCTTGATGAGCGCCAAAATCTTTTTCTCACTTTTCAAAAGCGCTTCCAAGTCCGCAATCAGCTGATGCTTTTCCTTAAGTTCATCAATAATCTTTTGTACCTCGAGATTTGCGAGTGTTGAAAGCCGCATTTCAAGAATCGCCCCCGCCTGAATTTCCGTAAAGTCAAACTTCTTCATGAGGTTAATACTCGCTTCCTCCCGATCCGCAGATTTCTTAATAGTCTTAATCACCGCGTCAATGTCATCGAGCGCCCGCTTGAGTCCCTCGAGAATATGAGCTCGCTCCTTTGCTTTTTTGAGATCAAACTCCGCCCGCCTGCGTACGACCACTTTCCTATGGCTAATATGCGCACCGATAATATCAAGAAGAGTGTGAATCCGTGGCTGGATCCCTTCATGAAGGGCCAGCATATTAAAGTGAAAACTCTTCTGCAAATCCGTGTGCTTATAAAGAAGATTGAGGATCTTCTGTGGCACCGCATCGCGCTTCAATTCAATCACGATCCGCACGCCATCCTTGTCTGTCTCATTACGCACATCCCGGATGCCCTCAATCTTCTTTTCATTGACGAGCTCCGCGATCTTTATGAGAAAATCCGAAATATTCGTCTGATAGGGAAATTCCGAAATAATAATCTCCGAGTCCTCAATCTCCGTCACGCCACGGCAGACTACTGATCCGCGACCAGTGAGATACGCCTGCTGAATGTCTTTTTTATTGTAAATAATGCCTCCTGTAGGGAAATCTGGTCCCTTTACATATTGAAGTAAATCCTCGCCGGTACACTCTGGGTTTTCGATCATGTGTATAGTGGCATCGATTACTTCACCAAGATTGTGGGGCGGAATAGAGGTAGCCATTCCGACCGCAATACCAATACCACCGTTTATTAAAAGATTTGGCACCTTCGCTGGCAAAACTCTCGGCTCCTTGAGTCGTCCGTCATAATTATCTACCCAATCAACCGTCTCTTTCTCAATATCAATCAAGAGCTCCTCTGAGATCTTGCTCATCTTGCACTCGGTATACCGCATAGCGGCCGCGGCATCACCCTCTGGAGAGCCCCAATTGCCCTGACCTACAAGAAGGGGATAACGTAGGGAAAAATCCTGCACCATTCTCGTTATCGTGTCATACACTGCCTGATCCCCATGTGGGTGATAGCTTCCAAGTACTTCTCCAACTACATTTGCCGACTTACGCAACTTGGCCGTGGAAGTAATCCCGAGACCCCACATCGCCCACAAGACTCTCCGGTGCACTGGCTTCATTCCATCTCGCACGTCAGGAAGCGCCCGCGAAACAATCACCGACATTGCATAGTCAAGATATGACTGTTTAAGCTCATCCGTAATCTCTCTTGGTTCAATCCGTCCAAGAATAATCCCTTCCTCCTGCCCTTTTTCCTTCTTAATCGCCATAAAAATTAGGTAGCCCCATTATTACAAAAAAAACCTCTTTAGGCAATCTACTCAAACCAATGCTTTATTAATCAAAAAAAGAATAAGTGGCCCAAACAGTAATAGTTTTTGAGAGTTTTCGGTTGTCATTCCGGCCTCCGAGCCGGAATCCAGTTCATTTCCTTTAAACTTCTTCTTAATATTATAAATCGAAAAAAGACCAAAAATTATTTACGGAAGATTAGTATCTGGCACTTTCTCTAAACCATCATAAGAAAAATCTAATTGATCAGCCTTCGGAAAAATCCGTGGACTTGATTTCTCAACGTTCACCTGTGGATCCAAAAAATCCTTAAAAAAAACAAAACTATTCGCCAAGCCATAGCTTGTCGTCTCCGATATTTTTTGGAAACCAAAAGCTACAATTTTTACCGGATCCGGCCGCAGATCCGATTCCTTCACCACTCCATTTTGGTCCGCCACCGCGAGCACCTTGTGATCCATCTGATAGAGGAAAATAACGAGCGCTAAAAGTCCTCCTAAAGTAGAAAAAGAGACAAGCCACAGCCACTTTGTCCTCTCATCCTGATCCCGCAACTCCTTTATATGCCGAATCACCGATCTCATCACTTCTAATTGTACCTGATAATAAAAATCCTAAAAACACCCTCTCAAAAACCTTAACCCCAAATTTTTCATTTATCAGCTCAAATGTAGTAAATACAAAATTTTAAATAGGTAATACAGTGTACTTTCTATCAAATATTAGAAAAAATAGGCAAGAAAATCATCATATTTTGTCTTTTTCTAATAAAATTGCTACTTTGTAGGGCATGGTTATGCAAACTTTTTCCGGCGACGGCGTAAGACTTCAGTCCGGCGGGATTGATATCATATTCGAGCCCAAAGAAGGCGCTATTCCCGCCCGCACCAAAACCAACATTTTTATAAAATCAAAAAGACCCTTCGAGACCGATGAGCTAAAAGACATAGCAGACAGAGTGATTGCCGGTCCCGGCGAATATGATGTGAAAGGAATTGAGATGTGGGGGTCTCCCGACTGGAGCTATCTTCTGCGCGCCGAAAATATCTATATAGGTTTCCTAGGAAGCGAAGAGGGAAATGAGTTGATCGCCAAGGCCGAAGTAATCTTCTTGAAGAACAAAGCTAAAATGGCCGCATTTAGCAAGCAATTTGAAGCTAAAGTCATAATTGTCCTCGACGACAAAGCTGATCAAGTAGAAAAAGAATTAGGCCTCAAAGCCGAATCTTTAGAAAAAATCACCTTAAAAAAGAAAGACCTTGCAAGCGAAGTAAAGCTCTACATATTAAAATAAAAAGTAAGAAAGATTTGCATCTAAAATACTTAAAAGCCTCATAAAAAAACTCCTTGCTCTCATAAAGAAAACAAGGAGTAATTCTATACATTCCGGGCAGAAGTATTTCTACTTCAATTAGATGAGAAAGTAAGAAAACTCGAAACACCCCTCTCACCCTAAACCCACATTTTTTGAACTAAGGAAGGGAAGACCAGAGTCCAAGAAAAACCTGCCGCGAGGCGAGTCGTTTCAATAAGAAAGGGTCATTCTTATCTATCCCTCGGAAGACCACTCTACGCCTTACATCGGGAAGTATATAGAATTTTTCACCAAAGAACTAAAAACACCCTTACTATTCTATAATTATTTTATTTAAAAAGTAAAAATGTACTATTTATAAAGGTTATTGACTATATTGAGAGATATGATATATTTATAAAGTTACTTGGAATCATGTAGCCGGGTTGGGGTGCTCAACTTCCTCTTTTAATAAAGGATATCCGTGTTGATCCGCGATCACCCGTAGTCGTTCCTTGGTTTCTCCCTCTTTTTTTTTGAATTCACCCAGCGCCCGAAATGGTGCCTCGGCCAAATAGTCAAATAAACAAAGATTTTGGTCGAGAGAATGAAGGCAGACCATGAAGATTCGTCGTCTCCTCATTCCTCCGTAGTACTTGACTGCGGACCCCCTCTTACCCTCCGCTTCACGTATTCCCCTCAAAGGAACGTGAAGCGGTATTTTTTTAGCAAAAATCCCTTGCAAAACCCCCGAAAATACTCTATAATAAGCCCAACTTCTTTTTCTTTAGAAAATTTTCATAACAAACCTAATAAAAGAATAAAGAAGCCAATTACAAACCAATGAAAATACTTTCCGCAAAGAAAAATGCCTCTCCCTTGGCCAAGATAGTAAAGGAGAATCCCAATGCAGTCGTGGTGCTCAAGACCGATGAGCACGTTGAAGCCAAATATTTAAAAAAGACCAACAAAGCCGCTTTTTTTGATCTCGGTCGCCATGGCACTGGCGTCATCTATGGCTTTGAGCTCATCAATTCTCAAGACGCACTCAAAGAAGTGAATCCTGGCGACACTCTCCTTGTGAAAGTGGTCGACGTGGAAAACGAAGATGGCTACATTGAGCTCTCCCTCCGCGAGACTCATAAGCAAAAGGCCTGGGACAAAGTGAAGGAACTCAAAGAAGTCGGCGAGCCGATCATGGTTCGTATTGAAGGTGCCAATACTGGCGGCCTCATCACCGATCTCCACGGCCTCAAAGCCTTCCTCCCTGTCTCCCAGCTCTCGGCCGAACATTACCCCGATATTGGCGAAGGTGATAAGAGTAAACTCCTCGAAGAGCTAAAAAAGTTTGTCGGCGAGACCTTCAAGGTCAAGATTCTTGATCTTAATCCTCGCACCAACAAGCTCATCATCTCCGAGCGCGCACTCATGGCAGTGAATCTCGTCGAGCGCCTCTCTACCTACAAAATAGGAGACATCATCGACGGCATCGTGACCGGCGTCGCTGACTTCGGCGCTTTTGTGAAGTTTGCAAACGACACCGATCTTGAAGGTCTCATTCACATCTCCGAGCTCTCCCACAGCCTTATCGAAAATCCGAAGGAGATCTTAAAGATTGACGATGTGGTCAAAGCCAAGATCGTCGATATCAAAGATGGCCGCGTCTCCCTTTCCTTAAAAGCCTTAGTGCCTAATCCTTGGGATGAAGTCGGGAGCAAGTTTAAAGCTGGTGACGTTGTGGAAGGTGTTGTGAATCGCTTCAATCCTTTTGGCGCCTTCATCGGCCTTAAAAAGAATATCCAGGGCTTGATCCACGTCTCTGAATTCGGATCTGTGGAAGAGATGAAAAAGAAGCTCGAAATCGGCAAGAATTATCACTTCACCGTCGAAGTAGTGAAACCCGAAGAAAAAAGAATTGTGCTTAAATTAAAAAAATAAATTCATGTTAAGTCCTCGACAAAAGAAAAACGTCATGAAAGACATTTCTATTCATGACAAAGATACTGGTTCTACTGGCGTCCAGATCGGCCTGATCACCAAGTCGGTCAACGAGCTCGTCTCTCACTTAAAGAAAAACCCAAAAGACAATCACTCCCGACGGGGCCTCTTGAAGATGGTTGGCAAGCGCCGCCGCCTCCTAAAGTATATGGAGACGCATGACGAAAAAGGCTACAAAGCCCTCATCAAAAAGCTCGATCTCTAATTCTTTTTTTCTTCAGTAGATCTGTTTCACCCAGGAATTTTTCCCTTCAGAAAAATTCCTGCCCCGTGACCGTTTTTTCAAGCTATTAATTTTCCCTTTTAAAACCTGAAAGAATTTTCATTAAAAAAAAATTATAAAATAATATCTGCATTACCTCCCTCATTTAAAAACATAAAAAAGGGGAAATAATGCGCGTACACATGCGAAGTAATTTTGGAGGACTTTTCGATTTTATTTCTGAGCAGCGAACGGAACATACTGGAGCCAAGTCTGTGAGCACGCAACGCAAGAAAAAAATCGAAAAGAGCCCAAAAGTACGAGCACTAAATATATGATAAAAAATCGTGAACAGAGAGTTGGAATTTTTATTGATATCCAAAACCTCTACCACTCCTCAAAAAACCTCTACTCTGCAAGAGTAAATTATAAAGAACTCATGGACACGCTTGTCGCAGATAGGAAGCTCGTCCGGGCTATTGGCTATGTCGTCAAGACCGAATCCACTCTTGGCGAATCCTCCTTCTTTGATGCCTTGGTAAAGTCCGGTATTGATCTTCGGATGAAAGATATCCAGATCTTCCCTGATGGCATGAAAAAAGCCGACTGGGATGTCGGCCTCGCTATCGATGCCGTCCGCTTAAGTAACGCCCTCGACGTCGTCGTCCTCGTGACCGGCGATGGCGACTTCGTCCCACTCGTCGAGTATCTCCGCTGGGGCCTTGGTAAGACCGTTGAGGTCGCCGCTTTTGGTCGCAGCGCTTCAAGTAAGCTCAAAGAATCCGCCGACGAATTTATTAATATGGATGAGTTAAACAAAGTCGTCATGCGCCGACCTGATATCTTTAATAGCAGAAACAATAACAACCAAAACCAATCTTTTGATCGTTTTCCAAGACGCACAAGCTCTCTCCGAAATGAAGGAGGGGATCTTTCTTTTGCTAAATCAAAATATCGGGAAGACATCTCTCGCCTTTCAAGAGATGATGAAGAGTATGTGAGAAAGATAGAGACCGGAGAAGCCTCTCAAGATGCGGGAAATAAGAAAAAACCCGCCCGCCGTATCCGGGGAAAAAGTGCTCTCACAGAAAAAAAGTCTGAAGCTAAAAATCCCATCCGCACCCGCAAGAAAATAAATGAAGATAAAAAAACCAACGAATCATATCTCAATGAACGCAACAACTAAAAAAGTTTTTAAGACTGAATTTGCCGGCCGACCTCTCGAATTTGAAGTGGGGGAACTCGCTTTTCGCGCCACCAAAGCCGTTCTTGGCCGATACGGTGACACCGAAGTTTTAGTCACCGTCGTGATGGGGGAGTTGGACACTAATTTAGATTACATGCCTCTCACCGTAGATTTCGAAGAGCGTTTCTATGCCATCGGCAAGATCCTTGGGAGTCGTTACACTCGCCGCGAAGGAAAATCTTCTGATGAAGCTGTCCTCTCCGGCCGGGTCATCGATCGCACCATTCGCCCCCTCTTTGATCAGCGCCTCCGCCGTGAGATCCAAGTCGTCGTCACCACTCTCGCTCTCGATGGCGAGAATGATCACAATTTTCTTTCTTTAGTAACTGCTTCTCTTGCCCTTCACCTCTCCTCTATTCCTTGGCAAGGACCAGTCGCCGGCGTAAATCTCGCCGAAGTTGATAACAAAATCCTCGTAAACCCCAAAAATTCAGAAAGCGTCGAAAATACCTTTGAGGGTTTTATCTCTGGTCCCAAAGGCCGGATTAATATGATTGAGATCGAAGGCCTAAATGCTCATGAAGAAAAAATCCTCACTGCTTTCAAAGCGGGTCAGGAAGCTATTGATAGCTTGATCGATTTTCAGGAAAGTATTCGCAAAGAAATCGGCGATAAAAAAATAGATGCCGTACTTGCTTCTTCAAATGCTGATTTGAAAAAAGAAATAAAAGAAAAATTAGGCAATGACCTAGAAGCCGCTCTCTTTTTAGGAAAGCGCGACGCAAGCGAAAAGGGAGTAAAAGAGCTTCTTGTAAATCTTATAAAAAGTTATGAAGACAATGGAGCCGATGAAAAAAGCATAAAAGAACTCTCGCATATTTTCGAAGAACTTTCTGATGAGCTCGTCCACCAAAACGCCTTAGAAAAAAATCTCCGCCCTGATAACCGCGGCTTTGAGGAAATCCGCCCTCTAGAGGGGAAAGTCTCCGTCATCAAGCGTGCTCACGGCTCCGCTCTCTTCACGCGCGGCGAGACTCAATCTCTTGCAGTAGTCACCCTTGCTTCTCCCGACTCCGAAAAAATCGTCGAATCCATTGAAGGCATTCAAAACAAGAGCTTCATGCTTCACTATAATTTTCCGCCATATTCCACGGGTGAAGTCGGTCGGATGCGCGGCCCTGGTCGCCGCGAAATCGGTCATGGCTCTTTAGCCGAAAAAGCTCTCCGCCGCTTAATTCCAAAAAAAGAGCTCTTCCCATATATCATTCGAATAGTCTCTGAAATCCTTTCTTCCAACGGCTCCTCTTCCATGGCCTCAGTCTGCGCGGGCACGCTCGCGATGATGGACGCCGGCATTCCTCTTCTTGCTCCCGCCGCCGGTATTGCTATTGGCCTCATGAGTAATGAAAAAGGGGATTATAAGATTTTGACCGACATTCAAGGCGCAGAGGATCACTATGGAGATATGGACTTCAAAGTTGCCGGCACCGAAACTGGTATTACCGCCATCCAGCTTGATACTAAAGTTTCAGGCATCACTCTTAATACCATAAAAGACGCCCTAGAAGCGGGGAAAAAAGCCCGTAAGGAAATTCTCGAAACAATCATCTCAACAATTAGTGCCCCCCGTGCCGCTCTTTCTCCCTTTGCCCCCTCAGTCTTTTCAGTCTCTATCAATCCCGACAAGATTGGCTTATTGATCGGCCCCGGCGGCAAGACTATTAATAGCATCATTGCCGATACTGGCATCGATAATATTGATGTGAATCAAGATGGTAAGATCTATGTCTACGCGAGCAACCAAGAAAAAGGCTGGCGCGCCAGAGAACGGATCGAACAACTAACGAAAGACTATTCAATAGGCGACATCGTCACTGGCAAAATCGTCCGTATCTTTGAATTCGGCGCTATTCTCGAATTCGCTCCTGGTAAAGACGGTATGATCCACGTCTCCGAACTCAAAGATGGTTTCGTTAAAAAAGTAGAAGATGTGGTAAAGCTTGGCGAAGAAGTCACGGCCAAAATCGTAAAAATGGAAGGCGACAAAATCGGCCTCTCCCTCAAAGCCCTCAAAAAGTAGATTGTCATTCCGGAATCTATAATCCTAAATAAAAAGGCTGGGACGTGGCACCGGCCCTCCAAAGGGGTGAATCTCTTTTATAAAAAAGTTGAAGACTTTTTATTCGCCCCTCCACCTCCCCTCTGATCTCCCTAATATCCCTTTTTCTCTAATAATGCGCTAAGAGAAACTTTTTATTTCCCTTGAATGGCTTTCTGGAGGAGAAAAGCATGGTTTTTTCATGATATTATTTTTTTCTTCTTATTCCCCAAAAATAACATCGTGAAAAATTTTCTCTGAAGCCTAAATAAAAAATTACTGGAGTTTTTATGGGTCATGAAGGGGAAAGAAAAAGTTTCTAAAAAAATTTAAATAATATGATAAAATAATTACTACTATGGACATGGATCCCAAAAAAAATAATCCTGACCCAAGTTCTTGGGACTCTTTTTTCAAAGAAGGCACTGTTCCGCCGACTTCTCCTGCCTCTGAATCTCCTAAAGAAATCCTTCCCCAATCTACTGAAACATCCCCACCCTTCAATCCTTTCGCCTCAGTAAATAACACCTCTCAACCTTCTCCTGCTCCCACCCCTGAGCCCATGAAAGAAACTGCCGCTCCGCCTTCCCGAATTCCTTTTGAAAACAGTAAATTTTTCGATCCTAAGTCTATCTCTTCTACTCCTGAACCTATTAAACCTATTGAAGAATCTCATTCCGAACCTATCGAAGAAATAAAAATCACTCCTAAAGTTCCAAACGAGCATTCACCCTTCTTTGCTCCCGAAAATCCTTTCAACTTTCCTAATAGCTCAGTAAATAATCCATTTAAAGACGCTAAAGAAAATCAGCCTAAAGCCCAGAGCATTGAAGCCGGCCTTCCCGAAACTCGCAGCCTTCCCGAAATGCAGCTTCGCACCATGAGTTCCGACCTTGCTTCAATAAAAAGCTCCGGCGGCAACCTCCCCGAAGCTCTCATAGTTAGCGAAAAAGAGCTCGACACTAAAAGCCCTCTTTTCAAACCCGAGACCACCATTCCCCAAAGTCCCGCGAATGACATTTTAGTAGAAAAAAAATCAGGCCTAAGTCTCCCGATAAAAACCCTCCTAATTTTCCTCGCACTGATCGTCCTAGGTGGTCTCGGCTTTATTATCTACTTCCTCATGAAAGACCTCTTCTTTCCCGAAACCTTAGATCTTTCTCCTTCAGTTAATATCGAGCCAAATACTCCCGCAATGACTATTGATCGCATGCCGCCAGAGACAAGAGAGGAGCCGACCATGCTTCCTCACACCTCCGCCTTTGGCCTCACCCCCGAGTCAAAAGATCTCGCCGTTATTCAGATCAATAATTATAATCTCGTCGACATCCTATCCGCCTTCCAGGGTAAAGTTAACCTCACTCGCCCCGAAGACACTCTCCAAGAAATTGTCGTTGGTACTCCGGAAGGTCAGGCTATTTTCTCTAAATATTTCCTCACCCTCCTCCCCGAGCTCCAAGGCGCGCCCTTAAGCGCCGCTCTCGAGACCTACTTCGACAAAGACTTCACTGCCTTCCTCTACTACGAAAAAGGAAAAGCCTATCCAGGCCTCATCGCCAAAAAACTGCCCAATAGCAACTTCGATCCCGAACTTCTCAAAAATATCGAATCTGCTTCCTTAAAAAATCTCTACCTCGCTCTGCCCAAGGGAGAGATCAGCCCTTTCAAGGATAGTGTCATCGCTGGCGTCACCACCCGCTATGGAAGTTTCTTCGAAGATCGTCCCGCCGCGGTCAACTACGGTCTCTTCGGTGATAATCTCATTATCACTACTACCAACAAATCCCTCTTCAAAGTCCTCGATCTCCTCCGCGCCTCCAACTGATTGTCATTCCGGCCTCCGAGCCGGAATCCAGTACATTTTCTATCAAATTAATTTTAAAAAGAAAAAAGCGGCGACCTTACAGCCACCGCTTGTTTGAGATTTTTCCGTCTTCCCGTGATGCGCCTCAGGTCGCGACGGTATCATTAGCTACAGCAGTTGCCGAAGCCACTTCTTCCGTCTCAGCGTCCTGAGCTTCTTTCGCCGCCTTGAGAATATCCCGCCGTGTGCAAGGCGAAATATGCTCCTTCTTGCGCAATCCTCGCACCTGGGAGACTCGGAGACCAGCGATTTTGGCGATCATCGTGTCCGGCAACTTGCCCAAGAACGGCCGAATCTTCTTTTCGATATCGACCACCTCCGGAAATCCGTAGATAATCCCAATCGAAGTAAACGCATTCCGAAGCGTCCCGTGATGCACGATGGTGCTGTGATAGAGCGCCGGATCCTCCCGCCTGAAAGCGTCAGGATCCAACACCTCTTTCCCACGCAATCGAGCGAGCGACTGGCTAGCGCAAAAAAAGGGCACTTCCATCGCCGACACCAACTCTTGCCACACAAGCTTCGGCGGAAAGCGATGGCCACATCTCGTACAAGTAGTGTTAAGATCGTTCGGATCATCCACAAATCCTTTGAGGATCTCGGCCGGCGTCAAAGACCGATTGCATTTGGGACAAAGCGCCTGCGGCCGAAACTTCTCATGACCATGGATAGCGCCCACCAATTCCAATCGCATACTGAGCATCTGCGCCTGGCAGAGCATCCGCTGTGCCTGCGTCATCCGCTGTGCCTGCGTCATCCGCTGTTCCATTGAATGGTGCTGAGAAAAAGTAAGCATCATAATTCAAATTCCTTCACAAAGAAGAAGAGGGGAGAAACCAACTTTTCAAAGTCCTTTCAGACTAACACACCTGTTATAGCACACTAAAAATCCAATGTCAATATTTTGTCAACTTGACAAAAATAGATAAAAACCAATAGGGTATTGACATAGGCTGTGGATATGCTATAATAGTTTTAGAACTTAGAAATAAGACGCTTCTTACCTAATCCTAAAAAGCTTTCGCAGATCTACTCTTGAGATCTTTTTAGGATTAGGTAAGTTAGCGTAAAGACGAATGCTTGCTTTCCTGAATCTTTTCTTGAACCTACTTGTCACTGGTATTAGGCAACCGTTCTGGATAAGTCGATGAACTTATTCTCCCTGAGCGCGTCTCAGGCAAGAGAATACCCGTTCGCGGGGTACGGTGAAGACCATCTGTTCGGTTATAAGCTCCGCCAGGACCGACTGGTTAAGCGACAAGGCTTGAGGAAACTCGTACGCTACTTGAATATTCTTTTTGTAAGTGGAACCGGTTTCACTTCAAAAAGGAGAGGTCAAGCAAAGCGCGGGTACAGCCGTTCTCCCCAGCAGGGTACAGAACGTACAAAGAAGTGGGAATCCTCAGAGAAAAATGCAGATCCCTCTGGATCTGCTAATACTCAATCCACTTTCAAAGGTGTGAAAGCACCATCCCAAAAGCTCATCACGTGAGAGCATGGGAAAAGGGCACTGCCAAGCGTCGTCTTCTAGCGAAAGCTAGGCGAGCCGGTTTTGTGGGTAATCCCCAAAACCGGTTTTTTTATACTTAATTTTGTACAAAAATTATTTCAAGAAAAATATTCAAGTTCAACGTTGCGTTACGCCAAGCGCAGGATTTTTTCTTCAGGGCTAGGAGAAAGCGAGGCTTGCGAGGAAGCATACGTAAGCTGTATGTTGACGAGCAAACGGAGCTTTCGACAACGCCCTGGAGGAAAAAGACAAGCTCATCAATCTTTCTTATCAGCAGCCTTTCGGGGATCGGTCCACGTCGCATTGTCACATTGCGGATATCTACTACATCCAAAAAATAACCTCCTCCCTTTCTTCGTAAATCTCTTCATCATCTCTCCCTCCCCGCACTTATCACACTTCACTCCCGTACTCCTATTATCTGCCTCCGGCTCAATCACCGCTCCCGATTCAGTTTTTACTTCTCCAGTAATCTTCTTCGCATTCTTGCACTCCGGAAATCCTGAGCACGCTAAAAATTTTCCATACCGCCCCGCACGCACCACCATTTTTTTCCCGCACTTATCACAAATCTCATTTGTCTCAATTGGCTCCGGCCGCTCTGCCCGCGCTACCGACTCATACTTTTCCGCTAGATTCTTCGCAAACGGATCATAAAAATCTTTCAGGAGTTTTTTCCAAGCAATCTTTTTCTCCGCGACGTCATCCAAACCTTCCTCCATCCCTGCTGTAAAACCGACATCCACTATAGTCGGGAAGTGTTCTTCAAGAAGCGTTGTTACTTTTTCCCCGATCTCCGTCGGGTGAAATCGCCGCTCAATCTTCTCCACGTAGCCTCGCGCCTCAATCGTGCTGATCGTCGGCGCATAGGTCGACGGTCGCCCCACCCCATTCTCTTCCAAAGCTTTAATAAGAGTCGCTTCACTGTAGCGCGCCGCCGGCTCGGTGAAGTGTTCCTCATACTTCACTTCCTTTACATCCATCTCCTCCTTTTCTTCCAAAGTTGGCAAAATTACATCCTCTGTCTTTGATGGGTATACCTTAAGAAATCCCGGGAAAAGCATCTGGCTCCCAGTCGTCTTCAAGATGTGCGGCCCCGCCTCAAAAAGAATCGTCATCTGGTTAAATCGGGCCGGCGGCATCTGTGACGCCAAAAACCTCTTACTAATAAGGTCATACACCTTCCGCATCGAAGGCTCAAGCGCCTCAATATCCGCCGCGCTCCGATTGAGATGCGTCGGCCGGATCGCCTCGTGCGCTTCCTGCGCCCCTTTTGACTTCGTCGCGAATCGCCGCGGCGCGTCAGCCGCATACTCCGCTCCCAACTCTTTTTCTAAATATTCCTTCGCCATTGAAAGCGCTTCCGAGGCGATATTTACCGAGTCCGTTCTCATGTAAGTGATCCAACCATTTTCATACAACTTCTGCGCCGCAAACATTGTCTTCTTTGCCGCGTAGCCGAGCTTATTCGCCGCTGTCTGCGTAAGCGTGCTCGTAGTAAAAGGCGGTGACGGATGCCGTTTCACCTCTTTTTGGGTAATTTCTTTGACTCGTACCGTCGCCACCTTGATATCGTCTACAATTTTCTTAGCCGCCGCTTCATCCTGCAGCTCCAGTCGATCCACCTGCTTTCCATACGCTGAAAAAAGCTCCGCAAGGCACGTTGCGGCCGGATCTGTCTTCTTCGTAAGCTCCGCCACCACCGAAAAATATCTCGTCGGCACAAACGCCCGAATCTCCCGCTCCCGATCCACAATCAGCCGAAGAGTTACCGACTGCACCCGTCCCGCCGAGAGTCCTCGCGCCACCTTCTGCCATAAAAACGGCGAGAGTTTATATCCCACGATTCTATCCAAAATTCTTCGGGCTTGCTGAGCATCTACAAGGCTCATATCGATCCGCCGTGGCGACTTGAGCGCCTCCTGGATCGCTCGCTCCGTGATCTCATGAAAGACAATTCTCTCCGTCTTCTCTGCATCCAAGCCTAAAGCCGCGGCAAGATGCCAGGCAATCGCTTCTCCCTCTCGGTCTTCGTCAGTGGCAAGCACTACCGCGTCCGCTTTACCCGCCTCTTTTTTGAGCTTCTTCACCGTCTCTCGCGCTTTAGCTGGAATCATGTACTTCGGCTCAAAATCATTCTCAAGATCCACCCCGATTTTTGACTTTGGTAAATCCCGAATGTGGCCAAAAGACGACAAGAGTTCATACCCCTTACCTAAAAATTTTCCGATCGTCTTTGCCTTTGTCGGACTCTCTACAATAATAAGTTTCATCGTGAAAATAAAAACAAAACAATTTCCTTCTATAGTAACATTCAGAGATTTTACCTACTCCAAAATAAATGCAGGATCTACAAAGATAAAAATCTTAGCGAACAAGATTATAGCCATTTCTCCCCTCAAAAACCTGATCATTAAGTATAAACTTTGATAAAATAACGCTAACTGAATGAGCCTCTAGTTTAGTAATTTCGCAAATTTTGTCAATCGATATATCATCCGAACTCTCCGAAAGGATAGTAAACACCAATCTCTCTTCCGGCGTAAAAAGCTCCAATTGTTTCGCATTCACCCCCTTCTTTTCCTTTTCTTTATCCGGCTTCACAATCCCTAAGCACTCCAGTATTTGAGTAGGGGAAAGGGCTACCTGCGCCCCATCCCGAATAAGCATATTTGACCCTTCGTAATTCCGATCAAAGATCTTCCCCGGCACCACAAAGACATCCAGCCCTATTTGCAAAGCATGGCTCGCCGTATTGAGCGCCCCTGACGCCTTCGGCGCTTCTATCACAATCACCGCCCGAGAGATCCCAGCCACGATCCGATTCCGTTCCAAGAAAGAATACACTCGAGCCGACTCCTTCGCCTCATACTCCGAAAGGGCCAAACCACCTCCTTTTACTATCTCTTGATAAAGCCGAAGATTTTCCTTGGGATATACATTGGAAAGACCACTAGGCAAAACCGCAATTGTTTTTCCCGAAGCCATAAGCGCCGCCCGATGCGCCGCCGCATCCACGCCATAAGCAAGGCCAGAAACGATCGTGATTCCCGCCTCAGCGAGCGTCCGCGAAAACCACTCCGTCGCCTTAAGCCCATACTCCGAGACCCGCCTCGTCCCCACGATCGCTACCCGGATTTCTTGCGGGGATAGCAATTCCACATTCCCTTCAAAACTCATTTTCCGCAATAGCGGAGTGATAATATCAAAGGCCGCCTCCTTAGAAATATCCCGCTTGCTTTCGTCAACCATGATATACTTTGTATAAATGTAGGTACTTATAAAGCATCAAATATTTTTTGGCAAATGACCTCTTTTTTTAAAACAAAAATTTCCCTATCTCTTCTTTATCCTTCCCTTATCGCTCTTTTTCTCATTCTCTGCTTTTTCTTTCTCGTAATTCTCACAAGAAACAGCGTAAAAAATATCTCTCTTCTCAAAGATGCGCTCGCTGCTCGCAAGTCCGATAATCAGTCTTTCCTCCTCCTCACTGCCTCCAAAGACGCTGCCGCTCTCACAAGCTCTCGCCTTGGTTCCATCCTTCCCATTACCGATAATTTGATCAAACTCCCCCAAGATATCAAAGCCCTTGGCGCTACACTCGGCGTAAATGCCGCTCTCATCTTTGGCAATGAACGCGAAGGGAAAGCGGCCGAACCCGGCTCCATCATTTTTACCCTCATTGCCGAAAGCTCCGATCCGCAAGCTCTTCTCGCCTTTCTGCATAAACTCGAGACTTCCCGCTACCTCATCCACTTTGACAAAGTAAACCGAGGAAAAAATGGAATAAACTACAAAATCATCGTCAATGGCCAAATTTACACTCAATAAAAAAGAAACTCCTTATATAATAGGAAGCCTTGCCATAAGTGCAGGCTTGATTGCCTTTATTATCTTCTTCCTCTTCTTCCTCACCGAAAACATTAATTCTCTCGTCAGCTCTCGCTCCTTGAATAACTCACTAAAAAATGTTAGATTTAACCTCGAATCCGCCGAATCTATCCTAAAAAATCGAGGATTTTAGTATGGTCATTCCAGGCTCGACCTAGAATCTATACAAACAAATAATCCTTCATTTACGTTTTTGATAAAGCAATAGCATCCCCAAGCATAAAAGCCCTAGGATTTTTTTCTTAGTACGAGGAGAAAATACAGTAAAGAAAAATATCCTTTGCATAAAAGCGAAGTGATGCCAAAATCCCTCTAAATATAACAATGCGTAAAGCGCCGGATTTTTGGAGGGCATTTCGTCTTTTCTTCTGAGTATGGGACGGAGCATACTGTGGAAAGTATGTGAGTACCTAACGGAAGAAAAAAGATAAAATGCACCCCAAAATACCAGCGAAAACCAGAGGGGCGTGTAGCTCAGTGGTAGAGCACAGTCCTGATAAGACTGGGGTCGGAAGTTCGATCCTTCCCACGCCCACAAAATAAAAATACCCGCAAGGGTATTTTTATTTGGCGTGGGAAGGGTCGGGAAGGGTATTTAATACCCTTCCCGTGTCAGATATATGTGAAACCGAGGGTTTCGCAAAATAAATATCTGCAAAATTTTATTTTTAATATTTCCTTCCCACGCCCATATTCCTTATTCCTCTTTTTTCTGATATCTAATAAGACTTGTCCGCTCTCCCGGCATTCCTTTTCTTTGTCCTAAAGGGGAAAAAATACTCGGCTTCTTATAGCTATTAGCGAAGATGGGTCACTTTTATGTACACAAAAAACAATGTATCGCGACAACGCAGAAAAAAATCGCAAAATCAGTCAAACAAGCTAGCTCTAAAAATGCTTAACTAGGGGATTCTCTGCGCCTAGTACTTCAAAATGCAAATGGCACCCCGTTACCCCATGTGTCTTACCTGTATTCCCCATGAGCCCCAACTTTTCCCCCTGAGAAACCTTAGTTCCTAAGACTACTTCCATATTTTTCAAGTGTGCATACCGAGTCTCAATTCCTTCCGGACTCATCACTATTACAATAGTCCCATAGCCATTATTCCATCCCACCTCCGCTCGAATCACCTCTCCCTCTGTCGCTGCAAAGACCGGCGTCCCACACTCATTGGCAATATCCACCGCATTATTATAGTGAAGAGCGCCCCAGTTCCATCCCGAAGCGGGAATAGCAATCGTCGCCTTTCCATCCCGCACGAGAATCGTGTTTTCACTCACCAAAATTCCCTTTGGCACAAATATAGTTACCCCCTCTTTTATCTTCTGATTTTTATTGTACGCTTCAAGCTCTAAAAGAGTCAGTCCATACCGTGACGCGATCATCACCGCATCCTCTCGACTTTTTACTGTATAAAAAATACCGTTCATCGGGGGAATTACCACTCTCTCCCCGCCTAAAGTCTTTGCCTCATGCATAAGTTCCGGATTCGCCGCTACAATCGTCTCAAGCGACACTCCGTATCGTGCCGCAATCTCTCCTGCTGTTTCTCCAGCTCTCGCCTTATAAAAAATAGTCCTCTCCCGTTCTGCTCCCTCACTCACTTCTCCACTTAAAAAAAATCCTGATCTAAGAGAAAAAACGCTTGTCGATAAAATTTGCTCTGAATTATCTTTTAAAAACACCTCGGAAAAAAGAGCCTGCTCCTCCGGACCTCCTAAAATCTGACTCTCTGCCACTTTCGTAGGAAAATCTGTGATACAATCATATCCTATCAGTGCCGCAAACGCCGCAATGATTATGATGCGCCGACTCACCACTGCAAATGGCAAGCGCCGCATATATGTAAGGAATGTATCAATAGCTCAGCCATTCTAGCACATCCTAAACCCCTATTGCAAAGCCTAAAAAATAGCAGATTTTCTTCTAGATTTTGCCAATATAAACAGGCGTCTTCAGTTCCGAAAAATAATTTTTGATAAAGTTTCGTGATTCTTTTCGAGCAGCGAGCCGAAAATACATAGCGAACGGTATGCGAGCATACAGCACAGAAAAAACCGTGAAATTTGCCAAAAATACGAGCGCCATCAAAATCGTACAATGCTCAAAAATCCCAAGTACAACGATAAGCAATTAGAAGCCATCAACCATGGAAATGGTCCTTTATTAATCCTCGCCGGCGCCGGTAGTGGCAAGACGAGCACCTTAGTCGGCCGGATCATCCACCTCCTCGAGCAGGGAACTCCGCCCGAAAGCATCTTAGCCATCACCTTCACTAATAAAGCCGCCCGAGAAATCCGCGAACGAGTAAAAAAAGTCCTCCACAATAAAGATCCTGAGATCGCCAGAAACATCTTCCTTGGCACCTTCCACTCCTTTGGTGCCCTCCTCCTTCGAAAACTTGCCCCCCACGCCCGCCGCACTCCCAGCTTCACCATCTATGACAGCTCCGACTCTGAAGGCCTGGTCAAAAAAATCCTAAAAGAACTCAATCTCCCCGAAAATCCCTCTCGCAAGCCCGCCAAAGTCCTTGGAGAATTTTCTCGCATCAAAAGCCGCCGCGAAGAATCTACCGACGAACTCATAAACAATCTCTTTAAGACCTATGAAGAGCGCCTCGAGCGCAATAACGCCTTTGACTTTGATGACTTGATAGTAAAACCCATCGAGATTCTTGAGAGAGAAGAGAATCTCGCCGCCCGCTACCACTCTCTCTACGACTATATCCTGATCGATGAGTTTCAAGATACCAACACCGCCCAATATTCCTTAATTCGTCTCTTAGCCGGCAAAGGGAATGTAAATGTCGTCGGCGACGACGCTCAATCCATCTATGGCTGGCGCCACGCCGACTACCGTATTTTTCTAAATTTCGAATCCGACTGGCCCGGCACAAAAATCGTCAAACTCGAAGAAAATTACCGCTCCACCGGCACCATCTTGAAAGCCGCCAATCATCTAATCGGTTTCAATAAATTCCAAAAAGAAAAAACTCTCTTCACTAAAAATCCCGAAGGAAAAGAAATTAAAGTGGTGATTGCCGATGGCCCCGAATCCGAAGCTGATTATATAGTAGGGGAGATTCGCAATATGGTCCGCGATGGAGAAAGTATGCAGGAAATCGCCCTTCTCTACCGTACCAATGCCCAATCCCGCGCTCTTGAGCAAGCTCTCTTAGGTGAAGGTATTCCATACCAAATCTTTGGCGGCTTAAAATTTTACGAACGCATGGAAATCAAAGACATCTTAGCCGGCCTTCGGTTGATCGCGAATCCCACCGACTCTGCCTCCTTCGACCGCCTCGAAAAAAACCTTGGCAAACGCATTACTAAAAAAGTAGTGGGACGCTTGAAAGAAAAATCTGGTGCCGACAGTCCCGCCCCTCTTATTAATTTCTTTCTTGAAGTTAGTGACTACGTCCAATCCTTAAAAACAGAAAAAAATGCCCTCGACCGCTTAGAAAACATCCAAGAGCTTATCAAGTATGCCGAAGGAAAGTCTGATCTTGTGAGTTTCTTAGAAGAGGTCAGCCTCGTCCAAAGCGTTGATGACCCTTCCGGGTCACGGCTCCCGGGCGTCAATCTGCTCACCATTCATCTTGCAAAAGGCCTTGAGTTTAATCGCGTCTTTGTAGTCGGCTGCGTCGACGGCATCCTCCCGCACGAACGTTCCTTGAGCTCTCACATTGATATTGAGGAAGAACGTCGCCTTATGTATGTCGCGATCACTAGAGCCCGCCATGAGCTAGTGATCACCATCTATGGTATTCCCTCCCGCTTCCTAAATGAGCTCCCGCAAGAAGTCCTTTCTCTCCAAAGCCTCGCTCCCCGCCGCCGTTTCAGCGACTCCCGTTCCTTTGATGACCTCGAAGAAGACGCTTGGCTCTCCTATGATAATTAAATTTCCATAGGCCGCGTGGGCGTAATCGCCTTTACAGGCCCATAGGCGACGTGAGAATTATGTACTCATATTTCTTTTTCGTCGTCATTCCGGGCTTGTATTACCTCACCATATCATAATCGCAGCGGCGGGTTATTCCAGATGGCAGATTAAAAATATTGTCAAATACAAAAAAAAACTTTATTCTATAAAAAATTTCCTTGCGCCAACTACTAATTACTAAATACTAACTACTATTCTCATGCCTCGTCTCGGCCAACATTTCCTCAAAAATAAAGAGGTGATCAAAAAAATCATCAATAGTCTTTCCTTACAAGCAGGGGGGACCGTGCTCGAAATCGGTCCTGGCGAAGGCGCGTTGACCGGTGAACTTCTCACAAAAAATATTCACCTTCTCGCTATCGAAAAAGACCGCGATCTCATCCACCACCTCACAAGAAACTTTAAAAAAAGTAATTTCGACCTAAAAAGCGGCGATGTTCGCGACCTTCTCTCCGAAGTTACAGAAAGTATAAGAGGGGAGTACAAACTTGTCGGCAATCTTCCGTATTATTTGACCGGCAGCCTTCTTCGCGATCTCGTCGACCTCAAAAACAAACCTACTCTTGCTATCTTTATGATCCAACGTGAAGTCGCTGATCGCCTCACAGCTCAAAAAGGCGAGCAAAATCTCCTCTCCGCCGCCATAAGCTACGCCTATGAATCCCACTTCCTCTTCTCCGTTCCCGCCCGAGATTTTACCCCTCCGCCCAAAGTCGATTCCGCCGTCATCTCCCTCACCCCTCGCGCAACTCCTCTCACCCCCGAAAAAGACCCTTATTTCAAACTTATTAAAGTCATCTTCAAACAACCTAGGAAAACCCTAGTAAACAATCTCTGTGACGGCCTCCACCTTGGCAAAAACGACGTTTCCGAGCTCGTAAAAACCCATCACCTCGCCCTAAACGCCCGCCCCCAAGACCTCTCCCTCAATAATATCCTTGATTTACTTACCTCTCTCCTCTTCCTTTTAAAATAAAGGAATATTATCGTTCTGGATTTGTCCGCCGTAGCTTTAGCAGAGGCGAGTCATCCTAAACTTGCTTTACCCCGCTTTAACTTCAACACAAGTGGGATTCAGGATCCAGTAATTCACTTCTGGGAGGTACTTATAAATCCCTTTCCTTTTTCTGTATTTAACATAAAAAAACCTTATTCTACCTAAATTATTGAGACTTTCCATCCTCCCTAAAAAGCAAGAGAAATGTCCGACACTGGTTAAAACTTCGGTTTTTTCTGACCTCCCTCATATCCCTATGAACTTGATCACTCGTGGGGATTTTTATTCTTTAAACAATAAAAAGGCCAGAGCGCAGCGAAGGCCCTCCAAAGAGGTGGATCTTTGTTTTCTAAACAGAGGATAGAAATATCGATTGAGTATAATCGACATTTCTATAAAAAGATTTTCAATCTTTTTATCTCCCCTCCACCCTCTTTTTTTCATCACCTCTGAATCTCTACACTGCTAAAGAACCCTCACCCCTTCCATGAGTGACCTTTTGGAGAAAAGAAGCATAGTTTCTTGTAGTGATGTATTACCTGGATTCATCTCCTCAATACATAGCCATAAAAAATTATTTTCAAAAATTGCATGAAAGTTCGCTGGAACTTTCATGCATCTTGAAGGAAAGAGGTGAAGATTCTAAAAAACACCCTAATCCCCATATCCATATATGCTAAAATACTAACTAATGAAGCCGCCAAAAAAACTTATTTTTGGTATGGGAATTTTTTTAGCTGGTTTTGTATCCCTTATTATCTTCGGCAACCTCATTTCTCCTCCTCCCTCCACCCTTCCTTCCCAAAAATCCACTCAAGAAAATCATATAAATACTAAAAAAATCTTCGAAAATTCATCTTCTTCCACCCCTCTCTATGAATCCCTCTCTGCCCTCAAAGAAGAGGGGACTAGCTCCACCCCCTCCGAGCTTAGCAAAGCCGAATCCGCCATTAACCAAAAAATCGCCCAAGTTCTCACTTCCTTAAATCCCGAAGGGCCAATGAAATATGGAGATGAAGAGCTCTTGAAAGTCGAAGACCCTGAAGTCTTCGTAGATAAATATTTAAAAACCGAATTGAGCAAAATCACCGACATCATCGCTAAAGAATCCTTCCCCATAGTCTCTTTCCCTCAAGAAAAAATTATTACAGCCTCCGATTCCTCTACTCTTCTTTCCTCTCTTCTCTTCCTCAAATCCTCGCTTGAAAAACATGAGCCAAAAGACGTGGATATGGAAAACATTCTCACCGCCTACCAAAATCTGAAAATTGATTTGAAAAGTCGCCCCCTTTCCGAATCTCTCGTTCCTTTCTACGAACGCGAGCTCTCCCTGATCGAGCAAGATATAAAAAATATCATCCGCATCCAAAATGCCAAGCAGAGTCCCTTTGAAGCGATTATTGCTTATAAAAAACGAGAAGAAGTATTAAGTGCTTTCATGACGCTAAAAAATGACATTAATACATTCGCCAAAAAAAATAAGCTTTCCTTTGAATGGCTATGACCTCCACCCTTAAAAAAATTATTCTCTCCTTTCTTCTCTGTGGCCTTATCATTCCATTAGTTGTAAAGCCTCAAAAAGCGCACGCCATCTTCGGCCTCGGCATCGACGCCGTCGTTGAGCAGGTCTTTCGTAGTGCTTTGGAGGCTGCAAAGCGCCAAGCCCTCGCTCACATTACAAACAATATCATCGACTGGATTGAAAACGGTGGCTCCCCCCGCTTCATCACTAATTGGGAAAGCTTCTTCTCTGAAATCACTAATTCCATCACCACTCAATTTGTTGGCGAGCTCGGCCTCGGCTTCCTATGTTCTCCCTTTGGTTTCAATATCCAAATAAGCATTAATCGCGCGCCCCGCTTTGCCACCTACGCCGCCTGTACTCTTGATACAGTCGTGAGCAACATTGAAAATTTTTATAATGATTTCCGAAATGGCGGCTGGATCGCCTTTGCTGAATCCTGGCAACCGCAAAATAATTACTATGGCTCCGTCCTTCTTGCTCTCCAGGAGCGTGATCGCCGCATTGCTCAGGAAGGTTTGACCGGCGCTATCAAATCCCTCGCCAATCAAGGCTTCCTATCCACGGAAAGCTGCCAAATCTTCAACGGCCGCGTGAATTGCCATATTACCACTCCCGGCCCTCAAGTCGCCGCCCTCTTATCCAAAGCCATGGGCACCGACATTGATTACATTGTTAATTCCCAGGAACTCTCCGTCTACGCCGCCGCCATCGCCGACGCCTTGATCAATCGCGCTATCCGTGCCGGCGCCGAAGGCATCTTAGGTCTTAAGGTCCAAAGGGCTGATGTCGTTACCGTCCTAAACACTGATCCCTGCTCCGGCCTCTCTGGTCCCAGCCTCCGTGATTGCCGCAAAGTCCCACCTCTTGAGCTCCAAGGCCTCTCTTTCGTCCAATCCGCATATATCCAAGAGATCGACGCTACTCTCGCTCCTTTAAGCGAAGCGGAGTCCGCCTTGATCGACTCGGCCTACAGCACCGAAGAAGTAATAAATGATCTTACAAATCTCACCGCCTGCTCTACCCGCTACAATTTCACATCCAAAATAAATCTTATGGCGGAATTAATCTCAGAAACCACTAAACTTAATAATCTCCGTGCCGAAATCACTTCCCTCGACGGCAACGTCCGCAGTCTCTTAAATGCCCGAGGATTTATCGGGAACGCTTCCCCGGGCGTCGGCGGCGCCGATGCAGTTGCCACCAATTTCTACAACGTCTCCGGCCTCCTCGATCCTAATCGGGCAATTTCTCTCTTGGAGACGAAGAGCGGCCAGTCTCTCAGCATCATCACTGAAAACAATCAGAAACTTATTAAAATCCGAAGCGAGCTCAACGCCTGCCTCGCTTCTAGGCTAGGTCAATAACCATGAAAACCATCTTCCGTTTTCTAAAAATATTCGCCCCCGCTCTCGCCCTCCTCCCTAATTTTGCCTTCGCCGCCCCGATGGATTGGTTTGGCAGCCAAATCTTGGCTGGTGGTATGGCTCTTGCGGTTCGCGTTATTCTCTTCATCTACTATGTCTTAGGACAGATGGCCTCCGCCATCTTTGCCTTTAGCGCCGCCTTAGTTGAGCTTGCCGTTGACTTGAATTCCCGCATCATTCTCTCTCCTATAGTCCAAAACGGCTGGCTCATCATGCGTGACTTCACCAATCTCGGGATTGTGATCGCTCTTATCTTCATCGCCTTTGCCACGATGCTCAATATCGAAAATTATGACCTGAAAAAAATCATCCCAAAGCTTGTCATCATCGGTATTCTTATTAATTTTTCCCTCTCCATCGCCGGTAGCTTAATCGATGGCACCGGCATCATCAGCAACTTCTTCGTTTATAAGATCAATGGGGGAGTAACGAGCACCGGCGGCCTAAGCAAGCTCACGGAAAATATTGGAACCGCTTTTCAACTTGAAAGCCTTCAGAAAACCACAACCCCCGAAGCCATTAAAAACTCTTCTTTTGATGATTTTTCCGCCGGCGCTCTTGGTCTCATCTTAAGCCTCTTTTTCGTCACCGCCTTCTCACTCTTAGGCGCTCTTGTAATGGGCATGATCGCCGCCCTCTTTATCGTCCGCTACATCTGGCTCATTCTTCTTTTAGTCGTCATGCCCATAGTCTGGCTTACTTTTGTCGTCCCTACCTGGAACAGGTACTGGAAAATCTGGTGGGAAAATTTTATCGGCCAACTTTTCTACGTACCGATCTCTCTCTTCTTTGTTTTCATCTCCATCCTTCTTGTCACTAATTATAAAAATGATCCTAATTCTATTATCCAGCTCTCTCAAGGTTTAAATATTAAAAATGAATTTTTCAATAAAAATTTCCTTATTAGAATTCAAGACTTCGCCGCCTCTGCCGGCCAAATGGTCATGGTTATGGGCCTTATGTATGGTAGTATTATTTTTTCCAAAAGTATTAGCAGTATGGGATCAGTAGCCATAGTTGGCGCTTTTGATCGAGCCGCTAAGTATGGCTTTAATAAGTCTAAGTCCTTTGCTAAAAATACCGCAATCGGCGCCGGCCGAGGAATTAAGACCTCCGTCTACAACACCACTGCGAAACCCTTTCTTCAATCCAATCTCGCCCAGTCTCTTGCAAATCGTTCTGCAGGTACGCCCGGACTCCGTGGCTTAGGCAGCTCCTTAAGCAACGCCATCACAAATCAGAAAGAAGCTGTAAATAGTCAGGTTACCGCCTATCAAAACAGCTATCTCAAAAACCTTCCCTCAAGCAGCGCTGTCGCAAGTTATAGTGAAGGCACTGAAATAGAGCGTCTCGCTAAAGTTAGTGAGCTAAGCTCCCGTGAGAAAGGGGACATAAGTGCCATCTTCGCCGGCCTAAAAGGCCCCGCCCTTAATAAAAAATTAACCTCCTACGTCGACTCCGCTAAAAATGCCGGAAATAAAGCCGCTGCCACCGCCCTCACTAAATTCTTCTTGAGAAACAAAACTCTTTTTGATGCAAAAACTCAGACTACTACCATGAATCGCCTTCTCGACCTTAATCGCGACCTAAAGACCGACAAAGAGCTCTTAAAAACCAGCCCACATCTTGCAACCGAATTCGGCAAAAATATTGCCGAAGAAGTAAAGAAGATTAAACCGAGAGACATTATTGAGCTGGAGCGTGACGCCTTCGAAAATAATGAAGTGATCACCGCCCTCGAGAACTCTCAACTCTCCGAACTCGGTAAAAACGCCACTCCCGAAATCAAAGATATTATCCACACCCAGGTAAAAACCCTCCTTGCGAAAAAAGACACCATGACTCCCGAGCTCCAAGCTAAGCTTAATACTCTTGGCAAAATCATGAATACCCCCGCCTGGACCACTACAATCACAGTAGCTAAAAATCCTTCTCCTTAAAAACCTAACTCGAACAATAACCCCAGCCAATTCACCGACAAAGGCCTCGGCATCTAACCATGAAGGCATTATAAGATCATTAAACGTTTTTCTTTTTTGCATTCTTAAATGTACTGGATTCCGGCTCGGTGGCCGGAATGACAATCCCTTCAAAACACTATATATGCCTTGTCTTGCCATAGCGTACTCACGAAGGAGGAGAGGATTTTACGATTTTCTTTATAAATAAATTAAAAATATAGCCCGTCGCCAAGCGCAGGATTTTTGAGTCGAGTTTACGATTTATTTCTGAGGACAAGCCCGGGAGCACTACTAAGAAAAAGGTATGTCGAAGGTATGGAGTACTCTCCGTACCGGAGATCTCGAGTGCTCTCGAGGTGAAGGACTTACTGGAAGAAAAAATCGCAAAATTGGCCAAAAAGACAAGCGCCCTACAAGCTAATCAAATATAGTATAATACTACTAATGAACCTCGCTTTAGCCTTCCTCTCCCTCCCCGAACCCGTAAAAGATTGGTTTGGCTCGCTCGAGCTCGCTGATCGGCTTTCTGATGTAAACAACTCTCTTGGTCTGGTAGGGGATAACGAATCTCTTTTAAGCAATCTTCTCCTCCGCATCATCACCCTTGATCTCGATATCCGCGACCTTATAAACGAGCTTGGTCTTCTCCTGCAAATAAATGAAGGGAAAGCAAAAGAAATTGCCGCCACTCTCATAAAAACCACTCTCACCCCCATAGAAAAAGAATTAATTCCTTTAGGAATTAATGTGAGGGACGGACTCGCAAACCCCAGCCTTCCCGACTCCAGACTTTCCACTTTTGGTAATACCCCCCGCCCAATAACACCGGAAATAAATCCGCTCGCTACCCCTCTTTCTCCTAAATCCGAAGCTTTCTTTAAAAACATTCCTCTTCCGCAATCTCCCCCTTCCTTTAAAGAAGGGGATTCTCCTTCTAAAGCCTTCTCCAAAACCCCGATTACTCTCCCTCCTATCTTCGAATTTAGCGAGAACAGACAAGAAGAAAAAAAAGAAAAAAATTTCACCCCTCCCGAAAATCTTCCCTTAGTTCACCAAAAAGAAGCCTCGCCCTTTATTCTCCATGAAGAGAAGGCAGAGCAAACAATAAATATCTCTCAAACCCCTTCGTTTACATACACCCCTTCCATCACCGAAATCCCTAAAAAAGAAGAGGTAATAGTCAGCTCTATAGAAGGTTTAGCTCCCGTAATTCCGCCCACCGCCCAAAAAGTCATTCATTATACCTCCTACAAGACCGAGCTTAATCACGCCTTTTCCTCCATTCCATCCGCTAAAAAAGATCTGGAATCGAAAATAAAAAAACCTCTTTCTCATTGGTTTATATGAATTTCCAAGTCCCTCAATTCATCGATATTGAAGATCGGATTATTGGTCCGCTCACATTAAAGCAATTCGGCTATCTCGCCATCGCTTTTCTTCTCTCTTTCTTCTCTTTTTTTATCTTCACTTTTCTTATCTGGGTACTCATCACTCTCCTTGTAGCCGCAATCAGCATTCTCTTCGCCTTCATCCGCTACAACGAGCGCCCTTTTTCTATTCTTTTCCTCTCCGTCGTTTCATTTGCCTTTCATAAAAAGAAATATCGCAAAAATATTAGCGGAGAAGAGGAGGGTAAAAAAGAGATTCCTCAAAGCCACCTCGGCGATCTCACTCTCGCCCTAGAGACGAGTACCGCCCCGATGAAAAACGAACGCTCCTTTTTAAAACCCTTCCTTGATTCCTTACGTGAAGAAAAAGACCGCTACGAAATCCTAAAAAAGATCACTGGAGAAAAAGAGGTCGCAAGAAGAATTGATTACCGATAAAGTCATGGACAATAAAAATACACTCGGATCAGCCTTTGATCTCTTCCCAATCAAAGAAATCAAAAATAACATCATCTTCCTCAATGATGGCGGTCTCCGTAAAATCCTCCTCGTCTCCGGCGTTAATTTTGAATTAAAGTCTGAACAAGACCAAAATGTCTTAATCTATACTTTCCAAGACTTTCTAAACTCTCTCAAATTCCCGCTTCAAATCATCATTCATTCCCGAAAATTAAACATTGCTTCATATCTCGAAAATATCCGCGCCGTTGAGAATATGGAAAAAAACAAACTCCTCCAAAGCATCATGAAAGATTATGGGAACTTTGTCGGTGATTTTGTGAAAAATAATCCTATAATGGAAAAAACCTTTTTTGTCGTCGTTCCGTATGATTCCTTTTCGCTAAGTAGCGCTAAGGCTTCTTTAAAAACATTATTTGGTAAAAAAATAACAGCCACCGAAGAGTCTGAGAACGAACACAAAGAAAAGGTAAAAAATATCGGTCTTCGCATCGATGAAGTGATGGCTGGGTTAAGCCGTATTGGTCTCCGCTCCGTCGCCTTGGAAACTGAAGAGTTAATTGAATTATTTGAAAACTTTTCTCATCCAAAAACTATCGAAAATCATTCTTAGAATTAATCTTAAAAATATTGTCCATCCAAAAGCCCATGAAACGCGAACCAAAAGATAAGTTTGAAATCAAAGAGAACCCTCGTTCATTAGGAAAGAAATGAATTCTTTTATCTAGGTTTAGTGAGCTGACGATGACAAAATAAAATAATGCTTCAAATAACTTCTGTTAAAATACTTTATCTATTTTTTGTGGTATTTTTGAGATGAGTTCTAGATAAATGGAAAATACAAACGAAGTAAAAAATAAAATCACTCCCGAATCTCTTGATATCTACTCGAGTAAGCTTAAGGTAGGGGATAAATTTGTAAAAATTATTTTCCTCTTAAATTATCCTCGCTACGTCAGCGTAGGCTGGTTTTCACCCATCGTAAACGCACCGGAACTCATGGACATCTCCCTACATTTTGATCCGGTCGAAACTGCAGCCGCTCTAAAAAATCTCAAAAAAAAGACAGCGCAGATCGAAGCCCAGATCTTCGAACGGGAAGAGCAAGGCCTTATTCGCTCGCCCGAGCTGGAAACCGCCCACCACGATATTGAGACTCTTCGCGACGTTCTTCTCCAAGCCACGGAAAATCTTTTCAAAGTCAGCGCTTATATTGCTCTTTATGCGGACGATGAATCCTCATTAAACCGCCTGGAAAATAAAATCAGCAACATACTCGAAAGCCGCCTTATTAATGTAAAAACCGCTATCTTCGAACAACTCTCTGGCTTTCGCTCTATTCTCCCTTTAAATAAAAATGAATTAGAAGTTTCTGCTTTTTTCAACTCCTCTCCCGCTTCCTCTTTCTTTCCGTTTGTGAGCGCCACTCTCACTTCTAATAAAGGTGTTCTGCAGGGTATTAATCTTGAAAATAATACTCTTATTATTTTTGATCGCTTCTCTTTGGAAAATGCTAATAAAGTCATCTTCGCTACCTCCGGCTCCGGTAAATCCTACGCTGCCAAACTCGAAGCCCTCCGTGAGCTTATGTTTGGCACCGACGTCATCATCATTGATCCGGAAAATGAATATAAAAAACTCGCCGAATCCGTCGGCGGCACCTTTATTAATATTTCCTTAGCTAGTAAGGAACATGTAAACCCTTTTGATATTCCTATCATCCCCGAAGATGAAAATCCTGCCGACGTTCTAAAGTCTCACATAGTAAATCTCGCGGGCCTAATCAAGATGATGCTTGGTAAAATCGAGCCCGAAGAAGAAGCCTTAATCGACAGAGCTATCTCCGAGACCTATGCCGCTTTTGATATCTACCCCGGCAGCAACCTTAAGAATATTAAGACCCCCCTCCTTTCCGACCTCGAATCCGTCCTGAGAAATCTTGAAGGTGGAGAAAAAATCGCCAGCCGCCTCTACCGGTTTACGAACGGCAGCTACGCCGGTTTTAGCAATAAAGAAACAAATATTAATATTAATAATCGGCTCGTCGTCTTCTCTATCCGAGATCTTGAGGAAGAACTCCGTCCGATTGCTATGTATGTGATCTTAAACTACATCTGGAATCTTATTAAAAGCGAAAAGAAGAAACGTATCCTAATCGTTGATGAAGCCTGGTGGATGATGAAATATCCTGACGGTGCTTCCTTCCTCTTTGGTCTTGTAAAGCGCGCCCGCAAGTATTATCTAGGAGTCACCACCATCACCCAAGATGTTGAAGATTTCCTCCTCTCCTCATACGGCCGACCAATCCTGACCAACTCCTCTCAAAAGCTTCTGTTAAAGCAGCAGCCCGCTATGATTGACACTCTGGTTAAGACCTTCAATCTCACCGAGAATGAAAAAATTCTCCTCCTCGACGCCGAGGTGGGGGAGGGCCTTTTTTTTGCCGGCTTAAAGCATGTGGTAATCAAAATTGTCGCCTCCGACCTTGAAGATGAAATAGTAAGCACTAAACCTGCCTCATGAAGAAAATATTCTTAGCCGAAGCCGCCCCTCTCATTATCTTTTCTGTTATTATCGATCTTATTGAGCTCACCGCCGTTGGTGGCCTCTTTACCAGTATTCCCTCAATTATCCTATTCATTATTATTCGCGAGTATCTTAATATAAAAGGAGCAAAGAAAAATTACCTCTTCTGGCTATCCTTCTTTGACTATTTCCCAATCATAAACATCCTCCCTTTAAAAACCACAGCACTTGTGATTTCCATAACCTTCCATAATCATGCGGCTGCTAAATTTAACTCTGCTTCCTAAATCACTCCTTTTTTTCACTATTCTTTCTTCCATTTTTTTGTTGCCAAAAAATAGCCTGGCCACTCCCTCCCTTTTTATTAATTGGAAAGCCTTAACCCTTTCCTCTGATTCCTATTCCGGTAAAAATCTTCCCACTCCCGGCTCTCAAGTAGAGCTTGGAATCTTTGCTTTAGATGGCAATCAACTAACAAATCTAAAAACCGCCGATGTTTTCTGGTACCAAAATGAAAATCTTATTAAGAAAGGCTCAGGCCTTTCTCATATCACCCTCACTCTTGATGAGTCCGGCACCCCAACTACCATCAGAGTGAAAGTAAAAAAGGACGACACTATTATCGAAGGACTTACTATCATAAACCCGGTCTCATCCAATCTCTACATTGAAGTGAAAAAAACTATCTCTAAAAGCTCCGTCTTTTTTGCTCGCCCTCTCTTCTTTAATGTTAATAATCTAGAAAATCTTTCCTTTGAATGGGAAGCGGGCGGAAAGAAAGTGGTCGGACCCAGTTCTCTTACTCTAAGCGTCCCTCCGGAAATTGATTCTATTCTCTTAAAAAGCACGGTAAAAAATAAAACTCGCAAAGTGGAGCAAGTAAGTGAAACTATTTCCCTTAAAAATGGCTAAACATTATCTTTATATACTTCTTTTTTGTCTTTCCTTTGCCCTAATGAATCTAGGAGGGGTAGTCTTAGCCCAGACTAAAGCCTGCGGCCCTAATGGCTTAAACTACACGCTCTGTGTTCCTCTACCAGGTCAAAAATCCCCCACTGTATCTGGTCTTGATCAATACATCGCCGCCATCTTCACCCTTGCCCTCTCTATTGCCGGCCTCCTCGCCTTCATGCGCCTCCTCTATGGTGGCATCATCTATATTATCTCTTCGAGTAGTGTGGTTAAAAAAGACTATGCCAGAGAGGTAATGAACAAATCCCTCTTGGGTCTCCTTCTTTTATTTGCCGGAACTCTCATTCTTTATTTTATTAATCCCGATCTTCTCTACGTCGGCCGTATTTTCTCCGACGCTAATCGTATTGGTATCACTGGTCTCGATGATCTAAAAGTAAAACGCATTGAAGAATTTAAAGCCACTAATGAAGCGGCAAAAATACAAGAAGAGCAAGATCGGGCTGAATGGATGTTTCGCTACCAAAAAGAGACAGAGTCTCTTAGTCGGGAAAAAGAATCCTTAAGCGACAATCTTTCATATCTTATGAATAGCTATGGGCAAAATATAAGTAGTAGGGGGAGCGCCGCCGAACGTACCCGCCTCGAAAGCGAAATTAAGGCTCGCAACACCGAGCTCCTTAAGGTTCACTCCACTCTTCAAGGCATCGAGCAGGAATATCGTCTCTATAATAATAAAAAAGATTCTATCATTCCCATTGAATTCGACATTTCTAATATTCGGCCATAACCATGAAAAAATATCTTATTAGTATCGGTTTCATAATAATCTTCCTTGGACTTCTTTATTCTGCTTATCTTCTCACTAAAGAAACCTCAGAAAACACTTCAAAAGAAGACGTGGCAGTGATAGTGGAAGAAAAAAAAGAAGCTATTCCTACCGAAAATATAATAAAACTTAAAGCTTCACTTCTCTCTGAGAGTCCTGTGGTCTGGTACTCTCCTTTCTCTTTTACCTCTACCCCCGGAACTACTACCATCGACACTCTCTCTCCCTCCGCCACTGATCAAAATATTCTTTCTTTATCCCGATCTCTACCAATATCCGACTTTACCTTAAGCCCTTCTGGCCGCTTCTCTCTTATTGAGCTGGGCAACAGCCCAATCCACACCCTGACCGTCTTCGACCGAAAAACAAACTCTCTTATCTCTCTTGGCGCGACCCCAATAAGCGCCGCCTTCATTCCCGGCTCCGATACCGAAGTTTTCGTCCTAGAAAAAAATATTGGAATAAAAAGAGTAAACCTCGAAAAAAAGACTGAAAAAATTCTCTTAAGCCTCGATCTTGTGGAAGCCGATATTACTCCGCTCTCCGTCTCCGAAATCCTTGTTTCTGAAAAAGCCGATCCTGACACAAAAGAAAAAACTTTTCTCGTAAACACAGTAAATCAGACTGTCACCCTTATTAACGAAGCTCCTGTAAGCCTCTATAAAAATATCAACGCCTTCTATCTCGAGTATAAAGAGGCCGACAACACTCCCGAAATCATTCTTAAAGATTCCATCACTAAAAAAGAAATTATCAACTTTAAAAACGCCCTAGGCGGCGAGAATAATTTCACCCTCCCCTCAAAATGTGCTGGTAAAGACGCGCTCGTCATCTGTGCCTTCCCTCAAGAAGTAATTAATAAAAATAATTTTAGCAACCGCTACACTCGTGGCGAAGAATACCCTAGAGACGATCTCTACTCCTTCGAGATTCGCAAAGGAGAGGGGATAGTGAAACGCCACCTTATCTTCTCCTCCACCGACTCCGAATCCTACCAATTCAAAAATCTCTTCATCCTCAACTCCACTCTCTACTTCATTAACCACCAAACCGACCTCCTCCACTCCCTCCCCCTCTAATAAAGTTAATATCCACCAGATATTACTCCAGTGGTCATTTACCTTTTATTATTCTAAAATTTATATAAATAAAAAAACTAAATAGGCTTAATAACCACTCTTCTATTCTTACCCTCTCCTTCACTTTCCGTCTTCACATCCGGCCGTATTGAAAGCTCCTCATGCACAATCCTCCTCTCATATGCATTCATCACCGGCAACTTCACTTCTCCTTTAGAAAACACTGCTTTCTTCGCCGCCGCTTTCGCAAGATCTGAAATAATCCGCTCCCGCTCTTTCCGATAATTATTCACATCAATCCGGATCGGCTCCCGATTTTCCTTAGTGGCCTTAAGTCGTTCTAAAAGCAATAAAGATCCCACAATCTCCGAAAGCCACCGCTTCAACCATTCTCCTTCATAAAGAAAGATGAGAAGCCTATTTTCTTCCAGATCAAAATCAATCGAAAAATCGCTAAACCCCGCTTGTTGGAATAGATTCTGATAAAAGCCCTTGATCTTGTCCATAAATTATTCTCGTAATATACACCTGTTGGACTAAAGAAAAAAGGGTGCTCGTAAGCCAATAAAGGCCCACTGCCGAAGGTAAGGTTCCTAAGATAAGTAAGGTAAGAATTGGTCCAATAACCATCATTTTCTTCGCTATATTCCGAGCTTGTGCACCCTCCTTGGTCCCAGTATCTTTTGGTAATGACACCATTCCTAAGAAGTATTGAGCCGCCGCGGTAATAAGAGTCAACGCATAACTCCGTTCTGAAAGATTAAGAATAGATAAAAAATTAGTTATGATTATTTCTGGCCGGCTTATAAACGAGTATAAATTTTGATCCAGAGTCGCTGGAGTAACTCCCGCAAGAAATACATTATAAATAGCGATAAAAATAGGAATCTGAATAAGAATAATAAGAAAACCAGAAAAAGGGTTAATTTTATATTCTTTATAAAGAGCCATGATTTTTTCCGTCTGCACCTGGCGATCATCTTTATGTTTTTCCTGAATCTCTTTAATCATCGGCTGAATCTTAGTTATTAAAACCTGATTCTTCATACTCTTATAAAAGAGAGGGTAAAGAATCAGACGAATAAGGATAGTGATAAGAATAATTGCGAAGCCAAAATCACCTAAAAGATTATTAAGTACTACAAGCGCATTAAATATTGGTTGAGTTAAAAGTTGATTAAACATAAAAGAGACTTGATAAGTCTTTAATTATTTCCTCTTGATTTCCAGTTTTCTGGATAATAATAAAGTATTTTCCTGAAGGAAGCGATAGGAATTTTTCTTGAATAATCCTATAAATAAGTCGCTTTAAAATATTCCGATCAACCGCCTTTAAAACCACTTTTTTCGCCACCGACACTGCAAATCTCGCTCGACCTTCTTTTTCAGGATACTTTTTTAACAAGAAAAAAGACGCCTTCGAATATTTTCTCTCAAATCCTCGTAAAGGAAGAGATTGAATTGGAAAGCGCCTTTCTTTTGAAAGCATTTATTAAACAGTAAGCTTTGCTCGACCCTTCGCCCGCCGTCGTGCTAAAACCTTCTTACCACTCGCACTCTTTGAACGTTTTAAAAATCCGTGAGTCCGTGCTCGCTTCTTCTTTTTTGGTTGATATGTCGTTGACATAATAAAAGATTATAGCATAAAAAAAAGTTTTCCACAAATAATCCCCAAAAAAATATTTTCTTCTTTTTTGACCTTATCTGAGTTCTATCTAAAATAGAGTCTATGAACGAAACCCAACTCTGGGAAAAGGCACTGAGCGATCTCGAACTAGAAATTCCTCGGCCGAACTTTCTTACGTGGTTAAAGAATAGCCAAATTGTAGAAATGACTGATGGAGGAGTAAAAGTTGGACTCGCCAGTCGCTTTGCTCAAAGTTGGGTAGAAAAACATTATCCAATTATTATTTTAAAAGCTCTTCGGAATTTAAATGATTCTATTAAGAGGGTAGAGTTTACTGTCATCACTAAGAATATAAATCGTTCCCAACTCCCAAAGGTAGAAACTCGCCTCGATGATTACCAACAAACTTTTGAGCCCGCCACCGATCCCGAAACTTCTCTTAATCCTAAATACACCCTAAAGTCCTATGCTGTTGGTTCTTCAAATGAAATGGCTTTTGCCGCTATAAATGCAATTATCGAAAACGTCGGAAAAAAATATAACCCCCTCCTTATCTATGGTGGTGTTGGTGTTGGTAAGACTCACCTTATTCAGGCAGCCGGTAATGAAATAAAAAATCGCTATGGCACTAAATGTAAGATTCGCTATGTTCACGCTGAAAAATTCATTAATGATGTAGTCCATGCGATGCGTACTCAAAATATGCATACAGTTAAAAGCCGTTACCGGGATATTAATGTTCTTATAATCGACGATATTCAATTCATCGCTGGTAAGGCAAAAACAGAAGAAGAATTCTTCTATACCTTCAACACCCTTAAAGAAGATAATAAACAAATAATTATTTCCTCCGATCGACCTCCTAAATCCATGCCTAATCTCGAAGAACGCCTTCGTTCTCGTCTCGATTCTGGTATGATTATTGATATTTCCCCACCAGATTATGAGCTCCGCATTGCTGTTTTAAAAAATAAATTAGAAGAAAAAAACCTCTCTCTCGATCCAGTTATTATTAGTGAAATTGCTACTAAAGCCGAAAAAAGCCTCCGAGATCTCGAAGGAATAGTAAATAAAATTCAGTTCTATAAAGATCATAAAAAAGCAGAGATTACCTCTAAAGTTATTAATGAAATTATCGGAAATAGTTCTCTTCAAAAAATTAATAAACTCGCCAATCCTAATGAAATAATTAAAATTGTCTCTAATTATTTTGAAATCACCACCCAAGACATTATTGGTCGATCCCGAAAACAAGAAATAGTCGAGCCTAGGCAAATCGCTATTTTTCTCTTACGAGATATTCTTAATATGTCTTATCCCGCTATAGCCGGAAAATTAGGAAAACGCGATCACACGACCGCTATCTATGCCTACGACAAAATTAAAAAAGAAATTGAACAAAATCAGTCCCTTAACCAAAAAATAATCTCTATTAAAGATCTTATAGAATCCTCTTGTTAAAAATTCTTATTTATTAATTATTTTTTCTTAATTATAAATGAAGATTTTTTTATTTAATAAAGTACTTTTAATAAAAAATATAAGAAAAAAGAATGTTTGTACAAGTTGTTAATAAGAAGTATAGAAAGAAGGGAAAGTCTGGGGAAAAAAAAGAAAAGACCAAGATAATTTGAAAAAGAAAAGAGAATGTGGAAAAGTATCAGTAGTTATAGACAAGATACTTTTAGAAAAAACTTCGATTTTACAATAAAGAAAATCACTTTTCCACATATTCTCACCCCCTAATAATCCTAAAGTTTTAAAAATAAAAAAAACAAAAAATACGTAGAAAATGAAAATTATTGTTTTAAAAAATAATCTTAAAGAAGCCTTATCGGTTATTGAACATGGCGTAGGAGATAATAATGCTCTCCCTATTCTTAAAAACGTTCTTATCCAAACAGAAAATGAAAAAATAGTCCTCCGGACCACTAATCTCGAATTAGCCATTAAAAAAACTCTTTCCGGAAAAATAATTGAACCAGGAGCTATTACCGTCCCTCTTTCTGTTTTATATTCAATTATTAGCAATCTTTCTGATGAAAAAGTTTCTCTTGATACGAAAGATACCACTCTCCTTATTAGTACAGAAAAATATCAAGCTAAAATTCAAGGAGTAAAAGATGATGAATTTCCGGTAATTCCCAAAATAGAGACAGAAAGTGTTCTTATTATCGCTTCTCAGGTTCTTAAGAAAGCTATTAGTAAGGTATTTTATGCCGCTGAACTTTCCGAGATTCGCCCTGAGATTGGTGGTGTTTTATTTGATTTTCTTACCTCGAATCTTAAATTAGTTGCTACTGATAGTTTTCGCCTCGCGGAAATGATTGTAAAAAAAGAATTATTTTCTTTTTCCGGTACTTCGGGCTTTAAAGCTATTATCCCTTTAAAAACCGTTCAAGAAATTATCCGAATTTTTCCCGAAGATGAGATGATAAAAATTTCTTTTGATCCAACTCAGGTATTTCTTCAATCTTCTTCTATTGAACTTATTTCTCGTCTCTTAGAAGGAGAATATCCAGATTATGAGCAAATAATTCCCAAGACATTTATAACAGAAGTTATTCTTAAAAAAGAAGATTTAGGAAATGCGGTGAAGGTAGTAAGTACGTTTAGTGGTAAGAATAATGATGTAAATCTTTCATATAGTGATGCTGGTGATATGTCTTTATACTCCTTAAATCAGGTAATTGGTGAAAATAAGTATTCTTTTTCCGTTTCTGGAAAAGGAGAATCATTTGAAAATATTGCTTATAATTGGCGATTTATTCAAGATGGCCTACGTGCTCTTGAAGGCCCCACTATTTTTTTTGGTGTGAATGGTTCTGATCGTCCTTCGCTTATAAAAAGCACTGAAAGTGATATTTTTTTTTCATATATCGTAATGCCAATAAAAAAATAAAAAGAGAGATTTTTTTAACGATAAAGAATAAGGTTATTTTCTATTATCTTTTTATTAGAAGTGGTTAATCGTATAGTGAGTTGATTTTGACTTTCTATATTAGAAAGAGATATTAATTCTGAAAAAGTAAAATCATTCCCATAATTTCTCATTTCAGTAAATAAGGTAAGTGAATTAAGAAGTATTTCTATAGATATTACAGGATTAATACCTTTATAAGTGAATTGTATGGGAATTTGATTATTCTGGATGAAGATTCCAGTCTTAGGTGAAATAAGGGTAAGATTATTATTTCCGGAATTTTCAGAAGTATTTATATTTTCCCTCTGATTTCCTTGAAATCCTGGATGATTATCTAACCATTCTTGAAGAGATCCTTCCCAACCAGAAAATTGAGAGTCTCGTTCAGGGTTAGTAGGTGGTAATCCGCGGGGATCCGCTTTATTTATATAGTAAAGCGTATCATGGATTTCTCCATTAATTATATATTTTCCTTCTAAAATTGGCTTACCAGTAATATCTTCTTGAGATTTAGGAAATATTTCACTCTCTTGGGTAAGTAAAGCTTCTTTCATAAACGCATTCCAGATAGGAAGTGCTGCTAAGATGCTTCCTCCTTGTTTTTGCATTGCGTTATTATTATTATTTCCCACCCATACCCCTGTTACTAATGAGGGAGTATAACCGATTGTCCAAGCATCTCTATAATCGTTTGTTGTTCCGGTCTTAATTGCTACCTCATAGCCCGGGAAAAGAGTTAGTCCTAGGCTTCCGTGATATAATTCTTTCCTTGCATTAATATCAGTTAAAACATCATTGAGTTTTCGTATAGGTTCTGCGTCTACTACTCGTTCTTCTTTATCTTTATATTTTTCTAAGACTATTCCTTTAGTATCTTGGATTTCAAGAATAATAGCTGGTTTATGTTTTACCCCATCATTAGAAAATACTGAGTATGCTCCAACGAGTTCAATAAGTTTTATTTCTCCGCCTCCGAGTGCTAGTGATAAACCGTAGCGGTTTTTTTCAGTGAGAGTGGTGATACCTAATTTTTCCGCCATACTTAAGACATTATTAATTCCCGTAAGGTAAAGAGTTTTTACAGCGGGTACGTTAAGGGATTGAGCTAGAGAGTGCCGCATATCCACTGGTCCTCGAAAAGTGTTATCAAAGTTTTGTGGAGTATATGGATTTATTCCAGAAGTATCAAAATCTGTTGGTGTATCAAAGAGAATAGTGTTTGGGGTATAACCTCGGGTAAAGGCAGTGAGGTAGACAATCGGCTTAATAGCTGATCCTGGCTGCCGTAATCCTTGTGTTGCTACATTAAAATTTCCATCATTCTTAATATCAAAATAATCATATGATCCGACCATTACTAAGACCTCGCCCGTCTTAGAATTCATTACCACCATCGAAGCGTTAGTGCCTTTATAAAGCCGAGTATTTCGTTCCGCCCCTTCTCTAACCGCCTTTTCTGCTATTTGCTGTAAATCATAATCTAGAGTAGAAATCACTTTTAATCCAGCTTTCCGGACATAATCTTCCCCATATTTATTTATTAAATATTCTTGAATAAGAATAGAAAAATGTGGCGCCTTTATTCCATAAGATTGTGGTGTAAACGATAATATTTCTACTTTCGCTTCCTGCCGCTCTTCACTTGTGATATACCCTTCTTTTTCCATTTGTAAAAGTACTATATCTCGCCGCCTTAAAAGCTGGTCTATATGGCTTCCATAAGGAGAATAGTAACTTGGTGCTTGCGGTAAACTTACAAGAAGTGCCGCTTCATTAAGAGTAAGATCCCGCGCGTTTTTATTAAAAAAAGTCTGACTCGCTGCTTGGATACCATACGCGTTTGACCCATAAGGAATCTGGTTAAGGTAGAAATTAAGAATCTCATCTTTAGAATATTTTCTTTCTAGTTGATAAGCGATCACTGCTTCTTTAAGTTTACGAGTTAAAGTTTTTTCCGTACTTAAGAAAGCATTTTTTGCTAACTGTTGGGTAATTGTTGATCCTCCTTGTGTTATTTCCCCGGAAGAAATATTAGTGAAGAGTGCTCGGAGAATAGATCGGTAATTAAGCGCGGAATGATTATAAAAAGTAGCGTCTTCAATTGCTACTGTCGCCCGCTTTACATTTTCTGGTATTTCCTCAAAGGGGATTACCGTTCTTTTTTCCTCTCCATAAATTTCATAAAGAACCACTTTTCCAGTTCTATCTAAAATCTTTGTTGATTGGTTTATTTGTCGGGTATCAAAAAGTTCTGGTCGAGGTAAATCTTTTAGAATAAAAAAAACATAAGCCGTTCCCGAAGCCCCTAAAAATAAAAGAATACTAATAAGGAGTGGTGTCTTCTTTAAAAAATTATACATCCTAGTTTTTATAGGATATATAATAACACACCTTATTTTTATTGACAATTAATAGTTATCTCCCCCTTCTTCAAATGAAGGTTCTACATCATCATCATCATCATATAAATCAATCTCATCTTCCTCGTCATCCTCTCCATCATCTATATCATCATCTTCCTCCTCCTCTTCTTCTATCGCTTCATCTTCCTGTAAAGTAAGCAGCTCTCGCGTATATAATTCTAATGGATTCATTTTTGTAAAATGCTTTTTTATAAAGTGTAAAAAAAGTATATTCGATGAAAATTGTCTGTCAAGATAAAAAAAGAGTGGAAAAAAGAATATTTTTTATATTTATTATCTTTCCTGAAATGCCGCTGAAATAGCGATAGCAATCGCATCAGTGGTGTCATCAATATAATTAAATCTTGGCAATCCTAAGAGCCTCGCTGTCATTATAGCTACTGCTTTCTTATCTGCTGATCCATAATTAGTTACCGCCGCCTTGATTTGATTTGGAGTGAATTCTACCACCTTTGCTCCACTTCGATACGCTAAAAAAAGAATTACTCCCCGCGCCTGGGCAACCTCGATCGCTGTTTTAATATTCCGTTGAAAAAAAATCTTTTCAATTGCAATCACATCCGGTCGTATTTCTGTAAATAATAATTCAAACGCTGTGCCGATATGCCGGATCTTCCCTTCCATATCTTGTTTTTTATTTTCAATAATATCCGCCATAGTAAGCGTTATCTTCCCTTTTTCTTTAGTAAGTAAGGCATATCCTGCCCGCGCGCTCCCCGGATCAATTCCTAATATTTTCATTTAATTAAGCGAAGTGAAATACAATTATTTCGTAATAATAATTAAATAGATTATTCCATATCTATTATTATGAAGTCACCTTTATTTTAGAATCGAAGTAGGTTACCTTATTCTTCCCCAGTTATTTCTTTATATTGGGCAGGATCTATATTCATTTTTATTTCCTGGGTGTCTGGATATTCGTGAAGAGCTTCGTAAAGTTTGCTGAATTTTTGTAGATCCACCTCAGGAAGAGTTTGAAAAAACTGTGGCGCTTCTCCCTGAAAAATCCATTGTACTGATCCTTGTTCCGCCATCCGTGCTCCAAAATCCGAGAGAAGTTTCCGGAGTTCTGATATTGTCCGATTACTATTATCGGTAATACAGGGGATAAGAAGAGCTACACCCCCCGTTCCATATGCTTCGATAATAATCTCTAAAAGTGGCCGTTCACTCATCTTATGAATAGCCCGCTCAATATTATCTTGAGGAAGAGATGCCGCCCGCGCCTTCTCAATCAAGCTCCGGAGCCGAGGATTAAACTGCGGATTTTTTTCTTCTCGAGCCGCTAAAGTAATCGCCGCTAAGATCTTGGAAAAAACCCTATTTTTCTTTTTATCCACTACTTCTTTCCGGTTTTTTATCTGTTTCCATTTATTATGCCCCGCCATATCTCTTAAAAAGTATCCTACTTTAAATTATAAATCCGCTTCTTAATCTGTTTCTTCTTTATTTCGAGCGAGCCGCTTTTTCTGAAGCGAAGTACTACCAAATAAAAAAAGGTAACATAAACTGAAGAAAAAGATGGCGCAGCCGAAAGAAGTAGAAATAGGTAAGAATAGGATCTTGTAATTCAAAGTATAATAATGAGGCCAAAAAGAAAAGCGTAATAAGGTATAATAGTGTAAATGGGAGTTATCGAAGAAAAGTTAAAGCGCATGAAGCGTGAAGCCGAAGAGCGCCAAGTCGCCTATCTTGCTCTTACTCATAATTTTAATTATCAAGATCCGAAGGATTTGATTATTAAAACCGAAATAAAAAATATTTTTGAAAAAAATAGAGAAAGCTTTACTCATGCTCTTCCCTTGCAATTCGCCGACAATCGTCTCGTCTGTGCAATAAAAAATCCATCCGATTGGCAAGCCGTTTCTATTCCTACCCATATTCTCCCTTTAGGCGCCCCGCCTACTGCCGTCCTCGTCTCCACGACTACCTTCACGGAATTAAAAAATCAATTATCCGATGAGCCTAATGGAGGATCAGAAGAAAAATCAGAAAGTGAGACACATAATGAGGAAAAACCCGTTCTTCTTCCCGACACTCTTCTTCCCGCTTCAAAAGAGACGCCTTCGGAAGGAGAGTTAGAAAAAGAAAAGGAATATGAGTTTAATCCAAAAAATCTTTTCGCTTCCATTAAAAGCCTTTTTGATCTCCGCGATTTCTTTGCCCGGGAAAAAAATGTAATTTCCATCACCGATCTTGTTGGTATTCTTCTTGTAAGCGGAGTTTCTTTAGGCGCCTCTGATATTCACCTTGAAGCGGGAAGAGATGCTTTTAAAGTTCGCTACCGCCTCGATGGCCGCCTCCTCGACGCTCTTGATAATCTTGAGTACAACTATCACAATCTTGTCACCCGTATAAAACTTCTCGGTGGGCTTAAAATTGATATCACTGCCCGTCCCCAAGATGGCCACTTCTCTTTCAGTATTGGTGATCGCGCCGTTGATTTCCGCGTCTCCTCGATTCCTACCGAACTTGGTGAAAATATTGTTCTCCGCATTCTCGATCCGCAATCGATTAAAGTATCCTTAAACGATCTTGGTCTCCGCCCTGATGATCTCATAATTATCAAAAAATATATTAAGGCGCCCAATGGCTTGATTGCTCTCACTGGACCTACTGGTTCTGGTAAGACTACTACTCTCTACAGTTTCTTAGAGGAACGTAAAACTGATTCGGTAAAAATTATCACCATTGAAGATCCAATCGAGTATCATGTAGGCGGTATTGAGCAGACTGAAGTGAATATCTCCTCGGGTTATACCTTCGCTTCCGGCCTTTCCGCCATCCTCCGCCAGGATCCTGATATTATCTTCGTCGGTGAGATTCGCGACAATAAGACCGCTGATATTGCTCTCCAAGCCGCTCTCACTGGTCACCTTGTCTTTACGACCGTCCACGCCAACGATGCTGCAGGCGCGATTCCTCGTTTTATAAATCTTGGCGCCATTCCACTCGTCTTAGGGCCAGCTCTTAGGATTATAATTGCCGAACGTCTCCTCCGTCGCCTCTGTCCTTATTGTAAAAAAGAGCAGGTACTTTCTCCGGAGTTTTTGGCTCAGTTACAATCTTTAATAAAAGGATTACCATCTAGGGTAATTCGATCTCACGATAGTCCTTTTTCAGTATTTGAGCCCGTTGGTTGTGATAAGTGTAATGGCGAAGGTTTTAAAGGCCGCATCGGCATCTTCGAGCTCATCGAGCGCACGCCCGATCTTGAATCAGCGATTGAGCGTGGAGCAGGGGAGTCCGAACTTCGCATTATTGCCAAGAAAAATAGTTTCGTCAGCATGCAGGAAGATGGCCTCCTTAAAGTTCTCTCAGGTATCACAAGCCTCTCCGAACTCGAACTCACAACCGGCCCCCTTTCCCTCGAATAAAAAAATCCCCAAGAAACTTCTTCTAAGAAGGGAAATCTTTTTGATAAATCCACCGAGAAAATTTTATTTTTTCTTTCGTCACATCATCACCCAGCGTAAGCGAAGTATTTTTATTTTATCTTCTCGTATTTATATGAACATAAAAGAATTTTCAATTTATTTCATCAGTGCTGGCGTACAATACGTAAAAGTATAGGATTTTTCCTTAGGGCTAGGGGAAAGAGAATAATAAGAGGAGGTATACTGGGCTAATGTATTTACTGCAAGTAGTGAGTGCTCTCTCTGGTGTAGGCCCCAAGTACTCGAGGTATAAGACGAGAAATCAGAGCCTCTGATAATGCCCTAAAGAAAAAAATAGTAAAGATGAATAAAGGCCATTGATCTGTGGGCACAGTCACGAAATATAAATATATGTGACATAACCAATTCCCTTTTAATAAATAAAAGAGTTAGAATCTCCTTGAGGAGTAGCCCAGCCGAAACCAAGCTATCCGGGTGCTAAAAGAAATTCCCGCCCACAGATCAATAGCCTCTATTTCTAGTGATTTTCAAGCTCCTAACCATTTGATCATAGCATAGTAAAATTCATTTGTCAATAATTCCGCCTTTTTTTAAAAAAAACTATAAAAACTGGAAAATGAGTTTTTCCTTCATTTCTTCCTTAATTTTCCTAAAAACATTACACTCTAAAAAAGCCGAAGCGGAGAAAACGTGATTTTTTGTAATCAAAATATTTTTCGTTCTACGAGCACTAAAAAGGAAAACATGGATAACATAACTGTTGATACCCTTTTAAGGCCTACCGACTGGAATGACTACATTGGCCAAGAAAAAGTGAAAAAAAACCTCCGGATCATCATCGACGCCGCCAAAAAACGCGGTGAATCCGCCGACCACCTTCTCTTTCATGGTCAAGCCGGCTTAGGCAAGACTACCTTGGCTCACCTTGTTGCTCATGATCTTCAGGCTAATTTAAAGATCACCACCGGCCCCGCCTTAGAAAAAATGGGAGATCTTGCCGCTGTGCTAAGCAATCTTGAAGATCGCGATGTCCTTTTTATCGACGAGATTCACCGACTCAACAAATCAATTGAAGAGGTGCTCTACCCGGCCATGGAGAGCCGCAAGCTTCATATTATTGTTGGAAAGGGTCCTGGCGCCCGCACCGTCTCCCTTGATCTCCCTCCTTTCACCATCATCGCCGCTACGACCAAGCCCCATCTTGTCTCCGGGCCACTCCGTTCTCGCTTTGGCGCCAGCTTCAAACTCGATTTTTACGAACTTACTGATATTGAGCGGATTATCGCTCGCTCCGCTGAGACTCTTTCCTTATCTATCGACCCTGAGGCTATTCATGAGCTTGCACTTGCTTCCCGAGCTACTCCTCGCGTTGCCAACCGGCTCTTAAAGCGCGTCCGTGACTACGCCGAGGTCCATAACCATTCCATAATTAATAAAGAAGTAGTAAGAAAAACTCTTGAAGTTCTTGATATTGATTCTATTGGCCTCGAGCCTATGGACCGGCGTCTCATCGAGCTTATTATCTCTAATTTCAACGGCGGGCCCGTCGGCGTTAATTCTCTTGCCGCCGCCTTGAACGATGACGTGGGAAATATCGAAGACGTCTATGAGCCTTTCCTTATTTCTCTTGGATTTCTTATCCGTACCCCTTCTGGAAGGATTGCGACCGACGCCGCCTATCACCACCTTGGTCTTCCCGAGAAAGAAAATCGCTTCATTAAATAAATACTTCCCACATGATAAAAAATTTCCACTCTGATTCTCTTTCTGACACTGATGTAATTGCCGGGGAAATCCTCTCCGAATTTCCCGCTCGTATCTACGCACTTATTGGTGACCTTGGTTCCGGTAAGACCACTCTTGCTAAATCCCTTCTCTACAGAGCTGGAGTAAAAGACGAGGTCACGAGCCCTACCTTTATTATCTTTAAAAAATATCCAGTCGGCGACCGTATATACCTGCACATGGATTGTTACCGTCTAGAGTCCCTTGAAGAACTCAAGCCTCTTCACTTTAAAAAAGAATTGGCCGACCCTAAAAATATCTGTATTATTGAGTGGGCTGATAAAATAGAAGAAATTCTCCCCAAAGACCGAGTGGAAATCCGTTGCACCCCCGGCCCCCACCCCGACTCCCGAATCTTCACAGTTATTCAACTTCCTTAATTCGCTACATTTTTAGACAAGTTTAAATTAGAGGAGGTATTTAAAAATCGTTGCATCACACATGCGCAGGATTTTTGAGAAGAGTTTGGATTTTCTTTACGAGTACCGAACGGAGCATGCTCTAAAAGTCTGTGAGTACGGAACACAGTAAAAAAATTCAAAATATTCCAAAAATACAAGCTTAACCCCATGAAAAAGACTCTTATTTTAATAGATACTTTCGGCCTAGTCTTTCGCTTCTTCTTCGCCCTGCCGCCCTTAAGTACCAAAGATGGCCGCGTCGTAAATGTCGTCTTCGGCCTCGCCAATCTCCTCCTTAAAATTCGCAAAGAACAGCACCCTGATTATTTAGCCGCCGCCTTTGATCTCCCTGCCCCTACTTTCCGGGATAAGCTCTATGATCAGTATAAGATTCACCGTCCCACTCCGCCGAATGATCTGATTTCTCAAATTCCGCTCGTACGCAAACTTCTCGAGATTTTCCGTATCCCCATCCTTTCTGCTGAGGGTTTTGAAGCTGATGATGTTTTAGGGAGTGTTACTGAAAAATTTCTCTCCGAGCCGAATCTTATTCAGATTATTTTCTCTGGCGACAAAGATCTTCTTCAGCTTATTAAGGACGATAAAGTGCTGGTTAAATTTTTAAAAAAAGGTATTTCGGACAGCGATTTATATAATGAATCTTCCGTAGTCAGTCACTTAGGTGTCGCCCCGAAAGCCATCCCTGATCTTAAAGGTCTTCTAGGGGACTCTTCCGATAATCTTCCTGGTGTAAAAGGAATAGGGGATAAGACCGCCGTCCCACTCATCCTTAAATATGGATCCTTAGAAAAAGTATACGAAAATCTCTGGGAAATTCCGGAAAAAATCAGTAAGAAACTCGAAGTTGGTAAAGAATCCGCTTTTATTACTAAAGAACTTGCTACTATAAGAAAAGATGTCCCACTCTCTTTATCTTTAGAGAATCTTAAAAATTATCCACTTGATAAGGCAGCTCTCGGTACCTTTTTTCATGAACTCGATTTCATTAGTCTTGAAAATAAGTTGTCTTTTACAGATTAAATTCTATATTCAAATAAATGTTTGAAGAAGAAAAACAAAAAATAGCTAATTGGCTTTTAAACCCCGATCATCCAGAGTCTCTTTCTTTAGAAGAAGCGGAGGAAAGGCTTCGCACTCTTTCTCTGTGGAAAGTGTACGAAGAAATTGAAGTGCCTTTATTCCCGATTTTAAAAGACATGTCAGCGACCGGCATTCGTCTCGATCATAGTCGTCTTGCTTCGCTCGCTAAAGAATTAAAAGATGAGATTGCTAAAGAAACCAAGGAGATTTTTGCCTTAGCTGGTGGGGAATTTAATCTTAATTCTCCCAAGCAGGTTGCAGATATCCTTTTTACTAATCTCGGCTTAAAGCCGTTGAAAAAAAACAGTAAATCCGGCACCTCCTCCACCGATTATGAAACTTTAGTGAGTCTTAAGGCTGCCCACCCCATCGTCGAGCATCTCCTTAAATCCCGAGAGCTTATAAAAATAGAAGGCACGTACGTAAGTAAACTCCTTTCTGCTCCCGAGCGCATTCATGCGGTTTTTAATCAGATGGGCGCCGCTACTGGCCGCTTCAGTTCCCACGACCCTAACATGCAAAATATTCCTCCAGTAGTGAAGCAGGTGTTTATTCCTAGCGATGGCTTTACTTTTGTCTCCCTCGATTATTCTCAAATCGAACTTCGCTTAATCGCTAGTCTTTCAGGGGATGAGACGATGATTGCTGCTTTCAAGAAAGGCATAGATATTCATCGCCTTACCGCCTCTAAGATATTCAAAATTCCCCTGCAAGAAGTAGATGATAGAATGCGCGGGATGGCGAAGACTTTAAACTTTGGCATTATCTATGGCATGGGCAGCGTTGCTTTTAGTAAACAAGCTGGCGTCACCCGCAAGGAAGCCGAAGCATTCATTAAAGAATATTTCAAAAATTTCAGCGCCATTAAAAACTATGAAGAAGATATTGTGATGCAAGCCTTGCAAGTCGGTTATACCGAGAATATTCATGGTCGTAAACGTTTCCTTCCTGACCTGGCTTCAAGAAATTCTTTCTTGGCAAATAATGCTCGCCGAGCCGCTATTAATATGCCGGTCCAAAGTCTTGGTGCTGATGTCATCAAGCTCGCCATGATTAAGTTTTGGGAAAAGTACCATGCCAACAGCTCAGTAAAACTTCTTCTTTCTATTCACGATGAACTTCTTTTTGAAATAAAAGACAGCAAGATAGATTTAGTGATTCCTGATCTAATAAAAATTATGGAAAGCGTCCTCTCTCTTTCTGTTCCTCTAAAAGTAGATGTAGCTAAAGGAAAACGCTGGTCTGATCTCTCGTAATAATCTGGTACAATACAAGGTGAACTAGTTTTTTTCATTCCGGACTCGCTGTGCTCCGCTGAAGCTTCAGCGTAAGTAGGATTAGGAATCTATGTAAATAATTAACTCCACATGAGTTTTTTTTCTAAAAAATCCCCCCCTTCCCCTCCTTGGAGCTTTGAAAAAGGTGCTCTTCTCTCTCTTCTTGAAGCGCTCGATGTAAACGCCGCCATTGTCTATGCGCCGGATTTTACCATTCTTTCTGTAAACTCCACCGCCGAAAAAATTTTTTCCATTAAAAAAGAAGATCTTGTTGGTAAGATTTTTTCTCTTGATATTGCAAAGAATTTTCCTTCTAGGCTCTTTGCCGAGGTTATGTATATCTCTTTGGCACCAAGCGTTATCCGACATTCTGATCCAGGAGTTTTCCCACAAATTCTTGAGCTTTCCTTAGAAAATCCGCAAAGAAATCTGAGAGTTGTGACGAGCGAGATTCGTGATGGAGAGGGAAGACTCTGGGGTTTTGTGAAGGTGGTGAGTGATAGCACGGAGACCGTGGCCTTGAGCCGGGCAAAGAGTGACTTTATTGCCATTGCCGCTCACCAACTTCGGACGCCTACGATTGCCGTCAGTTGGGCTATTGATTCTCTTATCTCCGCTTTAGGGAATCCCGCTGACAAGGAAATCGCTATGATAGCCAAGACTGCTACGCAAAATCTCTTAAAGATCATCAATGATCTCCTTCGTGCCGCCGAGATTGATGAGGGTCGTTTCGGCTACGAGTTTGCCGAGTTTGATCTTATTCCTTTCTTAGAAAAAATTCTTTTAGACGCCGAGCTCATTAGTCGGGAATTTGGCGTGAGACTCTACTTTAAAAAAGCTATTGAAGATAAAGTGCTTATAAAAGGGAACAGTACTCAGCTTGGTCTCTGCTTTGCCTCCTTGATCGATAATGCGATTAAGTACAATGTGAAAAATGGCGAGGTCTGGGTTGGAGCTAGACCTACTCCCGATAATAAGTACATTGAAGTCGCTATCAAAGACACTGGCGTGGGTATCTCTGATGAAGATCAGAAAAAAATCTTTACTAAATTTTTCCGAGCTCCAAGCGTAGTCAAAGCGGAAACTACCGGCAGCGGACTCGGCCTCTATTTAGCCAAAAATATCATTGAGCGCCATGGTGGTACAATCTCTTTTACTTCCATCCTCGGCCGAGGCACCACCTTCTTGATTAAGTTGCCCTTAGCCTTATAATTCCAGGGCAATGCCCGAGCTTCCCGAAGTTGAAACCACTGTCCGTGACCTAAAAAGAATTCTCATCGGCCGGAAAATTACCTCCGTCTGGTTTGATGTGCCTAAATTCAAATCCATCGCTAAGACCAAAGGCTTAAAGATCGAAGGAATCACTCGCCAAGGGAAAAACATCCTCTTTTCTTTAAGTGGAGGTCATGTCCTTCTCGTCCATATGAAGATGACCGGCCATCTCCTTCTAGGGAAGTGGCGGATAGGCAAAAAAGGCGTTGAGCCCATCTCACCTGCCGTTATTAAAGAGCGGGTGAATAGCTATATTCACTTCATCCTCTCCTTTGATAAAGGGCCGATGCTCGGCTTTTCTGATCTTAGAAAATTTGGGAATGTTAAATTTGGCAAGGCTGATAGTGTTGCTGCTGGAAAAGATCTCACCTCTCTCGGTCCCGACGTTCTTATAGTTGATTCTAAAGTATTCAGTGATCGTATCCGCGCTCGCAAGAAAAAGATCTACCAAATCCTCCTCGATCAGACCGTCATCTCCGGCCCGGGAAATATTTATGTGAACGAATCCCTTTTTCTTTCCGGCATTCATCCGGAGACCGTGTCTTCTCAAATTTCTCCAGCGCTCCTAAAGCGCCTCCATAGTAAGCTCGCTGAGATTCTTACAGTGGGAGTCAATCTCGGCGGTACCTCTCTTGATGATTATCGCCGCCCAAACGGAGAAAGGGGATTCTTTGGTAATAAAATCCAGATCTATGGCCGAGAAAAGCTTCCTTGTATGGTTTGCGGTACTATTATTATGAGAAAAAAGATCGGCGCCCGCTCTGCCTTCTTCTGTCTCAAATGCCAAAAACCAAAAAGATAATGATCATTCCGGACTCCGAGCCGGAATCTAGTTCTTACTTAATATGATTTTCCTTCTCTACGGCACCGACTCTTATAAAAAAGAGGAAAACCTCCAAGTCATAGTCTCGGAGTTTAAGCGCCGCCACGGCAACCCCCTCACCATCAACTTCTTTGACGACAAAAATACCGATCTCGAGTCCGAGCTTCTCTCTCATGCCCGGAGCCAATCCCTCTTCAGCGCTCCGCGGGCTCTTATCCTTCGCGAGCCCTTTGCCCTCAAAAAAGACGCGCTTCTTATTCCTATATTCAAGCAAGCGATTGATGACCCTAAGCTCATCCTGATTCTAGTAAGCGAAGCCGCTCCTGATAAAAAATTATCCTTCCTCTTAGAAAAGCCAGTGGTGGTAAAAAGCTACGAGATCCCCGAAGGCAAAGCCTGGCTTGATTATGTTCTCCGCGAGATGAAAAAAAGAGGAGTAGAGCCAAAGAAGGGGATAGAGAGGACTCTTGCCACCTATTTTGTGGGCGACCCTTGGGGTCTCGTGACCGAGCTTGATAAGCTCTCCCTTGGCGCCTCTCTCGGTAATTATGAGCTTGATACCGCCGGCCTTTTTAACCAAATATTCAGCCTCCGCCCCAGTGCCCGCTCTCCTCGCAGCCGCCTCGCCACCCTTTACAAGCTATTAAAAAAAGAAGACGCCGCCAAAGTCTTCAATCTCCTCGCCTATCAAAAAGGTGGTCTCCCAAAAAGCTTTTTCGCCCACGAAGACGTCCTAATCAAGCTCGGTAAGACCGATCACTCCCTCTCCCTCCTTAAAGCCATTTTATAGAAACAAAAAACCCGCACACAAGGTGCGGGGAAAAACGAAAGTCTGAACTCTTTTACTTAATCTTCGAAATAGCCTTAGTCAGACGAGATTTCAATCTTGCCGCCTTATTCTTCTTAATAAGATTCGTCTTCGCCGCCTTATCGAGCTTCTTATAGACTATTGGCAAGTTCTTTAAAGCCTCATCTTTCTTAGAAGAAGCTGTACTCTTGCGCACTTCTCGGATTAAGTCTTTCAAGACCTTCCGCTGGCTGTCATTATGCTCTCTCCGGGTCTTATTTTTCCGGATATTCTTTTTCGCTGTTCGTGTATTTGGCATTTGTCCAATATAATAAACATCTTTCTCTAAAAAATCAAGCTTCCTTTAATTTCTAATTATTTTCCAGTAAAGTTAGTCATAATAATGATCTATAGTCTTTCTGGTAAAATAACAAAAATAACCGATTCCTACGCCGTTATAAATGTCTCCGGTGTCGGCTATAAAGTTTTCATTCCCAAGCGCACCGCCGACTTTTTACGCTCCTCCGCCCTTTCCGAAACCACGCTCTATACCTATCTTGCCGTAAAAGATGATGCCCTTGACCTCTATGGCTTTCTCGAAGACTATGAACTCGCTTTTTTTGAAAAGCTCATCTCGGTAAATGGCGTTGGTCCCAAAAGCGCGCAGGGGATAATGTCTATCTCGAGCGTCGATGAGCTTGTTGGCGCGATTGTGAGCGAGAGAGTTGAGCTTCTCACCCGCGCCTCCGGCATCGGAAAGAAGACCGCCGAGCGCATTATTCTCGAGCTTCGCGGTCGTCTCGAGCATCTCGGAGAGCAAGCCTCCGTCACCTCTCTTGAAAACGATCTTGAGCTCGAAGAAGTGCTTTCTGGCCTAGGTTACAGCCGCTTTGATATAAAGAAACTCCTTAGTGAAAATAAAGAAAAAATTACCGGCGACACCCTCCAAATCCGCTTAAAGTCCGCCTTAAAGCTTCTTAAAAAACAATGATCCTCATAAACTTTTTGCGCAAAATCGCTCGCAAGACCGGCCTCATTAGTCTCTATCATTACGCGTGGGCGCTTGGCTCCGCCATCCTCTATGGCTTCCCTGGCAAGGACCTCGTCGTGATCGGTGTCACGGGTACGAAAGGCAAGACTACTACCATCTCCCTTCTTAAGCATATCTTTGAATATGCCGGCCACCCCTCCGCCATGGTTACTTCCTCCGATATCTGCATAGAGGATCAGTGTGAAAAAAATCTTCTGGGTAATTCCATGCCCGGCCGATTTTTTCTCCAAAAATTTCTCGCTCGCGCCAAGCGCGCCGGCGTAGAATATGTCTTCGTCGAAGTCACTTCCGAAGGTGTCCGTTTCTTTCGTAATTATTTCCTCCACTTTTCTGGAGCGGTCTTTCTAAATCTTACTAAAGAACACATTGAGTCTCATGGTTCTTTTGAAAAATATAAAGACGCCAAACTCTCTTTTTTCCGCCGGGCCAAAAAAGAAAATTCCTCTACCAAATTTTTCATAAACAAAAATGACTATTTTTCCTCCAAGTTTCTTCTCGCCGCGGGAGGCCAAGCTTTTATTTTTGAAAAAAGCGATCTAGAAAGCCAGCTCTTTGGTGAGCATAATAAGTGTAATATCGGCGCGGCTACGAGTGTCGCTCACGCCTTTGATATTAATGAATCCCTTATCGAAGAAGCCACCGCAAGTTTTCCTGGAGTCTCTGGCCGGATGGATCTTGTCTTTAATAAAGATTTCAAGGTCTTTGTAGATTATGCCCACACCCCAGATTCTCTCTGGGCCGCTTTAGTAGCTGGAGAGGAACAGGCGAAAAAAAATATTCTAGTAGTAATCGGTGCCGCCGGTGGTGGTCGGGATCGTTGGAAGCGAAAAGAAATTGGTAAAGTAGCCGCTACGTTTGCTAATACTGTCGTGATCACGAATGAAGATCCTTTTGATGAAGATCCTCGTGCCATCATGGAAGAAATTAATGCCGGTGCCCTTGAGGTCATCGAGAAAAAAGACCACGTCCGAATAATCGAAGACCGTAAAGAGGCAATTCTCTTTGCCCTTAAAGAAGCGAAAAAAGGTGACGTTGTCCTCGTGACTGGTAAAGGCAGCGAACCCTGGATCCGGGTAAAAAATGGTAAAAAAATCCCCTGGAGCGACCATCAAATTATCCACGACTTTTTCAAAAAATAGTTTTTGTTTCACTGAAAATTTTATTTAATAAGGATAATCGTTTCAGCTCCGCGCATGATTTTTTGTCCCTATGATGAGTCTCCGCTAGGAATAGTAGGCTTTAAAAGAAAAAATCAAAGCTTTATTTAAGAATGAATAAAAAAAGATAAAGTGAACGAAAATAAGTAAGTATTAGCAGGAGGTATACATAATCAGTATGTTGACGAGCAAACGAAAGCTTAGACATGCGTCAGAGGAAAAAAAGACAAGCGCCTAAAATAGCTCATGGTAAAATTAAGGAGATGAAACTCAGATTTATTGGAGGAGCCGGCGAGGTCACTGGTGCCTGCTATCTTCTCGAAGGTACAGCAACCAAAATCCTAATCGACTGTGGCCTCCGTCAAGGCAGCGCCGAGACAGAAATAAAAAACTGGAATCCTTTCCCTTTTCCACCCGAATCCCTTGATGCGGTTCTAATCACTCACTCTCATATTGATCACATAGGCCTTCTTCCGCGACTTTCTCGTGGTAATTTTCGTGCCAAGATTTTTTCCACCGAACCCTGCCGGGAGTTTTCTGAAATCCTCCTCTTTGATTCTATGCGTCTTATTAATGAAGATGGTCTTCGTCGCGGCCTCGGTGAGCTTTATACAGAATCCAATATTTATAAAGCCATGGATCACTGGCAAGCCGTGGAGTATTACAAGACTTTCACGATTGGAGAGTTTTCTATCACTTTTTATAATGCCGGCCACATTCTTGGCTCTTCTTTTATTCTTGTGACCGATGGGAAAAAAAGGATCGTCTTTTCTGGAGATCTGGGTAATAGCCCCGCTCCACTTATCGGTAGCAAAGATTCCCTTCCCTATTGTGACTACTGCTTGATCGAATCCGCATATGGCGATCGCCTCCACGAAAATTCTCTTTCCCGCCGCGAAATAATTGAGGACGTTATCGAAGATGTGGTTCTGAGTAAGGGTGTTCTCCTTATTCCGTCCTTCGCTATGGAACGCACCCAGCAACTCTTATTTGAAATAGATCAGCTCTTTGAAGAGGGAAGAGTGCCTCGCGTCCCGGTGTATGTCGATAGCCCTCTTGCCTTAAAGCTTACCGAAGTCTACAAGCGCTTTAAGAAATATTGGAGCGGCGAAACGCAGATGTTAAAATCCTCCGATGGATCGCTCTTTAGTTTTTCTGGTCTCCATAAATCATTTTCTAGTGAAGATTCAAAAAGAATTGACACTGCTCCGAATCCTAAAGTAATTATTGCTGGTTCTGGTATGTCTCATGGCGGCCGGATCCTCCGTCATGAAAAACTCTATCTCAATAATCCTCGAACATTTCTCTTCATTGTCGGCTATCAAGGAATTGGTTCTATTGGCCGCGCTATTTTAGAAGGAAAAAAATCCATTAAAATCCAAGGTGAGGAAGTATCTATTCAGGCCAAAGTAGTAGCAACGAGCGGCTATAGCGCTCACGCCGATCAAGCCCAGCTTCTTGCATGGTTAAAGCCCCAGAGTCAGGGTATGCGCCAAGTATTTATTGTCCAAGGAGAGGCTTTGAGTGGTGTTGCTCTCGCAGTAAAGATTAGAGATGAACTTGCTCTTGATGCTATTATCCCCAAAGAAAATGAAGTCCGTGATATTATCTAAGTAAAATATTTCCATTTATTATCATGCCTTCTACCAAAGGTCTCCCATCTCTCAAAAAAGTAATTCGGGAAGTGAATCGCAGTAAATATAAGATCTGTGTCTCCGGTGCCGCGGAGACTGGTCACTGCAGCGCCGAAGCCTTAAAAAATGCTGAGCTTATTGGTCGAGAGATTGCCAAAGCCGGTATTGTCTTAGTGACCGGCGCCACCACTGGCACCCCTTATTGGGCTGCCAAAGGTGCTAAAAGCGAAGGTGGATTTGTTGTTGGTATTTCTCCAGCCACCTCCGAAGCCGCCCATATCAAGTCTTACCGCCTTCCTATCGACTACCATGATATGATTATCTATACTGGTTTTGATTACTCCGGTCGCAATCTCCTTCTTACTCGTTCCGCCGACGCCATCATCACGATCTGCGGTCGCGTAGGCACGCTCAATGAATTCACTATCGGCTTTGAAGATAATAAACCCGCTGGCGTCTTAGAAGGTTCTGGTGGCGCCGCCGATCATATTCAGTCCTGGCTGAAAGAGCTCCATCGAGGATTAGGTAAGACCGTTTTTTCTAGTGATCCAAAAGAGCTTCTTCGTTTAGTGATTGGGATGATTGATGAAGAAAAAATCCGAGAGTAAATGACTCCTTTCGTAAAGGATAAGGTATTGCCCACTTCAATCATGGTTAGCTCCTTGATTGGCGCTGGTATTTTTTCACTGCCCTATATTGTAAGTCAAATTGGTTTTTTATTTTCTCTTCTTCTTCTCCTCATCGCTTTCATTACCATGCTCTCTTCCTCGTTCTTTTATGCCGAGCTCCTTAAAAATAATGTTGATTCGGGAAATATTATTAGCCTAGCTCATCGCTACTTCGGCCGAGAGGGGAGTATTATCGCTTTCTGTATCTCTGTTTTTCAGATGATTATTGGTCTTATGATTTATCTTGTCCTTGGAGAAAAATTTCTCTCTGTAATTATCCCGGGCAATCCTTTTAATTGGACATATCTCTATATTTTAGCCACTCCATTAATCTTCATTTCTCTTCGCCGATTAGAAGAATTAGAGTTTGTTATTGCTTTTGGAAAAGTAAGTGTAATTTTCCTTATCTTTTTTTTCTCTCTCTCACTTGTAAATCCCGCAACTTATTTCCCTGTGGAGATTCAACTGCCTTTCTCGCGCCTCTTCCTTTTTTTAGGGCCAATGCTTTTTGCCTTAAATGGGCGCGTTGCCATCGCTGAAATTTTAAGAGTGGTTAATAAACGTCTTTATCTTACGAAAGCGGCAATTGGTAAGGGTTTATGCATTGTAGCTCTAGCATATCTTATCTTCTCCTATGCAGTAGTGATCGGAAGCCCGATCGTTTCAAGTGATACCATCACTGGTCTTACCACATCTTTCCCTCTTGTTATTTTTGTTATCATTGCGGCTTTGGGTTGGTGCAATATGTGGAGTTCATATGTTCTTTTTGGATATGAAATAAACGATGTTTTAAAACTCGATTTCAAATTCCGTCCTCTCCTCCGCTTTTTTCTTATTGCCACGTTGCCCATATTTTTCTTTTATCTGGGTTTTAAAGACTTTTTAGGATTAGTTGGTTTTGCTGGTGGTATCCTAGGCTCCTGTGAAGGTTTTTTCATCGGCTGCATGTACCTGAAGCATAAAAAGTATCAATTTTCTCCCGCTCTCGCTTTCACTCTTATTGTTTTCTCTTCGGTTTTCCTAGTAGAAATAGCAAATTATCTAGGATATTTTCCCCAGGTGGGGTAAACTAAAGAAAGTTATGAGTCTTTACTTAGTTGGTATTTTTCTCATTCGGAGTTTTGTATTCAGGATTTTTGGGTTCTTTCATCACTGGTATGGCCATACTTTTATCATTCTCCGACGCATAATTGACCGCTTCCCTTCAGGAAGTGCTTCTCGTTTTTGCGTCTCAATTCTCCTTTTCTTTTTTTATTGTCTCTGGTCGATGATTCCTCTGTATCTCATCCTCCGTTTTTTCTATGAGGTATTACTTTAGTAGTGATCGTCTAATGATGGGCGCCTTCGGCCGCTTTCTTGTCCGCTTCTGTGTCTATGTTTTTTATGGCGCTTTAGTCTCTAGCACTGTCATCGCTCTTTTTTCCGAATTAAAATTTTTAAATATCATCGGAATTTTTTTCTCTCTTTTTCTTCTGGATCGCTGTCTTCATCTTAATCATGGGGAAGAGCCTCTCTACCACATCCCGTCTGCTAAAAAAGTAAACCTTGCTAATTACCTTACCCCCAGCTCTTTTTTAGTTATTGAGAAGGCTTGGGAAAAGAGTGCTTTTATTGGAGGCCATTATTACTTCTGGTTTATCCGCCAAATTCTTGAAAATCCCGAAGAATACAAAGCGTTAGGGCGAGAAGGGTTGTCTGTAAAAGATTATCTGGCGGCAGTAATTATGAAAATTAAAGATCGAAAGCCGGAAGATAAAGAAGATAGCGCTGCAAAAATTGCTTTTATAGAGATGGTCGTTATAAAAGCCAAGGAAATAGCCGAAGGCCGAAAAGCTAATTACATATACCCTAAGGATCTTTTCTATGCGGTAAAGTCCCTCTCTCTTGAGCTCGCCCAGGATATTTTCACCTAAAGTAATGGCCGCCTTTCTGAAAAAAAATAAAATTAACGACCTTGTTCGTTTTTTTATTCTCGCTGATCTTATGGTTTTTTCTGGCTGGGGTCTTATTGATCCGCTTTTCTCAATTTTTATTATAGAAAAAATTCCGGGTGCCACTCTCATCACCGTTGGCATCTCCACTGCTCTCTATCTTGTTTCCCGCGCTTTGATTCAGCTTCCGATCGCTCATTTTATTGACGCGACAAAGAACGAAAAAGATGACTTCCTGGTTATGATTTTTGGGCTACTAGTGATCTCCGGCACTTCTCTCGCTTTTATTTTTGTTGCTAATATTCCTCAGCTTTTTCTTCTCTCATGTCTTCGTGCTATTGCCTTCGGAATGTATAATGCTGGTTGGTATGGCATCTTCGCTCGGCATCTAGATAAAGGAAAAGAAGCTTTTGACTGGTCTCTTGATAATTCAATTATTGCTCTCTCAACTGGTGTCTCCGGCCTTATCTCTGGTATCATCGCCGAGACGCTGGGTTTTTCGACCCTTTTTATTATTTGTTCTGCTCTTTCTCTTCTTTCTGCTGCCATTCTTTTTTATGTCCCTCGAATTATTTTTCCTAATCGTTCAAAAAAAGACATTTTTCTTCCCCGTAGATAGCTTCTTGCTTAAGAAGTGTCGTTATGGTATATTAATAAAGTCCAATAAAAATCTCGTAGAAGAAACGAGTGTCGGAGGATAGAAAAAGAAAGATTTTCCCGACGCCAAAAACAATAAAGTTTTTGGAAAGAAAAAACACTATGCGCCGAGATATTTCCGGATTCAATCGAAGACGGCGCGTTGAAAGAAGAAAAGATACTAATAACGTTCGCCGGATTATCTCTGCCGGCTTCATCGTCTTTCGGCACACAGAAGAGGGGCTAAAATTCCTTCTTCTTTATCGGGGGCGAAACGCGTGGGATATGCCCCGCGGTCGAATGGAAACTCAAGAGAATAGTCTTGAGACCGCCTTTCGCGAAGTCCGAGAAGAGACTGGTCTTCGAGCTAGCGATCTCATTATAAAGAGAGACTTTCACCGCGCCTACGAAAAATTTCCTTATTCCCGTGACAAAGAACGGGTGTTTAAGATTATTATTTTTTATCTAGCCGAGACTCCAAAGAGAGAAATTAAACTCTCCGACGAGCATGAAGGCTACGGTTGGTTTACGCTAGCTGAAGCTAGAAAACAGCTTTCTCGGTTCAAAGTCCGTCAGGCTATCCTAAAGCGAGCCGCTGATTTTATTCATAATGAAATAAACGGAAAAAAGGAAAAAGAATCTCCGTCAATTGGAAAAGATGATGGTAGTTACGATCGCTAAGAAATAAAGAAAATAAGCCATAAAAAAAGAAAGAGGGGAGTGGTATGCTCGAAGTATGGTGAGGATACTTATCCCGTCTCATTGGTAGGTAATGTAATAGCGATAAGAAGATCCAAAACTCACAGAGTTTTATCCATGACCTCCATGACAATAAGATCAAAAACGCTGTTTTTTATATAAAAAAATACGACTCAGAAACTCGCTACTCAGATCAAAAAATCATGATAAATTATTTTTTTATCTCCCCGAATCATTACTAATAAGTATAATAAAAAAACAAAGGAATTGTTTTCCTATTCCTCTGTTTTTTTTTATTTTACAGCCGCAACTATTTTTTGAAATACCACGGAATCAGTTTCAGCAATAAGAGAAAGCATTTTTCTATTCATCTTCACATCCTTCTCCTTCAACATTTTAATAAGATCGCTATATTTTACTCCTTCCATTCGCGAAGCCGCATTGATCTTGGTCTGCCACTTTGAGCGGAAGACTCGCTTTCTCTCCTTCCGTCCACGAAACATGTAGGTAAAAGCGTGTTTTAAAGCTTCCTTTGCCGCCTTCTCTTTGCTCTTTCTTCCCCAACGGAAACCTTTGGTATATTTGAGGATATTAGTTCTCTTTTTTCTGGCGATAATGCCATTCTTTACTCTGGTCATATTATTTTCGTACGAGATAGTTATTAAAATGTTTCACTAAGTCTTTTCCTTCGACATTCAGGGTATTTCCCTTGGCTCTACGCTTATTTCCGCTTTTCTTGGAGCGAAAGTGGCCTTGGGCCATTTTCCGACGAATAAGTTTACCGGATCCGGTAACTTTTATTCTTTTACTAACTGACTTTTTCATTATTTTATCTTTTCTGGATCTGGACGATGATACCTTTACCGCCAAACTTTTTATCACTAATAATTCGGTAATTATTAACCATTTTAAGAAATTCGTCAAGCTTCCGCATTGCAAAGTCCTTATTAGCCTTTTCCCGTCCTCGCATGACGAGTACTATCTGTACCGGATGACCTTTAGTAAAAAATTCATCAATCCGAATGACTTTATTTTTCATATCATTCAGCGCCTCTTTTACCGAGATCTGGACTTCTTTCGTCTCTTGATCCTTCTGTTGGCTCTTTTGTTTTTTAAGCTTCTTTTCCTGCTGGTAGCGATACTTGTCGTAGCTTGTAATCTTGCCTACTGGGGGAGTGGCTGTTGGAGCAATTTCAATAAGATCAAGACCCTTTTCCTTGGCTATTCTGAGCGCTTCAGGAAGCGGTAAGACGCCTAAAGATTCCCCTCCATCATCAATTACGAGGAGTTCCTTTGCGGTTATCTGATGATTGATTCGAGTATGATTATTAATGGCTAGACTATACAAAAATTATTCCCTCAAGTCAAAAGAATTATGTGTATTATGGTAAATCCTCTAGTTTTCCTGCTATTGTTCTTATAAGCAATGAATTCGATTAGCCCTAGATCCCAGTTACCTAAGAAAATAATCGCAACGAACCGTCGCGCTTCCTTTGACTACGAGCTTTTAGATCATTATGTAGCCGGCCTTGTCCTAAAAGGGGAGGAGGTGAAGTCTGTAAAGCTCGGCCGAGTTTCTCTGGCTTCCACGTTCGTCTCTATAAAAGATGGATCAGTGCAACTCATAAACTGTGATATCTCTCCTTACCAACCTAATAAAAATAATGAGAAGAAAGACACAAAGCGCCCCATCTCTCTTCTTGTAAAAAAAGAAGAATTAAAGAAGTTGATAGGAGCGGTGAAAGAAAAACACTACTCAATTATTCCTTTGAATATCTTTCTTATTCGCGGCTTAGTAAAGATAGAGTTTGCTCTTGCAAGAAGCAAGAAGCTTCATGACAAACGTGAGTCCATTAAAAAGAAAGATATTACTCGAGATATCTCTCACCGCCTCGCCTAGAGGCAGAAAAGTTGTTTTTTCGAGCCTCTACGGATATTGACTTTTATAAGCAATTAGTGATATAATAAAAAAGTCGCTTTCTCTTTCATTTCGGACTAGATCTGGAATCTATTTAAATAAAAAGCGATATTCTTTGGGAGTGTGCTCGGCTTTGACGGTTGCTGTATTTTGAAAATAGCGAGTAAAGGTGCCTATCCTTTTTAATCCTAGGTAAACAGAGTAAACGACAATAACGTTTCTCGGATGCCCGCTTTCGCTTTTGCCTAAGCTGGTAATCTAGTGGGGCAATTTTAGTCTCCACGATCGACCCCCGAGGCTTCATAGGGGATTTGTCGGTCTTATACATGTCGCTTGACGCTTCTCTCTGATAGATGGGGTAGTGTGACAAAATAGTCTATCTCCTTCTTTTATTTTTCTGTTGATCCTTAGATAAAAGAATAGTGCTAGATCAACTACACTCGTAGACATTATCAAAAAAATCATCCGGACAGGGGTTCGATTCCCCTCACTTCCACACTAAAAATAAAAGAGTTTATACTAAATATCCGCCCCATAAAATAATTAACAATAAAATAAATAAAGAGTACTTTATACATCGAACAATCATTTTGATTTCTCTCACTCTTGAGAAGCGTTAAGGTAAAAATATGAAAACTATTTTCACTGCTCTCTCAGGGGGTATGTTCTAAGCTAATCAATTAGAACGAAAGCACCTCACATTTTTGTTTTATAATGGAAATGGACCATGTCTGTGAAAACCAGACTAACTGACAGAATTCTCGTTTTTAAGAGCGAGGCGAACTCTCTGATCTCTTTGCCTCCGCTCTCATTCTGATCCCGCTTCAGGAAATTCTTTCTTTGAAGATCGGCAAATTTCTCCCTCAGTCGACTCTCTCTTTTCTTCACGCTCATCACTCCGACTATGTTGGTACGATCTTTCTTACGAACAAATAGATTTCTCCCTTGCTTGAGATGAAGCCGTGATTTAAGTGTGGAAGAGAAGAAGTTATGAGGCCATTAATCTTTATGGTGCAGTTCCTTATGATCAAGCTTCCCTTTGCTTTAAGAGAGAGAAAGGTGGCTCTGAGACGCTCGGAAATTTTACAAGGCCAAGGAAGATCTTCTACTCCTTGATGAAAGGCGGTCGGATTAAAATCCTGAAAGAGATGAGTCTCAAGCCTCTCATGTATGTTCCGCATATCTAGGTAGCTCCTCATCGCGATCCCGAAGGTTGCAAACATTTTGTTGTAAAGAAACCTGAAACTCCTTCAGATTCATAGCTAAATCTCCCTCAACCCTTTTCCCGTCACAACCTTACCGGTTGTGGCATTTTTATTTCTGATATAATAGGAAAGCCTATTATTTGTATGTCTAAATATTACATTCCATTAAAAACGAAAGGTCTTTATAGTCCTGATAATAAAGAACCGTTTAAACTCAGTCGTTCAAAAATTGATCTCTTCCTCGAATGCGCCCGTTGCTTCTATCTCGATCGTCGGCTCGGCGTCGGCCGTCCACCCAGTTTTCCCTTTACCCTAAACAGTGCCGTCGATAAACTTCTAAAGAAAGAATTCGACATTCATCGCACGGCTGGGAACCCGCATCCTCTCATGGCCGCTTACGGCCTCGACGCCATTCCCTTCGCTCACGAAGATCTTGATGCTTGGCGAGACTCTTTAGGTGGCGGTATTCGCTATTACGACAAGGCCTCTAATTTTCTTTTTTATGGTGGTGTGGATGATGTCTGGCAATCATCAAATGGTGATTTGATTATCGTTGACTACAAATCCACTGCTAAAGATGGGGAGGTAAGTCTCGATGCCGACTGGCAGATCAGCTACAAGCGGCAGATGGAGGTGTATCAGTGGCTTTTCCGTAAAAATGGTTTTTCTGTCGCCTCGACTGGTTTCTTTGTCTACTGCAATGGCGAAACCGATAAAGAAGCCTTCGACGCCAAACTTGAATTTACTATCAAGATCATCCCATACAAAGGCGATGACTCCTGGATTTCCGATGCTCTCCTTGCTGCAAAGAAATGTCTTGATACCGACTCTGTCCCTAAAGCTTCTCGAGAGTGTAATTATTGTAATTTCCGTCACGCGGCCAACGAAGTAGAAAAATCGGTCTCGGCAAGCACTGTTTCCGCTCCCAAAAAAAATTCTCCCCGCTCTCTTTTTTAAATAATTTCCTTTGCTAAAAAGGCTTTTTTTAGCTAAACTGCAAAGAATGTTGAAAGGGGATAAAGGTTTTCATCTGCCCGAAGTTGAGCAAAAAGTGCTCACTTTTTGGCGCGAACGAGATATTTTTAAAAAGTCCCTTGCTCTCCGAGAAAAAAGCCACAAGAAAGGCAAAAACTTTGTTTTTTATGAAGGTCCTCCAACTGCCAATGGCCGCCCCGGCGTTCATCACGTCCTTGCTCGCGCTTACAAAGACATTATCCTCCGCTTCCGGGCTATGCGGGGTTACTATGTGCTCCGCCGCGCCGGTTGGGACACTCAGGGTCTTCCTGTCGAGATTGAAGCTGAAAAGACCCTCGGCCTCAAAAATAAGCAGGCGATCGAAGAGTATGGCATCGCCGCCTTCAATAAAGTTGCTAAAGAGTCCGTCTGGAAGTATAAGGAAGAGTGGGAAAATCTCACCGAGCGGATCGGCTTCTGGCTCGACTTCGACTCCGCCTACGTCACCTACGAAAATTCCTACCTTGAATCTCTCTGGTGGATTTTTAAGCAGATTGATGACCAAGGTCTCCTGAAAAAATCCTATAAAGTCATCCCATACTGTGCCCGCTGTGCCACCCCGCTCTCTTCTCATGAGCTTGGCCAGCCCGGTGTTTACCGCAAGGTCCAAGACCCTTCTGTCTTTGTTCGCTTTCCGCTCATTGGCAAAAAAGATGAGTCTCTCCTCATCTGGACCACTACTCCCTGGACTCTTCCAAGCAACGCCGCCGTCGCCATTAATCCTGATCTCACCTACAAGCGATGGAAAATAACCGATGAGTTTGGGGGTACGGAAATTATCTACTCCATATATAAGCCATCATTCTTTAGTAAAAATTCTATTGAAGAAATAGGTTCTGTCTCCGGCAAAGATCTTGTCGGCCTCAAATATTCCCCACCATATAAAAATAAAGGTATTCACATTGTCCTTGCCGCTCCATTTGTCTCTGGCGAAGATGGCACCGGTTTTGTTCATATCGCTCCCGCCTATGGTGAGGACGACTTCAATCTTATGAAAGAGAGGGGATTTGAAGATATTCCTTTTCACGTTGGAGATGATGGCCATCTTTTTGGTGATTATCCGGGCAAGGGAAAGTGGATCAAAGATGCTGATAAAGATATCCTCACTGATTTGAAGGAGCGTCATCTTCTTTTCTATCGCGCTACGATCGACCACGAATATCCGCACTGCTGGCGCTGTTCCTCCCCACTCCTTTACATGGCTCGCCGCTCCTGGTTTATCGAGATGAGCCGGCTTCGCAAGGAGCTCGTGAAGCGAAATAAAAAAATCAATTGGTACCCCGACTATGTGAAGGAGGGGCGTTTTGGCAACTGGATCAAAGACGCTAAAGATTGGGCCATCAGCCGGGACCGTTACTGGGGCACCCCGCTTCCCATCTGGGAATGCAAGGAATGTAATTCATATCAGGTTATCGGGAGTCTCGCCGACCTAGAAAAAAATTCTCCCACCAAAAACTCCGTCTATTTCATGCGTCATGGTGAGGCTACACATAATATTACTGATACTTTTAGCGCCGGTCCGGTTGGTAATGAATTTGAAAAAAGCGCCGTTTTATCCGAAAAAGGAAAAAAAGAAGTCCTGATAGCCGCCAAAAAACTTCGTTCCAAAAAAATCTCTCTCATTATCTCCTCTCCTTACATACGCACTAAAGAGACGACAGAACTAGTCCAGTCAGTCCTAGGAGAAAATATAAAAGTCATGTTTGATGATCGGCTGATTGAACATGATCATGGCTACTTCAATGGCCGCTATGCCAAGGAAATATGGAATTATTTTTCCTCCTACGAAGAGCGGTTTGAAAAGCGACCGCCACAAGGCGAAAGCTTTAATGACGTCCGGCGCCGCGTGATTGATCTTCTAAAAGACATTAATAAAAAATATAAGAATGAAAATATCCTTTTAGTCAGTCACGGCAATCCGCTTCTCATGCTCGAGACTGCCTGCGCCGGCACGCCTGAGACCGAGGTAAAATCTTTTTCGAAGATCAAGACTGGTGAAGTTCGTCTTTTGTCTCACGTTAATCTTCCTTTTAATGAGGTGGGTGCCCTTGATCTTCACAGGCCCTTCATTGATGATGTCCCTCTCGTATGTGATCTCTGTGGTAAGACCGCTCACCGCATCCGCGAAGTCGCGGACATCTGGTTTGACTCTGGAAGCATGCCTCTCGCTTCCTGGCACTATCCTTTTGAAAATAAATCTCTTATTAATTCCGGCGAGCAGTATCCCGCCGACTACATCTGCGAAGCGATGGACCAGACCCGTGGCTGGTTTTATACCCTTCTTTCTATCGCTACTCTTCTCAAAAAGCCGGCTCCTTTCAAAAACGTAATTTCTGTTGGTCTTATCCTCGATAAAAACGGCGAGAAGATGAGTAAGTCAAAAGGGAATGTGGTTAGCCCCTGGGAGCTCAGTGATAAGTATGGTGTCGACGCTCTTCGTTTTTATCTCTATTCCATCAATCCGCCCGGTGAAGCTAAGCGTTTTGATGAGACTGATCTTGGCAAAGTGGGGAATCGCATCATGACCACCCTTTATAACTCTTTTGTTTTCTATGATACCTACGCCCTGAAAAATATCGAGATTGATTGGAAAAAGGAAAAACTCACAAATATTCTTGATCGCTGGATCCTTGCCCGCTTTGAGTCAGCGAGTGGTGAAATGACTAAACTTCTTGAAAAATATGACGTTCACGAAGCCACGAAAGTGATTGACGCTTTGATCGACGATCTTTCTCGTTGGTACATTCGCCGCTCCCGCAAACGCTTCCAACAGCCGATAAAAAACGATCATCGCATCGCCTCCGCCGTCCTTTACCGGTCTCTCCTTACCCTCGTAAAACTCATGGCGCCCTTCACTCCCTTCATAAGCGAAGCATTATATCAAGCTTTGAAAAAAGACTCCGATCCCGAGTCCGTCCATTTCCTCGACTATCCAGTAGGGGATAAAACCCTTTTTAATAAAGAGCTCGTGAAGTCTATGGGTCTCATCCGCGATTATGCTTCCTCTGGTCTCTCCGCTCGGCAAAAGGCTGCTCTCAAAGTCCGCCAACCTCTCTCTTCTTTGTCGCTAAAGATAAAAAAATCTCCTTTTAATAAAAAAGATGAAACAGCCCTCCTCGATATCCTTCGCGACGAGGTAAATGTGAAGAAAATTATTTTTTCCGCGGATCTTAAGGAAGAGGTTGTGCTTGATACTAAGCTCACCGAAAAACTGAAGCGCGAAGGTTACCTCCGTGAAATTTCCCGTCTTGTCCAAGGTCTTCGCCAAGAGGCCGGTTTTTCGCCCAAAGATCAAATTATCCTGTATGCGACTGGTGACGACTACCTGGTCGATCTTATGAAGTCGAGCAAGTCTTTAAAGAAATCAGTCGGCGCGGCCACAATAGAATTCCGTAAAGTAGCCGGAGTTAAAGCGAACGACGAACTCCTCCTCGACAACTACCGCCTCTGGCTCGGAATAAAATAACATTAAAAAACGGCTTTCACCGTTTTTTAATGTTATAAAAGTCCAATTACTCTCTTCACTTCCCGTATTTTTTTATCCGCTATCTTTCTCGCTTTTTCCTCTCCTGCCTGAAATATTTCCTCTACCTGTTTTTGCTTATGACCCCATTCTCCTTTTGCTTCACGGTAAAGGAGAAGGGCGTTGCTAATAGTTTCGGCCGCCATTTTTTTAAAATCCCCATAACTCATCCCCGCCGCTTCTTTTTCGAGTGTTATAATCTCTTTTTGAGTAAGCCCCGAAAGAATAGTGAGAAGATTGCTAATTCCCGGTTTCTTTTCCTCGTCGTAGCGAATTTCTCGATCCGAATCTGTTACCGCTTTCCCTACTTTATCGTGAATAATCTCCGGCGTGTCATCGATAAAAAGACACCCGCCCGGCAGTGACTTGCTCATCTTTCGTGTCGGATCATCGAGACTCATGACTCTTGTGGCTTGAGTCATCAGTGCCTTCGGTTCTATAAATAATTGTCCAAACCGATTATTAAATCGTCGGGCCAAGTCCCGCGTGAGCTCTAGGTGCTGTACCTGGTCCTCACCTACCGGCACCACCTCGGTGTCATAGAGGAGAATATCCGCCGCCATGAGGACCGGATAGGTAAAAAGAGCCGAGTTAATATTTTCCTCCTGTCGACTCACCTTGTCTTTGTACTGCGTCATTCGCGACAGCTCGCCAAAGTAGGTGATGGTTGAGAGGAGCCAATAGAGCTCCGACTGTTCACTAATCCGGGATTGTCGAAAAAGCGTAGATCGGAGAGGGTCAAGTCCGGCCGCGAGAAAGGTGGTCATGAGATCCATAATTTCCGCCCGTTTCTCTTCTGGCGTGTAGCTCTGCGTGAGTGAATGCAGATCTGCTACCATAAACAAACATTCATGATTTGCCTCCTCCTGCAGTTGGACGAAATTAGTCAGTGCCCCTAAATAATTCCCTATATGCAGTCTCCCCGTCGGCTGTATCCCCGACAACACCCTATACTTCATACAATTACCTTCGATTGTATCAACTATCCCCTCCATCATCAAATAAGGATTTTTCTCTGGCATTACGAAGTTCATAAGATGCCCTCCTCCTCGCGCAGAATTTTTGTCCCTATGACGAGGAGAAAGCAAGTATTGCGAGGAGGCATACATAATCGGTATGTTGACGAGCAAAAGGAGCTTTCGACAATGTCAGAGGGAAAAAAGACAAGCGCTTAAAAAAACCAAAAGTAAAAGTTATTTTTTGATTGAGTTAATTAAGCTTATACCTCAATCACTACGGGCAATATCATTGGCCTTCGTTTGGTTTTTTTAAATAAAAAGGAACCAATCTGTTCGCGAATTACTGTCTTCACATAATCCGACTCCGGATCTTGTCCTTGCACCCGCTCCATCACTGATCGGATCTTGCGTCGGATCTCATCCATCATCTCCTTACTTTCTTTGAGATAAATAAAGCCGCGGGAAATAATATCTGGATTTTTAAGGAGGCGGCCATTGTGCTTGTCAATCGTCGCAATGATCACGAGCATTCCTTCCTGAGAGAGAAGGATGCGATCTCGTAGCACCACTTCACCGACGTCTCCTACGCCGAGGCCATCCACCATCACGTAGTAGCTATCGATCGTCTCGCCGGTAATCATTGCTTTGTTTTCTTCGAGCTCCGCCACGTGTCCATTATCGAGAAGTAAGACATTATCTTTAGGGATTCCGCATTTTACCGCTAGCTCTCTATTCGCCGCTCGCTTAAAGAAGTAGCCATGAGTCGGAATCATAAACTTTGGCTTGATAAGTTTGATCGCACTTATAAGTTCATCCGCCGGCGCGTGTCCGGAAGAGTGAATATCAATATCCTTTGACTGAAAGACTCTCGCTCCCTGCCGAGTAAGATTGTCCTTCAAATTCTGCACCCCCCGCTCATTACCTGGAATAATTGAGGATGATAGGACGAAAGTGTCGCCTGGTTTAGTCTGTAGTATTTTATGCTCGCCGTTTGCAATCCGCATGAGCGAAGCATTTGATTGTCCTTGGGCGCCTGTACAGAAAATGATTACTTTTTCATCCTTATATTTATTAATCTCCTCAATCGGGATAATCGTATCCTTGGGGAATTTCATATAACCCATGTTTTGGGCGATCTGAATATTCGTCTTCATTGAGTAGCCGTCAATAAAGACTTTTCGTTTCAGTTTAATAGCGATCTTAATCATTTCACGCAAGCGGGTAAGGAGCGAAGCAAATGTCGAGACGATAATTCTTCCTGACGCTTCATCAAAAAGTATTTCTAAATTCTTTTCCACGAGCCGCTCCGACACGGTCTTACCGGGGATATCCGCGTTCGTACTGTCGATGAGAAGAGTGTGCACTCCCATCTTCCCAATCCGCTCGAAGTCATCAAGCCCTATCGGATTATCATCATGGTCGTAATCAATCTTAAAGTCGGTAAAGTGGACGATATTGCCAATCGGCGTCTTAAGAATTGTCCCAATCGTATCCGGTACTGTGTGATCAAGCGTAAAAAACTCTGCTTGGAAATATTTTCCAAATGACACTTTATCGCCCGGATTCACCACCATTGCGTCGAGTTTTGGTAAGTTCCGGAATTCTTCATGGCGCTTCGCCACCATTTCTTTGGTAATTGGCGCCATGTAGACCGTCGGATTGCCGAGCTTCGGCAAGACGTAGGGGATAGCGCCTGTGTGATCATAGTGGCCGTGGGTAATAATGAGCGCCCGGATTTTGTGCTTGTTGCGTTCCAGGTAATTGACGTTTGGAATGATAAAGTCGATACCCGGCGTCGTTTCCTCGGGAAATTGGAGACCTGCGTCAATGATTACAATTTCGTCATCATACTCAAAAAAGCACATGTTCCGACCGATTTCTTCAAAACCACCCAAAGGGGCAAAACGCATTCGCTTCTTGCCATCTTGAGGTGGTGCCACTCTTTCTTTTACGCCATTTTCCCGATCCCGAGAAAACGACCTTCTGTTGTTTTTATGTTCCATTATTGTTTTTATAATTTTTTATTTTTTGTAATATTTTTTTACTTTTTATTTCTAATGATGTTCATTAAGAATTTTTCTCCGAAGCCGCTAGAAATGTGGTATTCGGAAAATTCTTGAGGATTTTTCATCGAGTCCGAGGCGCTTTCTCTTTTGCGACTAAGGTGTACATAAGGAGTACTCCGCGGGAGAAAAAGAGGAAGGAACAAAGGAATCGATGAAAAAGACCAAGAATTTTGTGCCCCCAAGAGGACTTGAACCTCTACAGGATTTCTCCCACAAGTACCTGAAACTTGCGCGTCTGCCATTTCGCCATGGGGGCTGTTTGTTTATGTAATGCTCATTTTTGAAAAACTCTTGCTGTTTTTTGATACCAATCCGCTACCCGAGAAAATCGTTCCCGTGGTTCCTGAATAAAGAAGGAAAGTGAAGGAATGGTGCTTTTATTCATAAAGTAGTAGAAATCTGGGGAAAAGAGAAAGAGTACCGGCAAGTCTTTTTGAATATTTTCTTGGACTTGCTTGAGTTTTTCCTCTCGTCGCTTTTCGTTTGTATCATTTTTAAGTGAGGTAAGAAGCGTATCTACCTGTGGATTACTATAGAGAGCCAGGTTTGATCCTGGATGCACTCTATTATCCGAATGAAAGAAAGGGAGAAGATCAGGATTTTTTCTCATCTCTATTCCATAGAGCAGTGCCTCGTACTCTCTTGGTTTTATTATCTCCGCAAGTATCTTCTGAGATTCGATCGGCCGCAAGGCCACTTCAAAGCCAATTGCTTGATAATTCTTTGCAAGGAGCTCTACTGTTTCTTTCAGGAATCCTATTTCCGGGTAGGTAATAGTGAGTTGTAAGCGTGTAAGCGTCTTACCTTCTACTTTCATTCTGCCATTTTTTTCGTCCTTTTTAAAGCCCGCTTCATCAAGGAGTTTGTTGGCTTGCTCAAGAGAAAATTCCTGCTTTTCCAAACCTTTCAAAAAACCTTTTACATTTGCCCCGATCGGTCCCACGCTTACTCGCGCTGAATTCTGGAAAATCTTTTCAACAATTTCTTCTCTGTTTGTTGCAAATAATAATGCCTTCCGTACATTCACATTTTGTAGGACCGGATTTTTTACCTGATTAAAAAAGAGCGCAAATGATCGCGGCATCGTGATAGCAAAACTTTCTTGATCAACGGTAATTTCTTTTTCTGCTTGCGGGTTATAAGTTCCATAGCCATCAATCTCTCGTCGCTGGAAAGCGGCAATTGCCTCCATCTCACTTGTGTAATATCGGAAAGAAAAATCAGTGATATTTGGCTTTCGCTCTGCAAATGCCTTATTAACTGCAAGCCTCACCTCTTTGATGAAGCCATCCTTTTCAGTAACCACCTCTTTTACTGTGTATGGGCCATAACCGATAGGGGAAAGATTATAGCTTGATAGCCGGAGATTAGGTACCGGAATACTTTCAAAGACATGCGCTGGGGCTACTCGTAAATCCTGGAGAATCTCAAGAAAATATGGTTTAGTAGTCCCGAGACTAAAACGTGCTTCATCCTCATTAATTTTTTCTACTGCCACATTATGCCACCGGCTTCGTTCCGTATGATTTGCGTCTGGATTTTGCATCGTCTTCACGGTAAAGATGAGATCTTTAGCGGTGATCGGCGCCCCATCAGAAAATCTTGCTCCTTTCTTAAGTTTTACTAAATAATTTTTTCCATTTTCTGAAATATCAATCGTCTCCGTGATAGTCGAAAGTCCAGGAAAGATGATTTCAATAAGATCTCGATCCGCTTGAGCCCCACTCCCTAAAAGGGGATTAATAAATACTGGTTGTCCCACCACTCCCTCAGTAAAACTCCCTCCCTCTCGTGGGGCTTCATAAGTAATATGAAAATATCCGGAGATAAGAATAAAGAGGAGTGCTAAGATAGCCGTCACTCCCGTCCCAAAGATCACCCTACGCTCGAGTGGGGTGAGGTGTCGCATTGTTGTAGAAAGGAGATGAAACACGTTGAGAAAAGAAGTTCGCCTCTGCAAAACGAACTAAAAGATAAAAATATGTGAAATAAATTAATTAACGAGGTTGACAAACGCAAGCGCTACAAAAACCACTGTCAATATGATCGTCGAAGTAAACACCACTTTCTCCAAGCCGCGTCGGGCCTGGTAAAAACCAGGAGCCTCCGAGCCGCCAAACGCCCCACCCAATCCGCTTCCTCGCTCCTGAAGAAGGACAAGAATGATAAGAATGACCGAGACCGCGATCTGAGCAAAAGTAAGAATGAAATTCATATTTGGTATTTACGGCAAGATCTCAAGGACAAGATTCGTCGCTCCTAGAGCGAGCGCCGCATAGAGAAGTGATTGATAGCTACTAATGGTAATGTTTTTGGAATAAAAGTCAAGAATCAAAAACACTCCGCCATTTATTGCCACTCCCAAAATTCCAAAGGTTAGATAGTAAAAAGGCGTGAGAAGCATGGTCATGATCGGCCGCAACCCTCTATTGATAAAAGTAAAAAGCACCGCTAAAAGTCCAATCTCCCATAGCCTCCCTGTAAGAAAAAACCCCGAGAGCCACCTCATCAGTACAAGTAGTAACAAAAAATGAATTAACACTGTCCCCAATAACCGAATCATAGCTAACTAATTATAATTCATTAAAAATAATTTTTTTTATATTGTATCTTAAAGGCCTAAGCGAAGTAGTTTTGAGCTTAGTTTCGTTCTTCTTTTTGAAAGTAAACTAAGAGCTACTAGGAAAGTCTATGAAGATTTTCCGGAGAAAAAAATAATGAAAATAAGGCAAAAGCATGAGCGCTACTCAAGTAATCTTGCAACACGCTCTAATTCTTGCTCAACTAAAGAACTATCATAATCCCCACTATGTACTGACGCCCCCTCATAGCTTGGTCGCTTCTGATCCAGGTGAAGAGAAAGAAAAAGTTTCCCTTCGGCCACCCGCGTATACATATGAAACTTCGGATACTCCATTCTGGAGAGTCGTCGCACGAAGCTCGTCTCCGCCCCTTTCTGCCTGTCATAGGCATACCCCGCCCGCCGCATAAACACCTGCAAATTTTCTCGAAAACCCTCCACCATCTTTTTCATCTTTCACATTCTATGATCTTTTCCTTTTCTCTGCTAGGTTAATTCTTTAAAAATTTCATATCGCGTATTAAATGCAGATTTTTTGAATAAACCTTCACTACCTCTAAACTTCTTATGATAAAAAATACAATCAATCAGTTTTACAACTTTATGAGTGAATAGAAGTCAGGGATATTAGTTAATTCGAGAGACTAGACTTTCTCCCGTCATATTATCTGGTTTCTTTATCCCTAGTATCTGAAGTATGGTCGGTGCCACATCTGATAAAAGCCCAATCACGGATAGTCTCTCCTCTGCTCTCCATCTCCTCCTTTCTTCTAAGCTTCGCTCCCACTCCGACCCGACTAAATAAAAATGCACCTCCGATGCATTATGCTTCGTTTCCGGAATCCCCGTGATTGGATCCATCATTCGCTCCACATTCCCATGATCCGAAGTAATGATCGTGGTCACTCCTCGTGTTAGCGCCGCGCTTGCGATTCTTGCGATCTCTGTGTCGAGCACTTCGAGCGCCTTGACCGCCGCGGCAAAGTCGCCCGTGTGTGCAATCATGTCCGCGTTCGCAAAGTTTACCAAGATAAAATCCATCGCTCCCTCCTCAATCGTCGCAATCACTCGTTCGCTAATCTCTCGCGCCCGCATCTCCGGATGCTCATTATGATGGGCAGTAGAGGAAGAGGGGATGAGGACTCGATATTCATTTGGTTCCGGCGCCTCAGTGAGTCCGTTAAAAAAATACGTCACGTGAGCATATTTCTCCGTCTCAGCAATTCGCAGTTGATTGAGTCCTGCCCTCGATATCACTTTTCCGAGCGGCTCCTCTACTCGTTCGGGTGGAAAAATGATGAGCGGTGTGATCCCTGCCGCGTATTCAGTCATAGTAGCAAGGATCACTTCCACCTTTTCTTCCTTTACAAAATCTGGATAAAAACTCTGTCCGGCAAGATCTGTACTTGAGAAACAACTCGCTATCTGCCGGATACTATCCTCTCGATAATTAAAAAAAAGTACGGCATCGTGAGCTCGCACCGCCCCCTCCATAAAGAACATCGCTGGTAGTAATTGATCATCATTGAGCCCTTGGGCATACTGTGCCTCGATATACGTCCTGATCCTCTCCCGCTCCTCTCCCTCCTCTGCCACCAGTTTTTTATTCCCAATGATCGCCTCGTACATTTCCTTTGTCCGATCAAAGTGCCGATCTCGATCGAGACCAAACACCCGTCCCCCGATACTTCCCATCCTTGCTCCGTGCTTTTGCATCGTTGGTAAAAGCCGTTCATATAATTCTAAAAAAGATCTTGGAGCGCTATCTTTCCCATCCGCAAATAAATGTAAATATATCTCTATCCCTCCCTCTTTCCCCGCGACCTCAATGAGCTGTATGAGGTGCTCAAGCGACGCATGCACATGCCCTTGTGACAAGAGACCGATAAGGTGCAGTCGCCCACTCTGCCGAGCTTTGGTCAGCGTCTCTCGGAGTACCGGATTTTTCGCAAAATCGCCCGTCTCAATCGCAATCGAAATTCGGGGGTAGTGCTGATAGAGAATTTTACCAGCGCCGAGTGTTAGGTGCCCTACCTCGCTATTGCCTACTTCGCCCCAAGGTAGACCCACGGCAATCCCCGAGGCCTGGAGCGCCCCGCCCCTATAATGGCTTCGGATGATCTCCATATTTGGGAGTTTAGCTGTCATGATGGGATTCGTCTGATCTCGTTCTCCCTCCCCCCAGCCATCAGTAATAATAAGACAAACTTTTTTCTTTGACATTTTACTCTTGACTACCTACTATCTTCTTAAACCGAGTCATTACTTCTATTATAGTTTCTATTATATTATGTAGTAAGGAAGGCTTGATTTCACTAATACCCAATAAAAAGCACAGGATTTTTCGAGGAAATTTTGTTTTTTCTTGTGAGTAAGCGCCGGAGCATACTAAAAATAAGCTCGTAGACACCTAATACTCTCAATTCTCTAAGGGCTATAGATCCTAGGTATTCTCCGGGAAATAAAAAAATAGAAAGTTATCGAAAAAGACCAGCTCTTAATTGATAGAAAAAATCGTTAATATCAAATGTCTATTTTTAACTACTATGCCACCCCTTATTGCTGCTCTCTTGGGCGCACTCTTTTCCGCCGCTCTTATTCTCGCCTTTCGCCGCCGCGAAGCGCTTCGATCTAAAGATCAGGAAGAGCTCGAATGGAAAAAGCTCCGTGATATCGCTGATCTTGAAGCCCAAAAAGTCATCCTTGAAGCCAAGGAAAAATCTTCCACTCTTTTTGAAAAGATAAAAAAAGAAGAATCCGATCGGCAGGAAAAACTCTCCGCCTTCGAATCTCGTCTCTTAGAAAAAGACAAAAGTCTTGATCGGCGCGATGAAGATCTCCGGGTCAAAGAATCCGTTCTAATTGATCGTGATAAAAAAAATGAGACTGAAAAAGAAGCGCTGAAAGAAAAAGAAAATGAAGTTATTGCCCGTTTAGAGTCAGTTGCTCAGCTTAGTAAAGTTGAGGCCAAGGACCTCCTCTTTGATCGTGTCCGCAAAGAAAACGCCGCAAGCCTGGCCGAGACTCTCTCTCGCCTTGAGCGAGAGCGTCGGGAAGAGATTGAGAAAAAAGCCGGCGAGATCATTACGACCGCCCTCGAGCGCTATTCCCGCTCGCACATCACAGAGCTCTCCACCTGCGTCTTCACCCTAAAAAGCGAGGAGTTCAAAGGCAAGATTATTGGCCGTGAAGGGAGAAATGTGAAGACTCTCGAGCGTCTGACCGGCGTTGATTTCATCTTTGATGAGAGTCCCGAGAGCATTACCATCTCTTCCTTCGATCCTATTCGCCGTGAGATCGCTCGCCTCGCTCTTGATAAGCTCATTCGCGATGGCCGCATCCAGCCCGCGAAGATTGAGGAAAAGGTTGAGGAAGCACGAGGTGAGCTCGAAAAGAGAATTATGGAGTTTGGTGAAGAAGCTGTCTACGAGCTCGGTATCGTTGATTTCCCCAAAGAGATTGTGAAGCTCTTAGGCCAGCTTCACTTCCGCACAAGCTACGGCCAAAATGTTTTGCATCACTCGGTAGAGATGGCGCACTTGGCCGGCATGATCGCCAAAGAAATTGGCGCCGATGTGATGATCGCCAAAAAAGGCGCGCTCGTCCACGACATTGGTAAAGCCATCGATCATGAAGTAGAGGGGACACATATTGAGCTTGGTCGCAAAATTCTCGAAAAAGCTGGCGTTGATCGCCGGGTTATTCAGGCTATGGAAGCTCATCACAATGATTATCCACACGCCACCCCCGAAGCCTTTATTGTCACCGCCGTTGACGCTCTCTCTGGCGGCCGCCCTGGCGCGCGCCGCGACTCCTCAGAAATGTATCTGAAGCGCCTAGGAGATCTCGAGCGCATTGCCCTCTCCTTCCCAGGGGTCAAGACCGCATATGCTATCTCTGGAGGCCGGGAAGTTCGTATCTTTGTCACCCCTGAGCGTATTGATGACTTTGGTGCCCTTGAGCTTGCCAAAAACGTCGCCGACCGCATCCGCTCCGAAATGACCTTCCCCGGAGAAATCAAGGTGAATGTTATAAGAGAGCTTAGAGCAACTGAAATCGCCCGTTAGTTTTAATCTTTATTGTAGAATAATTCTCTTAGGCATTGCGCTCTCCACGCGAAGTAATCTTAGATAGAGTCTACGATTTATTTTTGAGGAAAGGCCTGGAGCATACTAAGAGCTGGGCATATGAGGACTTTCTGGAGAAAAAACGGGAAAATTCGCCAAAAAGAAAAGCTTTCTAGTAAATAAAAAATCCGAGAAAATTTCTCTCGGATTTTTTATTTACTAGATTTATTTAACTGCTTCTTTGAGAAGCTTACCGGCTCGGAACTTAGGCTTAATAGCGGCGGCGATTTTGATCTGCTCACCGGTGGCTGGGTTACGGCCCATACGCTCGGCTCGCTTATATACCTTAAAGGTACCAAAGCCCGAGACAACGACGTCTTCACCCTTACCCATAGTCTTCACAATAGTGTCAAAGAGAGTGTCCACGGCCAAGGTGGAATCTTTCTTACTCATGCCGGTCGCGTTCATCATCGCTTCCACTAATCCTGACTTTTTCATAATTTTATTTATTCGCGTTATGAAATTTAAAAAACTGCAATTTCATAATCTGAAGTGTTTAGGTCTTCGACCTTTTCTTCTCATCAATTTTTTACAATCTCGCTGAAAAAAGCAAGTAAATACTAATCTTTGACTAAAAAGAAGCTTTCGTGGTATAAAAATACTAATTATTGAAAACCCAGATTTTCAGGGTGAGGGATAGATGAGTATAGTGATGATGATTCTTTCATTCTCCTTTTTTCTCTCTTTTTGATCTTCAAGTGCCGAGATATGGATTCCTAAAATAAAGAACGCATCCGTTGCACTTCCCCCCACTCCCAGCCTCCCACTGGGTTTTTTCTTTTCAAAATTAAAAAAATAGATTACATTTATGAGCTATAAAGCGGGCGTCGTATAGTGGTAGTACACGACCCTTCCAAGGTTGAGGTGGGAGTTCGATTCTCCTCGCCCGCTCAAAGTTTTTCTTTCTCATTTATATTTTTTTAATCTTGTTATCTAGTAAAAAATTGACAGAAATAAGCCAGGGTAACATAAACATAAGTATATCGTTATAAATTAATGGAAGATCTTGACAAAGAGCTAGTCCGTCGGGCAAGACTTGGAGATAAAGACGCTTTTGCAGCTATTTACGAGCATAATCTGCCTCGTATTTACCGTTTTATCTATTTCAAGACTGCTAATCGCGCAACCGCCGAAGAAATCACCCAGGAGGTATTTTTGGCCGCTTTGCGAGCCATTCCGCGGTATCATGATGAGGGTTTTCTGGTTTCTAGCTGGCTTTATGAGATCGCTCGCAATAAAGTCATTGATTTCTACCGGTCTAAAAAGAGCGATATCTCAATCGACGAAGAGCTTGAGGAGCGTCCCGAGCTTACCTCCACTGATTTTGTAAAAACCATGGAGACAAAGATTGAAGCCGACAAACTAAAAAACCTTTTAAAAAAACTTCCCGAAGATTATCAAAACATCATCCTTCTTCGTTTTGTAGAAGATCTCTCAAATGAAGAAGTAGCTCATTCATTAGGTAAGAGTCTGGGTGCCGTCCGCGTCCTTCAGCACCGCGCCTTAAAAGCTCTCCGTAAATTAGTCGAGTAAATAAAATATTTTACATATGACCAAAGAACGAATCCATAATTTATTTGATAAAGCCAAAGAGATTAAGCCTTCTGAAGGCTTCCTTTCTCGTACTCGCGCTCGCCTTTATGAAGAGCCACTTGATCATCCGCGTTCCCAATTTTTCTTTGAATCCCTCCACTTTGGCGCCACCCAAGCTGGTATCTACGCCACCGCCGCCTGCGCCGCCGCTTTTATTATTTACATGAGCAGCAGCATCTCCGTGAATGAAAAGCAAAGCGTTGCTATGAAGCGCACCGAGCAGATAGAAGACTACAAGATAGATGTCACTCTAAAAGATGCTAGATACTACAAAGAAGTCGCCCCAAATGTTTTTGTTGTGGTTTCTAAGTAATTTAGATAAGAATTTTAAAATAGAAAAAGCAAGGAGTATTTGCCCTTGCTTTTTCTATCTATTTTATCCAGAATATCCGGTACATAATGAATTCCCGGATTATCTTTGGTGTTCTTATAGCTCTAGTATTAGCGGCTTTGGCCGGTAATTTTTATCTCCGGCCAATCGTTGAAGGGAAAAATCTCCCTCCAGAATTCCAGCAAGCTCGCGAAGATGGCTCGCTCGTCAGTAAAAAAATTGTTTTTCTTTCTAATCAGGCTCTTGCCGGACTCGAGCAGATTGGTCACTTCGACGAAAAGAAGCAATATACCAAAGCCCTCGAGCTCGTGAGACTTGAATTAAAGCGCAATGAAGATGCTCGTAAGGAAGCTCTTCTTCTTTCTAGCCACTTAAATACGATGTCTATTTATCTCGAACAGATTAGCCCGAGCCGCGCCCGCTCCCTTGCTATTGAAGCCATCGGTTCCGAAGTCTCTCTCGTTAATCACCTCATCACCTACCATGGCCTGCTTTCAGATCTCTTTCAGACTCTCGAAGAAAAGTTTGAAGGGAAGACCATCGACGCCGCTCGGGTCAAAAGTCTCCTTGAGGCCGTAAATAGTGAAATCCGCGTTATCAACGATCTTAATCAACGCGCCATAAGGACCCTTGAATCCTTCGACTCTTTCTATAAGTGACTGCCATAGGCCACGTGGAAAAGGATATATGTATTTTTTTATTTATGTGGTCATCTCGACCTTGCCTCGCTTCGCTGTAGCTTACTAGCGAAAGTGGGATTTAGGATCCAGACTTCCCCCTAATAGAGGCACACCAAATTGATCTCCCTTTTCTTTCTATGTTCTCTAATTTCTTCTTTCTTGTTTTTCTTTTTATAGAGTTTTCCCCATGTACCCCTTGTGTTAGTCGGGGAGCGGTATACAATAATAAATAATACATAAATCTTTTCTCAAAGACTATCATTTATATGAAAAAAACACCTTTATTAAATCAAGCTGGAGGTAACACTATCTTCTGGGTAGTCTTTGGCGTCCTCGTCATTGGTCTCGTCCTCATCTCATCCTCAAAACCATTAATTAATCCTCAAGCAGAGGGATTTCCTGTTTCCACAGATCTAGAAAATTTTGTTTCACTTAATCCAGAAGATTGCCCAGAGGAACCTCTATTAGAAGCCACTCCTGATCCTGCTGGTTCTGCTGGTTCTGCTGGTCCTGCTGCTGGTTCTGCTGCTGGTTCTGCTGGTTCTGCTGCTGGTTCTGCTGGTCCTGCTGCTGGTCCTGCTGCTGGTCCTGCTGAGATGGAGCTCCTCCGCCTCCCCTAATAAACAAAAAAAACCGGTCTCCACCGGTTTTTTAATAAAAGTTTTTTGAAAGGCTTAATCATTCAGGGGAAAATCACCTCCAATCCCGTCTCCATGATGAGAGTGAAAAATTCCGGAGGGATCTGAAAAGCCCCTCACTTTTTTCTGTTTGATCAGCATCACTAGCCGCGCTTTCTCTGCAAACGATCGAAAAGCACCCCCTCTGTCCGCCGTATCAAAATCAAATTCCCGTTCCGCGCTTACAATCGACCTATATGGTCGCCGAGCCATATTCTGCAATCCAATAAATATCTTCACTGTTAAGCTTTTTTAAAGAACATGTTTATAGTTAATCGGAGAATAAACATTGAGTAACTAGTAAATTTCTGAGGATTTTTTTCCGAAGGGTTAGGCGTCTTTGAGCATTACGACCAAGATGTACAAAGGAGTACTTTGCGGGAGAAAACAGAAAAGGCAACAACGCCATTCGAAAAAAAAGACCAAAAAGATTAGTGCCCCCTATAGGAATCGAACCTATATCAACAGCTTAGAAGGCTGCTGCTCTATCCATTGAGCTAAGGGGACTCTCTACTATCAGTCGGGCTGCCGAGATTTGAACTCGGACTAAATCCTCCCAAAGGACTCGTGCTGCCGTTACACTACAGCCCGGATGCAAATCTTGCTCTCTTATCTTTGCACTAAAGATAAGAACTAGAATAACCCGAAATATGATAAAAATCAAAGAAAAAACATCTAAAATACTTTGCATTGTAAAATGTATAATGCAAAGTATTTATCCCCACCTATATTTTTTTATTTTATACTAAAGGAGAAAATGCGCGCTACTTTCTCTTTTTTCTTTATCCTTCTCTTCCCTATTTTTTTATTTAGCGTAAGAGCGCTGGGAAGCGCTTCATCTCCATCTCTCAAGACAGAAAAATCCCCCTCTGCTCCTATCCCCCTCTTCTCATCTATAAGTGACTATCCACAAGGCTTTGCAAGCGTTATCGAAAAGGAGGGGAGTATGATCTACACGATTTTTGCCCCTCTTGCCCCTCTTGATAATTCTTTCGTCTACCGCGCTTGGCTCAAGCAGGCTTACGGAGGAGAAGTTTTCCCTTTAGGAGATCTTGCCTCCTCAATTGATGGTTTTTTCCTTGATGTCTCCCTCCGTCGCGACACCCAAACCTTCAAAAAAATAATCATCTCCAAAGACCCTGTCGCCCACCCCGGTGAATCCTCCAAAAATATCTTCCTTCAAGGCACTCTCTGAAAATATCTTTCCGCCCGAAAAAAAAATAAGGTACAATAAAACCACACCTGTTTTTTATTTTTACAAAAAGAAATTAAAAAATAATAGAAGTAAATAATTCATAAAAGCGAAGTTATTTTGAGCTTAGTCCTTATCTAGATTCAGCATTTCGATAGCGCAGAAAAAATGAAGAAAATTCACCAAAATACAAACCCATAATTTTCAGAAAATATATATGCGTGAGTTTATATTTAGTCTCTGGGAGGTAGTCGAGGTGATCATCATCGCCCTCGCGATGGTTTTTGTCATGCGCTCTTTTATCGTCCAGCCCTTTTTAGTCTCCGGTTCTTCCATGCTCCATACTTTTCTTGATGGCGACTATGTCTTAGTGGATGAGCTCACTTATCGCTTTAAAGAGCCCGAGCGAGGAGATATTATTGTCTTCCGCTTTCCTCTCTCTCCTAATATTTATTATATTAAGCGCATAATCGGAGTTCGCGGTGATCGAGTCGTCGTCTCTAGTGGCGAAGTGAAGATAAATGACAAGAAAATAAAAGAAGATTACCTTGATAAGGGCATGTACACTAACGGCAAGTCTGATGCCTTTGTTGGTGATGATCAGATCTTCGTTATGGGGGATAATCGCACTGGCAGCTCCGATAGTCGGATTTGGGGCTTAGTCCCATATGAAAATATTATTGGTGTCGTCCGTCTTCGCCTCCTCCCTTTAAATAATGCTGGAATCTTTGACCGACCTACCTACAACCTCGAATAATAAATAATAAAAATCCCCGAAATTTTTCGGGGATTTTTATTAAAAAATTAAGAAATCTTCCAAAAGTACAAGCTTATTCCTCATCAGTAGAGTCGTTACCTCCAACTTCAGCAAGCTTAGCAGTAATATCTAGCTTGAGGTATATTGGCGAATCATAATAAATCTCTCTTGGCTTTGCTCCTTCTCCTGGCCCAATCGCCCCCTTCTCTTCCATGATGTCGAGTAGTCGCGCCGCTCGGGCATAGCCTACCTTCAATCGTCGCTGCAAGAGCGACGCTGACGCTTTCTTTGATTCGTAGACCACCGCGAGCGCCTGATCAAGCATCTCATCGTCATCGCCGCTTCCTTCACTCCCACCGCCGTAATCATCAAAGTTTACATCTCTCCCTGTAGGCGCCCCAATTGCTTCCCCACCCATCGCATTCATCTGCTCCTTTGCCCCAGTGATACTCACCTGCGTTTCTGGCGCTGCCTGATTATGCTCTCTGATAAATTCAGCCACCTCCCGGATTTCATCTTCAGAAATATACGCCCCCTGGATTCTTCGTGGCTTTGGAGAAGTTGAAGATACAAAAAGCATGTCCCCACCGCCCAAAAGCTTTTCCGCTCCAGCACTATCGAGAATGGTTCGTGAGTCAATTTGGGAAGCGGTCTGTAAAGCGATTCTGGTCGTAATATTAGCTTTAATAAGTCCGGTGATGACCTCTACCGACGGCCGTTGGGTGGCGAGCACGAGGTGAATGCCCGTCGCCCGCGCCATCTGTGCTAGCCGCACGATTGCCGCTTCGATCTCCCGTCCTGAAGTGGCCATTAAGTCTGCCAGTTCATCCACTATGAGTACTATGTATGGCAGTTTCTCCTCAGCTGATTTGTTGTAACTTCCAATATCTCTCGTACCCGCCCTCATAAGTGTCTCATAGCGCCGATCCATCTCCGCTACCGCCCAGCGAAACACATTCATTGATTTTTTATTGTCGGTCACGACTGGCGCGGCAAGGTGGGGGATACCATTATACACCGAGAGCTCTACTTTTTTCGGGTCAATCATGATGAGTCGTAAAGTCTCCGGCGAATTTTTATAGAGTAGCGATATGATAAACGAGTGCACCAAAATAGACTTTCCCGAACCCGTCGATCCAGAGATGAGACAATGAGGCATCTTCTCGATGTTTGCCTCAATTGGCTCGCCGTTCACATCTCGTCCGATAAGAAGTGCAAGAGGCCCAAGTTTCATAAAGTTCGGATAGGAGATGAGCGACCCGAGCCGCACTATCGCCGCTGTTTTGTTTGGCACCTCGATCCCGACGAGCGATTTCCCCGGAATCGGCGCCTCGATACGGATTGGGTGTGCTGCGAGCGCGAGTGATAGATCACTATTCAAGGCCGTGATCCTCGTGAGGCGCACACCTTCCGCCGGCTTCAAAGTATAGCGGGTCACCTTCGGTCCGATATTGATCTCACCCATCTCTACATTGATTCCAAAGCTCTCGAGCGTCCGCTTGATGATATTTGCATTGGCCTTCAAGTCTCCCGCCGTAGGTTTTTCAATCGTTGCTTTGAGTAAGTTAAGCGGTGGGGGAGTGTAGTTATGAAGGAGAGCTACTGGCGCCACATTTGGCCCATCAATAGGCACGGCTTCCATCTTATCCTTGGCAATTTTCACCTCAACCTCTTTTTTCTCCTCGGGTTTTTTAACTTCTTCTTTCTTTTCTTTTTCTTGTACCCCTGAAGAAAGTTCTTCTGCTTCATCTGGTAATCCAGTCACCACTGGCTCTTCTTCAATAGTTGCCGCTTTCTTTCCTGGTAATTGTATTTTAAGAGGTATATTAAGGGTCATAAGAGCTGATGAGACAAGGACTACCGACCCCACCACCATCGCCGCCACATTCCCAAATGGCACCTCAATCATACCAAGTGCCTGCCCTAATAGCCCCGCCTTATCTGGAAAAGCCACGTCAATCATTGAGAGTAATGCCCCGGTAAATACCACTGCTCCTGCAAGCGATGGCCCCAAGACCACCATCTCTGCGGCGGTGAGAAACAAGCCCGAGACTACGAGCGCTACCAAAGGCAAAACATAATATCCCCAGCCCAATCCTTTATAAAGAAAAGAAAAAAGCGTCTCGCCCGCCGGCCCTGCCTGGTGAAACATTGCAAGGAGTAAAATGATGGCTAAGCCAATAAGTACTATTCCTGATATGCTCTTTTTTACGTGAGCTGAAACCCAGGGCATCTCTTCTTTGCCTTCATCATCCTCTTCTTCTCGCGCCTTTTTCTTCTTTTTTATCTCCTTTACCGCTTTTTTACTGGTTTCTTTTTGTTTTGTCCTGGGCATAATAGCTCTATATGATAAAAAATTTTACCATATATAAAAAGATCTGTAATAGAAGCCTAGGTTCCTTGTGTTTTAAAAAAGGAGAAAACAGGGTATATTATCCAAAGATCCATAAAAGCGCTATATAGCACTTCGCACCTTGATTCCCGCCTATCTTCATGTGATAGGCTATCACTTTTTCTGGAGGACTATCATGTTTGGTCGCCGTCGTTTTCGAGAGCGGTTTCAGTTTCCCTGTAGTCTTTTGAGGCGCATGAGAATGGCTAGTATAGCCATCATCCTCTGCATGCTTTCCTTGTTTCTTGTGGCTGATACAGCTCAGGCTCAGTCCGGAATTTTCTTGTCTTGGGGATTGGGAAGTAGATGGGACAGTTACCATTTTCGCCCGCCCTATCAGGGTGACTATTGGCACTACCATCCCCGTTGCTATTCCTACCCTATGCCATATCCATACTACTATGGAGGGCATTATCCTTCGTACCCGATCTTCAATGGTCCTTGGGGTACGCCCATCTACACCTTCCCTGCATATGGTTGGGGTTATGGTGGTGGGTATAGCTTTGGTGGTGGATACTACCGTTCCTGGTAATGAAACTTTACTACCCGGCCCTTCTTCTCCATCTCTCCTTCTTTCACATTCCCGCATCTTGAATGCGGGTTTCTCTTTATTTATAAGGTACTGGATCCTGGATCAAAGGCCGGAAGATAAGATGTTAAATTAAGCAGAAACATGAGCAAAAGAATTCAAAGTATGAGTACTAAAAAAGACTAGCCTTTACTTCAAAGCTTGGTAAGACTAACGGCACCCTCACAATTTCATTCGTATATTTCTTCGGTATTGCCACATAGCCATTTTTTTTAATGAAATCATAAAGCATCTTCGTCACCTTCACGTCCTGCAGACAATATTCCTGAAGTTCTTTAAGCTTTCCCTCTTCCCAGTAACGAATAGCATCCAAGCCATGCCCCGTCTTCCCCACTCCCAGATTAGTCTGCGCCAAGATATCAAGCCCGATCCGCGATCCATATGCCGCCTCGATCACTTCAAGAAGATCTAAGTTATTTAGCGCCATGATATTGAAGTTGAAATACTTCCGCATCACCGGCAGATCAAACCGCTTGGTGGCAAAGCCTATCACCATTCCCGCGTTTTGAAAGATTGGTCCCAGTTGCGGAAAATCCTCCTCGAAGAAAGACAAATATTTATCTTGTTGGTACGAATACACACCCACAAAGCTTGTCTCTAATCGATCAATATTATGCGCTCCGCCTACATCCGCAAAGGTATTTTTCGTCTCAATATCAAACACAATGACATCTTTCATATAAGAAAATATCCCTCATAATACCTTACTTTTTTACAGAAAAGAAAAAGTGCAAATTTCCCTTATTTTATAGGCTTATTTGACAAGTTTTAATAGGCATATTGACTTTAATTTATAAGTATGCTATAATATAAAATGAAAAGCCTGAATAAGGCTTGTGACCGAAACTTGAAAATCTTCTTATCCCCAGCCGATTCTCTCTCGGCGCATCAGAAAGGTAATCATGGCCACATGGCAGAAATGGGTTTTTGGAATCTTGGCGGGAATCATTCTCCTGCCAGCGGTCCCGGAGATCATCAAAGGTCTTCGTGAGTCAATAATTCAAGGAGTGCGGGGTTCGACAGCGACGGTTAACACCGTCAACCAAGTCAATCCCCAGGGTCAAGTCAGTGTTTCTCAGCAACTGCCCAACGGAAGTTTCATCGACTTCCAAGGTCAAGTCTGGGGCCGAGTCAAAGATGACTCGGCTCCCGCTACCGGCAGTTCAGTGATCCATGTGGACGAGCACAACCATCACTACCATGTAGTGGACGGTGGTGCAGTCCAAGGTGGCGGTCAGCAAGTGGTGGAGCAATGTGTTACCCCTGCCGCTGTCTACTGCGAGCAGCCTGCCACGACACAGTGGTGCGCCAATCCAGCCACTGCCCGCGCCTCTGCGAGTTACAACAATAGCTTCAATCGCTATATAGATCGCAGTCGCAACGCTCCGTTTATTGATCTTTCGGGCCTTATCAGCCTGAACGTCGCAAACGGTGGCGGTGGTTTCCTTGGTGGCGGTGGAGGTTACGGCTTTACGAGTGGTGGATACTGGGACAACTACTACGCGAGTGGTTCCAGTATTTGCGGTGGGGGATTATTTGGAGGCGGTGGTTACTACTACCCTCGCCCTCAACCTCGCCCTCAACCTCCGGTCTGCGCTCCACCCCAGCGCTACCGCAGCTACTAACCGGGCGCCGATTCACTTCGGCTTCCCTGACCTCAGACAGCACTCCGTCTGAGGTCTTTTTTTTGTCTGCCGTTCTGCAATTACGAAGGAGGATTTTACCCCCGGCTTCACCTTTTCATATCTTTATGCGAAGGCAGGAGCCTTAGGTAAAAGAGACTTTTTATTTTTTAAAAAATTTGACTTCAATTATTATATATGATAATATGTTGTAAATTTGGAGGATGTCCTCTAAACGCAAATTGAAAGATTAATCAAACAAAGCAAGCAAGAAAGTGAGGTCTCTCATGCGATGCCTTCGATTTTTTTGTTTCGTGGCCCTAGCGCTTTGTGCGCTGGCTACCTCAGCAGAAGCTTCGCCCGGCTCTTCCGGCAGCGCGCCCAATCCACCTATGGAGCCCGGCGCCTCCGCCGCTTGCCCCGGCGGTGCCAAATGCCACGCCTGGCAGGAACGCTGCTTCAAGAAAAAGCGCGTTCCCGTCACCGTTACCACTGAAGTGGAAGTTGATGTCGAAGAGGTCATCATCCACAATCACAATGAGAAAGTCGTTGAAGTCATTAAGGAGGTGCCGGTCGAAAAGCGGATCTGCGTCCCGGTGGATCGGCCTGTGCCGGTCTATCGAGATCGAGTGCAGGTAGTGGAGAAGAGGGTCTGCGTTCCTGTCCCGGTGGACCGAATCGTCTATCGTGATCGGATTGTGTACCGGGATCGCCCTGTCTACGTTCCGTCCTGCATCGAGCACTGCCCACCGCCTCCAAATGGTGGTTGTTGTGTGCTCGGTTTCGGTAGTAGTGCACCTTCCATGCGAACGCGGCAACTCTCAATCATCGGGCCTCAAGCATCGGTGCAGGTCGGCGGGGGAGTCTTCGCGCGAGTGAAGGCGGCCCTGCCGATAATCAACTACCGAAGCGAGACTCATCGTGGCCCTCATCGCCCCTTGAGCTCTAGTGTGGGTGATCCGCTCTACCAGCCGTAAAGACGGCAGAAGTCACCGCGTATGGCCCCCTCGCTGTGACGCCGTCTAGCTCCCGAGATTCTGAATCTCGGGAGCTTTTTTTATCTCGCCGCAGCTTTTCATAAAAGTGAATCCAAACGTATTTCTGTACTTAATTACCAAAAAATGTTTTAATCCAAAAAAATAAAAATTTTTATCGGTGACTTACGCCACGAAAGCGCAGGATTTTTGAGAAGAGTTTGGATTTTCTTTGTGAGCAGCGAACGGAGCATACTAGAACTTGAGTATGTGAGTACGAGACGCAGCAAAAAAATCAAGATCTTCTAAAAAATACAAGCTTATTAATATGGAAAAGAGAATCTATCTAGACTACGCCTCCTCCACCCCCCTCGACCCCCAAGTGTTGTCTGCCATGCAGCCTTATTTTTATAAGCTCTTCGGCAATCCCGGCTCTACCCACCGTGAAGGCCAAATCGCCTTCGCCGCCCTTGCTGAAGCACGCGAGATGATCTCTCTCGCTCTTGGCGCCGAGTGGAAAAACACCCTCTTTCTTCCCTCCGCGACCGAAGCCAATAATTTCATCCTCCGTGGCGCTCTATCGGTCTGGGGAAAGTCTCATCCTGGCATAATTCCCGAATATATCATTTCTCCCCTTGAGCACCCCTCGCTCATTGCTACTGCTAAGGATCTTGCGAGGGAAGGAAAAATTATTCTTCATTTTCTTAAAGTTACTGAAGCCGGTATTGTGGATTTTACCTCGCTCTCCCCCCTCCTTTCTCCTCGCACCTGCCTCATCGCTGTCCAAAGCGCCAACAGCGAGCTTGGTACCCTCCAGCCTATTCAAGAAATCGCCACTCTCATATCTTCTTATAAAGAATCTAAAAAAAATAATAGTCATTCCGGACTTAGCACACCTCGCTCTAAGCGGGATCCGGAATCTATAAAAAATAATTCTTACCCGCTTTTTCACATCGACGCGGTCCAGTCTTTCCAATATTTCCCCATCACCCTTGCCGAATCCGGCGCGGATTCTATTATCATCTCTTCGCATAAGCTCTATGGTCCCAAAGGCGCTGCCGCGCTTTCTCTCAAAAATTCTTCTCTCTCCTCTCCTCTTCTTTTTGGCGACACTCGGGAATCCGGCCTTCGCTCCGGTACAGAAAATGTTCCATCTATAGTCGGTTTTGGTAAAGCCGTTGAACTTGCGGAAAAAAATCGGGCTAAGGAATCAAAAAGAATAAAAATTCTCCGAGATTTCCTTTGGGAAGGCCTTGCAAAAATCTATCCTCATATAAAACTGAATGGAGACTTAGAACGCCGCCTGCCACATAATCTAAGCGTCTATTTTCCCGGCACCCCTTCAACCGATTTTATGATTGAGCTTGATATGCAAGGTATTGCCGTCTCCGCCGGCACTGCCTGCTCCGCTCGCGCTCTTACTCCGTCTCCTGTCCTTGAGATCCTTTATCCCGATTCCGACCGTCCCTATTCTTCCCTCCGCTTCACTCTTGGCCGACCAACCAAAAAATCCGACCTCGTAAGCGTCCTCAAAATCCTCAAAAACCGCAGGCCGAAATAATTTACTGTTTTTTTCTATTTGGCCGAAGGCCACGTGAGAAATTATGCAATCATAATTTATTTTGCGTCATAAAAAATCCCCCACTCCGTACGGAGTGGGGGAAAAAAGAAGTCAGAGAATAATAAGCCACTTTATCAAACATTATTATTTCTCTGGTCAAAGAAGAAAGCGCAGAAAAACCCTCCTAATTTTCACCTGATTCTCTTTCCACGCTCAAAAAAGAAAGGTAAGGAAGAGGCGGAGTATTCTCTCACCCTTTGATATTTCCTTACCTTAATTTTAAAGAAGAGAGTGAAGAATTGTCCATTTTTTTCAATCCCAGCATCCTCCACTCTCAAATGCAAAGTTTTCAATGAATAACTATTATATACCATATAAATATATAGGAGTCAAAAAAATAAAAATCAATAATGTTAATATATATGTATAAGCTAGATTTAAGAAGATTTTATTAAAAAATACTCGCTCTGCAAAAGCGCATAATTTTTGGACGAGTCTCCACTGGCAATTAGCTCTCTTAAACTAAAAAATAAAAGAATTAGTAAAAAAGAACTAAAATGAGCTAGATCAGCGAGGCTCCCCATTTCTTTTCGAGGAGCTACCGGAGCATACTAAGGGAAGTCTGTAAGGAGATACCGCAGGAAAAAACGGGAAAATTCGCCAAAAAGACAAGCTTTTCACATGAAGACAAAACCCACGCGCCCTTTTTTATATTTCTAATATTTGAAGCCGAGATAAAAAATATACAGTTTGTAAAAATATAAATAATAAAGATCTAGTAATTCGTTTAAATGCAGAGAATGAAGTAAGAGAAAAGTTATTCTGCGAACCAGAAGCATCAATAAATACCAAGCCCTGTTACCCAACCCCGATTCGATTAACTAATCGAAAAAGAAAAGACAGAAAATCATTTTCCCCTGTCTTTTCTTAAGTGATAAAACCAATTCCCTTCATTGACTTTTGATATAAATTTTGCTAATGTACATATACATTCAGACCTGAAAGTTTTTGAAGAAATGGACAAAAAAAGTAATACTAAATTAGTCTCTTAGAATTTTTCTTTTACATCTTATTTTACGTAAAAGCATAGGATATAAAGTCTTAGCACAAGCGTAAGCGAAGTAATTTTGGAGGGTATTTCGATTTTTCTTGAGAGTACGGGGCGGAGCATGCTAGGAAAGTCTGTGAGCACCGAACGGAACAAAAAATCGAAATGCACCCAAAAGTACGAGCGTAAAACACTAATGAAACAGTTTAATAGGTTCACAATTAAAGCCCAAGAAGCCCTCCAAAATTCCCAAGACCTCGCCTCTCTTCGCAATCACGGCGAGTTTAAAGCCGTTCATCTTCTTCATAGTTTAATTCAGGATTCTCAATCCCTCGTTCAGCCAATGCTTGTGAAAGTCAGCGTTAATCTTGATCAACTTTTCGAAGAGCTTGAAGCTGAATTGGGTCGCATGCCCAAAATTTTTTCTGGTGGCAATACTGGCCAACTCTATCTCTCCCAAGAAATTATTCAGATTCTCGATCGGGCCGGTAAAATCGCTCTCGCTCAAAAAGATGAGTTTGTGAGCTGCGAGCACCTTCTTTTGAGTATCCTCGATACCCGTTCGAGCGCGAAGGAAATCTTAGAGTCTTTCGGAGTGAAGCGCGATCCGCTTATTCGCGTTTTAGAAAAACTTCGCGGCTCTAATCGAGTCGTCGACGAGACTCCTGAGAGTAAATTTCAGGTACTTGAAAAGTATGGCATCAATCTTACCGAGCGGGCCAAACAAGGAAAGCTTGATCCGGTCATCGGTCGCGACGATGAAGTTCGGCGCTTGATTCAAGTGCTTTCCCGCCGCACGAAAAATAATCCAGTCTTAATCGGCGAACCTGGTGTGGGAAAGACTGCGATAATCGAAGGCTTAGCCCAACGCATTATCTCCGGAGATGTTCCTGAAACACTTCGCGCGAAAGAAATTATTTCGCTGGATCTTGGCGCTCTTATTGCTGGCACGAAATTTCGCGGTGAATTTGAAGATCGGCTTAAGGCTTTTATGAAGGAGATTAAAAACAGCGATGGCCGCTTCATTCTTTTTATCGATGAGCTTCACATGATCGTCGGTGCCGGTGCCGCCGAAGGTGCCATCGACGCTTCCAATCTTTTAAAACCTTCTCTTGCTCGAGGTGAACTTCGCGCTATTGGTGCTACTACACTCCGGGAATATCAGAAACATATTGAAAAAGACCCTGCCCTGGAGCGCCGCTTCCAGCCTATCTTGGTAGAAGAGCCTTCTATTGAGGATGCGCTCGCTATTCTTCGTGGTCTTAAAGAAAAATATGAAATTCATCATGGTATTCGGATCAGTGATGAAGCCTTAGTTGCCTCGGTCAATCTTTCTGCTCGCTACATTACTGATCGTTTTCTCCCTGATAAGGCCGTAGATCTGATGGATGAAGCCGCTGCCGCTCGGCGTCTTGAATCCGAAAGTATTCCTCGTGAAATAGATCGCTTCCGTCGGGATATTATGCGTCTCGAGATCGAGCAAAAAGCCTTGGAAAAAGAGCAGGAGGAAGTCTCCGGTACTGGTAAAGTAAAAGTAAAAAAGCGATTAGAAGAGATTAAGAGTGAGCTTTCCGCTCTTAAGGAAAAAAATGATGGCCTCTCTGCTAAGTGGCATAAGGAAAAGATCGCCTTTGAAAATCTTCACAAGCTTCGCCGGCGCGAGGATGATCTTCGCCGCGAAGCCGAAATTGCCGAACGTGATGGTAATCTCACTCGGGTCGCCGAGATCCTTTATGGCGAGCTTCCCGCCGCTCAAAAAGAATACAAAGATTTTGAAAAGAAATACTTCTCAAAAGGGAAGGCTACTAGTACCTCTGAAAAATTTCTCAAAGACGCTGTTGATGAGGAAGATGTGGCTGCGGTTGTTTCTCGTTGGACCGGAATCCCCGTTTCTCGCATGCTTGAGTCCGAAGCCGTTAAGCTCACTCGCCTTGAGGACGTCCTAAGTAAGCGCGTAGTGGGTCAGGAGACTGCTGTGACAGCCGTCGCTAATGCCCTCCGCCGGTCTCGAGCAGGCCTTGCTGATATGAGTCGTCCCCTTGGATCCTTTATGTTCTTAGGACCTACCGGTGTTGGCAAGACGGAGCTTGCCAAAGCTTTGGCCGAATTCATGTTTAATGACGAAAAAGCCTTGATCCGCATTGATATGTCTGAATACATGGAGCGTCACGCCGTCTCTCGCCTTATTGGTTCGCCTCCTGGGTATGTTGGTCATGATGAAGGAGGGCAGCTCACTGAGATTATTCGTCATCGTCCCTATAGCATCATTCTTTTCGATGAGATTGAGAAAGCTCATCCTGAAGTCTTTAATATTCTCTTGCAGGCTCTTGATAATGGCCGTCTCACCGACAGTAAGGGTAAGACCGTCAATCTTAAAAACTGCGTAATTATTTTGACTAGCAACGTTGGGAGTCATCATTTTAAGGAGATTTCCCGCCTTGGCTTCAAGACCGAAGAAGGGGAAAATCTCGAAGCTAAGGAAAAAGATTTTCGTTCTCGCGTCATGGACGCTTTGAAGGATCAATTCCGTCCCGAGTTCTTAAATCGGCTCGACGAAATAATCACCTTCAACGCCTTAAATCGCAATGTGATCGAAAAAATAGTTGAGATTCAACTCGAGAAGGTAAAAGAGCGGCTTGCCGAGCGAAGTATCCGGCTTAAGATTGATGATTCTGCCAAAAAGTATATTGTCGAGCATGGTTTTGATCCTGATTATGGTGTCCGTCCGATTAAGCGCTTGATTCAAAAAGTGATTCTTGATCCGATGGCCGACAAGATTATAAAAGGCGAATTGAAAGACGGCGATGAAGCGAAGGTTAGCTTTAAGAAGTCCTTACTTACTGTTAGCGTGTAAGGCAGTTATTGTAGGAATTGGAGCGGGGAGTGCCTTTGGGGACTCCCTTTTCCTTAAGGCTATCTTTTTTTTATTCTCTGCTCTCTTTTTCTTTTTTCCTACTATCCAGACTCTTCCTTACTTCTGGAGCTGGCTTTTTCTCCTCAATCTTGTTTTTTGGAACGGATCCTTGGGGCTTTCCAATATTTTCACTCCTTTTTCTTTTGGTGTTTTTTTCGCCATTCTCTCTTTCGTGCATCTCGGCAGTAAAGATCTTATTTTTATCCGGCATAAAGAGCTTCATGTCATCCTCTGTCTTTTCCTTGTTTTTCTCTCCTTGCTTTTCTTAATGAATATTACCTCTCCCGCTTTCTTCTTGGAAAAAATATTTCTTGTTTTTCTTTCTTCTTTCTTTCTTATCCGGGAGTTTCTCTATGGTTATATAAAAAATTCCCGTTCTCGCATCGTCGCCCTTGTCCTCTCCCTCCTTTTGAGTGAGCTCTCTCTTTTCATTTCTTGGCTCCCCCTCTCTCCGCTCCGCTCCGCTCTCCTTATCTTTACCCCTCTCCTTTTCTTCCTTTATCTTCTCATGAAAAGCGAACGAGGTGGCAATTCTTTGAAAACCATCTCTCTCTCCGCCGATTTCTTCTTTTTCTTCCTTGTCATCACAGGCATCCTCCTCTCCTCCTACATCTTCCAATAGCTTCCAAATTCCTTATTAAAAAAGGCATTTTAAAGATATTGACAAACGCAAAACGAGTCGACGGGAATGCAACAGAAAGTTAGTCAGTTGATGGGTAACGGCCTTTTGAAACAAGGGTGTTACGAAGCTGCAGTCAAGTGCTTTATTGCTGCTAGTGATCATGAAAAAATCATCACCTGTGGCAACGAGTGCCTGAAGAGCGGCAAGCTCAAAGAAGGTCTGCAAGCCTACGAAGCATTAGGGAGGATGATTCCACCCGAACTGCTCATTGCTTGTGGCGATGCGATCGTGGAGCATAACTATGGTCACGGCTATTGTTATGCGATTAAGGCCTACCAGATGGCCGGTGCTTCGAGCAAACTCATCGCCTTTGGCGAGCGAATTCTTGGAGAAATTTCGAGTGACAATTCTAGAAGAGACAATGAGTACTATTATGGGCTTGTCGTCGAGGCTTTTATAGCCAGCGGATCACTCGAAAAAATCCTAGAGATTGCCCGCTGCTGTTACAATGGTGGATTTTTGGAGCTTGCCTTGAAAGCCTATGAGGTCGTAAGGGATAGGGCTAGTCTCATTGAGCTCGGAGATCGATACGTGCGTATTGGAGATTACTCCCATGCCGCACATTCATTTTCCATCGCTTCCTCCTGGGAAAAGCTAATTGAGGTTGGAGACCATCTCATAAAGGACGGCTATGAAGATAAGGCCCTAGGGTTTTATAAGCAAGCAATCGAACTATATGAGCAATCCAAACTAGTTAGCTGAGATCCATCTCGCCCTAAATACCCCAACGATCACGTCATGTGATCCGCGGGGTTTTTCTTTTCTAAAAAGTTAAGATTCTTACTCTATTTAGTAAAAATGTATGAACGTCGGCTTTCTAGGAAATTATAAAACTTCGCATTACACCACGCGAAGTAATTTTGAGTCGAGTTTACGATTTATTTCTGAGGACAAGCCCGGGAGCACTACTAAGAAAAAGGTATGTCGAAGGTATGGAGTACTCTCCGTACCGGAGATCTCGAGTGCTCTCGAGGTGAAGGACTTACCGGAAGAAAAAATCGCAAAATTGGCCAAAAGTACGAGCGCCTTATCAGATGGATAGGTCGGGTCGGAGTAATTGCAACTTACTCCTCAATCTTCCCAATTCCTTCTGATCCCCCTCCTCCATCGCAATCCGTGCCTGAATCTGGATAAATTCAATGCGAGTAGGCGAATAATCTTCCCCTGTTTTAGCAAGTGCTTTTGCTTTCTCACTATATTGCGGATTTTTTGTCGCTTCAAATGCCGCCATGTAGAGCAAGTTGTATATATAGTGATTTTTTATACCTGGATAGATCGTGGGCTCATACCATTTGTCCGCCATCCCTAGTACTCGGTTCATGAAGTTAGGATCTCGAGGAAGCGCCGGGTTTTCCTTTTGAGCCATTTGAATCGCATTTTGCAAAAAGAGGAAGAGACTACTTTCTAGCTCTGACTGCCCTACTACCGACTTATATTGCAATGCCTTCTCATAGTCATTCAGCGCTTGGTCTAAATTTTTCGCATTATAGACCGCCGATGTGATAAGGAGGACATTTTTTCGATAAATAGTGTAAGTGAGACCAAATCCAGTAAGGAGTAATAAGACAATGACTGCCTGCCCTCCTGCTCGCGTAAAAGTTAGTTGTTTTCTTTGCGTCATAAGCTTAGAAAGAGCTGTTTCCTCAAGAAAGCCGGCGGTGTTTGCTGTGTAAAAAGCCAGGAAGAGAAAAAGCATGAGATACGTTGGCAAGATGGCAAAGATAGTCAGTCCCTGGATGATAAACATAAGCGGCATGATAAGAAAAATAATCCGCCATATTCCCGAAGGAATCTTTTTTAAGCTCATATAGTAGGCGATAAAGATTCCAATATAAGCAAGAAGGAGAAGGATTCCCCCATTCATTAATTCGTCAATAAAGATATTATGAGCCCGATCAAACCATGACTCTCTTCCAAAGTGATTGGGATTATAATACATATCAAAGACCGAAGGGAAACTCTCCGCTCCATACCCCAAAAGTGGTCGTTCTAAAAATCCTTGGTACGCTGATCCCCAGGTCCAAAAACGAGTATTAAATGCTTCTAGAATATTTCCTCCCTTTTCTGCTGAAACAAGAAAAAGTGAGCCAAAAGTAATAAAGCTAATAAGAAGGACTAAAAACGCATAGAAAAAAGTCTTTGCTTTTTTATTAAGCTTCTCGAAGTAATAGAGATGAAGGTGGGGGATGAGAAGCAAGAGTCCGACTACGCCGCCAATTCCCACTGCCCCCAAAGCCGCTGTCGTCTTTGATCGGTAAAAAACGAAGATCGCCCAAAGAGTGTACCAGGCAAGCATAGTCCAGGTTTTCACCGATTTTGTATTCTGACTCATCCAATAAAGGTAAAAGAAGATAAATATCATATAGCCTCCAAGATACGAGGCATTTCCTAATGTTCCTGCTACCTGTGAGGCACTTCCAATGAAAAAACTAGGTGCTATACCGAAAGCCTGCGCGGTCGCATAGAGCATCACATAGAGAGTCTCAATAAGGAGAAATGAGATGAGCCATTTCCAATGCTGTTTCGTTGTATAGGTGGAGATAAGAAGCACGTAAAAAGTCACATAGTGAATGATTTGAAATCCCCCTTCCGCCCGTTCAAAGTTAGACCAAAAAGAAAAACCTGGGTTGATTCCAGTAAGTGAAGTAAGGACATAAAAAAATGCATATGCAAGAACTGCGATCGAGACCGGATGCCTCAACCGTTCTTTGATGACTGTCCAGTACCCCGGATTATAAATGAGATAACTCAAGAGGCAAAAAAGGGCGATTTCCACCATCGATCGGAAATAGAGCGCCTTTCCGGTAATAAAGGGGAAGTACAAACCTCGGGTAACAAGGAGAAATGAAAGAAGTGCCGCCCCGGTAAAAATCCGCGCCGCTCTGATAAAAAAAGTATTCATAAAGAAGTTCTATTTATTGTATCGTCCCTTATCTATTTTCTCAAAGACACGAGGTAGTAATTATGTAAATATTTGCAAACTTATTGCTATCTATTATACTTCTCACCGCTATGATTACCCCTCACATTTCTGGAAAAGATGCCGCCTTCCGCCTTCTCCGAGCCTCTCTTCATGTTCGCCGCTCCGAGCTCCGCATTCGTCTTGAGTATTGGGTTTTTGAACTCCTCGAATCCTGTGCTGTGGGCGATAGAGACCGTATTGCTCGCTCCCTTTCTGTTGCCTCTGAGCTTATTGCCTTTGCCGAACAAATAAATGAGCTTGATCCTATTTCTTACCAGGAGTTAATTTCCTCACTGGAAGGAATAGAAGAAAAGTGGAAGGATATGAAAGAATTAAAAAAAGAGGATATTTCAGAAAATTTCCCTATTAGGCAAAATACGGCAAAAGAAGAAAATATAAATACGGCAATAAGGCAAAAAAAGGAAATTTTAGAAAATAATACGGCAATATACGGCAATAATTCTTATAAAAAAGAAAAAGAAGTATCTTCAAATTCAACGGAAAAGGAAGTTGAAAAAGAATCCCGTGGTTTTAGTCATCTCTTAAGTGGAGAAACCTTCTCTTCTGAAGACCCTCGTTCTTCTTATCTCGATGAAGCCCCTATTATATCTTCTTCAGAAACCATAAAAAACTCTGAAAGAGAAGAAGATCTTGATAATAACAGTCCTCGGACAATCATGCGCCAAAGCGCCATTCTTCGCAGAGTTCGGGAAAGTGGTGGATTAGGCTGCCGCTTAAAGGAGTTAATTGAGGAATTTCCCCAGGTTTCCGAGCGTACTCTTCGCTACGATCTCGAACGCCTGATTAATCAAGGTCATATTATTCGCGTAGGTCAAGGCCCAGTCTCCACCTATCTTAGTAAGTCTTAAATTAGCAAAAAAGCTAAAAATAAAGCCTATTTTTAAAAGAATAAGTATGTATAGTATGTATTATAATTATGCAACTTAAATTTTAATATTCCTACCGTAACTCTTTTAACTCTCTCTCGTTGTAATAATTGCAGAAACGACAGACTATATCCGCGTGGCCGTTCTTATTAATTGACTTTCGGCAGCTAAGTACGCTAGTATATAGCTGCTAATAATACATAAAGAACTGATCCCGTGTGAGGCTGGATTGGCTCAAAAAGGCTCATTATCTGGGCCATTTTGCCACCGACCTTACCGTCGGTTTTTTGTTATTAGTGGTTACCCCTCTCTTTTGCCAAGACAGAAAAGCAGTAAAAGCTCAATGTCAAAAAACAAATTGGTCGATAAGAATTAGGTAGCTTGATATGTCAATACAAATTACATTACTAACTAGAATTCTTTAAGAAACGTTAATCATAAAAAATGAACAGTCATTTCAGAAAAATCACGTCCGTGGCGGTTTCCGCTACGACCGTGGCCTGGTTGTCTGGTGCTTCGATGCTTATGCCCGCGGCTTTTGCCCAGAGCGTGACCGATGTTGCTAGTCTTCAGGCGCTTATTGCTCAGCTTACTGCGCAGCTTGCGGCTTTGCAGGGCAGTGGTTCTGCTTCGACCGGTGTTTCCGTTGCGGGTATTCCCGCCGGATTTCAGTTTACCAGCAACCTCACTGTTGGTAGCCGAGGCACCGATGTGAAGTATCTTCAGATGCTTTTGAACGCGGATTCCGCTACTCAAGTTGCCGCTTCCGGCGCTGGCTCTCGTGGTTTAGAGACCGATTCCTTCGGTCCTCGCACCAAGGCGGCTGTAGCAAAGTTCCAAAATAAATATGCGAGCGAAGTTTTGACTCCTGCTGGTCTTACTACTGGTACTGGTTACTGGGGTGCGGCCACTCGTGCCAAGGCTAACTCGATCGTAATGGCAGGCGGCAGTACTACTCCTACTCCGACTCCTACGCCGGGCATTACTGGCGCGGTAGTTGTTTCCCTTGCTAGCGACACTCCGGTGGCGTCAAACGTCCCGAAGGGCGCTTCGCAAATTCCATTTACCAAGCTTGTCTTCACTGGCAACGGCAGAATCGATTCTTTGACCTTTAAGCGGGTCGGCGTCGGTCAGACCGGCGACTTTGTCTCAAGTGGTATCAACCTCTATGAGGGTGCCACTCGTTTGACCACTGGCAAGACTATCAATTCCACCAGCCACGAGGTGAACTTCCCGAACTTGAATCTTCAAGTAAGCGGTACTCGCACTCTCTTGCTCGCTGCGGACATTAGTTCCAGCGCGACCTCTGGTGATTTGAACGGTTTCACTCTTATCAGTGCGATCATCGATGGTAAGACTCAGGCTACCGATATTCGTGGCGCTCAGATTGCTATCTCGGGAGCTTCCGTCGGTGCTGCGACCAGCACCAAGCAGGGCTCTCTCTCCAATCCGAACGTTGGTCAGGTTGCTGCCAAGGTTTCCGAGTTCAAGATTACCGCTGGGACTGCGGAAGATATCATGGTAAAGAAAATCGTCTTGACCAATGGTGGCTCGATGAGCTCTGCTAATCTCACTAATGTGACCATTAAGCAAAGTGGTACCACTCTTGGTACTGCTGCTGCGGTCTCTGGTCGAGATCTCTTTGTGGTTGACTTCACCACTCCTCTTCAGATCTTAAAGGGTCAGTCGAAGAATTTCGAAGTCTTTGGTAACATCAGTCCTTTGGCGAAGAGAGCGGAAACTATCAAGCTCTATCTTGATACGACCTCTGATATCTTTGCAACTGGTGCTACCTACGGTTATGGCGTCTCGATGGACATCAGCGAATTTGATTCCGATTCGTCTAATCACCACGTCTTAACTCTCTCTGGCGCTGAAGTAACCATCACCTTCAATGGTCCGGTTGCTCGCAATATTCCGGTCCGTGGTCAGGATGTCACTTTGTTTGACTTCTCGATCGCTTCCGCGAATAACATCGAAATCCGCAACTCGTCCTTCACTGTGGCGATTGCCAACTGGGCGTCTGGTGACGAAGTCACCGATTTCAAGGTTATTGATGCGTCTACTGGCGCGGCGGTAACGAGTGCTACCACTATTGGTGACTCGGCTGCTACCGAATCAGTATCCTTCACTGACACTATTAATATTGCTGCCGGCCAGACCCGCAAGTTCTTGGTAACTGGTGACATCAGCTCCACTATGGATGCTAGCGACACTATTACTGTGACCTTGGGTGCCTTTGGTTCCAGCTCTATTAAGAACTTGGATAACAACCAGTTTGTCAGCACTTCGGATATCGTTCCTGCTACTGCGATCGCGGGTAACACTCAGACCGTAAAGGCAGTAACGCTCGATGTGACTCTCTCTGGTACTCCCGCTTCCCACAATGTGGTAAAGGGTTCCTCCAACGAACAGCTTGTTGGCTTCAATTTGAAGGCGACCAGCGGTAAGGTTCGTGTGAGCTCCTTGACGGTTTCCGCTTCGGCGGCTCCCGGTAGCGAAACCCAGGTTCGCAATGACCTTCGCAGTGCTTCTCTCTTGATTGACGGCGTAATGGTCGGATCTAAGAAGAGTTTCACTGATGAGGGAGATGTTTCCTCTGCTGCCTTTGACAATTTGAATTACGAGATTGAAGAAGGTAAGACCGTGAAAGCGGTTGTGCAGGTGGATCAGATCTCGACCGATGCGACTTCGGGCAATGTGTATCGTGCGTACATCAATGATCTCTCCGCTGATATCTCGGCGACTGATGTTGATGGCAATGCGCTTTCCTTGTCTGGTAGTGTCAACGGTGGCGACACGACTGCTGGTACTGTGACTGTGACTGTCGCTACTCCGACCGTGCAGATTTCTAAGATCGATGATCAGGAGACCGAAGAGGGCCTTGTCGTCGGTGGTCAGGAACAGCGCTTGGCGAAGTTTGAAGTCTTTGCTCAGTACTCTGATGTCCGAATTAATAAGTGGCGTGTTGGTGTAAACACCTCGGCTGCCGCGGGCACCACCACTGCTCTTAATGAGGAGGTCAAAGAAATTCGTCTCTATGACGGCGCCACTCTTATTGCCTCTGGAGTTCCTTCTGGTAGCGGTGCGGATGCGGGTGCGGTCAAGTTTGAGAACACTGCTGGTCTCTTCTCGGTTGCTGCAAACAGCACCAAGAAGATTGAGGTTCGCGCCATGTTGGGTGAAGTGACTGGTGTGACTGGTGGCGCTGACACTGGTTCGAGTATTGTCGCCTATTCTTCAAGTTCTGACTTTGAAGCGGTCGCTGGCAACACTCAACTCACGACCTTCTCTTCGACCACTCCTCCTATCGGCAATATCAAGAGACTCTATCGCAGCATTCCGACTGTGGATGTCTCAAGTCCCTCAAGCGCTGTCCTTACGGCTGGCGAAGTTGAGGCCTTGAAGTTCACGATCTCTGCTGATCCGAAGGGTGATGTTGATGTAGCAAGAGTCGAGTTCGAAGTGTCCGTGAGCAACGCTACTATTACTGCTGACAGTATTGTGGTTCGATATGCTGGGAGCAATATCACGCTTTCAACGTCCACTATCATTGCGGCAAATCCTTCTACCACTACCGCTTCGGGTACCATTTCGTTCACTACTCCGGAGAGAATCAGCGCCGGCCAGTCTAAGACCTACTCTGTGTTCTTGACTGTTGGGGCGGTTGGTTCCGGATCTGCGTCGCTTGTCACCAAGCTTCTCAGAGACGAAACAGCTTTTGCCACTCCGGCCTCCCGCGCGAGCTTGGACGTTACTGCGAATTCCTTCGTATGGAGCGATCGCGGTATCTCGCCTCACAGCGTGAGCACTGCCGACTTTCACAATGGCTTCAGAGTGAAGACTCTTCCCTCTGGCGCCAAGGCTTTATCTAAGAGCTAATCCAATTAGCTTCTAGGGAAAACCTAGTGTTATTCGACGCAAAAATCCCCCTCCCGGGGGATTTTTGTTTTATAACAGTAAGTCCTGTACTTAATCAAAAAAAAATGTTTTAATCTAATATTCCTAATACTTAATTTTTAAAGATTTTGCCCGTCGCCACGCGAAGTAATTTTGGATGGAGTTTGTGATTTCTTTCCGAGGAGCCGCCGCAACGTATAAATAAAAGGTATGTCGAAGGTACTTAGTACTCTAATACCGGAGATCTCGAGTACTCTCGAGGTGAAGAAGCTAGCACAGAAAAAACTGCGAAAATTCGCCAAAAAACAAGCTTATACCATGAATAAAAAGATGAGTAAAAAAGTTTTATTAATAATTACGCAACCCACCTGGGGCGGCGCCCAACGCCATGTCTTTGATCTCGCTCTTGGCCTAAAAGAGGAAGGTTTCAAGGTGGTGGTAGGGACAGGGAAACCCAAGTCTTCTGCTAAAGAAGACTCTCTTCTCATCGAAAAGTTAAGAGAAAAAGAAATCACCACTCAAATCTTTTCTCATCTCACCCGTCCTATTAGACCCCTTTCAGACATTCGCGCTATTTTCGAAATCTTTTCTTTCCTCCAAAAAAATAAAATAAATATTCTCCATCTCCATAGTTCGAAGGCCGGGGTGGTGGGAGCGGTGGCCGGCTTTCTTGCTCGCACCCCTCGCCGTCTTTTTACCGCTCACGGCTTAGTGCTGAATGAGCCTCTTCCCCGGTATCTTCATGGTCTCTATTACATCCTTGAATGGATTAGCTTCCGCCTCTCGCATCACATCATTACCGTCTCTGATTTCGACCGTCATATTGCGCTAAAAAGTCGTCTCACTTCTCCTCTTAAAATCTCCACAATCTGGAACGGCATTGATCAAAAAGTATTTACCTCTTCACTCTTACCTAAAGAGACTGCTCGAAGAAAAATTCTCTCTCTCTTTCCCCACTCCATAGATGAAAAAAACTTCATTATCGGAACCATCGCTCATTTCTACAAGAATAAGGGCCTCTCTTTTTTAGTTTCCGCGGCCGAGATCGTGGTAAAAAGTTTCCCGCAAGCCCACTTTGTCATTATAGGGAGTGAAGGTTCGGAGCGCGCTTCTATTGAGCAAAAAATAAAAGAGTGCTCACTTGAAAAAAACATTCACTTGCTAGGTTTCATAGAAAATCCCGAATCATTATTAAATAGTTTTGACCTCTATGTTTCCTCATCTCTCAAAGAAGGCCTTCCATACTCCTTAATCTCAGCTCTTTCTGCGGAAGTACCAATAGTGGCTACTCAGGTTGGTGGCTGTTCTGAAATTATTATTAATGAAGAAAATGGACTCCTTGTCCCTCCTGCCGACGCACCTGTTCTTGCTTCTGCTATTAGCCGCTTCCTAATCTCTCCTCACCTAAAAGAAAAAACAAGAGAAAATAATAAAGTCCGCTCCTCGCTCTTCTCCCTTTTTGAAATGATTGATAAAACTATCGCAATCTACGATAATCGCTAGAAATATGCTCTCTAAAACAATAAAAATTCTTCTATTTCTGACCGCTCTCACTCCTCTTATCTGGTCTTCGTATTTTATTTTTCCTTACGTTTCGGCAAAGATGTTCTTTTTTCGGGGACTTATCGAGATCGCTACTCTTCTCGCTCTTATTCAAAGCATAAGTGATGAAAATCTGCGCCAAAAAGCAAAAAAGATTTTTCGCAATCCACTCTTTCTTTCCCTGTTATCCTTTCTCATTATTAGCGGAATTGCGAGCATCTTTTCGGTAAATCCTTCCATTGCTTTTTTTGGTAATCTAGAACGTGGCGAGGGTTTTATTAGTCTGGTCCACTACCTCATCTTTTTCTTTCTCCTCTGCGTATTTTTCGAAGATCGTGATTTTCTTGGATTTCTTATTAGTTCCTTCTGGGTTGGCATCGGTGTGACGTTTTTAGGCTTTTTTCAAAGATTAGGTCTGGATAACCTTCCGTTTGTCCCGCCGTATAAACCTGATTTTGATTCCACTTTAGGGAATAGAGCTTATGTAGCGGGTTATAGTCTTTTCCTTATCGGTTCTTCTCTTTTCTTATTTTTAGAAAAGAATACTCGCTCTTTCATGAGATATTGGTACGGCGGGGGAATTATTCTATTCTCTATTCTTCTCTTACTTACTAATAATAGAGGTTCTCTCGTCGCTCTTTTTGTATCTCTTCTTATTACTTTAGGTATTATTGCTTTTCATTCCTCTTCCCTTGTCGCCCGACGGGCGAAAATTGCTGGTATCTGTCTTGTTCTTTTTGGACTTTGTTTTTTTATTACTCGTTCTTTTCCGATATGGCAGTACATTCCCGGACTTTCTCGTGTGGCTAATATTAGTCTCTCAGATGCTACGATGCGCACTCGCTACCTTTCTCTCATCTCTTCTCTCAATGCTTTTAAAGAGAAGCCATTATTAGGTTGGGGGAATGATCATTTCATCACTGCTTATAATAAATATTACGAACCAAGCTATGCCAGGTTTGAAAATTCCTGGTTTGATCGCGCTCATAATAAACTCGCCGAGATATTGGTAGAAACCGGCCTTATTGGTCTTCTCGCCTACTTAAGCATTTTTCTCTTTGTTTTTCTTTTTCTTCGGAAAGAAGGATTACGCAAAGAAACATTAATACTAGGAAGTATTTTTATTGCTTATTTTTTGCAAAATCTTTTTCTTTTTGATCACCCGACAAGTTATCTTCTTTTCTACTTCTTTCTTGCGTTTCTCATTATTCGAAGTAAAGAAGAAGTAAAAAATATTCCTTCCTCTCAACCTCTCTCATTCTCTTTTATTCCCCTTGGAGGCCTTGTAATATATCTCCCCCTTCTTCTCTACTGTTTTACATATCTTGAGGCAAAGCCGATCAAAGCTGCCTATGCCGCAAACATGCTTTCCCAAAAAGACTCTCTTTGGAATGAAAAGCCGGAGTTAATAAATATGGTAATAACTGGCTCTAGTTTTTCTAAAATAGATACGCATCGCTTTCTTATGGGCTTTATAAATAGCCGAGGTTTGTTTATGAATAAAGCTTGGCAATCTAAACTTTTCCCATTTCTCCATTCATATGAGGGTTTAGTAATAGATAATAAGTACGACCCCCGAATAAATATTAGTCTCTCCGATGCCTATGAAGACCTGGGAGAAAAAGATCCCGGCTTTCTTGATAAAAAGCTCCAGGTTTTGGAATCAGCTCTCCCACTTGCCCCGCGTCGCCAAGATCTTTTTTATGAGCTCGCTTTTGCTCATTCTCTAAAAAAAGAAAACGAAAAAGCGATAGAGATTGCCCGCTCCGCCATCGCACTTGATCCCGAAGTCGCCCGCGCTCACTATGTGTTAAGCGCCATTCTTTATCTTGCGAAGGCTGATAAAGAAGAGAGTATCAGGGAGCTTGCACTTACTTTCGAGTACCCTGGCGCTTTCTTAAGTAGCCAGGACCAAGAAAATATAAAAAACATTCTCATCACCTACCTTGCTAATTCGGTAAAGAGTCGAGATGAAAAAGGTGTGACAAGCACGGCAACTCTCCTAAAAAAAGTCATCCCGGAAAAAATAGGAGAGTTCGATCAAATCATCGCTCTTGGCAAAGCTCATAACTGGTACGCCCTGGAATATGGCCTTGATATCAAGTGAGTTGGCATTCCAGTCTTGACTTGGAATCCAGTTCTCTGCCGCCCACGGCGGCAGTATAAATTATTATCCTATTTTTTATGGAATCTTCAGTTAAAAAAATACTAATTGCCTCAGGTATTTTTTCGCCTGAAATTGGAGGTCCCGCTACCTTCTCAAAAATCATTCTCAATGAATATCAAAAAAGTGAGAAAATAGATCCAATTGTTCTCTCCTACTTCCTTCCTCATCATGCATCCCAAGATTCGCGTGTTTTTAGTGTTTCCAAATCTTTGCCAAAAGGCCTTCGCCATCTCATCTATTTTTACAAATGCTTATTTCTCTCTCGAAGGCGAAAACTAGTCCTTGCCCTCGATCCAGTCTCTGCCGGCTTACCCGCCCTTCTCTCCTCTTTCTTTATGGGAAATAAGTTTCTCGTTCGCATCGCCGGTGACTATGCCTGGGAAGAAGGCTCTCGTCGCTTTGGCGTGACAGATACGCTCGATGATTTTCAAAAAAAATCCTATGGCCTTCGAGTCGAGTGGCTCCGCTCCGTCCAGAAATATGTGGCCAAGAAAGCTGAGAAAATAATCGTTCCCAGTGAGTATCTAAAAAAAATACTAGTGACCGGATGGGGGATAGGGCCGGAAAAAATCATCATAATCTACAACGCTGTTGATTTTCCTGATGCGCCCGTAGAAAAATCCCTTTCCGTTTCTCCTGCCTTCTCTCTTTTTTCTGCCGGTCGCCTTGTCTCCTGGAAGGGTTTCGACAGCTTATTAGATCTTATGCATGAACTCCCCTCGACTATCACACTCGCGATCGCCGGCGATGGGCCGGAAGAACAATCTTTAAGAAAAAAAATAATTGATCTAGATCTTACCTCTCGGATCACTCTCCTCGGCCGCCTAGAGAAAAAAGACTTAGTAAATAGATTAAAAGCCGCTGATCTCTTTATTTTGAATACTAAGTATGAAGGCTTTTCTCACCAAATTCTCGAGAGTCTTGCCCTCGGCGTCCCGGTAATTACTACAAATATCGGTGGCAATCCCGAGCTTGTAAAAGAGGGTGAAAATGGTTTTCTCGTCGCGCCCGATGATATGCTTGGCTTTAAAAAAGCTATAGAAAAAATAAGCACTGATAAGTCTCTCTACGCTCACCTTAGCAAGAATGCTTTGCAAGTCCGCCACCTTTTCTCAAAAAATCGCCTCATTACTGATTTTGAAAATTTGATAAAAAACATATGAAAGTTCTAATGATATCAATTGACAAGGGGATTTTAGATCGAAATACTCCAGCGGGAAAAAGAATGAAAGAATATTCCGAGCTTTTCGACGAGCTTGTGATTATTGTTTTTGCAAAAAAAGGAAAAGGGAGTGGTTACGAAAATGGCAGGCTAAAAGTTTTTTCTTCTGATTCTCTTTCTAAAGTTTTTTATTTCTGGGACGCTTGGAAAATAATCCGTCGCCTGCGAATAAATAAAGATTGGGTTATCACCTCCCAAGACCCCTACGAGACCGGTCTCTTCGCGCTCCTTGTGAAGTGGTGGTATAAGGTTCCGCTTGAGATGCAGATCCACGTCGATATCTTCTCTCCGTATTTCAAACATTTGAGTTTTCGCAACCGATTTCGCGCCTGGCTTGCAAAGCAGACCCTTCCGTTTGCTACTCGCGTCCGCGCCGTCGCCTCTCGGGTCAAGCAATCAATTATCGATCAAAAGCTTCTCCTGCCAGAAAAAATCACCGTCATTCCCGTCCCGACTAATAACGAAGAGATACGAAAAAAATCCTCCGCCTTTTCCCTCAAAGAAAAATACCCAGGGTTCGCGCATTACTTTCTCATCGTCTCCCGCCTCGCTCCCGAAAAAAACATCCCGCTTGCGATTGAGGCCTTTGCCGAAGTCATCCAAAAATATCCCGAAGCCTTTCTTCTCATTGTTGGCAAAGGAAGTGAGGAGAATTCTTTAAAAAAGTTAGTTTTTCGCTTGAAATTGGAAAAAAACATTTGCTTTGAGTCCTGGACCTCTGATCCTTTTTCCTACATGAAGACCGCCGACATTTTCCTTCTCCCTTCCCTCTACGAAGGCTGGGGCCTCTCTGCCATTGAGTCTCTCGCCTGCGGCCTCCCTATCATTATGACCGACGTCGGCTGTGCTGGTGAGGTAGTGCGAGATGGCAAAAATGGCCTCATTGTTCCGGTGGCGGACAAAATAGCTCTCCAAAAAGCTATGGAAAAAGTAATAAAAGATTCCTCCCTCCTTTCCTCCCTCAAAGCCGGCACTCATGCCACTGATTTTTCTCGTATAGAGAAGCCAGAGATTCTAAAAGCCCTGAAAGAAAATCTGGAGAAAACCGCCGCCTCTTTCCTCTTCCATAAATCATAAAAAAATTGTATAATATGGAGAAATGCGCGTTCTCGTCTTTTCTACCGATGATTTTCTTCCTCCCGCTGGTGGCGCCGAGCTTGCTTTAGGTGAGATTATCCGCCATCTTCCCGAAGTTCAGTTTGAAGTCATCTCTGCCAAAATCCACCGAGGTCCTCGCCCCACAAATATCCCAAAAAACGTCACTATCCGTCACATTGGCTGGGGATTTTGGCCTCTCCTCGACAAACTTCTACTCGTTCTTTTAGGGCCCTCTATAGCCTATAAAAGCCATAAGAAAGCCCCTTTTGATCTAGTCTGGTCCATGATGGCCTCCTATAGTGCTTTTGCTGCCCGAATCTTCAAAAAGAAGGCTAAAACCCCCTATCTTCTCACCCTGCAGGAGGGAGATCCGATTACTCGGCCCCTATACCGCATTTTGAAGCGCTTAGGGCTCTTTGGACCGCTTTTTTCCGATGCCAACGCCCTCCAACCTATCTCTCATTTTCTCTCTCGCTGGGGTCATTTTATGGGCTTTAAAGGGCCTGTAGAGGCTATCATTCCCAATGGCGTTGATACTGATCATTTTTCGAGAGAAATCTCCGCCGCCGAGCGGGAGAAGCACCGCTCCTCTTTTGGTTTTCCTCCTGATGCCCTCATTCTCATTTCCGTCTCCCGCTTTGTCGCCAAAAATGGCCTTGCGGACATCATTCGCGCTCTCCCTCTTCTTCCCGAAAAAGTTTGTCTTGTTCTCTGCGGTTTTGGTGATCTAGATCAATCACTCCGCGATCTTGTCGCGCGTCTAGATCTTGAGCATCGTGTTCACTTTTTTGGTTCTTGTTCTCACACTCATCTTCCCGCCGTCCTTTCCGCCACCGATATCTTCATTCGCCCGTCTTTGAGTGAAGGGCTAGGTAATTCTTTTCTCGAAGCCATGGCCTGCAGCCTGCCAGTAATTGGCACTAAAGTAGGTGGCATCCCGGATTTTCTTGAGGATGGAAAGACTGGTTTTTTTTGTCTTCCCGAAAATCCCGAAAGCATAAAAGACACAGTACTAAAAATAATAAACTCCAATCCTGCTCGTCTTACCGAAATAAAAAAATCCGCCAAAGATTTGGTTATCAAAAAATACAATTGGCGCTTGATAAGCAGTGGGATGAAGAATCTTTTCGAAAAGACGCAAGCGATTACCCCTCTCTGTCTAGAAAAACCTCTCTTCATCCTCTCGCTCGACGTCGAGCTTGCCTGGGGTATGAAGGGTTCAAAAAGATTTTTCCACCAATACGAAAAAAAGCGGGAAGTAGTCGATAAGCTTCTACAGCTTTTTGAAAAGTACGACATCCCCGCCACCTGGGCGGTGGTTGGGCATCTCTTTCTTGATAGCTGCGCCCCCGTCTCGGGCGTGAAGCATCCAGAAATTATTCGACCAAAAAAAGAGGGTACGAATGACTGGTTTGAAATTGATCCCTGTACCTCTATTACCACTCACCCTTTTTGGTATGGCAAAGATATTGTGGGAAAAATCATTAAGTCAGAAAAGCAAGAGCTCGCCTGCCATACCTTCTCGCATGTATACATGGATTTCCCCTCTCTTACCAAAGACTGGTTTGAAAGTGAATTAGCGGAATGTCAGCGGCTTGCCAAAGATCATGGCCGATCTCTAACTTCTTTTATCTTTCCGCAAAACAAAATCCGTTTTGTAGATAGTCTCGCCCCCCATGGCTTCACCGCTTACCGCGCTCCTGATGACAATTGGTATAGTTCTTTAAGAGGACTCCTGAAGCGTATCGCTCATGTGATTGATGATTATTTGTGCTTGCCTGTTCGTTCCGTCCTCCCTTATAAAGACAATGATCTCATCGCCATCCCCGGCAGTTATTTCTACGTCCATAAAGTCGGCTGGGCGCGTTTTCTCCCCGTCTCCTTTCGAGTAAAAAAAGCCAAGTGGGGGATAGATGATGCAATAGAGACCGGTAAAATATTTCACCTCTGGACTCACCCTTTTAATCTCACGGATAAAGATGGTAAGCTCCTTGCCGGTCTCGAAGAAATCCTGCGCTACGTCGCCGAAAAAAGACGACAAGGAAAAATCTCTATTACCTCTATGAACAAAGTTAATAATTTTTTAAAAAATAATGAAAACTCTAAGTAGTGCAAAGCGAAGTAATTTTGGATGGAGTTTGCGATTTCTTTTCGAGGACAAGCCCGGAGCATACTGGGCTCAAGTATGTGAGGACTTACCGGAGAAAAAAATCGCAAAATTCGCCAAAAGTACGAGCATAAATAATATATGACTTGTCTAATTCTCGACGCTCATCTTCATAGCGCTCTTTCTACCGTTCGATCTTTGGGTAAAAAAAATAGTAAGATTTTTTCTGCTTCTGACACCCGGCTCGCCCCCAGCTTTTTTTCCCGCTACTCAGTAAAAAATTTTCTCTACCCTTCTCCTCTCAAAGATGAATCTGCTTTTATAAAAAAAATAACTTCCATTCTAGAAAGTCTTAAGGACGATTGTCTTATATATATTTTCAGCGAGACTACTCTTTTGCCTCTTTCCCGAAACAGGAATAAACTGCCAAAAAATACCCGTCTTATTCTCGGCTCTCTCGAAAATGTCGAGCTCGCCTCCGACAAAGCCGCTACTCTCACTCTTGCGGCAGAAAATAATATCCCCATTCCCCAAACTTTCTTTCCCGGTTCTTTCGCTGAAGCTCAAAACTTTCTCTCCAAAATTCCCTACCCCTGCATTGTGAAGCCTCGCCATAACTGCGTCTGGAAAGATGGTGCCTCTGTCTATGAGACCGCCCATCTTGTCGAGACGAAAGAAGAGGCGGAAAAAATCTGGCGGGAACTTTTTAATGCTTCCGGTGAACCGCCCCTTATTCAAGAAAGAGTAGTTGGTGAAGAGCGAGGAATCTTCACCTTCGCAGTAAAAGGGGAGGGCTTTGCTTGGTTTGCGCATAAGCGGCTTGAGTCTTTAAAGAAGTTAGGTGGCGCAAGTATCCTCCGAGAAAGCATAGAAGTAGATCCTAAGCTTAAAAGTTATTCTGAATTACTTATAAAAAAACTTGATTGGACCGGCCCTCTTATGATTGAGTGGAAGTGGGATGAAAATGCTAAGAGGTATCTCCTCATGGAGATCAATGCCCGTTTCTGGGGTTCTCTGCCGCTTGCTGTTGCCTCAGGGGTAGACTATCCCGCACTCATGCTTGATTTCGCAGTCGGACAATCGCTTCCTAATGAAGTTACTTATAAGATTAGTATCCGTTCCCGCCATTTCTTTGGCGCTCTAAGAAGTCTCCTTCGAGCAAAGACGTGGAGAGATTTTCAGAAGCTCTGGCAAATAATGTGGGGGGAAAAAACGATTGATGATGTTTTCTCTTTCTCCGATCCCCTCCCTTTTCTTGGAGAAGTTCTATTTATTGGTAAAACATTTATATGGAAAAAATAATTGGCGTCGCTCACATCCACTCCCGCTTTTCCTATGATGGCAAGCTCTCTTTGCCTGAGCTAAAATCACTTTTTCAAAAAAACAATCTTCGCTTTGCTTTAGTCTCCGAGCACGAAGATGATTTTGATGAGAAAAAATGGATTGCTTTAGTAGAGGAGTGCCAAAAGCTAAGCGATGATAGTTTTCTTTTCATCCCTGGTCTGGAGATAAACTACGCTGGCGGTCACGTCCTCTGCTTTGGCCTCAATCAGCCAATCTCTTATATGAAAGGGATAGAGACTTTAAAAGAAGCAAATAAAGCCGGCGCACTCATTGTGTTTGCGCACCCTCATCGCAGTAGATATAGAGTAGGGGAGGAGCTTCAGCAAATAATAAACGGCGTTGAAATCTGGAATTCGCACTATGATGGCAAATGGTCGCCTCGATTTCTTTCATATAAACTCTGGCAAAAAGTAAACAGAGAGGATAAAAAAATCTTCGCCTTTGCCGGCCTCGATTTTCATGATCTTCATCATCTCCACGGGCCACGACTAGAAGTAGCATCTTCTTTTTCGATAGAGGCAATTCTTAAAGCGCTTATATCGGGAAGCTTTGTGATTAAAAAAGATGAAAAAATAATCTCCGCTTTTCCCGATCTTAATATGTTTCCTCTTTTTATAAAAAGTTTCCTCTCTCTTTGCATTCTCGGTGGTTATAAATTCGCTGGCAATATATTCTCCTTTTTCCCAAAAAGTTGGAAGAGAAAGATAAAACTATCCTTAAGAAAAAATCTTTAAAAGAATGAATGCAAAACAAAAAAGCGTCCCCTACTTTATAGGCATCGGCGGTCAGCGCTGTGGCACTTCCTGGACCTATGCCTGCCTCTTCGAGCATCCTGAGATCTGCGCTCCCGAAAAAGAAATTCACTTCTTCAGCCGTGATCAAAAATTTTCTCAAGGCTACGATTGGTATGAGTCTTTTTTTAAAAACTGTGGTGCTAAAAAAGCCGGAGAGTTTTCCACTTCCTATATTTCTGATCCTCGTGTCGCCGAGCGTATCGCCGCTCGTTACCCAGAGATAAAAATTATTGCCATCCTAAGAAACCCCGTCGATCGAGCAGTTTCTAACTATTTCAATGACCTCGCCTCCGGCAAAGTCGAGAAAAGCATCTCCTTCGATGAAGCGCTTCAAAATCACCCAGAGTACATTGATCAAGGGCTGTACGGAAAGCACCTAGAGCCTTTCTTCAAAGCTTTTTCAAAAAAACAGATCCTTATTCTCCGTTATGAAGATTCGCTAACAAACCCCGAGGAGTTTATTCGATCCATCTATCAATTTTTAGAGGTCGATTCTTCATTCAAACCTTCCTATTTGAAAAAGAAGGTAAATGTGAGCCGCGTCCCGACTTTTGTGGGTCTTGATAACGCTTTCCTAAAAATATCTTCTTTCTTAAGAAAGAGTGGTCTCACCTCCCTCTGGTGGCTTATCAAAAAATCCGGCCTTCCCAGACTCATCCTTTGGGCAAACACTAGCGAGCAAAGAGGGGAAACGGAATCTCTTCGCCTAAAAAAAGAAACCAAAGAATATCTTCAGTCTATCTTCGCCTCCGACAAGCAAAAACTCACTTCCCTAACCGGCATAAATTTCCCCAACTGGTAAAACGCATTGTCATTCCAGACTCGATCTGGAATCTATAAAAATATTTACCTTATTTCTAAAAATGACTCTCACTAATAAAAAAAGGATTCTCTGCTTCCATGACGTGCTTGATTCCGATATCTTCGAGTCTCGCCTTTTGCTTTGCAAAAAATTAGGCTTCCAGTTTATATCTCTGGCCAAACTTTTAGATAACAAGACTGCCGGTCCCGCTCTCGCCGTTACCTTTGATGACGGCTATCAATCTGTGTATCAAAATGCTCTGCCTATTTTACGCAAACTTCACATCCCCGCCACTTTTTTCATAACCAATGATTTTATTGGCCTCAAGGAAGACGCTCTAAAAAGCTTTTTGAAAAATAATCTTCTCCGCTCTTCCTACCGTGAGCCCATGTCCTGGGAAGAAGTAGGAAAAATCGCTTCTGATCCTCTTTTTGAAATCGGCGCTCACACCGCCTCCCATCCCCGTTTGAATGATAAGTATCCGAAAGAATTAGCCGAAAAAGAAATAATCGAAGCCGGTGATAATCTCGAAAAAAAGATCAGTAAAAAAATCCGCTACTTCGCCTTCCCTTTCGGCGACAGTGATAGTGCTGGTAAAGCCGCTCGATCTCTCGTCCGCACTCGCTATGAGGCCGCCTTTTCTATTATTCCAGGAAAGATTAGCGGAAATGAAACTGATACGTCATTTCTTCCCCGTCACAGCCTCGACCCTGAAAGAAATATTCTAGTTTGGCTTTTTCATTTATTATTTTTGTAAAAATATCATAAGTAGGTAATCGTCCTCAGTTCCGCGAAGTAATTTTGGATGGAGTTTGCGATTTCTTTTCGAGGACAAGCCCGGAGCATACTAAAGGAAGTATGTGAGGACTTACCGGAGAAAAAAATCGCAAAATCCGCCAAAAGTACGAGCGCCTAAGAAAAATTAAACATTACTTCATAAATCGCTTCCGCAAGATGCTCCACACTATGCTCTCTCACAACAAGCTCCCTGAAATACTTTCTCATCTCTTCTTTTTCTATTTCCTTTAAAGAAAGAAGTGTGTCTATAGCTTTTCCAACTTGATCGGCCTTCTCGTTATTTTTTATAAAAAGATACCCCTGCCATTTCTTAGGGATAAGAGGAAGGAACGAAGGGTTAGAAGTGAGTACGAGGCATCCCGCCGCCATCGCTTCTAAGACACTTTTATCAAAAGATCCTTTCGGAGTGAAATTAAAAAGAATCTCCGCTTTCTGAAAATAAAAAGGAATAGCATTATAAGGTTTTGCCCCCAGAAAAAGCACCTCTTTTTCATTATTTCCTACAGATATCTTTTCTTTAAGGGATGATAAATACTTTCTATCTGTCTCACTCTTCGCTTCCCCAATTATCTGAAGCAATTCTGTTGCGTGCGATGCGTAGTAGCCCGTGATAATATTTTCTATTTTTTTCACATGAGTGATTCTGCCTAAAAAAAGAAGCGTGTCCCGTTTCTTTTCTGAGGGAGAGGAAAAAAGTTCAGTCTGAATCCCGTGTCCTACCGGGTATATTGGGGCTGATTGAAGTTGAAAAGTTTCTCGGGTGGAAGTAAACACTCCTTGGAGAAAAAAAGTAGAAAATCGCAAAAGAAGTCCTGGTTTGTAGCATGAAGTCTTCCAAAGGAAGACCGGCTTATGGGTAAGTCGGAAAAACCAACCACCCAAAGCCGCATAGATTTCATTCATATGGACAAAGATCGCGTCATAATTCTTTCTTTCTTGAATGATGAGTTGAAAGAAGCGAAAAAAAGCCTGTAATTTAGAAAAAAGTCCTCGTTCTCCCGACTTTCGGAGAGAAAAAAGCCGGACATTGATAGGGAGTGTTTCAGAAGAAGGAAAAAGACTAATGACTGTTATTTGGGAAAACTGCTTGCTAAAAGCCTGGACCAGGTAATAGGTATAGCCCAAGACATCATCATCTTTGTCGATTTTTTGCGTAAAAAAGAGTATTCTCATAGCATTCTATGTGCGCTATAAACGGCATTACCTGTAAAGATCAAAGACTGGTAGAGCAGATGAATGCGTGTCTCGCTCACCGCGGCCCTGATGGTACCGGTATTTTTGTGGACCCGATAATCACCCTGGGCCATAACCGCCTTTCTATTATTGATCTTACGAGTAATGCTTCTCAGCCTATGGTCTCCGCCTCCGGAGAAACAGTGATTTCTTTTAATGGCGAGATTTATAACTTCCGAGAGCTAAGAGAACTCTACTGCAAAAAGCAATCTTTTAAAAGCGCGAGCGACACTGAAGTAATAGTAAATCTTTATGAAATCCTGGGAGAAAAAGCCTTCTCTCTTTTGAATGGTATCTTTGCCTTCGCTCTCTTTGATAAAAAAAAGAAAAAACTTTTTCTTGTCCGTGACTCTTCAGGAGTAAAGCCTCTTTATTACTCTTGCTTGGGGGATGATGTGATCTTTTCCTCAGAAATAAAAGCCATTCTTGAAAATAAAGAAGTTCCCCGAAGGCTCAATCATGAGGCAACGGAATTTTATTTCCGCCTGGGGTTTGTCTCCGAAGAAGAAACGCTTTTTAAAGATATTAGGAAAGTCAAAGCCGGCCATTATCTCGAGTATGACCTTGCAAAAAAAGTTTTCTCAATAAAAAAGTTTGCTGAATTTGCGATCAAAAAAGAAACCGGCAAAAAATCCGCCCCCGAGCTTGAGTCTTTAGTTCGAAACGCGGTGACACGACAGCTCGTCGCTGATGTGCCTGTCGGCGTCTATCTTTCCGGCGGTATTGATTCCAGTATTATTTTAGATGCAGTGGCGCGTACGATGACGAGTCCCAAGACCTACACCATTCGCTACGCTCTGGATAAAGACGAAGAGCCGGCAAAGTTCAATATCGACGCGGACGTGGCTTTGAGGACGAGTCGTCATTATGGCACCGATCATCATGAGCTTGTCATCTCCTCCGAAGATGTGTTGGCTAATTTTGAAGCCGCTATTTCTCACGCAGATGAGCCCATCGCTCATCCCACCTCTGTTCCCATGTTTCTTCTCTCTAAAGAAGCCAAAAAGACCGTGACCGTGATTCTGACCGGCGATGGGGGAGACGAATTATTTGGTGGCTATGAACGCTATCGTACTCTGCGTAAAATCCTTTTATATCAGAAGCTTATCCCTGAAAATCTTCGGAGTATTTTAACAAAAATACACCCCGCTCTTTCTAAGGTGAAGAGTGGTAAACCTTTAGATATCTTCGGTCTTCTTTGGTTTTCTAAGTCTCCGCTTGAAAAGATTGTAAAAAGTGAATTTCTTGATAATAAACTGATAAGAAGTATTTACTCTCCTTATCTTGCTGATAAGAGTGATCTCCATCTTATTGAGCGCTTCATGATAGCGGAAAAAAATACTTGGCTCATCGATTTTCACCTCAATCTCGCTGACAAAATGGCTATGGCGCATGGCGTGGAAAATCGCGTGCCTTTCCTCGACAAAGAGGTGATAGAATTCGCCGAGCGTCTTCCTCTCTCGCAAAAAGTTTCTTTCTTTGATCGGAAAATCCTTTTAAAGCGGGCTTTTCGTCACTCTCTTCCCGAAGAGCTTTTTCACCTCCCTAAGCGCGGTTGGATCTCTCCCGGCGCCAAATGGCTCCGCCACCCCCGCTTCATTGGCTTTGCTAAAGAAATTTTATCTCCTTCCTATCATTCCAGCACCGCCGATCTTTTTTACTGGCCTGAGATTGAACGCATCCTAAGAAGTCATATAGAAAAAAAAGAGTACAATCTCAATCTCATCTGGCAACTCCTCACTTTCCAAGTCTGGGCCAAGAGCTTCCACATCACTTTATAAAAGTATTGTCATTCCGGACCCCGAGCCGGAATCCAGTACATTATGTAAACTTATGACCCTCTCTCTCATCCTCCCTATCTACAACGAAGAAAAAAATCTCCCCTCATTATTTGAGCGTATAGAAAAAGTGATGAGTGACGGCAGGTATGATTACGAAGTCATTGCTATAGATGATGGCTCAAAAGATAGTAGCCTGCAGTTTCTAAAAAAAGTGGCTGGAGAAAACCTTCGTTGGAAGTTAATCAGCTTTTATAAGAATTATGGTCAGACCGCCGCCCTCCAAGGAGGGATAGAGCACGCGAGCGGCGACATCATCATCCCTCTCGATAGTGATCTTGAAAATCATCCCGAAGATATTCCCCTCCTTCTTCAAAAAATGAGGGAGGGTTATGATCTAGTTTCCGGTTGGCGCCTGGATCGCTGGCGGGAAAATCCTCTTTCTCGCCGCCTACCCTCGCTCATCGCTAACAAAATTATTTCTTTTGTCACCGGTATTTCTCTCCATGACTATGGCTGCACGCTCAAAGCGTATAAAAGAGAAGTTATCGTCGATCTTCCTCTCTACGGAGAAATGCATAGATTTCTTCCTGCTTATGCCGCCCGGCGCGGCGCAAAAATCACCGAAATTCCCGTACGCTACAGCCCCCGCGCTTCTGGCAAGAGTAATTACGGGCTCTCCCGCACCTTCCGCGTCCTCCTCGATCTCCTCGTCATCCACTTTCTCGATCGCTACCTTGACCGCCCCATTCATTTTTTCGGGGGCGGGGGATTGTTGTTTATCTTTGGAAGTCTCCTCTCGGGCCTCTACGCGATTTACTTGAAAGCATTTGCGGGCACGAGCCTTATCCGCACCCCGCTTCCTATCCTAAGTGCCTTCTTGTTTCTCTCTGGCTTTAACTTTATCCTTATGGGACTTATCTCCGAGCTCCTTATCCGCACCCATACCCCACTCTCCCCAAAAAACTCAAAAATAAAAGAGAAAGTTAATTTCTAAGATTCGGGATTGAGAAAATCTTTGCCAAATACCCAATTATCATTAAAATATTCAAAATCTCTGAAATGTTTAATAAAGACTTATTTCTTTTGCAAAAAGTTACAAACACAGACGTCATTCATACGCCTTTTCCTTATTTTGTAATAAAAAATGCATTACCCGAAAATATTGTTTCTGAACTCGTAAAAAAATTTCCTTCAACTGGAAAAATAACCAAAGGACAGAGGTACGGGAGTAATGAACGTTTTGATTATACGATAACTGATGCTGCTTCTGATTCAAGCCTCGATTCTCTATGGATAGATTTCTTAGATACGAATAGTTCAGATGTTTTTTATGAAAAAATATTTGAGTTATTCGATAAAGATATTGCTCAGCTGTATCCCGAATTAAGTTTCCGAAAAAATAATAATTATTTAAAAAAAGGAATTCGTTATCAAGATCCGCTTTGGGAAGACTCTATTAATTTTGATTGCCATATCTCAATAAATACCCCAGTAACAGAAAAACCTACCTCGGTAAGAAAAGTGCATGTTGATGATCCTAAAAAACTTTTCGGAGGTCTTTGGTATTTGAGAGATGATGACGATCAAAGCACGGGAGGTGATCTGGAGCTCTACGAATACATAAGAACTCCTAAAATGTTTGGGCAGCAAGTCTATGAAAACAGAGTGAAAAAAATAAAGACCGTGCCATACGAGAAAAATCTTCTTATTATATTTTTGAATTCTTTTAATTCTCTGCACGGAGTCACTATAAGGGGAAAAACAGAAAAAACAAGAAAATTTGTAAACGTGGTGGCCGAATTAAAAAATTCTCTTTTTGATATAAATAGTTTTCAAGAAAATTTTATAGAAAGAAAAATAAGGCAAATGATAAGCAGTTAATAAAATAAAGATTAGCTTGATATGTTTCAAAAAATAACGAAAACTATTTATCGAATTCTAATCCCATCTTTTATAGAAAGGGGAGCTGATCCGGAAAAAGAGAGCTTAAGAAAATTTATAGAAACGGTAGCGGCAAAAGAAATAAGAGCGAAAGAGCGGATGTTAGATGCCGGAGCTGGGTTTAAAAGATATGAGGGTTTTTTTAAGCACGCAATATATGAATCGACTGATTTTGAAGATATTTTCAATAAAGATTTTAAAAATAAACACACATTCGTTTGTAGTCTAGATAATATCCCAGTGGCTGATAATACATACGATGCAATTATAAATAATCAGGTTCTGGAGCACGTAAAGTATCCTAAAAAAGTTTTAGAAGAGCTATTTCGAATACTAAAGCCTGGAGGGAAGATATTTGTTACGGTCCCTCAAATCTCTCATGTCCACGGAGCGCCTTACAATTTTTTCTTTTTTACTAATTTCGGCTTAGAACTTCTTCTAAAAGAGACAGGTTTCAGAATCATTTCTATTAAACCTCGAGGAGGTATCTTTTTTGTGATTGCTAAATGGATGAATGTCTTTTCCGATTATTTGTTCTATCAGCACGTCTTTAATGGATGGAAGAGAAATATCTCTTTCAAACCTGAAAAAACAGGCAGGGTAAAATTTTATCTTTTATTCCCTTTTTATTTTATTTCTAGAATAGTGATTGGCGAGTGGGGCGCTTATTGCGTCTCAAAGTTAGATTTTCTAGATAAGCAGAAAAACTTCACTCTTGGTTATTCTGTTTATTGTATAAAGCCTTAATCTCTCGTTATATTTTCCTGATAAATAAAATAAGAAGTACCCAACCCGCCAACTTTGAAAAGATCCGGGCAAAAATTAAGCCGGGAATCTGGAAGAAATAAACCCCAATAACAAGAAAAAGTATTTTTATGACACTGCTGTAAGTAGTGAGTTTGTATTTATCTAATATTCTCCTTTGGGAATCAAAAAATGAAATAGGTACTACGGAAGAGAGGAGTATTGTTACCGCATATAATTTAGAGTAATAAATTGAATTCTGATAAAGAGGAAAGAAAAAGCGGATAAGAAAATCTGCGGAATATAGATAGAAAAGAAAAATAGTGATAAGGGGAATAAAAAAGAGCGTTTCTTTTTTAAGAAGGTTTGATTTCACGTCTCTCCTGTCCCGAGCAGCGAATCTCGGAATAAGGAGAGACATGAGTTTTTTTGCTACCGATTGGAAGTAATTTGGAAAAAGAGTGGTAAAGTTATAAATAGCTAACTGAGTTGCCCCTAAAAATTGAAATACAAGCACCCCATCAATTTTGTCAGCTATTGCAGCAATCCCATTAATAAAAGTGAGGTGAAAGGAAAGATCTTGGGATTCTTGAGTTTCTTTCGTTGTAACGGGAGAAATATTTTGTGTTATAAGTCTTTTTCTTGTAAGAGCGTAGCCGATAAAAGAGATGATTACTCTTGGGGCAAAAAAAGCCGTAATGAGAAAAAAGATGCTCTGTGAAAAAAAGATGGCAGAAGAAAGAGTAAATGTTCCAAAAAGATTTCCATAGAATTGATAAAGAGTAAGGAGTCTAAAATTCTTTTCTCCATTAAGAGTCGCAGAAAAAACCTCAAAGATTTTAAGAAGGTAGTTAGCAAGCGCGATTATGAGTAAACTGAGTCCAAAATCAATATTTTTGTTGTAGAAGTAATAAATTGATGCTCCTATGGTAATTATGAGAAAAGGAATATTCCATTTGACCGCCTGATTATAAGCGCTGAAGAAAACCTCTTTCTTGCCTCGAGCTACCGATCGCACCACTGCTGGAGAAAGCCCAGTGAGTGAAAAGGCTAAAAAAATTCCTAATAATGACTGAATGTATTTATATTGGCCAAAAATTTCTGGAGGAAGTTTGTTGCCTAGAAAATATGTAGTGATAAAACTTAGAAGAGTGGCGGTAATGATGTCAAAAGCTATCCAAAATCCCCCTTTCGCTAAGTAAAGAGCGTCAAATTTAAATAACCTTCCTAGCGTAGTAAGAAGGGAATGAGTCTGCCGTTTAATCATTGGTAAGCGAGGAAATCATTAATAAAAAATCTTTCCGAACAAAGCTTTTTTTTATTGCTTCCTGTATCATATCTTCCGTTATAAAATTTTGATCAAGCGCTTCCTTAGCTAAAGAAAAAAAGAATCGCTCTATTTTTTTATCCGGATGAGGCTGGTAAGTATTGGGAATTTTACCCAATAATCGAAAGAATGGTTCTCGAGGGATAATCCCAAAAAACTTTGGTAAGGGGTTCATTGTGAAGTCTATTGGTAATCCTGTTTTCCAAGGTTGAGTGAGGCGGTTGGTAGTATGAAGAAGTTTAGTTTCTGAGGTAAGAGTGTCCAGATTATTCCATATTCGCGACAAAGGAAGAATGCTCTTTTCTTTCTTAAGAGTCATTATTGAATCATAATCCTCCCGTTTTTCTTCAAGATCAGCGAGCATTTTCTCTAAAGAGATCTGAGAGAGTTTCTCACAATCCATTATCATCACGCTCGTATCCCAAGCGTTCTTTCTCGGGCAACAGGCAATAGCCTTCCCTTCTAGATTCATAAAAAAAAGTTCTCCGATATTTTGTACGGCGAAGATATCAGGATCTATTACCACTGCTCTTCCTTTATATCCCATTAATTGAGGTGGTATAAAACGAGAAAGAGTAAATGACTGAAGGTCATTGGGGTTGTAAGTTACCAGTTTTCCTTTCCTAAAATATGTTTTACCCGAAAATCTTTTAAATAAATCAAGCTCATCGACATTTACTATCTCAATTTCATAATCGTCACCTGCTTTTTTTGTCTTAGTCAGGGCAAAAGCGGCAAGAAGCGCTCCTATTTTCTGCTTATTATTTGCCTGAATAAATACCTTGCGTAAAACCGCCATATTCACCATAATACCTATGTTTTTTCACTATGAAAAGCCGGAATAAAAACGAGTTAGGTGATTTTATAAAAACCCAAATTAAAGGGCTTTCTTCTATTCCTAAAGAAAATAGCGAAGAGTTAATAAAGAATATTATCAATATTTTAGTAAAAAAAGAGGGGAAAGTGGTTATCTCTGGTATTGGTAAGTCGGGTTTCGTTGGAAAAAAAATAGCTTCTACCTTTTTAAGTTTTGGACTTGAAGCTTCTTTTCTTCATCCAGTAGAAGCGTTTCATGGTGATTTAGGGATGGTAAGAGGGTGCGATACTTTGATCTGCGTATCAAACAGTGGTGAAACAAAAGAATTACTTCGTTTGTTGAATAATATCCCTTCGGAGTGCGCGGTAGTCACTATTACCGGAAACAAAAAAAGTTCTTTGGCAGAGAAGAGTCAGTTTGTCCTTAGTTATAAAGTAGAAGATGAGGGTTCTCCTCATAATCTAGCTCCTATGAGTAGCGTAATCGCTGCTATGGCGGTAGGGGATTTTTTAGCCGGTTCATATGCGAAAGTAGTTAATTTTTCTAAAAAGAATTTCTCCAAATTTCATCCCAGCGGTTTTTTGAATCTTAAAGCGGCTTCTGTAGCGACGCTTATGAAATCAGGAAAGGATATTCCTAAAGTCAGCCCCTCTTCTTCTTTGAAGGAGCTTATTAGAGAAATGTCGGGAAAAAAGTTAGGCGTCACGCTTGTGCTAGAAAAAGGGGTTTTGAAAGGAATTATTACCGACGGTGATTTGCGAAGATTCTTTGAGCGGTCAGATTTTTCATTTTCTGCCAAAGCGGAAAAAATCATGACGAAGAATCCTGCTTCTATAGATAAAGAAAAAAGCTTAAAAGAAGCCCTGGATATTTTAGAAAAGAAAAAAATAACTACTCTACCGGTAATGGATAAAAAGAGGATAGTAGGAATTCTTCATCTTCACGATGTAATAAGTTATGGAAAGACTAACTAGAACTGAAGAAGCCAAGCTGATACTCAAGGAAATAAATCAAATCTTTTACTCAAAAAATTGGGAAAAAGATCTTTATTCCAAAAAAACAAAACACTCTCTTTGGGCTATAAATCAACAAATATTCTTCAATAAAATCCTTTCCGAGCTAGAAGGAAAGAAAGATAAGAAAGAAAAAATTTTTTTTTGGCTGGAAAACATAATATTTTTCTTTCTTTCTATTTCTTCTAATTTCTTCTTCTCTTTTCTTTGCCGAATAAAACAAAAAGAAATAGGGGTCTACGCAATTTATAAAGGAAAAGATAAAGATTTTCGTCTTAAAAAGTTCTTTTCTTTCCTGGATAAAGAGCGAATAGAATACGGAAATATTGTATATTGCGGAACTAAATCTTTGGTATGGAGGGCAATCGCTTCAAATAGATTTCCTCTTTTTATAAAAACTCCGCTACCTTTTCCAAAAAGATGCAGCGGACCTCAATTAGAAAAAGAAGATCTTCAAAAGATAGAGAGTGAACAGTATAGAAAAATAATCTCAAAGCTTTTTCCTATTTTTATTCGTCTTTCTCAAAAAAATAGGTTTGAAATAAAATTCCTTTCTTTTTTTCTGAAAGCAAGTGGCATTAAAAAAATTTTCGCCATTGATGATTATCGTCATATGTTTCTTCTCACTGAAGCCGCTCATGAGAGTAGAGTGAATATCATCTTCATTCAACATGGTCGGTTTAATAAATCACTGGGATGGCTTAACGACTTTATTGATTCATCCCTTTATCCTATCCCAGAAGAATATCTCTTAAAAAATGAATTTTGGAGAAAAGCGTTATTAAAAAATAGTAATATATTTACTAACTATACAAATAGACTAAAGATATTTGGTTCCGCCTCTGAAGACATATCGTTTGAAAATAAAGAAAATAAAGAAAAAAAGGAGATTATTTCCATACTAATTCCGTATGAGACCGCCACTGATCATGAAGAAATTCGCTCGATAGTGGAAGAGATAAAAAAGGACAAAAAATATTATATTTTTTTCCGTCCTCGACCTGATCTTGATAAAGAGAAGCAGCTTAAAGATTATTCTTTGCCTTCTTCTACAAAAATAGTGGAAGACATTAATTCTTTTCTTAAAAATGAATCCATTGATTTTATTTTAGGGACGTACACTACTCTCCTTTACGAATTCGCAGCGGTAAGTATTCCTTCTATAATAGTAGAAACCAAGAATACCGACGCTTTTGATCTCTTTGAAGAAAAACTTGGTTTTCTAGTGAGGAAAGAAAATTGCACAGAAGAAATAGCAAAAAAACACTCTGACCTTTCCTGGTTTAATAAAACAAAAGCGGCAGAGCTTGTAATAAAAGACGATTTTATTAAAAACTGCAAAGAAGTTTTAAAAAATGTGCGGAATTAACGGCTACAGTTTCAGCGATAACGACCTTATCAGAAGAATGAATAAGGCGACAAAGCATCGAGGACCTGACGGAGAGGGGGTATTTGTAAATGAAGACATATCTTTTGGGCATAACCTTCTTTCTATTACTGACACGCCTTTGCATTCTCATCAGCCTTTTGTAAGCGAAGATAAAAAGAGAGTTCTAGTCTATAACGGAGAAATATATAACTACCGGAATCTTCGGAGTGTCCTGGAAAAAAAATATTCTATAAATTTTAAAACTGACTGCGATACAGAAGTTCTTTTCTGGGGCATTTGCAAGGAAGGTATTAATTTTCTTTCTCGAGTAAATGGCATGTATGCTTTTGCTTTTTATAATGCTGAGGAGAAGAAAATAATTCTTTCTCGAGATCCTTCCGGCATCAAGCCTCTCTACTATTACACATCAAAATCTCACCTATTTTTTTCCTCAGAGATCAAGGGATTATTTGCTTCTGAAGCAGAGAGAACCTTAGATTATGATGGATTTTCTCTTTACTACTTTCTAGGATATATTCCCGGGGAAAGGACTTTGATAAAGAATATAAAAAAACTTACTCCCGGAGAGGTGATAGAGTACGATCTTATAAAAAATACCTTAGTAAAAAAGAAAGTCTTACTTCTAAATAAAAAAGAAACAAAAGAAAAAAGTGCTCCAAGTGAAATAAGGAATACGATTTCTGAAGCTGTCGAAAGACACTTAATAGGTCTTCGCCCTTTCGGTATGTATTTAAGTGGGGGATTAGATTCTTCTATTATTTTCTACGAGTTAGTAAAGAGTGGAAAAAAATGCATCACCTACACCACTCGATTTGAGGCAAAAGATTATAAGTATAATGAAGACGCAAACATTGCCCAAAGATTTTCGGAGGATCTAGGGATAGAGCACAGAGAGCTCTATGTGACAGAAAAGGATTTTATAAGAGATTATGAAGAGTCCATCTCAACCATTGAGGAACCGCGTTACAATCCTTCTATTGGAGCATATTTTGCTCTCGCTCGCCTTGCCGCCAAAGAATCAACTGTGATCGTAAATGGTAGTGGGGGAGATGAGCTTTTTTTCGGTTATCCCAAGTACATGGAATCAAGAAAGATCTCTGATAAACTTTCGAAATATGGTAATAACCTGGCTCAAATACTTTTTCTCTCTCATTTTATTAAGAGCGGATTTATTAAAAATATTCCTGATTTTTTTAATTTTCTCCAACTAAACAAACCTCTCGACCGCTGGGTCTATCTTAATAGAATCAACTCCACACCTTTTAAAAATGGATTTCATTCACAAAGCTTAAAAACAGTCCGCGATCTCCTTATGAAGGAGCTTCCTTTATTTTCTTCTGATGATACTGAAAACAATATCGCTATCCTTGATAGGATTTTCTGGCTAGCAAACGAAGAATTTATCAGAACTGATAAAATAACCATGCATTTTGGCATGGAAGGACGATTCCCATTGCTAGATAAGGAAGTAGTGGACTTAGCGTACAATATTCCAAGTAGACAAAAACTTGTAAATGGTAATCTTAAGGCGCTCCTAAAAGAAAGCTACAAGGACAAACTCCCCGACTACATTATAAACAAGAAAAAGACCGGCTGGACCGCACCCGTAGCAGAGTGGATGGAAAAACCCTCATTCTCTTCTTTCATAAAAGAAGTTTCCACTCCTTCCTTTTATAAGGAAATGAATCCGTTAATGCAAAAAACAATAGAAAGTAATTATATGGAGAAAAGAGGCTCATGGAGTACGGTTCACTTAAAAAAGATTATGCCTCTCATCGCTTTTAAAATCTGGGCAAAAAACTTCAACATCACCCTTCCCTAAAATAAAGAAGATAGCATGAATCAAAACCGAGGTATTTTTGATGGGATTCTTATCGAGAAAAGCCTTCTTGAACTTAAAGAGCTTTGGCAAAAGCAAGTAACGCAACTTGTTCAAGAAGAAAAAAACATAACTTCTCTTCCTGATAAGCTCCATGTTCAATTAACTAATTATGTAAGTCAAAAAACCTATGAAGAATATAGATCTCGTGCTGATGTTGCGTGTGCAGATTTGGTGATTGTTACTAAGAGAGATGACGGTCACTGGGGCGTACTCTTAAGTAAACGTGGATCCGGAAAGTCTTTTGCTAGAAGTTGGTGGATATATGGAGGATCTATCCCTTCGTATTCCTCAATTCCTGATTTTATTGCCAAGCGAAGTGAAGAAGAATCCGGAGTAAAGGCTACTCCTGTCCTCCTTCTCGGCGTCTATCGGACCTGCGCCCCTGATTTTGTAGGCTCTTCAGTCAACCTTTGCTATCTCGGAATCGCTTCCTGGAGCGAAGTCGAGAGAGTAGCAGGTGTTGATAAGGATCATGATTGCATTGGATGTTTCACTGCAGGCGATATTGAGGAATTGAAGCGAAATGAGGAGGTTCATTGGTACCCTCTTCACGTTGCTTCTCGTGCGCTTGAGATCGTTTCTTAATCCTCATTTCGAAGAAAAAAGGTCCTTAACTAGGAGGCGATGTCCGCCTCCTTTTTTTATAGAAATATTTGAAAAAAAGGCAAAATTACCTATAATTAGCTTTGTTTAAAGAAAGTAGTCATGCGGAAATTAGAGCGAAAAACAAAAGAAAAAAATCCTCCTTCTCAAAAAATCCTCCTCATTATTGGCGGGGCTGGTTTCATTGGAATTAATGCCGCTCGTCATTTTTTAATGAAAAAAAACTGGTCGGTGATTATTTTTGATAACCTTTCAAGAAAAGGTTCGGATCTTAACCTCGCTCAATTAAAAAAGGATTTCCCCAAAGCTATTCACTTCGTAAAAGGAGATATCGTAAGAGATATAACTGCGCTCAAACGTGAAGTAAATAAAAGTGATGCAGTGATTCACCTTGCCGCTCAAGTAGCGGTTACTACCTCTGTTACCGATCCTAGAACTGATTTTGAGATCAATGCCCTTGGTACTTTCAATGTTCTAGAAGCGATCCGATTAAGCAAAAAGAAACCGTCTCTTATTTATTCCTCTACTAACAAAGTATATGGCGGACTTGAAGATCTATCTGTAAAAGAATTAAAAAATCGGTACGAATTTTCCTCAAAAGAGTTCCGAGAGCAAGGTGTCTCGGAAGAGCGAAATCTAGATTTTCATTCCCCGTATGGCTGCAGTAAAGGGGCGGCTGATCAGTATGTGATTGATTATAGTCGGATCTATGGCTTAAAAACCGTGGTTTTTCGCCAGTCCTGCATCTATGGCCGCCATCAGTTTGGAGTTGAAGACCAAGGTTGGGTTGCTTGGTTTATGATTGCCTGCTTAGTTGGTCGCCCCATTACTATTTACGGAAATGGGAAACAAATTCGTGATATTTTATTTGTTGATGACCTAGTTGATCTCTATTCCCTAGCTCTTTCAAACATCGAGAAAGTATCCGGCCGAGCCTACAACATTGGCGCTGGACCTAAACATACGATTTCTCTCATTGAGCTTTTGAGTTTTTTCAAAGAAAAATTTGGATTTGATCCAAAGCTTTCCCATGCTGCCATTCGTCCCGGTGATCAACCTATTTTTGTTTGTGATATTAAAAAGATTAAAAAAGATCTTGGCTGGGAGCCAAAGACTAATATCAATGAAGGTCTTCACTGTCTGCGGGATTGGCTAGAAGATAATAAGCAAGTATTAACGAAGTTTTTCGGGAAGAATAATTAATTTCAGCTTTTCTTACCCTTTCGCTACCTTTTTGTAGAGTTCTAAAAACTCCTGAGTGATAATAGACCAATCGTGCGCTTTTGCATAAGCGAAACCCGCTTCTCCCATATCTTTTCGTAATTGTTCGTCATCAAGAAGAGCCTCTATTGCTCCCGCTGTTCCGATAACATCGCTTTCTTTTACTAAAAGAGCGGTTTTTCTAACTATAATAGCATCCTTTACCCCCCCAGAGTCAGAGGCAATAATAGGCTTCTTGCAAGCCGCAGCTTCTAAGTAGACTATTCCAAAGCCTTCAAAGTTCCAGTTCCCTAAAACGGGAGTATGAACATAAATATCGCATTCATGAAACTTCTCCGCTACTCTGTCACTATTCACTTCTCCCGCAAAGATGACATTTTCAGTTATCTTTTCTTCTTTAGTTATTTCCTCAAGTTTTCCTCGTAATTCGCCGGAGCCGACTAATATATAAAGGAAGTCGTTACGTTTCTTCTTTAATAGTCCCAGAGCCCTAAGAACAATATCCTGACCTTTTCGCGCTTTAAGGCCTCCTACAGTCATAAGAACCTTTTTGTCTCCATATTCTTTTTTTCGGGGAGGGGGAGTCATCTGAAACTTTTCAAAATCGAGTCCATTGTGAATGACTTGTATAGGAGTCTTGGTTGGGGAAAACTTTTGGATATGATCCCGGGTAAATACGCTTGGCGCCGTTATCATGCTTGCGGTATTATAAGCCCAATTAAGGAAATATTTTTCCGGAAACATAAAAAGTGGTTTGATCGCGTATGTTCCCTGAGTCCCTATGATGAGCGACTTTTTATATTTTTTTGCGAGCTTTGCGGCTATAAGAGCGTAGGGAAACTCAAAAAAAGAATGAATAAGATCATAACCGCTCGCATCAAAATCAAAAAAGAGATATTGAAGAATCTTTTTTGATTTCAGATCAAAAATATACTCCGGTAAAATCTCTTTTACTTCAAAGTTGACTTCTTTTTTATTTTTTTGAGGAGGTACAAGGAGAGTAATTTCGTGATGTTTACTTACCTCTTTGGTTAGCTCCCAAGTTATTTGGCCATAGCCATCATTCGTACCAAAAACCGAGGAAAAACAGAGAATTTTCATATTTGTATCACAAATTGGTTATTTCTTTTATAGGTTTGAAGATGATGATTTTGTGCAAATTCATCAACAGCTTGTTTTACCTCTGGAAGATGATAATCATCTCCCGCAAGGACACCACCTTTCTTCATTTTTGAGTAGAAATTTTCCAAATCTTTTTTCACTTGAAAATAACTATGGTCCCCATCAATATAGATAAAATCAAAAAAACCTTCGTAAAATTGAGAGACTGCTTCATCTGATTTTTTTCTTATGACGTGAACTATATTTTTATCTATCTCCTTTCGTAAGGCGCGCAACACGAAAGAATATCTATTATCTTGATTATCTTGGTTGTATTTTTCTTTTCCTCCTGGGATTTCTAGCCATGGATCTATTAAATAAAGTTGCTGAGGTTTAGAAATTCGGATAATTCTTTTAGAAAATAAGCCATTATAAACACCTATTTCTGCACAAACTCCATTTTTTCTAATGCTTTTTAAAAGAAAATCTCTCGGTTCAGGGAGATGATTTTCAATGCTTTTATAAAGATTTTTTAAAAAAGGTTTTAAGAGTTTTCCAAAGGGATTTGTATTGGCAAAAACTTTAAGGTCATTCTTTAGTTTGTAGTCATTTTTATAAAATTTAGCCATAGTTTTATTTTGCCATTTTTTGGTATAAACTCTCTAAAGACTAAGAAATATAAGGAATAAATAAAAGGTATATGTCTAAGTTTTTCGCAAAACTAACCTCCACCAAACCCTCGATGTATTCAAAATCGTTATTTTTGAATATTCTCGGGATGCAATGGTATAGAATACTTTTTTTCTATTTGATAAGAAAGGTAAAAGCCTCTGTAACCATAAAACCTGAGTATAAAGAGTACTTAAAAATTTTAGAACGTGACGGCGTTATCGTTATTCCTAATTTTCTTTCTGAAGCAGATTATAAGGAAGTGTTGGATGAATATCAAACACTCACACCTTCTTTTGTAAGGACTAACCACAATCTTTTACCAAGAGTTGATGGGATAAGTATGTATGACAAAAGAGTTTTAGAAAAAAATAGAAACCTGTTTCTTAAAAGCGATCTAATTCGAAGTTTAGTTTCTTCTTATCTCAATAGATATTATAATTTACAGCTCCCAATAGATTACAATCGCATCTACTGTAATCAGGAAGATTTAGATAAACCTAGAAATGGTGGTACCAATAATCTTCATTTTGACGCTCCTTTGAGAATCGTAAAAATATTTTATTATCTTACCGATACCACACAAGAAAATGGGGCTCTTAGGTACTGCAAAGGAAGTCATAAGAGAAATAACTTAAAAAGATTACTTTTTGAATATAAATTGAGTATTCGATATAGCTTGAATAAGTGGAATAAAGATAACAAAGGAGAGTATGGTGATGATGAACCTTGGGTGACAATTACTTCGTTAGAGCAGAGAAAGTATAATTTAAATGAAGAGTCAATTGAGGCTAAGGGTAATAGCTTGGTGATCTTTGATGTAGGAGGATTTCATAGGCGGGGAGATAATAATACCTTAATCTCTCGCGACTCAATTCAGTTGAATTATAGAAGCATAGACACGTTACGAAACTATCTTTTTCCTTTTGAGAAAAGAATTAGATCTACGATTAAATCTTCAAAATAAATCTACATATCTTCAAGGTATAAAATGTCTGTAAGAAAAGTTGTTATTATTCCAGCGCGATTTCACTCTACTCGTCTCCCTCAAAAAATGCTTCTTCCTATTAAAGGAAAGCCTCTTATTTATTATTCTTGGAAAAATGCCTGTAATTCTAAAAAAGCAGATGAAGTAATAGTTGCTACCGATCATAAAGACATTTTTACCGTATGCAAGGGTCTAGGCGCGAATGTCATTATGACAAAAGTGACGCACAACACTGGCACTGATAGAGTGGGGGAGGCGGCAAAAATTTTAAAACTTAGGAAAGATGATGTAGTGGTAAATGTTCAAGGAGATGAGCCAGTTCTGCCTTCAAAAATAATCGACGAGTTGTTTAAGGCGTCAGAAAAAGAATCAGATATTCCAATGATTACCGTCGCCACCAGATTAAAAGACGAAGGAGAAGTAAAAAATTCTAATATTGTAAAAGTGGTTCTTAATAAACATGGAAAGGCTCTCTACTTTTCTCGTTCTATCATCCCGTTTCCTCGCTCACCTTTTAATACCTACTTGCGTCATATCGGTGTGTATCTTTATCGAGCCTCATTTTTAGAGACTTTAATAAAGTTGAGGCAAACCCCATTAGAAAAAGCAGAATCATTAGAGCAATTGCGAGCTTTAGAAAATGGTTACTCTATAAAAGTCTTGATACATGATTTTCTTCACACAAGCGTTGATACGGAAAGAGATTTTAAAAAAGTGAAAAAGCTATTGCTTTCTCACTAAGGCAAAATTAATAGTTAGTAAGCCATCCTCCTTTTGAAATGTGTCCTGAGGCTGGAGGACTTTTACAAAGTATTTTCCTTCTTTATAAAGAGAGTCAATAAGCGGCTTACATCCAGCATTCGTCCGATTCCAATAGTCATCAAAAATCACCACCGTTTTTTCGTGCATGAGTTCTTTCACATATTTCCAGTCATTCTCAATTGTTTCCAAGCTGTGCCCGCCATCCAGGAAAACAAAGTCCATCTTTGGAAGGCTTTGGGTTTCTCTAGGTAAAGTCTCCAGTGTATTCCCTTTGAAAAGATGAATATTTGCCCCGGTCTTCTCAAGCTTTTCCTGAATCTGGGCTTTTGTCGGCGGCTTCTTGGAAACTTCCGACACGAGCTGTTCGTCGCTTAAGTCTTCAAAGAGGTCAAAACCGTAATAATCAATCGCATCCGCCGCATAATACTTTTTAAGAGTCTCAATCATCCGGATTGACCGCTCTCCCGTCCACACCCCTATCTCCATTATTCTTTTCGGTCGAGTCTTTTGGAGAATTCTGTAAATATTCCGATATCGTTTCGGGCCATAGAAAAAGTAATGAATTTTTCCGTACGCTCGTCCTAATAATTTTCTGATCATGTTGTTTCTAGAGAAGAGTATCAGACTATTTTTTAAAAAGAAATCGGTGGAATTGGGAGAAATCTTCTTTCGCCAGGAGAAAGATAAGAAGAGTGTAAATGATTATTCCGCTCCCGATAGTCGCGTAGACATTTGCTCCAAAAATATTCATTAAGTACGTCACCCCGCCCATAATAAGCGCCGAGTAGATAATAGCCGTAAGTTCCTTGCGGAGAAAAAAAGGATTGATGTTTTTAAGTCGAAAATAAGCAAAAGTATTGCTGATAAATTGCGTAATCACCGTGGACGCGGCCGCTCCCGCAATCCCGAAAGTAGGAATAAGGAGAAAATTAAAAGCTAGATTAGACGTCACTCCAATCACCGCGTAGTTGATGAAGTCTCGCTGTCTGTCATACGCAAACAAGGCGTTGTTAATGATTGTGATTGGATATGAGATAAAGAGTGAGAGAAGAAGGATGCGAAAGGCTGTGGTTGCCGCTTGATAGCTGGGCCCGAAAAGAATCTCAATCAGCTCATACCCCACTACTATTCCTCCGATTGCGATAGGAAGCCCTACAAGCACCACCATCTTAATTGCTCTTGTGACTACCCGGCCAAACTCTTCTTTATCTTTGCCCGCGAGCCGTGACAGAGAGGGGAATGCCGCTGAGGCGACGAGTGTCGGCAACACCCCTAAAAAAAGGACTATCTTCTGCGCCACCGAATAATAGCCAATATCCGCCACGCTTCGCATATAAGAAAGCATTAAAATATCAATATTAAGATTGAGCCCGGTAAGAATTGAAAGAAGGGCAAATGGCCACGCTGATTGCACGATCCCCTTCATGACCTGCCATTGAAAATCAGAAAAGAATGAGGAGAAAAATCCTCGTACGGTAAAGAAGGCTAATACCGCTCCCAAGATACTGCCGAGAGCATATACTCCCGCTTGAAAAAGAATATTGGGAAAAGTAAAAAGCGCTATGATTCCCAAAGCAGTAATACTTACTTGAGTGACGATATTGATGAGCGCCTCTCGTTCCATTCGTTCCGTCGCCCGATTGATGGCAATAAAAAATCCCCGCAAGCTATCTCCCGCAAAGAGAAGCCCGGTGAGAAAGATGATGGCGGGTGTCAGAGTCACCTTTGAAAAAAACGATAACCACGTAAATAAGAGAAAAAAGAAAAGAAGAAGCGAGATTGTCCGGAGCCAAAAAGCCGCCGCTAATTTTTCCCTAAATACCTTCTTGTCCCCATCGCTCTTGGAGAGCTCTCTCGTGATCACCGCTCCCATGCCAAAGTCCGCCATGAGCGTTATAAGCGCCGACACGCCCAAGGTGTACGCCAGCGCCCCCCAATCATCTGCTCCTAAAATCCGGGCGGAAGCAATGACGAGAATCGCTCTTAGCGCTCGCCCTACTCCCTCCGACACTGAAAGCCAAGCGGTATTTTGAAGAATTTTGTTCATTCTAAATATTTTGCATTACAAAAACTTTGCATTATGAAGTTCGCTTTTTGAAGAGTTTTTCCTTTATTTCGAGCGAGCTCCTTTTTCGAGGGCATTGCGCTACCAATAAAAAAGGTAACGTGAGGAGAAGAAAAAGAGAGTGGAGCAGAAAGAAAGAAAAATTGGCAAAAATGAGACTTCATAATGCAGAGTTATTCAACGTTAATAAAAAAGAGCTTTGCGGTCTTAAGAATAGTTCCGATATCCAGCCAAAATGAGCGATTCTTCACGTAGTAAAGATCGTAGGTCAGCTTTTCCTTAGCGTCCGCGACCGAGGCGCCGTAACGAAAATTAATCTGCGCCCAGCCCGTGATCCCGGGCTTCACAAGGTGTCGCAGTTCATAGTAGGGGATTTCTTTTTTTAATTCTGAGACAAACTCCGGTCTCTCCGGTCGCGGCCCCACAAGACTCACCTCCCCACGAAGCACATTGATTAGTTGTGGTAATTCATCCAAGTGGCTCCGCCGTAAAAATCTTCCCACTGCCGTCACCCGCGCATCATTTTTCCCCGAAGACCACTGCGCCCCGTCTTTTTCCGCATCCGTCCGCATACTCCGGAATTTAATAAGAGAAAATTCTTTTTCTCGAAACCCCACTCGTCTCTGATGATAAAAAACAGGTCCCGTCGAGCTTAATTTTACCGCGATTGCCACGAGCGCCATAATTGGTAGAAGGATAATAAACAAGACTAAGGCCAGGAGCCGCTCCATCCCTTCTTTTATTACTTCATAGATCGTTCTCCCCCCACCTATTTTCTGCAAAAGCCACGCCTTGGTGAGTTCATCTACCGGCACCTTCCGAAACACTCCTTCATAAAATATGGCAAAATCCGCAACCTCAATATTAGAAAGGAGGGCTTCATATGCTACTCGGGCCACAGTATCATCGCTTTTCACGTCCGTTGGAATAAGAAGCATCCCCACCCCATCTTTTTGGAGCCGTTCCACCACCTCCTTTGGCGTCGCATTTCCCATTCGTTCCATTACCTTGGTCACCTGGTAGCCAAACTGCTTATTTTTTGTAAGGTAGTCAGTCAGTTCGCCCGTTAAAATATTCTCTCCGGCAATCGCCACTTTGGTAAGCGGCGCCCCCTTAATAAGAAAATTATTAAACCATCGCCGCCAAAACAATTCGATAAACACAAAAACTATCAGAAAGAGAACCAAATTTGTTTTTGGGGTAAGCGTATTAGAAAAAATATATAAGATTACAATCGCTGCTCCACCAACCACAAGAAGTGTTCGCCCCAATTTTTTGAAAAATTCGAGCGCTCCCCGGAAGTAGTGAATTTCATAAAAGCCTGCGATATAAAAAATAATCAAAGTTACCGCAAAGATAAGAGAAAATACGGGCATATGCTCGTAGAAAGGCGGATTCTCCGTAAAGTCCACTCGAGGGAAATATCTGAGATAGAGAGATACTGCGAGGGATAAATAGAGTGCCACCGTGTCTCCCAAAAGAAGCACTACTTGCTTTAATTTGACAGAGCTTTTCACGAGCCTTATTCTATAAGAAAAAATATGGAAACTCAACCGAAATCCTATCTTTTACCAATCAGCATCCTGCTTGCCGCGGTGATTGTCGCTGGTGCTGTCATATTTAATGCGAATGCCAAATTGAATGGTGGTATGGCAAAGGGTGATCCAAACGAACCCACCGCTCCTGCCGTCTCCCCCAAAGAAGCGAAAAAAATATTAAGCGCTGCCTCCAAAGATTTTATCGTTTTGGGTGACCCGAAGGCTAAAGTGGAAATTGTTGAGTTCTCCGATTTTCAGTGTCCTTTCTGTACTAAGTTTCATAAGGAAGCCGGCGAGCAGATTCGCAAGGATTACATTGAGACCGGCAAGGCAAAAATGGTCCTTTTCGATCTTGTCTTCTTAGGTCCGGAATCAGTCAGAGCTGCTGAAGCGACTCACTGTGCTGGTGATCAAAAGAAGTACTGGACTTACCATGATAAGCTTTTAAATTTCTTTGATAGCCACCTCGCCAAGGGTCGAGAAGATGAAAATGGCAGCGCCTTTTCTGACGCAAATTTAAACAAGTTTGCTAAAGAAATTGGTCTTGATACCGCCGCTTTCTCCTCCTGCCTCTCTTCCGGTAAGTATGCAAGTAAAATTGAAAGAGGTCAGGAAATTGCCACTCAGGTCCTCGGTGCCGAGCTTTCCACTCCATCTATCTTTGTAAACGGTGAGCTCATCCAAGGCGCTCAGCCCTACAGGGTCTTCAAAGAAGTCATTGAGAAGGCTTTAAAGAATAGCTAAAATATTACAAAGCGTAACGTAATCACAGCGCAGGATTTTTGAGAAGATTTTAGATTTTCTTTCCGAGTACGGAGCGGAGCATACATAGAAAAAGTATGTGAGCACCGAGCGCAGGAAAAAAATCAAAAATCTTCCAAAAATACCAGCTCATCTTTATGAAAAAAATAATAATTTATAGTACGCCCACCTGTGTTTACTGTAAAATGGCCAAAGAATTTTTTGCCAAAAATAATATTCCTTTTGAAGATCACGATGTTTCGGCCAATATGAAAGCTCGGGAAGAGATGATCGGCAAGTCCCATCAGCTCGGCGTGCCCGTGATCGATATCGAAGGTGAGATCTTTGTCGGCTTTGACCGCCAAGGCATCTCCGAAGCCCTCGGAATCGTCAGCTAGAATTTAATCCATCATTCCAGACTTGATCTGGAATCTATAAAAAATGCAAGAACTAATAATAATAGGGGGAGGACCAGCCGCCGCAGGCGCCGCAGTATATTCTGCTAGAAAAAAAATAAAAACCCTCATCATCACTCCCGAATTTGCCGGTCAATCCGTTGTCTCCAATGAGATTGGTAATTGGATCGGCTCGAAATCCATCTCCGGCCTCGACCTTTCAAAAAATTTAGAAGATCATGTCCGTAGTTTTGTTGGGCCTGATCTTGCTATTGAGGAGGATAAAGTAGTTGCTGTTTCTAAAGTAGAAAAAGGTTTTATTATTACGACTGAAAAAGGTAAATCCTTTGATACCCATACGATTCTCGTGGCCTCCGGCAGTCGCCGTAAGCGCCTCGGCATTCCCGGTGAAGATCGTTTGGATGGGAAAGGTGTCGCCTGGTGCGCCACCTGCGATGCCCCGCTTTTCTCGGGGGTGGATGTGGTGGTGATTGGTGGTGGAAACGCCGGACTTGAGTCTGTCCTCGATCTCCATGCCTATGCTAAAAAGATCTATCTTCTCCACCGCCGTGATAACTTAAAAGCGGATGAAGTCACTCAAGAAAAAGTCCGGGCCTTATCAAATGTAGAGATTATTTTGAATACCGAGCCTAAAGAGATCCTTGGTGATAACTTTGTCTCCGGTATTCGCTGCTTAGATAAGGTAGCGAATGAGGAAAAAACCCTCCCTGTTTCCGGTATCTTTATTGAAATTGGTTCTCTCCCTAACAGCGATTTTGTAAAAGACCTAGTCGAGCGAAATGTGATCGGTGAGATAGTTGTCGATCATAAGACCCAATCCTCCTCTCTTCCGGGCATCTGGGCCGCTGGCGACGTCACAGACGTCCTCTATAAGCAAAACAACATAAGCGTAGGCGACGCCATTAAAGCCATTTTGAGTATCTTCGACTACCTCCACCACCACCACCGCTAGGCTTCGCCCACCGTAGGAGCATTTATAAATGATTAAGCGGTTTTATATCTATAATTTGAGTAGTTAATTCTAGCTAAAAGATTGGAATGATGATAAAAACCAGTCTTCAAAAGAAGAGTTGAGCTATCTTTATCTCATCATACGAATATCTATCACCTATGATCCTTTTTAATTCTGATAAAGTAAGACCATTCCCATTTCCTTCCCCTGCTGATTGAACAATATCTTTAATAGTGAGAATTTTTTTCTCTGATAATTCTTCCTTTATAGCTGACAGATCGAGATCCGGAGAAAGAGAGCGTAATTTAAAAAGGTGATTAATAATCGTTTCTTTGGTAAGTTCTCGTTCTTTCGCTATCTCCTTAATATTTTTTCCTTGAAGAAGGAGTTCTTTGGTAAGAGAAAGAGTATTGGAAGCTTCACCTTTCTCCGCTTTTGTTTTTTTAGATTTCGCTCCCGATCTCGCAAGAAACTCATTCGATCGTTGCTTATAAGTCTCTTCATCAAGGAGCCGGATTTCCTTTGCGTGCTCCGCCGATATTTTTCGAAAATAATCATCATATTGGAGGACTTCTTCATTCATTCGGAGCGCTCCTTCATTAATTCCTTTGAGAGTGAGACCAGCGAGACTCCGTACTCGCGAGAGCGCCACATATCCCATCCCCACCTCAAATGATTTAGAAAGATCAATCTCCGCCGCGTCCATGCTCATTCCTTGACTCTTATGAATAGTGATCGCCCAGGCGAGGCGTAGGGGATACTGATTAATCTCGGCGACTTTTCGCCCATTATCTTCAATGATCCAGCTTGTAGGGACTACTTTTATCTCTCGTCCGGAAAGAGTCTTCACCTTCACGCCATACTGATCACATTCGACTACCGTCCCGAGAGTGCCGTTCGCGTACCCCTCCTCAAAATTATTTTTCACAAACATTACCCGCGCGTCTTTTTTGAGCGTCAGCACCTCGGGCGCGAGACACCCTTTTTTAAGCGCTTCCACCGCCCGATCATTGCCCTTGCCCGTCATCTTGTAGCTGTAGGCCTTAGTAGGGAGTTTCGCTAATTCCCGCTCATTTTCCCGGTCCACATCCGCATTGTGCGGATAGAGTCGGGTAAGGACGCCTTCTCCAGCGCCTTTTCCCATCCTAGAAAAAAGAAGAGCCATCTCTGGATGTTTCACTCGATTATCTCGGATCGCGTTCAAGACTCCTAAATATGCCTTGTCATTCTGCCGATGTTGTTCCTCTAAGTAGCAAATTTTTAGCCCCATTTTTTTCCACGCCTCCGAGTGGTAAATAAAGAGTGGTTCCTCTTCGCTTCCTCGAGACACCGGCGGTAGTTGGAAAAAATCCCCGCACAAGATCACCTGCAGTCCGCCAAAAGCTTTCTCCCGTCTTCGTAAAAATCGCGCCACCCGCTCCACCATGTCGAGCCGGAAGTGATGCAGCATCGACACCTCGTCAATGATAAGTACCGTCGCTTTTTGCATCCGCTTGAAAAGCATCGCTCGCTCCTCAAGCTCCTCAAGCTCTCGTTCGGAAAGAAAATCCCGGATTCCTAATCCTGACCAAGAGTGAATCGTCGTCCCGCCGATATGTGTTGCCGCAATGCCGGTCGAGGCCGTGATCTCCGGCTCCACCCCACTTTCTCGAAGATACGCTATATATTGATTAATGACATGCGTCTTACCCGATCCGGCCGGCCCGGTAATAAAAACATTTTCTCCCGTCTTAAGTATCTTGAGTGCCTCCTCCTGTGTCATAAGTTTAATAAATCTACCACGCCCCCAAAACAAATCCTATATATACATTCATATTGATAATTTTTTCTCAAATATTACAAAGTTCACAAGACGTTTTCAGTTCCGCGAAATAATTTTGCTTTTTCTCGCCTCCCTACCCTTCAGTAAGGGTTTTTGCTATCAATCCAATAGTGAAGATGCCCATGCTATTAAAAATAAATGCTATCGTAAAAAACACTCTAGATTTTACTTTTGACAAGCCAAGCATAGCGACACCAATCTCATCTGGAAAAGGAGAAGCTATTATAAGTGCCCCCAGAATTGGAATGAAAAATCGAAAAAATCTTGTTCTAAAAAAACTAATCCACCCTTTTTTTCTCTTTGAAGAAAATAAATAGGTAAAATCACTTGAAATTTTGTCTTTCACAAATCTGAAAATAATATAATCGCCGACAGCCGCCCCTAGTCCTCCCAAAAGAACAAGAAGTGGGAGGGGAGTTACCTGGGCTAATTCTCCAAGCAAGACAATAGATGGAGCGGTGGTAAAGACAGAGGTAAAAAATAATCCAGCAAGAAATATTCCTAGCCACTCTAATGTATTAAGTGATGCGACAAGCTGAGTTGCAAGACCAGTTACGCTAAAAAAGAACGCAAAAAGAATACTGACTGTTAGAAATAAAAGGTCTTTATAAAAGATTTTCTGTTGTTTCTTCACTAAGAAAATAATATCAATTCAATAACGAAAAGGATAATCTGGGTGCCTGACGGGAATCGAACCCGCATCACCGGAACCACAACCCGGGGCTTTACCACTAAGCTACAGGCACCATCATTCTTCTCAAAAAAATTGCAAAAAAAGATTCTTGAGAAACCTTATAATAACACATATATCACTTTTTTCAAGTTTTTCTCCGCTTCTTTTTGTGAGAAAATACTTGGGTGCAGGCTCTTCTTGAATCCATAAAATTTTTCATCATTGATCATGGCCCTTTGGCCATTTTTTTAATAGGTCTTATAGAAGAGCTGGTTTTTTTTATCCCCTCTTCGCCCATCTTTATCACTGCTGGCTTCTTTCTCACTGATCCGCAAAGTAGTTTTACTGACGTCTTTCTGCAAGTGTTTTTTAATTTTGGCATCCTCGGCGCCTCTGGTCTCACTCTAGGATCCTACTTTATCTATTATATCTTCTATTATGGCGGCAAACCCTTCATTCTTCGTTTTGGTAAATACGTTGGCGTGTCTTGGCAGGGGATTGAGCGTTTTGAAGAAAAAATGAAAGATACGTATATCGATGAGTGGACTATTTTTTCTTTGCGGGCCATTCCCATTCTACCCATCACCTTTGTTTCTGTTTTTGCTGGTCTTATCCGGATTCACCCGCGAGAATTCGGCCTCTTCACTTTCTTAGGTGCGGTAGTAAGACTCACTATTTTAGGTCTTATCGGCTGGGCTTTTGGTGAGGCATACTCCACTTTCATAAAAGACATTCTTGAGGTAGAAAGATATGGCTCTATCCTGGTTATTCTCATAGTTCTCGCTTGTCTCTACTACCTTCTTAAAAAACGCAAATCTTTTTAAAATATGGCTGATTCAAAGCTCGAGAAAACCCTCAAAAAAATATCTTCAGAAAAAGAAAGTATTCTCCCTCTTTCCTCTAAAAAAGATATTGGTGCCAACCTTCTTCGTGATCTTATCGCTGACCGTCTTCACCATCTTTTTTCTCTTAAAAAGGATTGGTATGTAAATATTGATTCTGCTTCCGTTGAAGTTGCTTCTCTTGCCGCGCTTTCCTCTCTCATGGACTTTGGTGAGACCTTTCTCACTCTTTCTCTTGCCTCCGGCGGCTACCCGTTCTATAGTTCGCGCTTGAGTATAGTGAGCCGCGCCTATCGGCCTATCTCCTATAATGTCGATCCTTCTTCTGGTCTCATTGATTACGACGAAATCGCTCGGTTGATCGAGCTCCATGCTCCCAAGGTGATCATTTCTGGCGGCCTCACCTATCCTCGCATTATTGATTTTGAAAAAATCAGTAAGCTTGCCCATCGCGCCTCCGCTTTTCACCTTGCTGATATTTCTTCCATTGCCCCGCTCATTCTCGCCGGCCTCTACCCCCCACCTTTCAAAAGTACCGATCTTGTCCTTCTTGATACCCAATCTCTAACCGGCATAAAAAGTGGTTGTCTTCTTTCAGGGGAAGAGCTTTCTGATCGTCTTGCTCGTGCTGTCACTCCTGGTATTGAAACTACTTTCGATGAGGATAAATATATTTCTCTAGCCGCCGCTTTTCCTATTGCCTCTTCGCAGGAAGCAAAAAAACGGACCAAACAATCGGTAAAAAATGCCTCTCTCCTTGCAAGTCAGCTGAAAAAAACCAGCTTCACTCTAATGACCGACGGTACCGACACTGATTGCCTTATTCTTGATCTTCGCCATCAAGGCCTCTCGGGGAAAGAGGGAAGAGATCTTTTGAAAGCTGCCGGCATCTTTGCTGCTCCAAATTTTCTTTTCTCTGATTCTGATATCACTTCCCCCTCAGGTCTTCTTCTGAATACCTCGCACCTTCCGCGAGGAATGAAAGAAAGTGAAATAAAAATTCTCGCCTCCATAATAAGTGAGCTTCTCTTTAAAACAAAAAAACCTTCCGAAAAAAAATCTGAAGTTCTCGCTCTCCTAAAGAAATCTCAATGAATAAAATAAATGGTCACCTTATCGCCAAAATTGCGAGCGTGAGCTTACTCAGAGGCTTCTCCTGCACCCATCTCCGTCCTCTTAGCCGCTTCTTTAATTTCCTTCTCTATTCTCTTAAGTAATTCTGGTTGTTCTTTAAGACTGACTCGTACGTTGTCAAAACCCACTCCGAGTTTAGTGTCCGAGAAAGAGTAGCTCGCTCCCGATTTAGTCACTACTTTGTATGCTAGACCCGTATTTAAAACATCGGCCTCATAAGAAATTCCTTCTCCATACATAATATCAAATTCTGCATTTTTGAAGGGTGGTGCCACTTTATTTTTAACCACCTTTGCCTTCACTCGGTTACCTATAATTGTTTCACCTTTTTTGATCTGGGCCATCCGGCGAATATCAATCCGGACAGAGGAATAAAATTTGAGTGCCCGGCCGCCCGGCGTGGTCTCTGGTGAGCCAAACATCACCCCAATCTTTTCTCTGAGTTGGTTGATGAAAATAATCAGCGTATTCGTCTTAGCTGAAATTGCGGTTAGTTTCCGCAAAGCTTGCGACATCATCCGAGCTTGAAGGCCGATAAACTGCTGGCCCATCTCTCCTTCAATTTCTGCTTTCGGCGTAAGCGCCGCTACTGAGTCTACTACTACCACGTCAATAATCTCCGATTTCACTAAGCCTTCTAGGATCGAGAGTGCTTCTTCTCCATTATTAGGTTGGGAGATAATCAGGTCTTTTACCTTCACTCCTAATCGAGCTGCATAGTCCGGATCCATGGCGTGCTCCGCGTCAATGAAGGCGCACCGACCGCCTTTTTGCTGTGATTGAGCAATGCAATTAAGAGCTAAAGTTGTCTTTCCTGAAGATTCCGGTCCGAAGACTTCGATGACTCGTCCTTTTGGCAAGCCGCCGACTCCAAGGGCTAAGTCGAGTGAAAAGGATCCTGTGGGGATTACATCAATATTTACTTTTCGAAGTTCTCCCATCCGCATCACTGATCCTTCGCCAAATCGATCCTGTAAATCCTCAATGAGCTTCTGTACTTCGCTGTTTTTCTCCTTCTCCTTTTTCTGATCTGCTGTCTGTGATGAGCCTCGATCTGAGCGGGCGGCCTGCTCTTTCTCTCGCTTCGCCGCCGCCTTCATATCCTCCTTCTCTTTTTTCTCCTTGTCCATATTTTTATTTGATGGGATTTTGTAATTCAAAGTTATATCGAATTTTTTCCTCTTATTCAATAGGGAAGATGTCTTCGAATGGAGAAATCTTTTTAGTGGTTATCGTAGGCGTACTCGTCGCCGCATGTATTTGTTCGTAGACAATCCGCTTGGTGAGAGTCGTCTCTCTACCCAAAAGTTTTTTCGCTTTAACCTCAATGATATTTATTCCTGCTGTGAGTGATAATTCTTTTTCAAATCGGCCATCTTCATCCACAAAAACATCCACGCCGTTGATCGTGATCTTTCCGCCTGCACCCGTCTTTCCTTCGATCTGAACGCTGTTTTCCCGGACGATGAGATTATCGCTTTCTGGATAGGTGATAGTAAGTTTCGGTGTCCCAAGAAGGGTATTGATATTAAAAAGGGCATAAAGGGCAAAAAGAAAGATGATAAAGAGTGCTAAGAAATATTTTTTTCTATAAAATCGCAACGCATAGCGGTTGTTAGGAAGTAGATCCCTTTCTCCGGAGCTCCGTGGCCGAGTCTCCCGCTTATATGCCCGCCAGATATCCTCCGCCTGAAATCCCAGATTATCTCCGAGCCGCAAGATAAAGCCTCGTACATATGGCTCCGGCGGCAGCTTCTCATATTGCCCGAGAAGCATTGCATTAATAAATCGTTCCTGCACTCCGGTCTCCTCCACCAATTTTTTAACGCTTGTCCCCTTAGCATTAATGGCTTCTTTTAGGTATTCAGAAAACCGGAAATTTTCCATGGGGTCATTATAGGTAAGTCCCACTTTTATGCAACTCGCCTACGTAGCTGTTCTAAAGTTCTAAAAAAAGCCAGAGCGTGGAGCCGGCCCACCTAGGGTCGAGCCTCCCTTAAGGGAGAATAAAAACAGAGAATGTACTCATTCTCTGTTTTTATAAAAAGATTAAAAATCTTTTGCTCGCCCCGCATACTTCACCACCCCTCCTAATCTTTGTGTTACCAAAGAACCCCTCCCTTCCCCTATAGTGACTATTCTGAGAAAAAAATCTTTTCCGAAGATAAAGGGAAAGTTCGCCGGAAACTTTCCTGTGTCACGGTAGGGAAAGAAGGGGTTCTGGAAACTATCTAAAATATAAGCTTAGTATTTTTCCTAAAAAAGTATCCATGCTTGCTTTTTATTTTTATTTTGTATATAAAGCTTTCAATTCCAATTTCCTTAAAATGAATCGCCTTCTTAAGCTGACACTAGCGGTTATTATATTTTTTCTTTTTGCCAGCTTCTCTTTTGTTCTGCATGCCTTCTATATTTCTCCCTCCCACACCTTCGCTCTTAGTGAAAAAAAATTTGCCAAAGACTCTGGTGGCAATCCTGATGCCGCTCTTCTTCTAAAAAACTTTTCTGATCTTCTCGAGGAGGGAAATATTGAAAAAGCTCTTCCGCTTCTTGCTAGTGCCGATAATGAAAAGAATTTCTTATTAATGAAAAAAGCTCTCGAGACAGAAAAGTCTCAAGGCTCCCTCCCACATCTCATCTCTCTTATTCGCCTTGCCACACTCGATGCTTCTCAATCCCCATCTTCCGCCGATCTTATTTTTTCTGTTTTTGACCCGGCTGCCGGTAATCTCCTAGGCGAAGTAATCATCAGGAAAAACCAAATAGTGGGTAACTATCAGATTCACAGTTTCTAATCCATGATTTTTTCCCGCCTCCTCTTTCTTATTGTCTTCATCCCTTTTTTCTCTCCTGCGTTTGTCTTTGCCTATGAACTCTCCGCCCACGAGCGCCTCACTCGAGCTATCATCGATTCTATCAATAATTCCAGCTCTTTTTCCCTTTCAGAAAGTGAGGCCGAGGCCTTGGTGAAAGGTGTTCTTGCCGAAGATAATCTTCCTCGGCCTCTTAATCATTTTTATGATCCCGTTCATAAAAAAGGTCTTTCTCTCGGTACTCATATTTTTGAATCCGCAAAAAGATGGGCCAATGACCCCTTCTCTCAAAGAACCTTCACGAAATCAAATTTTCTTACTCGCCGCCTTTTTAATGCCGAGGATAATATCTTCACTTACAATCGTGCCTTAGAGCTCTACAAGCAAGGCAAGAAAATTGAGGCTTACGAACATTTAGGTCACGTCCTCCATCTTGTCGAAGACATGGGCGTGCCCGATCACACTCGCAATGACGCACACCCCGCCGAGACCAGTCCTTATGAAAATTTTACTAAAGATGCTCCTCTTCCATATTCAAAAAAGTATTTGAATACCATTGCTCCTCGCCGCTTCTCTTCCCTTGACGCTGTTTTTGTTCACCTCGCCCGCTATTCGAATTCCAGTTTCTTTTCTGAAGACACCATCCTTTCCGAAGACTATCCCGCTCCTATCCCCAAAGGAATAAAAAAAGTAGCCGACGGCTATGAGTACGCCTACCGCACTGATGAGAACGGTGTTGATTATCTTCTCTATCGCCGCCGTCTTCCCTCTCTTTCCAGTTTTATTGGCAATGACGCTTATACCGAATTTAATACTCTGAAAAGTCTCCCGGTATTGGAGGATTACTATGCTCACCTAAGTCGCGAGGTGATCGCCTCCGGTCTCGGTCTTTTCTCTTTATTTTTGAAAGATGTTGGTGAGCCCGATCTTTCTTTTATTCCAAAAGTTTCTCTTTCTGACCCTGCCTTGTCTCTTATTGATTCCGCTTCATCCTCACCCGCAATCAGTCTCACGGTAGAAAGAGAAAAAGAATATATTCCGGTTTTTGCTCGTGCTCCAGAAGATAATATCGCCGAATTTTCCGCTCTTCTTGCCTCCACTCCTAAAGTGCTAGAAGTCTTCTACAATGCCCCACCCGTCATTCCTCTTATTCTTGCTCCCTCCACCTCTTCCTCTCTTGCTTCTTCCTCGACTACCTCTCTCACATCTACTTCGACAGCCTCTTCTTTTTCTTCCCTCACTATTGCTGATTCAGAAAATTCCTCTTCCCCCGCTTCTTCTACGCTTGCCTCTACAACCCCACTTATTTCCGGATCCGCCCTTATCTCCGAAGTTTTCTTCGATGCCGAAGGTTCTGATACTGGCAAAGAATTTATTGAATTATTTAATCCCGGCGAAACTGCCTTTGATCTTTCTCTTGCCTCTCTGCAGTTTGGCGAGCTTGGAGGCACTATCAAGAAAAAGAATTTTGAATTGGGCAATAGCATTCCGCCTCACGGATTCTTTCTGATTACGATTGGAGAAGGGGATGCTCGCGATGGTAAGAAAGGGGACATGCTCTACAAAAGTGGTTCTTTGAAAAATGCCTCCGATACCATCCGCCTCGTAGCCGACCAAATCTCTCTCTCCGCTTCCTCTACTATCCTTGATAGCTTCCATTATGACATAAGAAATTTCCCGAACTTTACTCCTGGCGCTTCTCTTGAGCGGGCCACTCTTCTTGGCCCTTCCTCTTCTGACTGCGTAAGAAGCCAGGGTGATGCCGAATACTCCGGTCATTTCTGTCCTGCTCCTACTTTTTACCTTCGCTCTCTTCCTCACTCGCAAAACTTCGCTTCTTTCAAAGAGCCTCGAGCCTATCCTGAAGAGCCTATTAGCTACGCCTTCACTTTTGATTCCGCTACCCGTTCTCTTAATCTCTCCCTTTCCTCTATTAACCCTTTTTCTTATAAGATAAATCTCATTCCCTCCACTGATTTCTTTTATCCCTCATCTGCTTCTCAAAGTTTCTCCACTACGACTAGCGTCTCTGCCATTTTTCCTCTCTCTACCCTGGGCCATTCCCTCACCTTTGAGATCAATCTCACCGATGAAGAAGGATTCTCTCTCCCTCCAATATTGCTTCTCTATAATTCTCCCTCTCTTCTTTCTCATCCTTCATACATAGTCCGTGATGATCTGGGTGATGTCGCCGATCTTAACTTCTCCCTCTCTGATTTTACGAAAGAAATTATCAGGACTAATACCTCTCATTCCGCTGATACCTATCTTGGTTTTATGAAGCCCGGTTATCAAGACTTTATATTCTCCTCCTCTTCTCCTTCATTCGATCTCTACCTGCCTTTCTTTGAGTCACTTTCACCCAGTGCCCCCGCCTCATATTTCCTAAAAATATCCCCCTATGGGAATATCCCCGCGAGTGACACGCTCTCCCTCGCTATCCAAAAATCCGAATCCGCAATTCCTGTACTTTTCTCCCGCCTTTACGCCTCTTCGACCACCGAGGTTGTCCCTCTCTATACCAATCCATCTCTTCTTCTCTCCGACCCGCTCTGCGACGGGAGCTTAGACTCTGATCCTTTCCGTGTTTCCTATAATTCCTTCTTCCACCGAGTCACCCTCCGCTCTTGCCGGAGCGAGAACGATCGCTTTCTCTTTAGTTTCCGTCCAGTAAATTCCGACATCTCTCCTCTAGAAATAAAAAACTCTTCTGATCCCTTTGCTGTCTTTTCTCCGCTTGCGACCAACGAAAAGTATGAATTCTTAGTCGACCTCCTCGGTGTCGACGGCTCCATTATGAATCATTTCTCTACCACCCTTTTTATCCCCGGCCTCTTCTCTCGCTTCTCCTTCCCCTCCGAGCTTACGCCCGAAATTGATTCTGCTCTCTCTGAAGAGTTTGAAGAAATCCCTCCCTATATTAGTCTCGAATATTCCCGCACTCACCTCTCAGGTTTTCTTACTGAAAAATTATTCAATCGCTCTCTTGGTCTTATTCCGCCCATCACCTCCTCTGGCCAGAGCTTTATTTATCCCTACGCCAATCATCGTCTTATCCTCTTCACCGACACCGATCCCTCTACCCTTACCCCACCTGATAGCCTCACTCTCTCCAAAGACACCGACTTCACCCTCGATTCTGGCACCCTCGGCTTTTCTCCGATCGAAGTCGCCTACACTAATGAAGACATGAGCCTCGAGTATAAGAATCGTTTCCCATATCTTCTCCTCTGCGAATCTCGCTTCTATATCCTCGGCCTCGATAATAATTGTTTCAAGACCGACCTTTTACGCTCCTACAGTCTCCGCCTCCCGCTTCTTGTAAAAGACGAAGTTACCGAATTTTCTCTCTTGATCTATCGTTTGCAACAGCTCCTCCCGGCCGCCGAAGGTGTCGAAGAATCCGCCCGTTTTGTCCTCGAAAGCATCGACAAAAACCGCTATAAAAAATCCGCCGAATAATTTTTTTGTATTGTCATTCCGGCCACCGAGCCAGAATCCAGTACCTCAAAAAAATAAAAGTTCGCAGAAGCTTTCATGTTTCCAAAAAAGGATAAAGACTTCTTTCAAGCAGTAATGATTTTTATATATAAAACCAAATTGTATTTGATTGAACTCTCAACTCAAGTTACTGTAAAGAAAATATGCTCGTCGCTATTCTCCATAATATCCGTTCTCTTCATAATGTCGGCTCTATTTTCCGTACGGCCGACGGCGCCGGGGTAGATAAGCTTTACCTCGGTGGTATTACCCCGAGCCCCCTCGATCGGCTCGGCCGCCTCAAGCCTCAGTTTGATAAAGTCGCGCTTGGTAGTCATATAAGCGTCCCATTCGAATCTGTCCGCTCCACCCGTACTCTTATCAAGAAGCTCAAAGACCAAGGCTACTCCATCCTCGGCCTCGAGCTCGCTTCAAAAGCTATTCTTTACAGTGACTTTCACCCAAAAAACCGTAAACTTGCTCTCATTGTCGGTAATGAAGTCCAGGGTTTACGCAAAGACATTCTTGATCTCTGCGATCATATGCTCATGATTCCTATGCGTGGTGCGAAAGAATCTTTAAACGTCAGTATTGCTTTTGGGATAGTAGCCTACGAATTAATGCGTCATAATCAATAAATAAAAAAATGGAAGCATTAGACAAAATAATCGGCCCTCTTGTCATCGGTATTATTATTCTTTTCATAATTATATATTCAAGCGGAGCTTTGAATAATCTTGTCATCTTCCTTCTTCGCCCGCACTATCTCCGAAGGGAAGTCGCTCCCGACGGCGCCGTCTCCTACACCTACGACAAAGCCGCCTCTTCAAGCGTCGCGATCAATAATCACCTGATCCGAGTCACTCTCGCTGAGACCTCCTTCTCTCGTTCCAAAGGTCTCTCTGGTCACGCCCCCCTCGCCTCTGATGAAGGTATGCTCTTTCTCTTCCCTCGCGCGACTATTCAATCCTTCTGGATGAAGGACATGCTTTTTCCTCTCGACATCATCTGGCTCCAAAGCGTGAGCGCTAAGGAAGCCAAAATCATCGGTGTCGCCAAAAACGCCCAACCCTTAAAAAGTCTCCTCAATCTCGAATATTTCACCTCACCCGCGCCTGTCGACTGGGTTCTCGAAGTTTCCGCCGGCACCTTTGACTCCTTAAAAATGAAAGTAGGAGACTCCGCCACCTTCTCCCGCTAGACTATCTTATCTTGGATCCCTAGTTGGAATCTAGATTTGCTTTATTTTCTCAATTCGTCTCGCGTGCCGCTCCTCTCCGGAAAAAGCTGTCGTAAGAAAAAGCTTCACTGCCGCGAGTGCCTCCTCCTGAGTCATAAATCGCGCCGCGAGTGACAAGACGTTTGCATCATTGTGTTCCCGAGCGAGTCGCACTATCCCTCTTCCTCGCTCATCCCATGGCCCATAAAAAGTCACTGCCCGCACTCCCGCGACTCTGTTTGCCACTATGGCCTCGCCCGCTCCCGATCCGCCCAGAATAACCCCAAAAGATCCCGCTTCCTTCGCTACCGCCTCCGCACACGGCCGAATATAGTCCGGATAATCATCCGCCGGATCAAAAGCCTCCGTTCCATGATCGATTACCATCATCCCCTCCGCTGCAAGCGCCCCTTTCAAAAATTCCTTAAGCTCAAAACCTGCATGATCCGTAGCAATATGAATTGTCATAAATTATTAAATCCACTTTATAGAAGTGCTGCCACTTTTTCCAGATGATGCACGAGTGTAGTCACATACCCCCACTCATTGTCATACCATGCCATCACTTTTACAAGATCTCCTCCTACCACTTTAGTATATGAAAGATCCACCACGCAGCCATACGGCGTCCCAATTATGTCCGAGGAGACTACTGGGTCCGAGATAGTGGCGAGCGCTCGATGCCATCGAGGTGTCTTTGCCTCTTCAATAAAGATGTGATTAATCTCGGCAACCTCTGTCTTTCTCTTTGATACAAAGGTAAAATCCGCGAGAGATACTGTTGGCGTTGGCACCCGCACTGCTACCGCGTCAAATTTCCCCATAAGAGAGGGGAGTGCTCGAGTGACCGCGATTGCCGCTCCCGAGTCTGATGGCACCATATTCACCCCCGCCGCTCGTCCCCGTCGAAAATCATTCTTCCCCCCCGTCCCATCCACGAGGCCCTGCGTCGCCGTGTAGCTATGTGTCGTATTCAAAAATCCTTTCACTACTCCTACCGACTCTTCCATAATAGTCGCCAAAGGATGTGTGGCATTCGTCGTGCAGGAGCCATTCGAAGTGATAGCGCAAGCGCCGAGCGCTTCTTCATTCAGCCCCATGAGCACCGTCTGTCCGAGCTCCGAATCTAGATCCTTTGATGGCGCGGATAGGATCACCCGCTTCGCCCCTGCTTCAAGATGAGCCTTCGCCTTCTCATATGAATCAAATACCCCTGTGCACTCGATCACCGCATCTACTGCAAGCTCCCTCCACGGCAGTGCCTGCGGCTCCCGATCATGTAGGATCGTGATCTGGGTGTCCCGTACCGTAAGATACTCCGCCGTCCCGCGCCGTGTGACAGAGACCGGATGCGCATACGAGTGATAGACCGAATCATATTTCAATAAGTATGCAAGATTATCCGCGGGCGTGAGATCATTGATCGCCACTATTTCAAACTCCGGCTTGCCAAAAATCTGCCGGAAAAAAATCCTCCCAATCCGTCCAAACCCATTGATCGCCACCCGCGTCTTCTTCATTCCTCTATTTTACCAAAAAATCGATTGGGGATAGACGGTTGTGTCATTCCGGGCCAAGATCCGGAATCCAGTACCTTTAAAGTAGTAATATAAAATCCCTTGCCTTTTATAGATAAAGTAAGCAAATAAAAAAAGCCTACCCGCCCCTCGCGCCAAACAAGCTTTTCTTTCGTTTCCTCGATCATCCGCTGGAGTAATTTTGACCCCTAGTAGAAAGTAATCCAAAGCCGCATAGATTCTATTCAGTATCGCCTTTGGACATTCCAGTCAGAAGCAGTTATCAAAGTTGGGACTTTCCTCGGTCAAGTATTCGACCTCAGAAATTTTGACCTTCTTGATGATCTCAATCACTACCCTATAGCATTTCTTCTGCTGGTCTCGCTGGCTTTTTGTGATCTTTGTAAAAGGAAGACAGACATCTCCTTCTCTGCCCCGCCATTTTTCATTTTCTTCCTAGGAAAATCCAATGAGGTAGCACTCCTCAATATTCTTGCAGAGTACCACGTCGATCTTGAAGAATTTGTTAAGTTTACCCACCGCCTGATGACTCGATCCATAAAAAACCAGTGCGCTCTTAATCATCTTCCCCTCGTCCTAAAAAAAATAAAAAATGTGAGTGTTCCGTAACCGAAGTATTAAAAAATAATAAATAAAAAAGTAAAATAAAGCTCTCCTTTGACATATAAAATATTAGCTCTATACTAATTAAGCTCTTTAAATTGAGAGACATTACGCGTTTATACATTTCTAATAAATTTGTGGATGTGGTCGATTGGAGAGGCAGCGGCTCCGTAAGCCGTGCATCGAAGTTTGATTCTTTGTATCTACTTTTGTCGGGATAGATCAGTGGTAGGGCATAGGATTAAAAATCCAAATGTCGGAGGTTCAATTCCTTCACCCGGCTCTCGGTCTGAAGTCGCAAGTTACTTTGCCATTTAGATCGAAATCTCTCTTTGTCTATCGTCTTGATTTCCTTATTAGTCTTATACAAGCCCTGCGCTTGAGACTTTCCGAAAGGATTCCTAAAGGAAATGATTGACAAACTCCAGTCAACATCGAGTTCATTCCCTCGTTACTGGATGAGAGATGTTTCCTCTGCCGCTCGGACGAAAGTCCGAGCGGTTTTTCTTTTTAATTCACTAGTTTTTCAAGAAGAAATTGTAGGATTTTTTGGATGAAGTTTTGTAGTTCTTTTCGAGTATGTACCGGAGCATTCAAGAATTTGAGTGTGTGAAGATTAAGCTCAGAAAAAACTACAAAAATTCGACAAAAAGATCAGACTTAATTTGTTATAATTAATTAATGAGAATAATCCCCGCCACCAACGCCGACACCATCGAAAAATTCCGCACCCAACTCCACCGCTTCTCCTCATTTCTCCCTCATGACGCTACTATCCACATTGATCTCTGCGATGGTAAGTTCACCTCTCACAAGACTCTCCTTGATCTCTCCCTCATCGCCCCGGAAATAAAAAAGACCCCCTTCCGCTTTGAGGGTCATTTTATGGTAAATAATCCTGAGCTTCTCATCCCCAATTTTTTAAGCCAAGCCATTTCCCGCGCTTTAATCCCTGTCGAAGTTTTTCACCACTATGAAAAGATCTTTGAGTGGGAAGAAAAGTACGCCGCCTCCCTCGCTTTCTCCGCCCGCGCTCTCAAGTCCGATGAGCTTCTCCTCTATGCGTTAAAAAAATCTCACCTCCGCGACTGCCTCATCCTCGCCGTCCCTCCCGGCCCCGCTGGCCAAACCTTTGATCCTCACGCTCTCCAATCTGTCACAAAGATCAAAAATCATTTCCCCGACTGTCGCATCACGGTCGACGGGGGTGTCACCCCCATTCTAATTCCGCTCTTGAAAGATCTCGGCGTCGACGCTGTCGTCCTCCATTCCACCTTCATCACCTCCGGCGACCCATCCGCCCTCTTCTTCAATCTTTCTAATATATAAGCTTACAGGCCGCATGGATATAATCGCCTTTACGGGCCGCAGGTGACGTGAGAATTATGTGCTCATAATTTTCAGTTAATCCTTTCCAAGGACATAATAAAAATTCGCAGGAATTTTTTATGTGTTATGGCAGGGTAAAGAAGGGGTTCTTAAAGTTAACTTGCTCTACAAGCTCTCCCTCCTCTTTTCCTAAATACTATCCACTATCTACTAATTAGTAATCTAATTATTTATAATCAAATTGTATGAACCTCTTGACCGAAAAAAAAGAACAAGAGCTCACAGAAATCGCCGCCACTCTCCGTTATGAAGCGATAAAAATGGTGGTAGACGCGGGCTCTGGCCACGTCGCCGGCCCCTTAGGAATGGCCGACATCTTTGCCGCTCTCTACTTCTTCATTCTTCAGCACGATCCTAAGCATCCTGAGTGGGCTGATCGCGACCGCCTTGTCCTCTCAAACGGCCACATCTGTCCCATCCAATATGCCACTCTTGCCTATGCTGGTTACTTCCCCAAAAAAGAGCTCATGACGCTCCGCCGTTTCGGCTCCCGTCTCCAAGGTCACCCTCATCGCGGTGCTCTTCCGGGTATTGAGACCACCTCGGGCCCTCTCGGCTCCGGCCTCTCGCAAGCTTGTGGCATCGCCCTCGCCGGCCACCTAGATAAAAAGCGCTATCACACCTACGTGGTCACTTCCGATGGCGAGCACGACTGCGGCAATCACTGGGAAGCGGTGATGTTTGCCGGCAAATATCGTCTTCATAATCTCACTCTTATCGTCGACCGAAACAATATCCAGATCGACGGCATGACCGAAGATGTGATGCCCCTCGAACCCCTCGCCAAAAAATACGAGAGCTTTAATTGGCACGTTATTGAGTGTGATGGTCATAACATTCGCTCCTTCGTCGAAGCCGTGGCCGAAGCCCGCGCCATCTACGAACGCCCCACCGTCATCATTGCTCACACCATCCCTGGGAAAGGCGTTGACTTCATGGAGTATGATTTCCGCTGGCACAGCAGACCTTTTAAAAAAGACGAGGCTATAAAAGCTCTCGCCGAACTTCGCACTCTCAAAGGCCGCATCACAAGCGAACATCAGTAAAAGAAATCCCACTGTGCTAAAATAAAGAAAAAAATATGAATAAAAATTGTACCCACAATAAGCTTAAAGGGATTGTTGGTCTCGTCCTTTGGTTTTCCTCCTTTGTCGCTCTCATTCTTTCCTGGATGGCGATCGGCGAGGGGGCGATCTGGGGCGTTGATCCACTCCGCTGGCTCCTCACTGCTTTGGTGCTTGGTGTCCTCTCTACTCCTTACTCTATCGCAGGTGATTGTCCCTGTTGCTGGGACGGACAAGACTGCGCGAACTGCAGCGGCAAAGGCTGCAAGACATGCAAATAAGATTTAAATAATTAACGACCAAACATCACAAAAGAGATAGGCATCCCTAGTCCCACGCAGGATTTTTGTCCTTTTGTTGAGGAGAAAGTGAGGCTTGCGAGCAAGCTATCGTACACTGTATATCGACGGATAAACGAAAGCTATCAACAAGGTCAGAAGGAAAAAAGAAAAGCACTAAATAAGCCATGTTATCCAAAGCTTCAAAGGTACTCCCAAATTTCGCCAAGGGCACTCTAACCATGTCTTCTACGAGAGATGGCTTTGGTAAGGGCATAGTTGAGCTTGGTACAAAAGATAAAAATATCGTCGCCCTCTGCGCCGATCTTTCTGAATCCACCCGCCTCGACGATTTTAAAAAAAATTTTCCCGATCGTTTCTTTGAACTTGGCGTGGCTGAGCAAAACATGGCCGCGATTGCCGCGGGCCTTGGCCTTTCCGGAAAGATCCCCTTCATCGCCTCCTACGCCACTTTTTCTCCTGGCCGCAACTACGAGCAGATCCGCACCACAATCGCTTACGGCAAAAGCAATGTGAAAATTATTGGCTCTCACGCTGGCGTCTCTGTTGGTCCCGACGGCGCCACGCATCAAGCCACCGAAGATATTGCTATCATGCGTGTCATGCCAGGTATTACTGTAGTTGTCCCCGCCGACGCCGAAGAAGCTCGCAAAGCCACGCTCGCTCTTGGCAGTCTCAAAGGTCCTGCCTACCTCCGCCTCACTCGAGAAAAGTCTCCCGTCTTCACCTCCGAGTCCTCTCCCTTTAAGATTGGTCACGCCGAGATTATTTGGGAAGGGGAGTCGCCGTCGGTGGCGCTCGTCGCCTGCGGCCCTGTAGTTTTTGAAGCTCTTTTAGCCGCCAAAGATTTAGAAAAAGAAGGTATAAGCGTCATTGTTGTCAATTGCCACACGATCAAACCCCTCGACGAAGTAACATTGCTCAAAGTCTTCAAAAAATGCGGCGCCCTAGTGACCATAGAGGAGCACCAACGTGCCGGCGGCCTTGGTGGCGCACTTGCTGAGCTTACCGCCCGCTTCTATCCTATTCCGATCGAGTCCCTTGGCCTCCCTGACCGCTTTGGCGAATCCGGTCCGCCCTCTGATCTCCTCGCTCTCTTCGGCCTCTCCAGCCCTCATATCATCTCCGCCACCCACTCTGTCCTAAAACGAAAAAAATAGCGAAAAAGCCTATAAAATAAGTAAAATCCGATTGTCGTAAAAGTAATATAATATTGTGCGACAATCTTTTTTTACTTTAGCCGTGTAGGCGTATTGTGTCTCGCCATAGCTTTAGCGGAGGTGAGATATTCTGAAGAAGAGCCTGTCTTTTTTTAAGACGACGATCTACTTTTTTGCACTACTTTTAAATACTCCATCCTTGCCTTGCCGAGGATGGAGTATTTTTATTATTTGTTTATACTTTTATCTATGAAAGATATTCTTGTTGTAGGTTCTGCCACGTATGACATTTTTTTATCCAGCCCTTTATTTAAAGCTACATCCGACCCTCATTTTAAAGATAACCCCGCTTTTCCCACTGGCACTGCTGAGTGTTTTGCCTTTGGCGGCAAGATTAGCGTTGATAGCCTTCACGCCGAGTCTGGCGGCGGAGCGACTAATGCGGCCGTGACTTTTGCTCGCCACGGTCTCACTACCTCCTGTCTTGCTCCCGTTGGCTCTGATCTCTTTGCGACCTTGATTGAAACTGAATTAAAAAAAGAAGGCATAACCACCGTCTTTGACCGTCAACCAAAATTTCCCACTGGCTACTCCACCATTCTTTTGAGTAAAGATGGTGAGCGTACTATCCTCACCTATCGCGGCGCAGGGGACTCTTTTTCAAATAGTCTTTTGAATAATAAGAATTTCTCCGCCTCCTGGCTCTACCTCGTCTCCGGCCATCTCCTGCTCCCGACCATAAAAAAAATATTTTCCCTTGCTCACACCCGCAAGATAAAGATCGCCATGAACCCTTCCCTTCACCACCTCTCTTTGGGTCCCGTCTCTCTCGCTCCGTTTCTGAAACATCTCTCCGTTCTCGTCTTAAACCGCGAAGAGGGAAGTGTGTTGACTGGCCATCCTTATGCTGACAAAGAAAGAATTCTTTCTTCTCTTCGATCTCTCACCCCCGCCCTCATTCTTTTGACCGACGGTCCCGCGGGCGCTACCGTCCTTTCCGGACAGACCTCCTTCTCCGCTAAGCCTTTTAAGGAAAAAGAGCTTCTCGATCGCACCGGCGCCGGCGATGCATTTGGCTCCGGCTTCGTCGCCTCGCTCATCACCGCTGAAAAAAAGCTCAAGAAAAAGTTCTCTCTCTTCGATGAAAAGATTCAGCGTGAAGCGCTCCGCTTCGCCCTCGCAAACTCCACCTCCGTCGTCGAGCATATAGGCGCGAAGCCCGGCATTCTCACCTACGCCCAGTTCACCAGGCAGAAACGGTTTAAGAAAAATATCATCTAAATTAATTAAAAAGGATTTTGTTATAATATATTTAGAATAAATAATAGATTGATTCTAGAATTCCACTCCAAAATTTTAATAATCTAAAAAAAGATGTCAGATTCTCTAAATATTTTAGCTAAAATCTTAAGAGTCCCAAAAGATTTTCTTGGTCTTTTTGAATCCCGATTGACTACGATTACTGGGAAAAAAGGAATTTTAGACGAAATAGCTGAACAAAATACTGCCCGCGTCAAAGCCAAGCTCGCCATTCTCGGTGTCTCCCCCGATGCTCCCGCCCTCGAAGTGTATGATGCTCTTACTAGTAAGATTGAGTGTGATGATATGGAGCTCCTCGATCTCATCGGTCATAAAAATATGCGTGGCATCCAAGCCTCTGTTCGAGTAGTCGATTTTGTTTCTTGTCTCAAAGAGCACCCCCAAGGCTTCTTCCTCAAAAAAGAAAAAGCCGCCGAGTTTCTCCGCAATGAACCGCCAAAAAAAATCTTAGCCGCTCTCGGCTACAGTTCTGTCTCCGAACTTCTTGCAAAAGAAGACATTGAGGAGGTCTACAGCGCTCTCCGCTTTCTCGAAGATATGCAGTGGCAAAATGAGATCTTTTTCAAGCAATATGAGTCCCTCACTCTCGCCGACTTTGAGCATCGCCCCCTCGTTCTCCGCGCTCTCTCCGAAAAGTGGGCCATCGCCGCCGAGAAATTCGTAAAGAAAAAATATCATAACGTCAGTCACTTAAAAGAGCTCGGCGTCATTTTTGTGATCCCTGTTTTCCTCGGCATGAGCGGCGAGACGCTCCGCCTCCTCTCCCTCCTTCTCCACTACATTAAAGAAATAAGTTTTTATTCCTCCGTTTTTGAACATACTTTTGCCACTAACCCCGCCACTTTTTCAAGTAACATGATCTCCGCTCTCCGTGGTGACTGTATCTCTCAGCGTCTCGATTCCTCTGATTACCCTAAAAACTCCCAACCCTTCCTCGTTATCCAGCGTTATTTGGCTAAGGACGATGAAAATGACTGGCGTCTCTTTGAGCCCCGCATCAATCCTGAAGCACTCCACTGGGCCCGCGCCGAGCGCGAACTCACGCGTATCGATCACTTTGACTTCTGGCATGATCTCGACTGGGTGGGGGACTATTTTAAAAACGCTGAGGGTGGTGAGACGCTCGTGAGCTTCGACCTCGTCGACACCGTAATGTCTCTCGTCAAACAAAAAGAGATGATTAAGTATCTTTACCATCAGCAAGAAGCTCTTTGGAATCAAATCTTCATCTCCTATTTCAGCGAAGCTGAGCTCGAAAAGAAGAGCCAAGACTTCCTAGTCAAAGGCTGGTTTGCGGTATAAAAAATCCGGCGCGTTTCCGCCGGATTTAGTTTTTGAAAAATCATTCCTCATTACTGGAATCTCCTATTCCCTCCTCTTCGAGTTCGATGTCAATGAGATCAAGCCATGTCAGACTCAAGTTAGGCGACGATTTTTTCATGATTTTCCCCTATTGTTGAGAAAAGAAAAAGAGAGCCAAAGATTATCAATCGGGGATGGAGAAGGACTCCTCGCTGTTCTTGTTGTTCCTTCCGTTTTCTTTCTCTCCATTGCCAGCGATTATTCTGCGCTATTGATCCCCGTCCACCACTAAAAGAGGTTCCTCCTATAAACTTATTTAATTGCTTCATGAACCCCCCTCTCCTCGAATGAGTAAAAAAATTTTTCTCTCAAAGAACTCAATTTTATTTATATCTCTTATTCATTCCTTAGTCAAATAATGTTATAATTATCATAAATTCAAATGCCTTCTTCTTTCAAAGAAATTCTTGCTGTAAGCGCCACCCACAGAGTTGCTCTTGGTCATTTTAACGTTGCCGAGCTTTCCATCTTCAAAGCCGTTCTTCGGGCAAGTAAAGATATTGATGTTCCTGTCATAATCGGTGTTTCCGAAAGTGAGCGGGAATTCTTTGGCTTCCAAAATATCGTCTCTCTCATAAAAATCGCTCGTGACTCCGGCTCTCGCGTTTTCCTAAATGCTGATCATACAAAGCACCCTGAAGCCGCCCTTCTTGCCGCCCGTGCTGGCTTCGATGCCATCCTCATGGATCTTGGTCATCTTCCTCTCGAAGAAAATGCAAAGCAAACCAAAAAAATCGTGGAAGAAATAAAATCCATCAATCCCAATATTCTCGTCGAAGGTGAGCTCGGCTATATCGGCTCTGGTTCCCAGCTCCTCCATACTCTTCCCGAAGGTGCCGCTCTTACAGAAAACAGTCTCACGACTAAAGAAGAAGCCGAGCAGTTTGTAAGAGAGACTAAAATTGATCTCCTCGCTCCTGCGGTTGGTAATTTGCATGGCATCTACGTTGATGGTAAACATCCGGCGCTTAATATTAATCGTATTCGAGAAATAAAATCCGTCGTGAATATTCCTCTCGTCCTCCATGGCGCCTCGGGCAACACTGATGCTGATATTCGAGCTGCGATTACTGCCGGCATGAATATTGTCCATGTCTCGACTGAAGTCCGCCTCGCCTGGCGCCGTGCCCTTGATGAGTCCTTGAAAACTCATCCTGAAGAACTCGCCCCCTATAAGCTCCTCGCCCCCGCCGAGATCGCCGCCTACAACATCATCTCTCGCAAGCTTCACCTCTTTATTAGAAATTAGATGTAAGAGTTATTTTTATATTTTTTTAAAGACTTGATTACAAAAAGTATTTATGTTATAAATATGGAACTATTTTTATGAATTTCACTGCATCCAAAAGAACTATCACAGGAAAAGCCACCAAAGCTCTTCGTAATGAGGGTCTCATTCCCGCTGAGCTCTATGGCAAACAAAAAGACAATGTTCATCTCGCTGTCGATAAAAAAGCTTTCTCCAAGCTCTGGAAAGAGGCAGGTGAGAGCTCCGTCGTCACTCTTGAAGTAGATGGCAAAAAGCATCCAGTCATGATCCACGACCTCTCTTTTCATCCCGTAACAAGTGAGATAGAGAGTATTGATTTTTACGAAGTAAATATGAATGAAGAAGTTACCGCCGATGTTCCTCTCGTCTTTGTTGGTGAATCCGCCGCGGTCAAAAATGATGGCGCCATTCTCGTTAAAGTCATGCAGTCCCTCGAAGTCGAGGCGCTCCCCGCCAATCTCCCTCACGAAATCACCGTTGATATTAGTTCTTTGAGCGCTATTGGCTCCTCAATTCACCTTAAAGATCTTTCTCTCCCAAAGGACGTGAAGATCGACCTCGATCCTGAAGCGGTTATTGTTACTATCAAAGCTCAGATGACCGAAGAGGAAGAGCTTGCTTTGAGAAATAAGAATGCTGACGTGAATGCGATAGAAATCGCTGGCAAGAAGAAAGAAGAAGAGCCAGCGGAAGGAGAAACTGCCGAAGCTGCAAAATAACTTTCTCTTATTGCAAACAAGACCTCGCCTTTTGCGAGGTCTTGTTTTATTGCCTTATTTTTTTTTGCTAAAATATCCCTTATTACCACCCCTAAAAATGCCCTTTGTAATAAAAGCAAAGCATCAGCGTCATAAAAGAAATGTTTCGAAATTTTTTCCTTATTCTTCTTATTTTTTCCTTCCTTTTGCAAGGCTATTTTCCTGTTTTCGCTATTACCGCTGAAGAACGTAAAATCCTCGAAGATCAACTCAATCTTCTCGATAAGCAAATCAGTGAGACCGAAGCAGTCGTGACCGAGCTTAACAAGCAAGGCAAATCTCTCAAGACCGAGGTAGAAAAATATAACAAAGACATCAGCAAGTCCTCGTTGAAGATTAAAGCGATTGGCCTCACTATCAATAAGCTCTCCGCCGACATTGAGGATAATAAAGACGAGGTGGTAGTTGTCGAAAACAAGCTCGACCGCACTCGCGACGCCATCCGCTCCTCTCTCCAGAGCTTGAGTGAGAAAGAAAGCGACAGTCTCTTTGAGATTTTGATTCAGAGTCCCACGCTCTCTGATTTTTTCTCTGGCATGAACGGCTTTCTCGATGTCTCAAAAAACCTTTCGGAAAAAGTCGAGGAAGCCGAAGATCTTCGCAACGATCTCCTCGATAAGCGCGAAGAGCTTTCGCTCAAAAAATCCGACCAGGAAAGTCTCAAATCCGAGCAAGACGCTATCAAGAAAGAATTAGAGCAGAAGAAAAAAGAAAAAAATAATCTCCTTGAGGTCACTAAAGGCAAAGAATCTAAGTATAAAGAAGTCCTAGCGGTGACAAAAAAGACCGCCGCCGAAATCCGTAATCGTATCTTCCAATTTGCCGGCGGGGGAGAGATGACCTTCGAGCAGGCATACACTCTCGCCAAGACCGCGAGCGGCTGGACCGGCGTCCGCCCGGCACTTCTCCTTGCCGTACTCGATAAGGAGTCTGCTTTGGGGAAAAATGTCGGCCGCTGCAGCTACGAGACCGCCATGCATCCCACTCGCGATATTCCTATTTTCCTCGAAATCACTGCTTCCCTTGGTATCGACCCGCAAAAACAACTTGTTTCCTGCGCGATCACAAGTGATGGCGCCTATGGTGGCGCTATGGGGCCCTCGCAATTTATTCCCAGCACCTGGAATCTGTATAAGGATAGAGTAAGTAGTCTCACCGGCAATACGCCCCCAAGTCCTTGGCGTAATCTCGATGCCTTCGTCGCCACTGCTCTCTATCTCAAAGATGCTCGCGAGTCCTCCGCCTGCGTTGCCTACGGGCAGGAAATCCCTTCTCAAAGTTCTGTGCTTCAAGACCGTTGTGCCGCCGCTAAATATTATGCCGGCAGTCGCTGGCGCACCTACCGCTTCACCTATGGTGACCGCGTCCTAAAACACGCCGAAAAGTTTGAAGAAGACATCCGAAACATCACCCAATAAACCCTTAAAAACCAACCTCCTCCAGATATTGCCAAAAAGAAAAAAATCATTTATAATGGCACTAAATTAGCAACTAACCTTTACCCAGCGTATTTTTTTATGAAAAGCGAAATTCACCCAAACTATTTTCCAGAAGCCAAGGTAACTTGCGCCTGTGGTAAATCCTTCACCGTCGGCTCCACCAAACCCGAGCTTGAGGTGGAAATCTGCTTCAACTGCCACCCCTTCTACACCGGCAAAGACAAGATTATTGACGCCATTGGTAAGGTAGACAAGTTTAAGAAGCGTCGTGAAGCGGCCGCCGGTCTTACCGTGGTCAAAAAGTCCGTGAAGCGCGCTGAGAAAAAAGAAAAGAAAATTACTATCGAAAAAGCCGCTCCTAAAAAGCCCCGCACTAAAAAATCCGAAATCTCTGAAAAGCAATAACGTAAAATAAATGTAGCGCTACTCCAGCGCAGGATTTTTAGAGTTATTTTCGTTCTTCTTTTTGAGTAGCGAACGGAGCATACTCAAAAAAGTATGTGAGTACGCAACGCAGAAAAAAGAACGAAAATAAGCCAAAAATATAAGCATGGATTTTCAAAAAATAATTCTTGAGGTAAGAGGCGGCGCTGGTGGCGACGAAGCCGCCATCTTTGCCGCCGACCTTGCCCGCATGTATCAGCGCTATGCTGCAAAGCGGAATTGGTATTTTAATGTGATTGAATCCGCCGAGAGCGGTATTGGTGGGATCAAAAATTTTGTCGCTCAAATCCAGGGCGATAGCGCGTATGACGATTTGAAGCAGGAGTCTGGTGTTCATCGCGTCCAGCGCGTTCCCAAGACGGAAAAAAACGGACGGGTCCATACCTCGACCGCTACCGTCGCTGTCCTCCCCGAAGTCTCTCCCAAGGAAGTCGAGCTTCGCCAATCCGATATTGAGATGACCTTTTTCCGTTCCTCCGGTCCTGGTGGTCAAAACGTCAATAAAGTGGAGACTGCTGTCCGCCTCCATCACAAACCCACCGGCATCATTGTCGCTTCTCAAAACGAACGCTCCCAATTAAAAAACCGCGAAAACGCCGAAGGCATTCTCCGCGCCAAGCTCTATGAAGCAAAGATCGCCGAAGAAACCGCCGCTCTCGGCGCCGACCGCCGCTCCCAAGTGGGAACAGGGGATAGGAGTGAAAAAATGCGCACCTACAATTTCCCTCAAGACCGCATCACTGACCACCGCGTAGAAAAAAAATTCCACAATATTGAAAAAATAATGGAAGGTGATCTCGACCCAATCATCAAAGCCTTCAAAAAATCCTCCGAAGAAAATAAATAAGAGAATCTGTGGATAAATTGCCATCTTGGAAAATATATTTTGTCATTCATAATTAAGGTAATGTCAAAGAAAAAGAAAAAGGCAGGAAACAGTATGAAGGGAGGCTCTGTCGCAATGCGACTTGGCAGTGAATCTCGGAATCCTAATTGGCTTGTGAAGTCCATCCTTATTATCTCCATTCTCATTTTGATTGGATTGGTACTTAAGGAATCCTCCCTCGGCCTTGATCTCCTCGCTTCAGCGTTCACTACTCTCGGATTTAAATAAATCTTGGTTGTAGGTCACCGCTAACCTAAACAAAAACCTCCTTCTCAGAAGGAGGTTTTTGTTTAAACTATAATTTCAATATTCATCACGCTAGCACCCAGCATAAGCGAAGTAATTTTGAGCTTATTTTCGTTCTTCTTTTCTAAAAAGGTACCGGAGCATACTACAGGAAGTATGTGAGGAACGTTTTTAGAAAAAAGGATGAGCCTCCACTACTACTAGATAAACAAAGAAAAAGAAGAAACAGAATAATCAGTAGAAGAGAGATAAGGTCGGCTACACGAGCGAAAGAAGCCAAAAATACGAGCGAAGATAAATCCTTTCTTGTTGCCCCAAAAGGTTTTGTTTATCAAACAGAGGATAATCAAACAGTAAAGTAAGTGAACACATCAAACACTTCTTTATCAGTCCGGCATTGCCATTACAATGCTTGGATTTATCGTGTTATCGACTACTTGAGAAAAGAAAACAATAAAGTTTCTTTTCTTTTCATTAAATGATCTACGCACAGCTTCCGCTACGCGTGCCTTGTTACGACTTCGTCCATGTCACCGATCTTACCCTAACCCCACGAATGTAAGGCTTCAGGCACTACCGGCTCCCTTGACGTGACGGGCGGTGAGTACAAGACTCGAGAACGTATTCACCGTGGTATAGCTGACCCACGATTACTAGCGATTCCGGCTTCATGGGGGCGAGTTGCAGCCCCCAATCTGAACTGGGGTCGGTTTTTTGGGATTGGCTCCACCTTGCGGCTTGGCGACCCTTTGTACCGACCATTGTATTATGTGTGTAGCCCAGGGCATCAAGGGCCACGCTGATTTGACGTCATCCCCACCTTCCTCCCCCGTTAGGGGGCAGTTTCCTGTGACACTTGTAACACAGGATAGGGGTTGCGCTCGTTACCCCACTTAAGGGAACATCTCAAGACACGAGCTGACGACAACCGTGCAGCACCTGCCCAACCGTCCTTGCGGACCACACTGGTTTCCCAGAGTGTTCGTTTGGGTTTCTAGCCCTGGTGAGGTTCTTCGTTTGTTGTCGAATTAAACCACATAATCCACCGCTTGTGCGAGTCCCCGTCTATTCCTTTGAGTTTTAGCCTTGCGGCCGTACTTCCCAGGCGGTTTACTTAACGCGTTAGCTTCGCCACTTCGAGGGTCGATACTCAAAACAGCTAGTAAACATAATTTAGGGCGTGGACTACAAGGGTATCTAATCCTTTTTGCTCCCCACGCTTTCGCGATTGAGTGTCAGGAGTACGCTAGTTACATGCCTTCGCCTTTGGTGTTCCCCACAGTATCAACGGATTTCACCCCTACTCTGTGAGTTCCAGTAACCTCTCGCATCCTCTAGATTCGCCGTTTCCACCGCTGACTCAGGGTTAAGCCCTGAGATTTTACGGCAGACGCGCAAAACCACCTATTCGCTCTTTACGCCCAATAAATCCGGATAACGCTCGGGGCCTTCGTATTACCGCTGCTGCTGGCACGAAGTTAGCAGCCCCTTATTCCTATGGTACTATCAGAAAACTTTATCCCATAGAAAAGCAGTTTACATACCTAAATACGTCTTCCTGCACGCGGCGTCGCTCGATCAGACTTTCGTCCATTGTCGAATATTCTCGACTGCAGCCACCCGTGGGTGTACGGCCCGTGTCTCAGTGCCGTCGTTGAGGGTCAGCCTCTCAGCCCCCCTACCCGTCATAGCCTTGGTGAGCTATTACCTCGCCAACTAGCTGATGGGACCTAGGCCCCTCCTTTAGCAGCTTGCGCTTTTACTCTTGCGAGACTATTGGGATTTACCCCGTCTTTCGACGAGCTATGCCCAACTAAAGGGTAGGTACCAAGGTGTTACTAACTCGTTCGCCGCTAACATTTTTTCATCGTTCGACTTGATGTAATCGCATCTCCCTCTGAAAAAAGTTCGCTCGACTTGCATGCCTTATCCACGCCGCCAGCGTTCATCCTGGACCAGGATCAAATCCTCAGTATAAACATAAGCGAATAATTACTCACATTCATCAAAGATAAACATGAGTAAGTACTGCTTACGTTGTGAATTTGGGACAACAAGAAAAAATTCATCTTCTTGTCATTGAAATGAATGAGTATCGCTACTCATACATTTCGTTTATGGAATGGTTAGAACTTGGTAAAAAATATCTAAAACATTTTTTACTAATTCTTAGTTTTTCAGTTATCAATCTGCGACCTTTTATTCTCTAAAAAAGCGGGAAAAAACCACGCTTGATTAGCTAATCAAGGAATATGGGTAATTATAGCCGCCGCACCATATAAGTCAAGACCACTTTGGTACTCCAAGTGGCAGCCGACCGTGTGAAGAAAAAAGTAACCTTTTTTCTTTTTATGTGGGGCTTTTCATTCTGTATCATCATCCTGAATTAAATTCAGGATCCAGACTTCTGCTGCTTCTGACCACTTCTAATGCCTTTACTCGTTCTTATTTCCTAATCTTTTCCGCTATACTATGTATTAGTATTTTTGCATCTCGCATGCGCAGGATTTTTAAGAAGAGTTTGGTTTATCTTCACGAGTTTCGCACAGGGTATTCTCTAAAAGTCTGTGAGTACAGAATGCAGTAAAAAATAAAAATATTTCAAAAATACAAGCTTTTCCTTATGAAAAAAATACTTTTGGTAGAAGATGACCCTTTTCTCTCTCTTTTATTAAAAAATCGCCTTGCTAAAGAAAGCTATGAAGTCATGCACGCCCACGACGGCGAGGAGGCTCTTGAGCTTCTTGGTATGAATTCCTTTGATCTTATCCTCCTTGATATTATTCTCCCCAAGAAAAATGGTTTTGAAACGCTAGAAGCTATTCGACAGAGTCCTATCTTTAGTTCTGTCCGTGTTATTATTCTCTCCAATCTTGGTCAGGAATCCGACCTCGCCCGTGGTAAGTCTTTGGGAATAATTGATTATTGGATTAAAACAGAAAATTCCATCGACACTCTCATGGCAAAAATCCGAAATATTTTGCTCTAAGAATTTTTTAAAAATAGTTTTCCACATTTTTTTTCTTTCAAAAAGCAATATGAATGATATTCTTAGTAAAGAAAAACGGTCGAAATTCCTTTTTCAAAATTTTCCCTAATCGGAAAAATAAAAAATTATAAAGCAAAGAATATATCAAATGTCGACAAAAAAAACAGGCTTTACTCTGATTGAGCTCCTGATTGTGATCGCGATCATTGCCATCTTGGCCACTACGGCCGTCTTGGTCTTGAATCCTTCTGAAATCTTAAAGAAAGCCCGCGACACGCAAAGAATCGGGGATCTTGAGACCGTAGCGAGCGCGATTGCCTATAGCTTGGCCACTTTGAGTAAGACGCCCAGCTTCCAAGCTGGTTCCGGCTTTTCCTGCGCAAGCAACTGCGCTTCTTCCCTTACTGGCGTTTCCGCGAACTGCGGCGGCCGCAACACGCAGACGCCGGCTAAGAGCACCGTTGATCGCAGCGCTACTCCCCGAGCTATTGATGGTAATGGTTGGGTAGCCTTAAACTTCAGTGCGGTGACCAATAATCCGCTCTCTATTCTCCCGATGGACCCGTCGCCGGATAACGCCTTGACATTCTACGCGTATGCCTGCGATAATGACAAACAGAAGTACGAATTGAGTGCTGTCCTTGAGGCAACCGACAACGTGAGCCGAATGAAAAACGATGGCGGTGATAAAGATTCTGTCTACGAAGTCGGTTCCGGTATCAGTTCCCTCTAATCTTTGAGAAAAAATATTTTTTCCACTCCCAGATGGGAGTGTTTTTTTACTTTTTACTTTGTTACAGTCTTACTTATGTTTCTAATGAGTTGGCCCCTTTCTCTTATTCTTCTTGTAGTTCTCTATTTTTTTTCTCTTACTCATCCTGGCCGCTTTTTTCTTATCCAGAAAAAACACCTAATTTTCTTTATTCTTATTGCTGTATTTTTTATAAAAAATACCCTCTCTAGTTATTTTCTCTATGTCTCTTGGGCTCAAGATTCCTTCGCTTACTACTTCCTCCCTCCCTACACTCCCTTCACTTATTTTATCCGCTACTCCCTCACTCATTATTGGTTTAATTTTCTTCTTTCGGTGATCTTTGCTTATTTTGCCCTTATTTTTTTTCAGTGGCTCAATCGTCGCCGCAACCATCTCCTTTTCCAGCCCGACGAGCTCTACTTTCCCTCCTTTATTATTCTCATTCTCGGTCATCCTGCCTGGCTCATTTTCTTGATCCTCACCCCCATCGCTTTTATCCTCTACTCCCTTCTTCTGTTTTTAATTAATAAAAAGACCGATCGCGTCTCCTTCTACCACCTCTTCTACCCCTTAGCTTTTCTAAGCCTCGCCCTCCATCTCTCCCTCCTCCACTCCCTCTCCTACTCCATCCTCGGCATCGGTAGGTAGTCTCTAACTCAGAATCTATATAAACAAAAAGACCAGAGCGCAGCTCCGGCCTACCACAAATAAAGAGAAAATCCACTGGAGATTTCCCCGTGTCACGGTGGGGAAAAGGAAGGGTTTTTAAAAAAAATATTTTATCAAGCTTTCCTAGTTATAATAAAAACTCCACTCATCTCTCCACTCTCTTTATTTTCTCAAAATGATAAAATAAAACCATACCTCTATGACTCTTGAAATTCCGGTTGAAAAACTAAAATCCATCCTAATTGAGGATGGTGTTCTTAAAGAAGCTGACTTTGATTCGGCAAAAAGAGATGCCAAGCGGATGAGTCAGTCTCTGAGTGATATTTTAATCTCCCGCAATCTCATTACCGAAGATTACTACGAAAATCTCCTTTCTAATTTCTACGGCGTCCCTCGCATTAATCTCCTCGGTAACCCTTTAGATGAATCCCTGATCACACTTCTTCCCGAAAACATCGCTCGAGAAAAACGCGCCATTATCTTTGGTAAAAGCGATCGTGGTGAGTATCTTGTCGCCATGGAAGATCCAAGTGATCTTGAAACCATCGAATTTTTAAACCAGTTCCTCAAGGGAAAAATCATTCCCTATCTTTCCACTCGCGAGAGTCTCAACGTTGGCTTCTCCTACTATGTGAAGCGCTCCTCCGAATCTTTCCGCAAGATGATCGATGATAGCGTCCGCGCTTCCCTCCGTAAGAAGCTCGGCGATTCCAAAGAAGCCGCCGAGGAGCTTCCTGTCGTTGCTCTCGTCGACAATCTTATTGCCTATGCGATCAGCTCCCGCGCCTCTGATATTCATATTGAGATCCTTGAGGATTCTGTTCTTATCCGTTTCCGTGTTGATGGCGTCTTAAAAGAAATTATTCGCGTCCCCAAGGAAATTCACGCTGCGATTCTCGCTCGCCTGAAGCTTCTTGGTTCTTTGAAGCTTGACGAACATTCCCGCCCTCAAGATGGGCGTTTCCGCTACAAGCTCGTCGGCGAGCTTATGGATATCCGTCTTGCCATCATGCCCACTTTCTATGGTGAAAAAGCTGAAATGCGTCTCCTCGCGAGCACCGAGCGCCCACTTTCTCTAGAAGAGCTTGGTTTCTTTCCCGATCACGTCGCTATCATCAAAAAAACGATCAAAAAGACCTATGGTCTCATTCTTATGACCGGTCCCACCGGCTCCGGTAAGACTACGACCATGTATTCGATCCTAAGTATGCTAAACAAGCCTGAGGTTAATATCGTCACCATCGAAGATCCGGTTGAGTACGATATGAAATATATCAATCAGACGCAGATCAATCCAACCGCCGGCATCACCTTTGCCTCCGGCCTTCGTGAAATTGTTCGTCAGGACCCAAACGTTATTATGGTCGGTGAAATCCGTGACGAGGAGACGGCTGATATCTGTGTCCAAGCAGCGCTCACCGGCCACCTTGTCTTATCTTCCTTACACACCAACGACGCTTCTACCGCCATTCCACGTTTCATTGATCTTAAAGTCGCCCCTTTCCTTCTCTCCGCCGTTATTAATCTTATCCAGGCCCAGCGTCTCGTCCGCCGCATCTGCCTTGAGTGCATCAGCTCTTATATTCCCGAAGAGAGTCTTCTCTCTTCGCTAAAAAATTATCTTTCACCCGATTCCCCTGTCCGTTTACCCAGCTCCTTTTTTAAAGGAAAGGGCTGCCCTGCTTGCGGTGGCACTGGCTACAAAGGACGTATCGGTATCTTCGAGTTGCTTGATGTTTCTGATAAAGAACGCGAGGTTATCGTCTCACCTCATTTCACTCTTGATAGTCTCCGCGCCGAAGCAAGGAAGTCTGGTATGATCACCATGTTTGAAGATGGTCTTCGCAAAGTCGAGAAGGGGATTACCACTCCCGAAGAAGTCCTCCGCGTGATCCGAGAGTAATGAAAAAATTCCGCTACACTGCCAATCGTTCTGATGGCCGCCTCATGACCGGCGATATTGATGCCGCAAGCGCCGACCAGGTCCTCACCTATCTTCGTGGCCGCGATCTTCAGCCGCTCTCAATCAGCGAGCTTAGCACTTCGATCCTCAAAAAAGATATTTCCTTTTTTAGCTCTATTTCCGAGATGGATAAGATTTTTCTTTGCCGCCATCTCTCCCTTATGCTCCGTCTCGGCACCGATCTTTTTCATGCGCTAGAAATCCTAATTGAAGACACTGATAATAAAGTTTTAAAGAGTATCCTTCTTGAGATTCAATCTTCTCTCGAGCGTGGTCAGCCTTTCTATCTTACTTTCGCGAATTATCCTCAACATTTTTCTCCTGTATTTGTAAATCTTATCGAGGCTGGTGAGGCCGCCGGAACCCTTGATGAATCCTTCGAAAATCTTGCCGTCATACTCGCAAAGTCTGATGATCTGAGGAAAAAGATTCGTGGTGCCCTGATCTACCCCGCGATTCTCACCATTGGCTCCATCTCCGTCCTCTTCTTCCTTGTCTCTTTCGCTATCCCACGCATTGCCACTGTTTTTTCTGAAACCACCGCCGAGATCCCCTTTTTTTCTCGCATAGTCTTTGCAATCGGTAATTTTTTCTCCGCTTATCTCCTCATCATTCTTCTTTTTTTCATTGCTCTCGGCACCGGTCTTTTTTATTTCTTTTTAAAGACTCCTACTGGCCGTCTTTTCTTTCTCCATATCTTGAGCCGTATTCCCGTGATCAAAAAAGTCGTTCTCGAGATTGGTATAGAGCGCTTCTCCAGCACCTTGAGCTCGCTTCTTAAGGCGAATGTCCCGATTATCCGCTCCCTAGAGATCACCGCTAATTCCTCTGGTAATGAGGATATCAAAAATTCCGTCCTCCGGGTCGCCCACGAGGGCATCAATAAAGGTCTCACCCTAGGTGAAGCCTTCAAGCGGGAAAAATCTTTTCCAAATACTGTCACGAGCCTCATCGTCATCTCCGAACGTGCCGGCCGTCTTGAAGAAGTCCTCCATTCCCTCTCCTCCTTTTATGAGTCCGAAATTGACGCCTCCTTGAAAGCCATGATCGCCTTCATTGAGCCCGTCCTTCTCGTTATTATTGGCGCCGTCGTCGCTCTTATCGCCCTCTCCGTCATCGTTCCAATCTACCAGCTCGTCGGCCAGTTCTGACGGTCTTTTTGCCTTAAGGTAAAAAGACCGTCATCCTGAACTTAATTCAGGATCCAGGCACCTGCCTTCTTAAGAAGACATTCTAAATCCCTATCTTTTTCTGTATTTTTCTAGTTAAAAATCCTTACCTCACCTACTCATTTGACACATCTATTGACAATATGATTATAAATATGCTATAAAAAAAATGTTCCTTCCCAATTTTTATCCCTTCCCATTCCGGGCGCTGAGGCATCAGCGAGACCTCTATAGGAGGACATGCCATGAACGTAAACAAGACGATCCTTTTCAGAGATTCCGAAGATCGGCACGCGGGGGTGGTGATTGTAGCAGGTAGAGATCCCTTCGAAAGAAGCGATTCTTTTCAAAAGATTTGTCACATTCACGCGAAGGGTGATCGGCAATATGAAAAGGCTTTTCTTCTCAATCCCAACGATACTGCTTTTGCGGCTCAACCCTTTTATGTCCGCAAGCCAGACGAAGAAGGAAAAGAAGTTGATTTTGCTCTTGCTGTTCTTAATGAACGATTGAGCGGCAAACCAGCAACTTCCGGTCTCGCCTTCGGTCGAAGTGGAAAACCAGACTATCCATCCCTCTTCCGCCCCCTTCCTACGAAGTATGTCATTATAGTCCCCCAGGGCTACACCTTCGAGTCATTCTGGATGACCTTCTGGGAAAAGTATGAAAACCACCCGAAGCGCTACTTCTATGAGAATCTCTCTACTGCGCAAAACTTCTCGCAGTCCGTAGTGCTTCGCCCCGGCCAAAAGATCGAAGTGACCGTTTTTGAGCAAACAGTGGATCGACTAATGACCTCATCAGTGGAAAGAGTGAACTTTCTAAAATCCATCCCCGGCAACATCTTCACTGGTCTTTCCGGATCGGCCCTCATGTTTGATCAGCACTGGGAAAAACTCCCTAAAGGCCGAGCCTACTGCTCTTTTGACGAGAAAGACCGCCTCCCTGCCCTCGAGTACTTCCACCGGGTGCCGTGCTTTGACTGCCACGCCGATGGGTACTTCCACTTCTTCCGCTTGGGCTTCGGGGGCAGCTGGGATTCGGACTGCCTGCTCCTGTCGTTCCGCGACTTATCTGCCGAAGCGACAGTGGAGGCAGAGAAGTCCTCGGATGCTTAGGCACTTGTCTCCGATCAGTGCCTCAGATCCTTTGGTTCTTGATTCCCGTTTGTGTACACGCAAACGGGAATTTTTTTATCTCTCTATTTTCTCTTCTTATGATAAACTTACTACAAGCACTATGCCTCCTTTCTTTAAGAAAAACTTCGGCGTTACTTTGATTGAGCTTCTCATCGCTATGGGCGCCACGGTCATTATTTCTACCTCCGCCTTCCTCTCCCTCTCTGGCATCCCCGGCCGCGAAGCCGTCGTTGACGCTACCCTAAAGCTTGCCGCCGATCTTCGCGATGTCCAATTCCGCTCAATTACCCAAGATGACGCCTCCTACTGGGGTGTCTACGTTGACTATGGCGGCGGCACCGCGCCTCTTTACAAACTCTACTCCTTGACCTCTCTTCCTGCTAATAGCTACAGAAATAAACCTACTGACCCCCCTCCTAATTCCACTTTAGAAAAATCTATTTCTCTCGATCCCAATCTTCGCTTCATCACCCCAGGCGCTACCAATAATCTCGTCCTTATCTTTGATCAATTAACCGGGCTTCCGGCTTCTTTCACTAATTTTAATTGTGGAAGCGTCGACGATGTCACTCCCCGCCCCATCCGGATTATCAATACCAATAATTACCAAGGTGAGGTCGATATTTACTGCTCCGGCCGCATCGACGTCACCTTCGCTCAACTATAAAGCATTGTCATTCTGGACTCGACCCAGAATCTATAAGAAAGAATCCACTATGAACTCCAGTAAAAATTCAGGACAATCTCTTATTGAACTCCTCCTTGCCCTCTCTGTCGCTGTAGTCGCTATCATCTCCGGTTTTCTTGTCTTGCAGTTTCTCATTAAGCGCGCCTCCGATGAGGGTGCTTCTCAAATGGCCGCCTATCTCCGTGAAGAAACACTTAAAAAAATGCATTTCTTAAGTAATATAAGTTATACTGCTCTAATCGATCCGTCTCTTGACTCAACCGTCGACTATAAATTCGTTACCGCCGCAAACGGCACCATCTCTCTTACTCCTGGTATTGATACGCAAGTGGTAAGTGGTAAACCTTATTCCGTAGCTTTTCGTATTCTTCCTGTGTATCGTGATGCGAATAAAAATATTGTCTCAAGTGGCAACGTCGAAGATAAAAATACTCGGCAAGTAAATTTGGCAATCTCCTGGACTGGTCCAGACGGTCCGGTATCTCTCTTTTCCTCTACTTATCTCACTCGCGATCGTAATTATTCCTTCCATCAGACCGACTGGAGCGGCGGGGCGACTATCCCTGCCGACCCCATCTTTTCTGGATCGTCGTATAATAAGTATAAGCAGGGGACTGATATTGATGTTACGACCTCCCCCGGCCGCGTCACCGTCCCATAGTAATTGTCATTTCGGCCTCCAAGCTAGAATCTAGCGCCTAACTTCCAATCTCTCAAAATGCTCAAAAATTTTTCTCTTATAATATTTATCTCCTCCCTTTTCCTCTTTACCGCTCTCGCCGCTCCCGGCGACATTAATCCTGTTCCCGGTGAATCTTTTCATTTCGGTTGGAACGATCTTTTTGGTTTCCTTGATTGGAAGCCTGGATCGACCAATATTGTCTCGGTAAAAAGCAATCATCTTGAAGGAAAGATTGTTACGAGTATCGGCGACATCTACCTTGATTGTGCGACTGCTAAAAATACGAGCTGTGCCTCTGCTGAAGATTGGTCCGTGAAAAAAAATCTAGACAGCCTCTGCGAATATGGCTGGAATGATCTTATTGGTTGGATAAAGTTTGCCTCGAGTTGCAACCCGCTCGAAGCCAATCATTGGGGCGTGAGTCTTATCCCCGCTGATTCCGGTACTAATCGATTCTTTGATGGTTTCGCTTGGAACGATGTTGTCGGCTGGATTAGTTTAAGTTCTGACAATGACCATGATACTGCCGCGGGCATCCAAACTTCCTCTAGCGTCTACAAGGTAAAAGTCGAAGGCACTGGTGTCACTTCCGTAAAAGCCAGTCTCGAGTCTAATATTTTCGACACCAATTTTCCCGCTCCCTCCTGGAACTATATCCTCTGGCAGGGGAGTCTCGCTGGGAGTGAACCTACCTCCGTCTCCTTTATCCTCCTCTCCTCTGATTCCTCTGCCGGACCCTGGGATTTCTCCAGTCTCTCTGCCGTTACCTTAAGAGGCAATCCCGGCGAAAAAATATTCTTCCCTTCAGACTTCCCCAAGAAACGCTATCTCAAATACCAAGCTCTCCTAATGTCCTTAAACGGAATTTCTCCCATCATCGACGACTTCATTATTAATTGGAGTCCGTAGCTTATCATTCTGATTCCCCGAGCCAGAATCTATAAAAAAGGCTGGAGCATCTCGTAGGCTTGCCAATCCGAAGATAATGGGAAAGTCCTCTAAAGACTTTCCTGTTTCACGGTAAGGAAGTGTTTTTTCTGAAAAAATATTATCTAAAAGAAAGTTATTTCTGGTTTTCTGTATGTAAAAAAATGTTAAACTTATTCTGTGACTCATAATTTTCAGTCGGGTTTTGTAGTCCTTCCCTCTATAATTATTTTTTCCGTCTTAATTCTTGGCTTCATTTTTACTGGCCTTTACTTATTCAGCAGCCTCAACTTCACTGGCGCCTCTGCTCGTTTCTCCCTCGAAGCCGAAAATATCGCCCGCTCTGCTCTTGGTGACATGACTCGCCGGATCTTAGATCAAAATGATCCAAATTTTGGCGGTCTTTCTGTTGCTTCCGATTGTAGTGATTTTAACACCGCCTCAACCTTCACTGACTATAATCTTTCTTTTCCAAGTGCTCGCATCCGTTACAAATCATGCTGTAATTCCCCAGCTACAAATCCTTGTCCTGAAATAAAAACTCGCTTCGAAATCGCTCCCACAAATCTCTTCCTCGGCAACGCCCGCCGCTTTTACTCCACTCTCTCCATCGATCCTCTCACTCGCGAGCTCCGCGTGAGTCCCTTAGAAAAGAAAAAATTCTAAAAAACTAACCCTATGAGCCTCTCAAAACGAATCTGGAAAATAATGAGTTCCAATCCTTCTGTTAGCGGTTTAGAAGTCACTGATAATAGTCTTCGTTTTGTCCTTCTCAAAAATGCCGCGATCTCTCTCTCTGCTTCAGTTAATCTTCCCCCAGGCATCGTAGAAGATGGTCTTGTCCGTGATCGACAGCAATTCATTGCCGCCCTCGCCACCCTCCGTAATCAGATCCCCAAAAAAAATATCATAAACATCATTCTCGTAATCCCCGCCACCCACGTCTACACCCAAGTCTTCTCCCTCCCGCTTCTCCCAGAAGACAAAATCGCCGAAGCGGCCCGCCTTAATCTCGAGACTATCTCGCCTATCAATAGCAAAAATGCTTTCTTTGACTGGCAGTATGCCGGAGATCCTGCTGGCAAGGATGGCAAGCTCGAGCTTATTGGCGCTTTTATCCAGCGCAACTATATAGATGAGCTTTCTTACTGCGTCGAGCAAGCTGGCTTTGTAATTGTTGCGATTGAGCCTCTTCCGCTCTCTCTCGCTCGTCTTATTAATTTTACCTACCCCACCGTCCTCGACTCGCCTCGCCTCGTCCTTCACCTTTCAAGCGCTGGTCTTGATTTCTTTATCCTTCGCTCTGGCGCTCTCTACTTCGAATATTATCTTTCTTTCCGTGAGATTCAGGAGCGTCTGGGCGTCTCCTTGATCAAGCTTGCTGATCTGAAAAAAATTGTTATCTTCGAAGTGAATCGTCTCCTTAATTTCTATATTGCTCGCGAGTCCCAAGCCATTGAGGAATTAGTAGTAAGCTCGGTGATCGACATTGGCGACCTCCTCTCTGATCTATCCGCTTCCTTCAAGCTAAAAATTACCCCGCTTCTTCTTTCTAATTATCCAGATCTTATAAGCATTTGGTACCCGGTCTTTGGAGCCGCCCTCCGTGGTGAAATCCCACGTTCGAAAGATACATTCATCTCTCTTGCGAGCGCCGGTACGGAAGAGCGCTTCAAAGAAGAGCGGGCTATGAGCTTTATTCGTTTCTGGCGTCTTATTACTCTTTCAATCATCTCTTCGCTTACCGTAGTTTCTCTCGTCCTCTATCTCTTTGGATTAAGGCAAGAAAAAGCTCTCACGGCAAAACTTGCCGCCACCCCCACCCTCTTTTCCTCAGCTGATTTCACCGCTCTTAGCGCCGCCGCCGATTCTTTCAACGCATTAATCGCAAAGGCCGAGATGGCAGAGAAAAATACCAATACCCCTTCCCGTTTTATAAACACTCTCTCTGGTCTTGCCTTAGGAATCGACATTCTCGGTCTCGATTTTGATCCTAATTCTGGAGATTTTTCCATTACTGGGGATAGTGATTCAGAAAAATTAGTGATTGACTTCAAAAATACCCTCCTAAAAGATTCTCGTTTTGATTCGATTATCCTCCCCGTCACCGCCATCCGTCTTGATTCCTCAGGGAGTGCCCGCTTCACTCTCCGTGGTCGTGTAAAATCTTCTGATTTTCCTCCTCTCTCCATCTTTCCTGCTAGCTCCACTTCTTCTGCTCCAACCCAGCCCTAAACGTGATTATAAAAAAGAGGCCCTCACGGGCCGCCTTCGTTGATTCATTGGAGATCACCTCCCATGTTCCACATTGTTGCTACCTAGCTTTGAGAAAATATTTTTGTGTGTCCGCTTGAGTGAAGTAGCTCACGTAGTCTCCCTACTTTGCTGGTTCAGGTCTCCTCGCCGAGTAAATACTTTCCACCTCCATATAGCAACAAAGCCGTCGACCGATCTCTTCATTGCCCTTCACCATCACCCGGAAATTATCCCCATCCGCTTCCAAGGAGAAATTCTTTGTTTGAATTGCTCCCATAATTTTCTCTTTTCCAGCCGATGAACGGCTTACATCGTTAAGTATTTCTGAATATAGCTTTCAGACAAGCATTCTTGATGAAAATTTCAACGTTCTCCCACAAACACTATAAGTACCCAATTTTTATATAATTATGTAAAAATTTTTATTAGTGTGCCGAGAGGGTGAATCGAACACCCGACGCCAGCCTCTTCAGGGCTGCGCTCTACCACTGAGCTACCTCGGCTTTTAAAATATCGAGCTAAGAATAGCATTTTTTTTCTCTTCTTTCAAATAATTTGTATACTATTAGTATTATGACCCAAACCGAAAAACCAAAAGATATTAAGCTTATTATAGGTCTCGGTAACCCGGGTATGAAATACGAAAATACCTATCACAATGTTGGCGTCCTTTTTATTGATAGCCTGAAGGATAAGAAAGACCGCAAGATTCTCCGCTCCTCGGTCTACATGAATGAGTCCGGCGCATTTGTAAAAAATGAATTAAAAAAGCACAAGGTGAAGCCCAGTGAGCTTCTGATCGTTCACGACGAATCCGACATCGAGCTTGGTAAAGTAAAGCTTTCTTTCGATCGCGGCGCTGCTGGTCACAATGGCGTCCAAGACATCATTGATAAGTTAAAGACCAAAGCGTTTTGGCGTCTCCGCCTTGGTATCCGCCCTATCTCTCCTCTCGGGAAAGAGCGTCCGAAAGCTGACAAATTTGTTTTGAAGCCTATCTCCGCCACCAACAAGACCGTTCTCAAAAAGATCTTCGCCCTCGAAGAAGCCAAGCTTTTCTCCTAATCTTCGGCCGCCTTTAGATGGCTGTCATCCTGAACTTAATTTAGGATCCAGCCGATTGCAGACCTTGTATGAAACATTTGTAATTAAATATTTCCCTGCTTCTCTATGCCTCTTAATCCCTATAAAAAATTCTCCCTCTCTCTCGAAGCCTGGTACAGCACAAACGCCCGCCATACCCTTCCCTGGCGGGCGACCCATGATCCCTACCGCCTTCTCGTCTCCGAGGTAATGCTCCAGCAGACCCAAGTCCCGCGGGTTATACCAAAATACGCCGAATTTTTAAAAAAATTCCCCACCGTAAAAAAGCTTGCGGCAGCAAAGTCCCAAGAAGTCCTCTCCATCTGGGATGGTCTCGGCTATTTCCGCCGCGCCCGCGATCTCCATGAAGCAGCAAAAAAAATCGAAAAAGACCACCAAGGCAAATTCTCCCTCTCTCCCGCCGCCCTCATTCAGCTCCCCGGAGTAGGGGAGTACACTGCTGGCGCTGTTGCTTGTTTCACAACTGATACTTTTTTCTCTTTCTATGATATTAATATTCGCCGGACTCTAATCCACGAGCTCAAAGTGCGAGACGAAAAAATAGCTCTCTATAAAGCTCTCGAGAAATTATTTTCCATTTCTCATCTTTCTCCCCGTGACTTCTACTATGCTCTCTTTGACTACGGCAGCTTCCTGAAAGGCAAAGATTCACAAAAAATAGTTTCCAAAAAGCAATCTGAGTTCAAAGGCTCCTTCCGCTCCTTCCGCTCCCTCCTTCTTAAAAAGATCGTCACAAGCGGCAGCATCAAGACGAGCACAGCTCTCAATCTTTTAGAAAATTCTATCCGCAAAGCCGAGGTCGATATTCACCCCCAAGCCGTGATCAGTAGCCTCAAGAAAGATAAGCTTGTATTTGAGAAGAAGAATCTTCTTCTTATCCTATAAAAGGCTTATTCCTTTATTTTTCAATAAAACCCAATTTGACCAGCTTCTTTGAGGGGACTATAATTAGGCAAAAAAATGGCTAAAAAAGACGGAAAAGCGAAGGCAAAAACTTCCAAAAAAAGTCCGAATATAAAAAAACCCGCCAAAGCCGTTTCTCCTAAGAAGCCTACCCCAAAAGCTCCAGCTAAGAGCAAAAAAGACCTGGCATCAACAAAGTCAGCCTCTAGAATAAAAATGCCTCATAAGGCTGTTTCTGAGGCCTTAAAAGTTGCTCCTCAGCCTTCCAAAAAATCCCTCCGTCAGGGTCTCGAAAGCGTGAAGGGGATGCACGACATCCTCCCCAAGGATCAGCCCTATTGGGAGAAGATGCGCGATGAAGTCCGGTGCGCCGCCTACTTCTACAATTTTTCCCGCATCGATACCCCCATCGTCGAGCATGCCGCTCTCTTTGAGCGCGGAGCTGGTGAGACGAGCGAGATAGTCGAAAAGCAAATGTATTTTTTGAAGACCGAAGACAAGCTTGTCCTCCGGCCCGAAAACACCGCCTCCGTTGCCCGCGCCTACATCGAGCACGGTATGAGTCACGAGCCCCAGCCCGTCCGCCTCTATTACTTCGCGCCTATGTTCCGCTATGAGCAGCCGCAGGAAGGCCGCTTCCGCTCCTTCCACCAGGCAGGTTTTGAGATCTTAGGCGGCGAGAGTGATCCGATTTATGATGCTGAAATCATCCTCACCACTTTCCGTCTCTTGGAGTCCTTAAAGCTCTCCAATCTCTCTATCGAAATTAATACCCTAGGCTCTCCTTTTGACCGGGCTATTTATCGCCGCAAGCTGGTGGATTTTCTAAAAAATAAAAAGCTTTCTAAAGAAGTCCACGCCAAGCTCGATACCAACCCGCTCCGCATCTTAGATAGTAAAGATGAATCCGTAAAAGAAATTCTAAAAACCGCCCCCAGTATTCTCGACTCGCTTTCCGCTAGCAGCTCCGCCCACTTCAAAGCCGTCTTAGAGTATCTCGACACGCTTGGTCTTCCTTATACCATCTCCAACAATCTCGTCCGCGGACTTGATTACTATTCCCACACCGTCTTTGAGATTTTTTCCTCCGATTTTAATTTTGCTCTTGCCGCCGGCGGCCGTTATGACGGCTTAGTGGAGCTCCTTGGCGGGAGAAAGACTCCAGCCGTCGGCTCCGCTATTGGCCTCGAACGTATCGTCCACGTGATGAAAGCGGCTGGAATAGACTTCAATAATAAAAATAAACCCAAAGTTTTCTTGATCCACGTCGGCGATCTTGCCAAGAAAAAATCATTGGCCCTTTTAGAGACTCTGAAAAATGCCAATATTTACTGCAAAGAAGCTCTTTCTAAAGACTCGCTCAAAGCCCAGTTGAAACAAGCTGATAAAGAAGGATCTCATCTCGCCCTCATCATGGGTCAAAAAGAAGCTTTTGAAGAAAGCGTTATCATCCGCGATCTCGAGTCCGGTATCCAAGAGACCGTCCCCATCGATAAACTCATCGAAAAACTCCACCACTTCTTAAAGTCGTAATGAAGTCCTGTGCCATATGGCACAGGACGAAGTGAAGACTGTGATTGGAAAATATTTGCACATCGCCACGCGCAGGATTTTTCGAGGAAATTTTGATTTTCTTTGCGAGTACTGGACGGAGCATGCTGCGGAAAGCCTGTGAGTATGGAACGCAGCAAAAAATCGAAAGTTACCGAAAAAGACAAGCTTTAAAAATTAAAAGTAAGGAACATTATGGAATGCTTATTTTGTAAGATAATATCCAAACAAATCCCCTCTGAAACAATCTACGAAGACGACTCCATCTTCGCTTTCTTAGACATTCACCCCCTCTCTAAAGGCCATATTCTTGTCATCCCCAAAGTCCACGCCGACACTCTCGAAACCCTTCCTGAATCTGAAATTACTCCGCTTTTCACCGCTGTTCAAAAAATTACTCGTGCCGCCAAGCCCGCCCTTTCTCCATCCGCTTTCACTATCGGTATAAATAATGGCAAAGATAGTGGTCAAGCCATAGATCACCTCCATATCCACATCATTCCTCGCTTCCCAGGTGACGGAGGCCACTCCCTCCATTCCGTCGTCCAATCCGGCACCGATGAACCCCTTTCGATTACTTGCCAAAAGATCAGAGATCGTCTATAATTCAAAAACTTAATTTATTCACTCTAATGATCGATATCAAGAAAAAAGACGGCGAATCTCCTAATTCGATGATTTTCCGCTTCATTAAGAAGGTCCAGCAAAGCGGTGTCTTAAAGGAGGCAAAAAAGCGCAAGTTCTACAGCCGCAAAAACACCAAAAACAAGCGCCGCTTGAGCGCCCTCTACCGCGAAGAAAAGAAGCAAGAGTTCATCAAGAAAAAGAAACTTGGCCTCATTTAGAAAAGACTATAAGAAAAAACTCCCAAAGAGAGGTTTGTGAATAATTCTATGAACCTTCCTTTTCCTAAAAGAAGGTATAAGATAAAAAATCAACGAACTATCCCAAAATTTTCTGTATTTATAGATATTTGTAAGCTTGTATTTTTGTCAAAAAAAGTTATTCTAGGATTGTTACTTCGGCCTCCAAGCTGGAATTCAAAAACAAGCCTTTAAAAGAAAGGTGCTAAAAAAATAATGTTTCATGGAAAGTATTTCTGAATTACTAATATGTTAAAAGAAACAATCTTAAATGATATTAAGTCTGCTATGAAAGCAGGTGACTCTGCCTCTCTTGAAGTCCTCCGCGGCCTCAACTCCGCCATAAAAAACCAAGAGATCGACAAGCGCGGGAAAGGGGATGAAAGCGAACTTTCCGAAAATGAGTATCAAGATGTGATAAAGCGGGAAGTAAAAAAGCGCCGTGATGCCGCCAATCTTTTCCGTGAGGGTGGCCGGCCCGAGCTTGCCGAAAAAGAAGAGACCGAAATAAAAATCCTCCAAAAATATCTTCCCGAAGAATTAAGCCACGAAGCCCTCGAGGGAATAGTCCTTCAGGTCCTCGCCGATCGTCGAGCGGCAAATTTGCCAATGGACTTTGGCCCCGTCATGAAAGCCATTATGGACGCCGCTGCCGGCCGCGCCGACGGTCGTGTCGTCTCTGAAATACTTAAAGCAAAACTATAGAATAAAGCATACTTCGTAATCAAAGTATGTGAAGACCCCGATAAGAATTAAGTATTCTTTATTCTTTTTATGGGGTAGAAAAAAAACCTCGCGTTCCCGCGAGGTTTTTTTCCTTGAAACTATCACTAAAGCAGATCCAGTTGTTCGTGAAGCCACCAGATAGACCGAACGATATTGCTTTGCACGAGCTTCGGATTCTGGTGCTGAAAGTATTGGGTTCTATAGAATGGTCGCAATTTTTGCATTCGTTCCAGAAACTCAATTCTTTTTCTCAAGTAATCTCCTTCACTTGCGAAAACTCCGCGCCACTCGGCTCGAATCCCTCGTTCATACTGGTCAAACTCCTCCTCTGGTGCATTAAAGACCGCAAGGTCAATATCAAGCATCACCTTCCCATTCTCATCACTTGGATCAAATATTTGAAAGTAATCTTTAGTGAGAAGAATAAGCCTCTTCACTTCTGCAATGAAAATATCCTTGTCAGGAGTGATGATATTCCCCTCTCGTTTTTCGGCTAGCCTTGCTTGGAGATACCGCTCCGCCATATCCGCGCTCCGCTCCTCGTTATCCTTGGCGTCAGGCACATAGACTGCATCATGAAAAAGAAGTGCAAAACTTACTGGGCGCCATTCCTCTGCCCACCCTTTGTTTCCTTGGCAGGCAGACCGATAATCTCGATCGTGCCTAAGGCAGGATATGATATGGGTGGTGTCATGGTAGAGTCGATGAGGCTGATTGTACAAGCGTTCGAGCGCTTTCATCTCTGCTTGATTGCAGAAGAAAGCCTCTCCATGAATTCGCGTTGCTATTTCTATGAATTGTGTTTCCCGATCCATTTCCAAGCTCCTCGTGAAAAATTGTGTGTTTTCAAATAACTCGGCACTATAATACCACTTTTTAATAATAAAAGCAAAATAATATTGATTTATATCCGGAATTATAGTTTATTCTTAATTAAGAATTTCTCGTCCCTTAATAATGCAAAAGGAGTCGTCATGACAAAAGTTATAGTGATTGGGCTCCTTATGTTCTTTCTCACAAAAGCGGCCCTTGCTGTTTTTCCCCGTTGTGCAGAGCAATGGATTGCCCTTGGTAAAAAGCGGCGTGCTTTACAACGAAATCTTTCCCTCCTCTTTTGTCATCTTTTGGATGGTGACAAGGTAGGAAAAGGAAAAGTGATAGGCCGTCGCATTCGTCTTGTAGGAAGTCAGGAGCTTCCCATTGAAATTCAGCCCTGGGTCATGCAGGAATTAAATTTCTTCGGCCGAGCTCAGAAAGTTGAATATAATCCTACTGATTTTTCCCACTCATTCGATCTTCTAGCTCAAGGCGGTGAAGTCGAGTTAAGGATAATCCGGACCTGTATATCTGGATATGATGCCGCCCTTGAAATTCTCTGGCTCACCTTTCCTCAAAATGCTTCTTTTGTCGAAGAAGTCGCTCCCTCTCTTTTCCCACTTCTCTTTGGTTTCACTGAATTTGAAAATATTCCCTTCACTGGCGCTTATTTCCGGGAAAGATTTGGCGAAGTAAATCTCTTAGCTATAAATTACTTCAAGCCAAAAGATACTCTCCAAATCTGCATTAGCGCCTACTCTCACATCCAGATGAAGAGATTAATGGAAAAAGAGCAAGATAAAGGAAAGTAATCTCTCCCAAAACCGACCGCTTCACGGCCGGTTTTTTACTAAAAACCATTGCCGTCCGCCAAAAAAAAATGTATTATCCCATCCATGCGTTATTCCTTAGAAAGCGTCGATAAACCGCATCTGCAAGCCGAATATGACATCAAAGAAGCACTCGAAAAAGTAAGCTCCTTCCTTCCTCTTGAGGACGCCTTCTTTGAAATATATCTCGTTTCTGATGATTTTAATGTTCATTCCTACGAGCCCGCTCCCAATTTTCCCTACCCTAATCTCGAAGGTGGAGAGTATTTTCTGGGAGAAATCCATCTCAATCCGGAGAAGATTATGAAAAATGATGAGAGTCTCATCTTTATGCTTATTCACGGCCTCCTCCATCTCCTCGGATACGACCATAAGAATGATGATGATAGAATAAAAATGGAAAAAAAAGAGGCCGAAATACTCAAGCTTCTCGGAGAATCTTTTTAATTATTTTTTTATGGCTTCTTCCCCTTATTATCTGGGTATAGATATAGGATCTTCCACGACTAAGGTGGCCGTAGGTATTTTTTCCACTGGCCGTTTTTCTTTAGTTAAACTGCTCAAATTTCCCACCCGTGGCGTGAAGCGCGGTCTCATTGATGATATTAAAGAAGCTACCTCTGGTCTCAATCCGGTCCTGAGTGAATTAAAGACCACTTATCCTGGCTCGGAAAAAAATATTTTTTTAAGTATTGGGAGTGCCTATATTAATTCTCGCGTCTCCCAAGGCATCGTCGCCGTCGCCCGTGCAGATTTTGAAATCGGTCATGATGATATCGATCGCGCTATTTCTTCTGCCTCTGCCATGCGCTTGCCGATCAATCGCACTTTGATTGGCAAAAGTCTTTTGGAGTATATCGTCGATGGTGTAGGTGAAATCCATAATCCTCTTGGCATGATTGGCAATCGTCTGGAATCCCGTATTCTTTTAATCGATGTTTTTACTCCCGTCATCAAAAATATTGAGAAAGCTCTTGAGTCCAATGGGGGAGTTATTCGTGGTCACTTTTATTCCGCCCCTGCCGCCGCTGAATCTGTCCTCACGGAAGAAAAAAAAGAAGAAGGATGTCTCCTCATCGATCTTGGCGCTCACACGACCTCTCTCTCTGTCTTCGAAGAAGGCCGTCTTCTTCATACTGCCATTCTTCCTTTTGGTTCTTACAATATTACCAATGACTTAGCTATAGGTTTGAAAACTAGCCTCGAGACTGCTGAGATGATTAAATATTCCTTTGGAGCCGCCTATGCTAAGGATGCCTCTCCCAAAGAAAATATTGATCTGAAACGCCTAGACATTCGTCTCTCCGGTAAAGCCTCTCGTCGCTTCATCGCTCAGATTATCGAAGCCCGGCTCATGGAGCTTCTCGAATCCATCGTGAATGAGCTCGAAAAGGCTGGCCGCGTCGGAAAACTCCCCGCCGGTGTCATCCTGGTCGGCGGCGGCGCCAAGCTCCCTGGTATTCTCGACCTCTTCCGCGAAGAGCTTGGTCTTGTCGCTGAGCTTGGTCTCCCGCGCTCTGATCTTTTCCTCACCTTAGAAGAAAAAGAAGAGGGAAGTGGTGATAAAGAGGTTACTCCTACTAATTCCCCTAGTTTTTACCCCCGTGCTGACGATCCCGAATTCGCCACCACTCTTGGTCTTCTCGATCTCGGCCTCAAAGGCTTCCATCTCCATAAAAAATCCAGCGCTTCCCCCTTCAAAAATTTCCTCCTCTGGCTCGCCGACCACTTCCTCCCCTAATTCCCTCAAGGAATTAGTCTTCCTAAAATTGATCTAGGATCCATAATTCAGCCTCCTTAAGGAAGTATTTAAAAATATTTTTCTTATTTCTTTATTTCTTTTAAATCTCCAAAAAACCTATTCCATATACTAAAAAACTGTCGTAAAAGCAATCTTTTATTTTACGACAATGTTTTTTAAAAATTTTTATTATAAATAAGACATTATGCAGCACAAGTGAAGTAATTTTGGATAAAGTTTGAAATTTATTTTTGAGAATGAGCCTCTACTACCAAAAGATAGTCATATTGAATGCAAAGTCTATAGAATCAGAAGTAAAGATCAGAAAGAGGAAAGATGAGCGCAAGGGAGTATATATAAAGAAGAGATTGTGAGTATGCAGTACAGAAAAAAATCCCAAAATCCAAAAAAATACGAGCATTTAAAAAATAAAAAAACCCGGAATTAATAAAATTCCGGGCCACCCATATTGGGTTAGTAATGAACTGAATTTCTACGCCGCCGCAGTTTCAGTAAGATCGTCCTTCGCTTCCTCCCACCGTCCATAATGTTTCAGGACGAGAGTGAGAAAGTTAGACACCACCTGAATTCGCGCCCGCCAGAGACTGCACTTCATGGCGTGTGCGAGCTTTGGCTTACCCAAATGCTCTTCGAGGAATCCATTAGCTTCAAGAAGCAGAGCGTCGAATGATCCGATCTTAGTCTTCTTCTTAGACTTTACCAAATCATCTTTGCGGGCCTGTTCCTCAGTTTTTTCCTGAGTTTTTGCTGACTCATTCTCATGAGCCCGCTCTTCTTCTTGCTCCTGAATTTTGAGGAGCTGGGAAAAGACTTCTCGTTGCTCATCTTGCGTACCCATGGTCTCCGACATGTGACAGACAAGTGCCTGCCGCAGGCGGCCTTGCAGATGCGCTTCTTCCCGTTGACCTTTTTGGAAAAGACTCAAAAGGTAAGCGCCGGCCGTAATCTGACCCCCAGTCTCTTGCTCCTTTTGCTGGGCTTCAAACAGCATTTCTGCTGAATGAATCCCGCTCTGGAAGCGGGTAAGAAGATCAAAGAATCCTGGTGCCACCTTAAAGAGCATCTCCGTTTCTGGAGTAGCTTCTCCCGTCTTGCTTTCGAGAAGTCGGAAGAGATCTTCCCGATGTTTGCAAGCTTGTTTGAGAAGCTCATGAGTCTCAGCACGGAGAGTGGGATCATCGATGAGAAGTCCCTTCTGAGTTGCAAGTGCTTGTTTCATCGCTTGGTAAGGCATTCCCGAGTTGGTAAACCGCCTCTTGCAACCTTCTGCATCTCCGAAAAACCATGAAAGGAAGTATTTTCGCCGTTTAATATGTCCCGGCTCTTCCTTCTTATCTCCACTATTTGAATCCTCACCTCTTTCCGTCGATTGACTTGGAGCAGTATCCACCTTGGTAGTCATTAGTCCTGCCGCCTGCATCCTCTTGATAAAAGAATGCATAGCGAGACTTCCTCGTAAGCGAGAGTGGGGCTTCACAAGCGTCTCTTCGAGTTTGGCTTCAAAATCAGCCAGCTTTCCGGGGAAAGCTTTCTCAAAGACACTCTTTGCCGCCTCTCTCACGCTTTGTTCTGGATGAAAAGCGGCAATGAGTCCCACCTCAATGAATGTTCGGCTCCGTCGCATGAGTTCCATGAGTCGGCGGCCGTTGCTCATCTTGATGGTCCAGGTCTTTTCGAGAAACCAGATGATCATCCGCTGAGCCACTCCCGTCTGCCGGCCTGATTGTTTTTTCACTAATCGGCCTTGGTCGTCGGTCGTGAGAGCAAGACAAAAGAGCATTCGTTGTAGGGCCGCCTTTCCTCGGCCAAATCGTTCGAAGTTGACAAGCGTCGCGATGAGATTGATCCAGAAGCTCACGCCCAGATTCCACTGAGGGCAAAAATCTTTGAGAGATTTGAAAACGGTGGTTTTTGCCAATGCCGTTCCAAATTTATTCTCCGAACTATTTTCCTCGGCCTGCATCTGAGCAAAGAGCTCATTCTCTTCGACTCGAATCCCCATTACCTCTTTTTGGACATCATTGGACAAAAAGATCATTCCTTTTCTGAATGATTGAGCGCACGCTCTCTTGTCCACTCGATTGCCCTGGCCAATCCGGTCACGCATCAAGACTTTTCGCTCATAAGCGAGAACGTAGAGAGCGTGAGTGTCGGGGAGTTTCTCGGTGATGTAGTATCGGGAAGAAAGCCCTGTCCCTTTCTCTTGCATTCCAAGAAATTGTCCCATCTCTTCTTGGAGCTTTTCTTGGACTATGAGCCCTTTTCCTGGTGGGAAAAGAGCGATCGTGACGCCGAGAGGCGCCAGCTTTTCAAAGAGAGTCGGCACCATATCCCTATAACTGGGACCGGAGTTGGGAGCCAGCACGAAGCTTCCCTTAGAAAATCGGATGACCGCCGCTGGAAACAAATGGAATTTGCTCCACTGGTCTTTTGCTACCTCTGGAGTCTCTGGCGCACTTACTGCCTCGCTTGGAAGATCTTCTTCTTGAGAAGATTTCTCCCTGCCCGGGATTGAGAGAGTCGCAGGCGTTCCTTCGCTTGTTGTTTCATCTTCTGTTTTGACTTCCTCCTCTTCATTTTTCTTAAACGCGCCCTTCTTGGGCACGAAGAGGTAGCGGATCCCTCCATCCTTGGCAGTCAAGAATCGCGGCATCTGTAGCGTCTCGCCACCGCTCCCCAAAACTGGAAGAGAGACAAGCGAAAGCTCACTGTCAGCAAGCGCAGTCTCTTTCTTCTTTGGACTGAGTTTGTTACCGTTTGGCCTCACGAGTATCCCTTGATGAAGCAGTTCAAAGGCCTGTATGGAGTTGGGATTGAGAGTAATCTCGACTAATCGGTCGCCAGTCTCGGAGAGGCCGACGATATAGGCGAGGAGAGCGTTTTCTCCCGACATTGGAGCATAGCGCACCGCCATCGCCCATTGTGTCACTAAAGAGATAGAAACCGTTGAGATTATCTCTGCCCCATCTTCCGTTTCGTCGTTTGGGGAGATTTTTTTCTTTCGGACCATAATTCATCTCACTTTCTGCTTGAGAAATTTTTCAAAGGACGGGCCCATAATTTGCATTGGGCCCCCTCCAGCACATAGGAGTTCCGATATTATATATATTAATATAAATATGTCAATATTGACTTAAGATAAAATTTATTATTAAATTTATTAGAGTTCTTTAAAATTTATAAATCTTCTCCAAGATTTTTTCCTCAACCCCCTTTACCGCTTGAGAGATGGAGTAGTGTAAAAAAATCATGAATTCCTCTCAAGCCCCTTCTTCAAAGAGCAAGATGGATAAAATTGGCAAGCGTGGGCCATCCTTGCTCTTCATTTTTTTGGCTGTGTGGAGTTAATTCTCTTCATGATCTCTCCCTCCGTCTTCGGAGGGATTTTTTATATCCCTCTTAAATTACCTGCGTTAGGTTGCTTTTCCCACCTTCTTTTTCGTACAATACTCGAAAACAGCTTATGCCCCCAAAGAAGCAAAAAAAATCCTCTCTGGCAAAGCCTATTTCCAAGCCTTTGGCAAAAAAGAAAGGGAGTGTGAAAAGTCCGCTCGCTATTTTAAGCAAATCAATCAGCAAGCCCAAAAAAGCCAAGGCCTTAGTAAAATCAAAAACTTCCTCCGTCAAAAAATCTCCTATTGTAAAGAATTCAATCTCTTCAAAAAAAATAATCACTCCCAAAAAGAAAAAAAATTCTCTTAAAAAACCGCCCCACTCTCAAAAGAAGTTTAGTATTCAAAATATTCTTGAAGAGACACCCGTAAAAAAAATCGAAGATCCTAAAGAAATTGAAGGAGATGAGGAAGAGGAGCGCGACCGCACCCCCCTCATTCATTCCCGAGCTGCTCTTCGCAAGAAATCCACTTCCAATAATTCTCTCAAGTCCCGTCTTGATTCTCTTATTAATAATAAGAAGCCTATTAATCAAGAAAAATCCGCTTCCTCTGATCGCCGTTCTATCTCAAAGACGACGCCTGCCACAGGCGTAGTCGTGAATTCTGCTCGCCCCTCTCTTCGTCCCCGGCCGCTAGTCTCTAATAAAGCCGTTATCAAAGTTGTGGGCGTTGGCGGCGGCGGCGGGAATGCTATCAGTCGCATGTATGATGATTTCCCTCGCAATATCGAGTTTGTTGCCATTAATACCGATGCTCAAGATCTCGATCACCGCAAGGCTGACAAGAAAGTCTATATTGGTAAAAATATTACCAAAGGCCTAGGTACTGGTATGAATCCCGAGCTTGGCCGCAAAGCCGCCGAAGAAAATCGCCATGAGATAGCCGAGGTGTTGGCCGGCAGTAATCTTGTCTTTGTGACCGCAGGCTTAGGCGGTGGCACTGGCTCCGGCGCCTCGGCCATCGTCGCTGATATTGCCAAAGAAGTCGGTGCTCTCGTAATCGCCGTCGTCACCAAGCCCTTCATTTTTGAAGGTGGTGAGCGGGCTCGGATTGCCGATCTTGCTCTCCAAAAAATTAAGGAAAAAGTTGATACCTATATAGTAGTTAGTAACGATCGTATCTTTGATATCGTCGGCAAAGACACTTCTATTCATAAAGCTTTCGTCGAGATCGACAAGATTCTTCGTGGTGCGGTACAGGGGATCGCCGAGCTTATCGCCATGCCCGGTATTATCAATGTTGACTTCGCTGACGTCCGTACCATTATGGAGCACTCCGGTAGTGCTCTCGTCGGCATGGGCCTTGCCGATGGCCCCACCCGTGGCGAAAAAGCCGTCAAAAATGTCCTCAATTTTCCGCTCCTTGATGTCTCTATGTTTGGGGCAAAAGGAGTTCTCTTTGGTGTCTCCGGCGGCCGTGATCTCAAAATGACCGAAATTCAGGAAATCGCCCGAGCCATCACGGAAAATATTGATTCCTCAGCAAAAGTTATTTTTGGGGCCTATCAAGACCGCAAGCTCCCGCCTGGGACTATTAAAGTCACTTTGATTGCTACTGGTTTTGAAGAATATTCTGGTGGAAAAGATGTGAAGCATGTCGAATTTCGTGTTGGCTCTCATCTCGCTGTTACTGGCCGTGACAGTTCCGAGCCTCGCCTCGAGCCCAAAAATATTTTAGAAAATCCCATCGAAGATCGCGTTTCGGCCGCGAGTCTCTCTTCCGCCGATCGTAATTCTTCTTCTCGCCCCTTTTCCATTCCTGAAAAAGAATTAGCTGAAGAAGAAAAAAAAGAAGAATCTTTTTTTGACTCGCCGCCCCGCCCCCCTTCTTTTTCTCTAAAAGAAAAAGAGATTATTTCTTCTCGACCTACCCCAGAAAAAAGAGCGGAAGATTTTTTCAAAAACAATGTCCGCGCCCCCTTTGCCGCCCCACCCCGTTCTCTCGAGCTTTCCTCAAAAGAAGCAACTAAAAATACCCCTTCTTTTGGAGACGAAAATGAGCCTCAAGAAATCATTCCTGAAAAAGAAGACCAAAAAAATAAACTCTTTGACATCTGGGATATCCCTGCTTTCTTGCGCAAGAAAAAGAAATAGATTGTATATATATTGCGACCCCTCTTGAACGGGAGTATCTTTAAAAAATAAAAATATTTTTTCCCTAAATATTTTCCTAAAAGTGTTTAAAGGTTGTTTAATTTTTCTTTTTAAAATACAAAAATAAAAAATGTCGCGCTACCACAGCGAAATAATTTTGGAGGGTATTTCGATTTTCTTTGCGAGCAGCGAACGGAGCATACAAGAACTTTAGTATGTGAGTACGCAGCGGATCAAAAAAATTAAAATACCCTCCAAAAGTACGAGCTTGTAGATAGTTACTAAAAAGTAGTAAATATGGTGAAGAATTCAATTGAGAAAATCAAGAAACGTTCTGGTCGTCTCGTCCCTTTTGATCGCATTCGTATTGAGCGTGCGATGGAAAAAGCTTTCATTAGCACTGAAGTTGATTATGAGATTAGTCTCTTAATCAGTCTCGCCGATGAAATTATTGAGACTCTTGAAGCTTGTTTTATTGATCGGATTCCTAGCGTAGAAGATGTTCAGGATGAGGTGGAACGGAAGTTGCTTAAAAAAGGATTCTTGATGGTTGCCAAACACTATATTATTTATCGCCGCGAACATGAGAAGCTTCGCGAGAAAAAGCAAAAGGAGATCCTAAAAAAGATCGAACGCAGTGATCTCACGGTCAAAAAGCGTTCTGGAGAATTTGTTAATTTTGATATCACTCAAATTGAAGAATTAGTCTCAAACTGCGCCTCTGGTTTTCCTGATGGGATTATCGATGTGGCCGGCATTTTGGAAGATGCTAAGAAAAATATTTTTGACGGCATCAGTACCCGCGAAATCAATCAAGCTATTCTTCTTGGAGTGAAGAATCGTCTCGAGCTCGATCCTGAATATTCTTCCTACGCCGCCCGCCTCCTTTTCAATGATCTCTATAAAGACGTCTTGGGAGTCAATGAATTTTCTCCTGATTTTCAAAAGAAGCATCAGCAGTATTTTCCTAATCAGATAGTGGAAGGAGTAAATTCTGGCCGCCTCGACACTCGCCTTCTCGACTTTGACCTTTCCCGATTGAGTAAGGCGCTTAGCGCTGAAAATGATCGCTTCTTCGGCTATCTTGGTGCTCAAGTCATCTATGACCGCTATCTCGTCCGCGACGAATCCGACAAGCTCTATGAGACCCCTCAATATTTCTTTATGCGTGTTGCGATGGGTATTGCTATTAATGAGGAAAAGAAAGATGAGCGGGCAATTGAGTTTTATAAACTTATCTCGAGTTTTCTATATATGCCTTCTACCCCCACTTTGCTTCATGCAGGCACCATCAAGCCTCAGATGAGCTCCTGCTACCTTACGACTGTTGAGGACGAGCTTTCTCATATTTTTAAGTGCATTGGCGACAACGCCCAGCTTTCCAAGTTTTCTGGTGGTGTGGCAAATGACTGGAGTAATATCCGAGCGACCGGTAGTCTTATTAGGTCTATTAATGTAGAGAGTCAGGGAGTGATTCCTTTCCTAAAAATTACCGATTCCACTACCTCCGCCATCAATCGCTCTGGAAAGCGCCGGGGTGCGACCTGCGTCTATCTTGAGACCTGGCACTATGACATCGAAGAATTTCTTGATCTTCGCCGCAATACTGGCGATGAGCGCCGCCGTACCCACGATACCAATACTGCCAACTGGATCCCTGATCTTTTTATGCAGCGTGTTGCCACTGATGGCTACTGGACGCTCTTCTCGCCTGAAGAAGTGCCCGAGCTTCATCATATCTATGGTCAAGCTTTCCGAGAAAAGTATGAAGCCTACGAAAAAGCTGCTGAAGAGGGCAAAATGCAGCTCACAAAAAAACTTAAGGCTCGTGACCTCTGGCGCAAGATGATTACAATGATTTTTGAGACGGGTCATCCGTGGGTTACTTTCAAAGATCCCTGTAATATCCGTTCGCCCCAAGATCATGTTGGCGTCGTCCACTCCTCCAATCTTTGCACTGAAATCACTCTCAATACCTCCGCCTCCGAGACCGCCGTCTGCAATCTTGGTTCTATCTCTATTCCCAGTCACATTGAGAATGGCCGCTTGGACAAAGTTGCCCTCGAGCGAACTATTCGGGTCGCGATGCGCATGCTCGACAATATCATTGATCACAATTTTTACCCCACCATCGAGGCCAAGTTTTCCAATCTTCGCCATCGTCCTGTCGGCCTTGGTATTATGGGTTTCCAAGACGCACTTTTTGAGCTCGGTCTCCAGTTTGATTCCGTTGAAGCCGTTGAGTTTTCCGACGAGCTTATGGAATTTGTCGCCTATCACGCCTACCTGGGTTCCTCCGAGCTTGCCGCTGAGCGGGGAAGTTACTCTACCTTCAAAGGAAGTAAGTGGGATCGGGGTATTCTCCCCTTAGATTCCTTAGGTCTTCTGGAGAAAGAGCGAGGTGAGCTTATTGAAGTTGATCATAAGACTCGTCTTGATTGGAATAAGCTTCGGAGCTTGATTAAAGAGCAGGGGATGAGGAACTCTAATTGCCTCGCAATCGCCCCTACGGCCACCATCTCCAATATTTCCGGCTGCCTCCCATCCATTGAGCCTATTTATAAAAATCTCTACGTAAAATCAAATTTTAGTGGGGAATTTACTATCGTAAATAAGTACCTTATTCTTGATCTCAAAAAACTCGGCATTTGGACCAAAGATATCCTTGATAAGATAAAGTACTTTGACGGCAGCATCCAAAAAATCGAGGAGATTCCCCTTAATATCCGTCTTCGCTACAAAGAAGCCTTTGAGATTGATCCCTATTGGGTGATTGCCCACGCCGCTTTTCGTGGTAAATGGATCGACCAAAGCCAATCAGTGAATATCTTTACCACCAGCCAATCTGGTAAATTTATCGCCGATATTTACCTCAATGCCTGGCGGATGGGCCTCAAGACCACATATTATCTCCGCACCCTTGCTGTTTCCGGTATCGAAAAATCCACCATCGACATTAACAAAAACTACGAGAAAAAAGAGATTATTGATCAGGCGGTCGCTCCTATCGTAGAGACTATCGCCTCTCTTTCCTCTGTTCCTGTCTCCGCCCCTGTCATGATGGAAGCCGCCTCTTCTACTGTAGCTTCTATCTCCGAGTCAATTTCTCCTAGTCCCGTCCTAAAAACCGGTATCCACATCTTCGAAGCCGGCCTCTGCGAATCCTGTCAGTAGCTTGTCATTCCGGCTTCACTCATTCTTAGTGAAGGCAGGTCATCTTGGACTTGACCCGTATTTAGGGTCTGCCTCCAAAGGAGGCATTATAGAATCTTCGTCCGTTTTTTGTATTTTTCTCTTACATAAAAAAATCCCCGCTTAGGCAGGGATTTCGGGGCACGCTTCTCATTTCATATCTTCTTTGCCACTATTCTTTTCATGCATGCCTGGTATATCTGAGTCTTTATGTCGGCAGGTAACTCAAAAAGAATAGCCACAATGAGGGCGTACATATCCTCCATTTCTTGTCGTATTTCAGGAGAAAGATGGGAGAGTGCTCCTGTCCACCGCTCTCCATTTTCTTCCAGGCTAACCGAAGAATGAAGAGAGGGGAACTGTAATCCGGCGTTTTCCTGAATCGTGATTTTTCTTCCCTTATTTTCGTATAAAAGACAACTTTCCGTGATCTTTATCCGTCGCATGACTGTTTGTGATTGGGTCTCCTCAAAAAAGATTATCTCTCCCTCTTCTCTTTCAAAATCGAGACAGAGTCGAGCTTGCTTGCATTTCCAGCAAGTGAGAGGTATTGCTCCTTTCATAGTCTCTCTAATTATTTCTTCATCTAGAAGAAATATTCTCTTGTTTTGTGAAATGGGAGCCTTTCCTTTCAAAGCTGAGCTTTTCGTAAAGCGGAGGCTTGTGAGGGAAAAACTACTAATAAGAAAAGAGACAATGGCCAAACCACCAATCACATATTTCCGCGGCATAATCCTTTGCCTTTCTGGAAAAGTGTTTTCAAATTACCATCCTAGATTTCATTGTAATAATAATTAAGCAAGAAATAAAACTCCGTACTTTTACTATCTATTCAAGTATTTACTTTGATTTTTGAAAGTGTACTATTAATAGTGCACAGATTTCCTCCTAAAAACTATGTCCAGCGAGAAGAAAATTTTAAACTGCGGCACTACCGACCCGAACAAGATCCTTCCTATCAAGTACAAGTGGGCTCGCGAGTACTACAAAAAAGGCGTTGCTAACAACTGGGTCCCTGAGGAGGTTAATATGCAGGGTGATCTTGAGATCTGGAAGAATCCTCGTGCCCTCTCCGATGATGAGCGCCGCCTCATTCTCTGGAATATGGGTTTTTTCTCGACCGCCGAGAGTCTTACGGCTAATAATCTCGTCCTCTCTATCTACAAGCACATTACCAATCCCGAGTGCCGCCAGTATCTTCTCCGACAAGCATTCGAAGAGGCAATTCACACTGACACCTTTATCTACTGCTGTGATACCCTGAGCCTCAATCCCGATGAAGTCTATGATATGTACCGCAGTATTCCTAGTATTAAGGATAAGGATGATTTTGTGGTGGATATGACCAAGTCCTTGTTGAATCCTTCTTTTGAGACCAAGACCAAAGAAGATATACAGAATTTTGTCCACGATCTCGTCGGCTTCTATGTGATTATGGAAGGAATCTTCTTCTATGCTGGCTTTGTCATGATTCTTTCTTTCCTTAGGCAAAATCGGATGGTGGGAATAGGGGAGCAGTTTCAATTTATTCTCCGGGACGAATCCATTCACCTCGCCTTCGGCACCGATCTTATCAAAACCATCGTGGCGGAAAATCCCGAGATTTGGACCAGCGACTTTAAAGAAGTCATCCGCAAAAATATTATTCGCGCCGTCGAGCTTGAATATACCTATGCCAAGGACTGCCTCCCGCAGGGAATCCTCGGTCTTAACGCTGACTTCATCAAAGAATACATCCAATACATCGCCGACCGTCGCCTTGAGCGCATCGGTCTCGAAAAGATCTACGGTTCACAAAATCCCTTCCCTTGGATGAGTGAAATTATCGACCTCCGCAAGGAAAAAAACTTCTTCGAGACCCGCGTCACCGAGTATCAGTCTGGCACCCTCCGCTGGGATTGAGCGCTTTTTAATTTCTAAATTCTTTAGTGTAGAAAGCGCGAGAATCCCGTGGAACAAAAATCCCTTTTTCTAAAAAGGGATTTTTATTCTTTACGGGACATTCCATTAAAAAAATTGCCCGCCGAGATTTTTTCGGCGGGACTTTTGTATACTAAGGAATCACCAACTATCTTCACCTTCCTCTGAAGATGGACTCGAGAGAAAATCCTCTCTTTCAATTGGTAATTACTATAATTATAGCATATTGATATATTATGTCAAATTAACACTAATTGACATAAGTATAAATATTATGTTATTTATTAAAAATAGCCTTTATCGCCAAAGGCTTTTCCCCGAAACTTGAAAACCCAACTCTTCTTCTGAAAGGTATCTATTGTGGCCTATTCTGATGATCAAGCTCGAGAAGATGAATCAAAAAAGAAAAATCGTCGTGGCCCATGGCTTTTAGGGGGCTTTTGGCCGTTGCTTTTTATTCCGAGTCTTTTAATGACTTTGATCACATCTGGCTTACTGAATGTGTCTATTAGTTTCAATAGAGGCGGAAATCCATCCGTCCCTCTCGACGGCCTTGATGAATTTCACCCTGTCACCGATCTTGATAGTTCAGGTCGAGTGCAAAAAATCACTATCAATGGTCATTTTGTCGGTCTTGATGAACTTCATCTTCACTGGCAGCGAGTGAGTAATGCGCTCGGGTCCTTAGATCGTTTTGATAGGCCCTTCTCCTTTGAGAAAGATTTAGTGAATAGGCGCCGAACGCTCACTATTGAAGCTTATACTCATCTCCCACGCCGCCTTGAGACTGTGACCCGCTATGTGGAGCATGGAGATGAGATCGAAGAAATTTCTTTAAGTGATGGGTATGTTCTCCGTCATTTCATCGGGACCGATGATCTTCTCATTACTCACAAGCGAGCGCAAGGGACGAGGGCGAAGATGATGAGCCTTAATTCTCCTGAGCTTTCCCAAAGTTTCCGAGAATTTCTCATTGGCTTCAAGCTTCTTGATCGGATAGAATCCGAGCTCGCCCCAGTCCTAAAGCCTATTGAAGACTCCGCTTTTGAGAAAAATCTGGAGCTCGGCCTCAGTGTGAGATATGATTGAAAGACCTTCGGCTTGAGAGAATTACTCCCATAAAAAGTCAGTGCTTCCTCTCAAGTTTCTTCTTCCGCCTAGGAAAATCGTATCATTACTAAAATGAATTCTTTTTTTCTAGACTCCTCCCACCGCCCGCACGTCCCGTGCGGGTTTTTTCTTTAAAAATGCTTAAGCGCAACGAAAGTCTACTAAAGGGCGAGTCTCCAATCCAAAAGAGGAAGGAAGGAATTAATATCCCTTATCTTTTAATTCATTTAATCTCTCTTGTATTACTGCCTCTAGTCTTTCGGTAGTAGCTATTAGTAGATTTCTCGTCCCCGCCTTCACTGTCGTCGTAAGTTTCGGCGTAAACCCAATATTATTTTTATTAATGACATTCATTGCTTTATAGTATACCCGCTTGCTTCCCAAGGTTCCTGGTGTCCCTGAGATCTGCAAGAAGCAACTTTCCATATCCGAAAAAGCCTCCACCGTCAACATCGGTGGCACGACAATATCTTTCTTATTAGCTTTTTTGACCGCTATCTCAAGGCCGCTGTAAGCCCGCCCTAAAGAATATTTAGTCGTCGCCTCAATCATGCGGGTAATGGCGAGGATCACCAAGTCTTTATGTTTTTTTAATCTATCCTCCGCATCAAGCAGTAGAATAGCGCTCTCAATCGCTGCAATATTTTCCTTAATCACTTCACTCCCTCCCGCCGCCATAAGACATATCGGCATCAGCGAGTAATCTCGCAGTAACTCCTCTGGCTTCTTTTCTTTTTTTACTTTTTTCTTTGATGGGGGATTAAGAATAGAAAGTCCGGAATTATCAGTCGTTTCTTCTACGTTAAATAATCCTTTGAAATTATTTACCAAATTTTCAAAAAAAGTCGTTTCTTCTTCTGTCGGTTGCTTTTTATACTCTGGCAAATAATATTCTTCTTCATAATCAGTGACGTAGGTATTTTGCTTTGCTGAAATCTCCGGTATCACATCATACTTAGCTAATTTTTCCCCCCAGTCTTTAATTACTCGGAAGCAATAAGAGCTCTCCACTCGGAAAGCGGGCCCGGCTGTGAGAGAAAGATCAAATAACCCTCCTTCATTTGCATTTATATTGGTCCTATTGGAAAATTTTTCATTGCTTTCCAAATACTTTTGCTCAATAGTCTTTCCATGGTTGGGTACGACATCTTTTGGATCTTCGGTTGATATTCGGGCATAATCCCCATCATCCGGAAGGTTATTATAGTATTGAAAAAGTCCAGATTTATTCGTCACGTCATTATACGTTTCCCCAGCACCTTCCGCATCGCAAGTACCCACTCGCTCCGCTGTCTGGAGTTTGAAGCGTTCTTGAGAAATAAGATCCTTGTCGCTTACATGAAGGATGAGGCGTAAGCGAAAATTAGCATTGCCCTCATGAAAGAAAGTGGTATCGAGCGGAGTTTTATCTGGCGCTATCGGTCTCCCCGCTTTAGTCGTCTTCGTCATTGAGAAAAATCTATATCCTGAAAGCCTTATGCTCGGAATGATTACTCCGCTGCTACCTCCACCTCCGCTACTACCTCCGCTGCTACCTCCACCTCCGCTACTACCTCCGCTGCTACCTCCACCTCCGCTACTACCTCCGCTGCTACCTCCACCTCCGCTACTACCTCCGCCTCCGCTACTACCTCCGCTGCTACCTCCACCTCCTCCACCTTCGTCACCACCTCCGCCTCCTCCACCTTCGTCTCCTCCACCACCCGAAGCCGCTTCTGTTATAAAATTCCATGTGTCAGCATCATTGATCCCTGAATAATTATTATTAGAAAGATCTTGAAATGCCCCATTCGAAATATTGATGTGATAGTTATGAGAGTTAGAAAGATTCCCGATTGGATTAATAGTTACTGTATCTCCTGATATGGTTACTTCTGATGAGTTCACGTTGATTGTCGCCGCCGTTGAGTTATTTGTGTCGTCTATAATGCTAATAGATCCACTTCCTTTTTTAATATTTTCTGAAAAGGTGATGACAAAGTCGCTCGCAATTGAGACATTTGTGCTGTTGTCTGCGGGGGATAAAGTGCTGATAGTTGGCCCCCCGCTTCCGATCACATAGTTTTTGTTTGCGCTCAGTGATCCGATTGCTCCTGGTGAAGGAAGAGCAAGAGAGATCGAAGCCATCTCGGCGCAACTGGTTCCTGGAGTTATATTAATCGAGCCGCCGTTGATTTTCAGAGAGCTGGAATCGAGATATGAGAGATCGCTCGAGGTATCTCCTGCTTGGATAGAATAATTAAACTTCAAAGTTGATTCCAAAAAACCGCTTGCACCTGTTCTATAAGAAATTGATGAATAAGTTGCTTGCCGAAGGACTGCCCCCTCATTCAGAGAAAGTTCCAGTGACGGATCGCCCGATACTGCCACGCTCCCATCAAATACGACGGTAAGATTAAGAGTCTGTCCGGCATTATATGTACCATTTGCCTGGATGCCTGAGACATTTGTCACGCTATAGCTCGGACAAGCCTGACCACTCGCCGGTAATATTGCGATGAAAAAAAAGCCAGTCATAACAAAAAAGACTCGCCAAACCACTTTGCGATATTCAAGAGAAGTCATAAACTGCTATAAACTAAGTATATCGCAGGAATATTCTTGTAAGAAAAAAATATGTTGAAAACTTTTCTTATAAAAAATAAGTCTCCTCTCTTTTTTTTTCTGATTATTTTCTTCTTTAGTTGGGGCGTGTTTTTGCGTTTCTACAAGTTACAGGATCCTTCCCCATGGCTGGATGAAGGTTTTAGTGTTGTTGATGCTAATAACTTTCTTTATCTTAAGAAATTTAGTCTTCTCTCCGGCGCCCCTCGCTCCAATTATCTCTACGCCACTCTCTCCGCTCCTTTCCTTTCATTTTTTGGTAAAGACATCTATTGGTATCGTTTTATCCCTGCTCTTTTTGGTGCTCTTTTTCCTCTCCTTATTTTTTTTATTGTGCTTGATCTTTCCCGTCGCCGATTGCCCGCTCTTTTTGCTTGCGTATATGCCTCTTTTGCCTATTATGAAATAGCCTGGAGTCGGGAAGCCCGGGCATATACTCTTCTTCAATTCTTTCTTTTCCTTTCCTTTTATTTTTTATTAAAAAATAAAATTTCTTCAAAAAAAATCCTTTTCCTCTTATTAGCCTTCATCTCTTTTCTTCTTGCTTTCCTCTCCCAGCCTCTCGCCTTACTCGCTCTTCCCGCTATTCTTTATCTTACTCTTTGTGATGTGCCTTTTGCCTTTTATAAAAATATCTTGCTGGGAAAAAATAAAAAATATTTTTTCCTCGGATTAGGGATATTAATCACGGTTTTTTTTGGGGTTTTTCTTCCTTTCCTCCAAGATCTTTCCCTTGTCTTTCTCTTGCCACTCTCTATAAGTTTTTTAATCGCCAATTATTTCATCACTATCCTTCTCTCTACCTTCTATTTTTCTATTCCCTCAGAAAATCCTCAAGAAAAAAAATATGCTTTGGCATTTCTTATCCTCTTGCTAGCAAGCATTATTCTTTCATTACTTTTCCCCAGTTTTCACTATCGCTACCTTTTTGTCTTCACTCCTAGCCTTATTATTCTTAGCTCTCTGTTTCTTTCTCGATTTGCTTCATTCTACAAACGCTTTTTCTCTGTTTCTTTGTTAATTATTCTTGTAGCTTTTTTTACAAAAGAAATTATTTTCTTCCCTCAATCTAAATATCCTCTCGAATCCGATGCTTGGAGTACTATTTGGACCCGCTCTATGCAGCTTGTCACTCCTAAGCCTGATTTTGCCACCGCCTATGCCTTCATTAAAGAAAAAAAACAGCCTCATGACCGTATTATTTCTGCCTATCCTATGTTTTCTCAGTACTACCTTAATGATCCAGGTTTTTGGCTTAAATTTGACTACCTTGGGACTGTTCACGGTCAAGGAGACGTCTATATAGATAAGACTACCGGCAAAGAAGCCTATGTGGGCGCGGAAGTCATTCACTCCGCTGCTGGCCTTTTGGAAATTATCTCCGCTTTTTCTGGTTTTATTGTGTATGATGAATTTTCCCGCAGAAATCGCCTCAGTCCCGCTCTTCTTGAATTTATTGAGACTAATCTCCCCAAAGTCTTTGAAAAGAGCGATAATGAACTGGACCGAATCTATGTCTATCGCTTCCCAAGGTAAAAAAATCCTCATTCTTCATAAGGGCCTTGCTGATTATCGTTTGCCTCTTTTTTCGCTTTTGCAAAAAAATTTTGGTTCTCGTTTGGAATTTTGGATATTTGGCATCCCAAATTTTAAAAGACAAATTCATTCGGTTAAAACATTTTCCTCCTTTATTCCATTGCCTATCTTGAAATTTTCCTGGGGCATACTCCCGGCTTTATTTCGCATTGGCACCTATGATCAAGTGGTGCTAATGGGCGCTCATTCCCTTGAAATTTTTTTTGTTTTTTTTGCCGCCCGTCTCAGAGGAATCCCTATTATTTTTTTTACTGAGACCTGGGATTATCCTTCTCGCTCTCCCCGAATTCTTTTCTATCAATTGCTTTTTGGCTTCATCGCGCTCCGGTCTGATTTTTGCCTCTATCCCGGCAGGGAAGTCCGAGACTTTTATCTCCGTCTGGGCATCTCTTCAAATCATCTCCTCTTTGCTCCTAATAGCGTCCATCCCAAGCTTTGCCCCGCCGCAGCCTCACTGGAAGGGATCTCTTCAGAGAGGAAAAAAATTCTTATTCTCGCCCGCCTCATTCCCCTTAAAAATATTGCTTTAGGGATTCGTGCCGTGGAGCTTCTAAAAGACCCTAACGTATCCCTTGCTATTGCTTATAGTAAAAAAAATCTCATCTATGCTGCTTATTGTCGTTTTCTTGCTCGGCGCGTACCCTCTATTTCTTTTATAGCCATAAAGACTTCAGAAGAAAAATGCACTCTTTTCTCCTCTGCTGATCTTTTTCTTCTTCCTTCCCGTCATTTCTTGGGTCGGCGGGATGTCTGGGGTTTTGTTTTAAATGAATTTCTGCCTTTTGATAAACCTCTTATTGCTACTGGCAAAGTTGGCGCCGCCGGCGATCTTATAATAAATGGTAAAAATGGTTATGCCACCGAAGATCTTTCTCCTAGAGCTCTCGCTCGGCTTATAAAACGTGCCTTTGCTCTTCCACTTAATGAAGTACGAAAGACCAATCAATTTCTTCTGAAAAAATACAGCCCCGAAAGACAGTTTTCTGCTTTTAAATATGCTCTTACCAGTAATAATGACTAAAAAGCCTTCTATCTTGTTTATTTCCCCTTATGTTTTGCCTTCCCCCGGCGCTTGTTCTAATAGAGTGAGTAACATTACAAATGCTATAAAAAAATTTTTCTCTATGACCATTCTCACGGTAGGTGATACAGCCGAATATAGAGATAAAGAAATTTCAGTCTATGTTCGTCCCCTGAAAAAAAAAGTTCTTTCGCTATTAGCACAAAAATCTGATGAAAAAATAATAGAAGAAGTGGCAAAAGAATGCGGTGCCGAAATAATCTATGTAACCATTCCTAATATTCTTATTGCTTTTCGCGCCGCCGCTGTCGCTAAAAAATTAAAGATCAAATTTTTTCTTGATGTTCGTGATCAGCTTGCTTCTTTTGGGATAAAGCGCGCTCTCTATCTTCCTCTTGAAAGAAAAGTCTTTCGCTCGGCCGAAAAATTGACTTTCACTAATCCTTTTCTTCTTGACCACTATCGAAAAAAATACCAGCTTGATCCCCAAAAATGCTCTTTTTTTCTATCCGGTTTTCCACCTAATCCACCTCTTAAGCAAAAGAAAAAATCTTCTCTTCGCTTTGATCTTATTCATTATGGCAACATTAATGATTCTCGTGACCCAGAGTTTTTTTTGCCGATAATAGGCTCTCTCTTGGAAAGCATTTCCGATCTTCGAGTAGCATTCGTAGGCTTTAATGAACTGGAGCCAAAAATAGTCGCCTTCCTGGAAATGCTTGCTCAAAAATTTGGCGATCGGGTCTATCTTGAATCCGCCTCCTCGCCTCTTATCTCTGAGCGTCATTTTATAAATGCCCGGATTGGCTTAGTGTCAGTAAAAAGTGGAGGGCTCTATGATACTATGTTTCCTGCCAAGATATTTGACTATATTAAGTATGGTATTCCTACTCTGGCGATCTGTGATGATAAAGAGCTGGCTATAGAAGGTTTTTTTTCGATTTTTCCCTGTGGTCATATTGAGCGTGATCCTGAAAAAATCTATATCTTTACTCGTTGGCTTCGTGAAGATCAAAAATCTTGGCAGAAGTGGCATGCTCTTATCCTTAAATCCAGTAAATACTTTTCTCCGGACATTTGTCTCAAAGACATGTATTCTTTTCTGCTCCGCTAATCTCTATGCTTCATTGGATAAAAAAGAATGAGTTATTTGTTGGTTTTTCTGATTCTCTCATAGAGAAGTTTTTTAAGTTTCTTTCCATCTCTTTAATCCTTGTCTTCTTTGGTCTGAATGCTTTTTCTGCTTTTGCTGTTTCGGGAGTGATTATTAGTCTTTTCCTTTCTTTGCTTTTCATCCTTCCTGAATCCGGTGTTTTAGATAAAGAAGGGAGTCAATTTCATAAGCCCTATGCCTTCTTTATTTTTTTTCTAATAAAACTCTGCTTTGGCTCCCTTCTCTTTTTTTTGCTTTCTTATTTTACTTTTCCAAATCTTCCTTTTATAAAAGAAATCTTTTTCTCTCTCGCTCTTTCCCGTCTTTTCGAACAAGGCCAATCGCTTATGAGTAGTCTCTTTTTCTATGCGGGCCAAGGACGCTTCTCTCTCCGCTTCTCATTCTTTTATGGCCTAAGTAAACTCTTCTCCCTTTTCTTTTTCGGCTGGGTAGGAAGCTTTATTTTCTTTATTTATTCTCTCCCTCTTCTTTCTGCTTTTTTTTGCTTTTCCGCTTTTATCTTCTACAAAAGAAATAATTCTTACGAAATTATTCCGCTATCTCACCTTATAAAAAATCCCTTTTTTTTCCTTACTCCTTTTTCTCTTTATAATCATCTCTTAGGCCTCATGAATAATTTTCTCACCTCTGCCGATCTTCTCTTTATTTCTTTTATAAAGCCTTCCGCCGCCCCGATCTACGCCGTGGCCCTCTCTTTTGCTAATTACGCCGGCATTCTTCCCAAGAGTCTAATAAAAAATAGTTTATTTATTCTTGCCAAAAGAAAAAATACCTCTGAATTCCAGCTTTATGAGAAAATAAATATGTTTTTTAGTCTTCTCTCGTGTATCGGAGTGGGAAGTATTTCCTACCTTTTCCTTTCCCTTACACTTCCTCAGGCGGCCCTTAATGAAACTCTTATTATTTTTTCCCTGCTTCTTGTGGCGGTAAGCCTGCAAAATATAGCTCGACCTCATTTTTTACATAATCTTCTTATCCTTCCTATAGAAAAACTTTTTTTCTTCTACCATGCCCCCCTATTTTTTCTGGGAGCCGCTCTTTTTTTAGTCGGCGGTTTTCTTGGTGCGCTTCCTCTTGCCTTGCTTAATATTCTTCTCTTTTCCGTCTTCTATCTTATCTATGCGTTTCTTAGAAAATAGCTCTTGTTGTCTTCGCATAACTATACCTCCTGCTATTTTCCTCTCCTTTTTTTATTATGACTCTCCTTTTTTCCTCGTTGCCCGCGAGCTCTTCTAATCCTTTTTGAAGCGAAGAGGTATCTCTCGGATCAATAAAAATAGCTCCTTCTCCGGCCGTCTCCCGGAGCTCCGGAATCTCTGAAGTCAAGACCGGTACTTTTAATTTCTGCGCTTCAAGAATTGGCAAACCCACTCCTTCAAGGAGAGAGGGATAAGTCACTCCTCTTGCTTCCGCCATTATTGAATAAAGTTCTTCGTCGGAAAGAAATGGCAAGAACTGCGCTCGTCCCTCTCCTTTTTCCTGAATATATTTTTTAATTTTTTCTTTATCCTCGCCCCACCCCCGTCCGCCGGTAAGATAGAGATGGTGGAGAGGGAGTGAAGCGGCAAGAAATGCCTCTACCAATCTCGGGATATTTTTTCGAGGGGAGATTGATCCTGGATAAAGAAAATAGGGCTTAATAAGGGAGTATTTCTTTAGAATATCCTTTCTTTTCTCTTCTTCTGGTAGCCATACTCGTATTCCGGGTGCTGCTACCCGTATTTTTTTTATCACTGCCGGGTATTTTCTCTCAATCATCTTTTTGGTTGTTTCTGATACTGCTAGTATTAGCTTGGCGCGCGTAAGACTTAATCTCAGAAAAAGCCGTGCGTAGAGCCGATCAAAAAATGGATATGCTTTTCCACGAGCTACTGGCGAAAAATATCCTAAGTCATGAACAAGCACCATCTTCTTCTGAGGTAATAAAAAGTGAAGAGGGGGAATAATATTCTTGGTATAGAATAGTATTGCTCGAGGGTAGAAGAGGAGAAGGAAAAAGCTGTAGCCAAAATCAAAAAAAATCCGGTTAGCAAACGGCAAAAGAAAAATTTTTATTTTTTTTGCTTTATAGGCAAGTCGCTTTGAATCGGTGATAAGGACATAGTGGTCCGCATTTTGCTCTTTCTCTATCTCCTCGATAAGCCCGGTTATGTAGCGCTCCACGCCATTGCCTGTCATATTGCGAGCCAGAATAATTTTTCTCATAGAATTACATAATGGTTTCCGAAAGAGTAGTAAGCCATTTTCGAGAAACTATTTTTATATCTTGTTTCCTTGCCGCCTCTCGGCTTTTCTTTGCTCCTTCTTTCCATAAAGAATCATCGCTAAAAAATTTTTGTATTTGGTCAGCAATTGCCTGAGGGTTTCGAAAAGGGACGAATCGCGCATGCGGAAAAAGTCTCTCCGAGTCTCCCGTCTTGGTGATGATAAGTGGAAGTCCGGAAGCGCCGGCTTCAAGGAGTGCATTGCTCATCCCTTCTCGTTTAGAAACAAGAATGAATAGATCCGCTTTCCGGAAAATATCCGGCATTCTTTCGTGCGCCACTTTACCCAGGAAATTTACTTGCCTTTCTATTCCTAATTTTGCTGCAAGTTTTTTTAATCGTTCCTCCTCCTTTCCTTCGCCAGTAATACGTAATTGAGCTCGCCCTCCTTCTTTAAGAAAAAAGGAAAAAGCCAAAATTATTGATCCTAGATCTTTATGTGGAGTGAGTCGAGCCGTAGTCAGAATCACCTTTTCTTCTTTCAACTCTTTTTTTTCTTCTGGATAAAAAAAATCAGTTTGCACCCCATTCTCTATTACGGTTCTTTTTTCTGCCGGAGCGTAAGGCGTGATAAGAGAAAGAAGGTCATAGGAATTTGCAACTACTTTGCTAGCTTTACTGTAGGCTAATCGTGATAAAAATCTTCCCAAGAAGATATCAAAAAGAAAAAAAGAATTTCGGTAAAAAGGCGCGTCCGATCCTCGGACCGCGATCACATGCTTTATTTTTTGTTTTTGGAAAATATTTCCCGCCACGATCGCTGTTGGATAAGTGAAAAAACTAATTGCGACATCAAATGATTTTTCCTGAAGAATCTGAGGTAAGTATCGCCGTAGTCCTTTAGCGAAGAAAAAAAGCTGGAGAAAGATATTCGCATCTTTTTTTACCCCTGGAAGAAGATAAAGGAGGGGAGTCGTCTCTATTTTTCGAAGATCTTTTTCTATTCCTCGGGTGATTATCGTCACTTCATTTCCCAGTTTTACCAACTCTTCGGCAAGGTTTTTGCAAAAGACACCCGCCCCGCCTCCTAGAGGCGGATATTCTGGATTAAGAATAAGGATTTTCACCCCTTGATTGTGGGTTTTTTAGCGCATTGTTGCAATAAAACCAATGTGGTATAACTAAGGCATGGATACACGAATCAAAAATATAATTGGAATTGCTTCATTTTTTGCTATTCTTTTTGTTATTTGGGGGACTTACTCCTACATGACTACGTATCGTCTTATGAGTCCTCGGACTTTTTCTGTTTCTGGAGAGGGTAAGGTGGTGGCTATCCCGGATATTGCTAAGTTTACCTATACTATCATCACTGAAGGTGATAAAAACCTCGCTTCTTCCCAAGAGATAAATGCTAAGCAGTCAGAAAAAGTGAACGCTTTTCTGAAGAATGGCAGTGTAAAGAAAGAGGATATTCGTACCGCCTCATATAATGTAGAGCCTCGCTATAAGTACTATGATTGCATTGTTCGACCTCAGCCGGCCATATATCCGGGTAGTGTCGTTACTTCCTCTTCTGCTTGTCTTCCCCCGGAAATTATTGGCTACACCGTAAGTATTACTACTGAAGTAAAAGTAAGAGATCTTGCTAAAGTCGGCGACCTTCTTTCAGGTACCGTTAAAAATGGCGCTAACTCCGTCTCTCAGCTCACTTTCAGTCTCGATGATCCTGATAATGCACAAAATAAAGCTCGCGCCGAAGCGGTTGCAAAGGCTCGTGCTAAGGCTATCGCTGTCGCCAAGGCCGGCGGTTTCCGTCTTGGAAAGCTCATTTCTATCAACGAAGGATATGCAGGACCTTATTACGGCCGGACCTATGCAGAAAAAGCCGTTACCTTTGATGCTATGGGCAGTATGCCCGCCCCCGTTCCTGCAATCGAAGCGGGTTCGAAAGATGTTATTGTAAACATTAATCTCCAGTACGAAATTCGTTAAAAAATAAAAATTGATCGTGAAAAAACCGCGAGGGGACGCGGTTTTTTGATAATCCATCTATTTTATAATTATAGCACCTAAAACGCTCATTGTCAATAATTTAAAAATAAGGTATAAAGAAGAATGCTTTTTGAAGAAGGAAAGGTGTATGCGATAAACAAACCGAAAGGAATCTCTTCTTTTCAAGTTATTCGGCAATTAAAGAAGATTTCTGGTATTTTGCGTATTGGTCACGCCGGAACTCTTGATCCTTTGGCCTCCGGCGTCCTTGTTGTCGCTGTCGGTCGTGCCGCCACTAAGACTATTTCTTCGCTCATGGCGGAAGATAAGGTTTATCTAGCTACTCTTCGTTTAGGTGCTACAAGTAGTACTGATGATGATGAGGGAGAAAAAACTCTCGTCTCAGACCGCATACCCAATCTCGCTGAAATACAGAATGCACTCCCTACGTTTATTGGTACGATCGCGCAAGTTCCACCTGTTTTCTCCGCTATCAAAGTTTCTGGAAAAAGATCTTATGCGCTTGCTCGTAAGGGTGTGGCTATTAATCTTTCTCCTCGTCCCGTCACTATCTATGCTATTGATCTTATTAGCTACGACTATCCCACTCTCCTTCTGCGTATTCATTGTGGGAAAGGTGTTTATATCCGCTCTCTTGCTCGAGATTTGGGAGTTTCCTTAAAAATAGGTGCTTATCTCACTGATCTTGTTCGCGAACGTGTTGGTCCCTATACTCTGGAAAATTCTCTCACTCTTCCACCCTCTTAATCGCTTTTAGCCCATGTATATTTCTTTTCCTTTTTCCCTAAAATATTGCATATGAGATATTTTTAGGGAAGATATCTTAGTAACTTTTTTGTAGATATTTTTTTATCTCTTTTTTTCCTCCTCTCACCTTCTTTCCGGGATTAAAAATACTAAGTGGATCAAAGATCCGTTTCACTTCGGAAAATAATTGAATCATTTTTTTTGAAAACATAAGTGGTAAATATGGCGTCCTGATAATCCCATCATTATGTTCGGCTGACATTGATCCTTTGTAAGAAAAAATAAGTTTATAGACTTGTTTTTGTAATTTTTCAATTATCTTGCCATCTCCTATCTCCTTTTCGCTCATAAGTGGAATAATATGAAAGTTTCCATCGCCAATATGCCCTACGATCGTATATTCGAGCGTATATCTCCCTAAGATAGTAAGTAACTTTGGTAAAAACTCCGGAAGATATTCCGGGGCAACAATAATATCGTCAATAAATGGTGCGGTTCTCTTACCCTTTACTCGTTGACGCAAGAGATTGAAGCTTTCCCGTCGTACTGCAAAATACTTTTCTGTATCTTGGCTATTAGTAGTCATCCGTACCAAAATATTCTCGCGCTTTAAAGCTTCTAAAGCTTCTTTCGCTTTCTTTTCTGCCTCTTCTTGAGTTACGGCGGTAAATTCTGCGAGGAGCACCTGGCGTGGCACCCCTCCATTTTTGAGAATCATGAAAGCTTCAGGAAGAAATGCCAACCCAAAACGAATAAACATATAGCGCATTCCTAGGCGAAGAGTATGATCATCAAATGCTTCAAAAGTTTCTGGGTCAAATCTTTTTACCGTCGTAATAATTCTTGGCAAATCCTTAAATTCATTAAGGAAAATGACGACAAGCGCTTGGCCCTTCTGAATTGATTCGAGGCGCATCGTTGCTTCTGTCATGAGCCCCAGAGTTCCCTGTGCTCCGCAGAATAATCGCATTAAGTTAAAGTATTTTCCGTCCCAAATATCCCAAAGAGCGTATCCCGAGGAATTTTTTGATACTTGCGGCCGGGCCGCTTCAATCTCTCGATGATTCTTAAGAAGAAGTTGAAATATCTTTCGTGTTGCTTCTCCTAAGAAATTATTTTGCTCCATTACTTTTTTCAGTTTTTTAAGATCCCATTTAGCGAGAGCATACTCTTTTCCATCAGCGAGGATTACTTTCATCTCTTCAATATAGTCGGCTGTCTTCCCATAACGCAGAGTCTTTTCCCCCCCCGAATTATTAGCCACCATCCCTCCTAAAGCGCAAATCTCTAGAGAGGCTGGATATGAGGGTAAATATTTTCCTTTCTTTTTGGTTATTCTATTAAAATTTCTAAAATATACTCCTGGCTCAACTACAATCTTGTTTCCTTTTACTTTTCCTATAGCCGTAAAATGTTCAAGAAAATCAACCACAATTCCGGTAGTGAGCGGTCCCCCAGTCATATCTGTTCCCGCCGCTCGAGCTGTGAGAGAAAGCTCTTTTTTTGAAGGATTATCTTTTTTAAGTGCTGCTACTTTTTTAACTAATAACGCCAGTTCTTTAGAGTTCCTAGGCTTTGCTATGTACTGAGGGACGACTGTAAAAAGACTGGTGTCTTTAGTATAAAGGCTATCTTTTTCTTGAAACCTATCGATAAAACTTCCACAGTCTTTTTCTAGTTGTGTAAAAATATTTATTCTCTTCATTCTCCTTTATTCTACCCTAGAGCTGATTCTTTCCTGATGTGAATAAAATAAAAACACCCGTTGATGGGTGTTTTTATTAGCAACAAGCTACCACGAGTTACTAATAGGTAGAGGGAGCAGCACTTTCTGTAGAGGGAGCAGCATTTTCTACTGTGGGTTGCTGTGTCTCTTCGGTCGCCACCGGCTGCCCCTCAGTAGGAGTAGTGTTGGTCGTGCCGCTCATGAAGTACCAGATGCCGCCAATGACGGCGATCAAAACAATTATCCAAATTAAAGCCTTCATAGTTCTTATTTATTTTTTACGACTGATAATAAAGTATACTCTTGCTTTCTCTCTAGAGTCAACTAAAGAAAATGAGTAAATCCATTCTTCAGTAAGATAATTAACGAACAAATATCCGCTCTACGATGACTGGCGCAAGAGGGATGTCATTTGTTCCCGTCTTCACTTTTGAGATAGCATCTGCTATCTCTATTCCTTTCACTACTTCTCCAAAGACTGTGTGTGAACTGCTAAGCGGCGGCTTATCATAATCCAGACCAATGTTATCTATTACATTGATAAAAAATTGCGATCCGCCAGAATTAGGCTGTCCAGTATTAGCCATAGCAATTGTCCCGCGCACATTTGATAAGCCTTCTACAAACTCGTCAGCAATTGTATAATCTGGACCCCCCCGTCCATAATGGGAAGTATTATCTTCTCTACTTGTAGGATCTCCTCCTTGGATCATGAAGCGGGGGATTACTCTATGGAATTTCGTTTTGTCATAAAATCCCGAAAGAGCCAACGTTCGAAAATTTTTCACAGTAATGGGCGTCTTGTCATCATAGAGTTTTATAGCAATATCTCCGAGATTGGTCCGAATAAGGGCATTCGCCTCTTCTGGAGCCTCCATCGGGAACTCTGCCTTCATTAATTCCTCTGTTTGATTTTTTGTTTCCATAGTTTGTTTAGGAATAGAAGTCTCGGCTTGGACCTCTTCTTGCGTCTTTGTTTCCCGAGGAGATATTGGAGTAATAAGTGCGTATCCAATAAAGAAAATTCCAATAAGAATGACTAAAGAGAAGAGGATGACAAAAAAATTCTTCATTTTTTTTGGTTTTCTAGTCTAGAATTAGAAGCTTAATAGCTTCCAATTCCGTTTATGTCCGTTGCCGAGATGTCTGCGTTGATAGCTTCAATGGAGTCTGACGAGCGCACGTTCCTAAGCTCATCCTTTTTCGCGTCATTTCCCAAGACTTCTATCGCATCAGCCTTAAGTGCTGCTCTTTCTTCAGTGGTGAGCTCAATATTCGCCTCTTCATTAATTGAGATGGGAGTCGGCGTCTCTATTTCTTGTTGAGCCTGATCCGGCTCTTTTTCTGGAAGAGTATCGCTATCATTTCGACCGCTCCACATTGTGAAAAAAGCAGCGATTACGATAAGTGCTACGATTCCATAGGCAAGGACTGTTTTATTCATGGTAAGTATTCTTTGATAATTATTATTTTAATTTGACGACGGAGTGGAAGCGGCTGGCTTCTCGTTGTGAAGCGCTTTCATATTTTCGGTAAGTGTCTTCAATTGTTCTTTTATATCTTTTCCGCTTTCTTCCAATTTTTCTACTGCCATTCTGATTTCTTTTTTTACGGCTTCTTTTTCACCCTGTTCGATGATTACTATTGCTTTGCTTTTAAATTCTTCCAAAAGCTTCGAAAGACCTTCTTTTTTTACCTTAATATCTGTGAGACTTTGCTCCAGCGCGCTCGTATCCTTTCCTTCCTCTTTTATTTTTAAAAATTGGGATTCAATTCGCTCGATGATATTAGAGTATCGGGCATCTAACGCTCGAAATCGGTTGGTGACTACACTGACCCGGGAAAAAGCGTTAATTCTCCGTGCTCGTTCTTTTACATCCTTCACTTTCTCACGAAACGCGCTCACTGTGCCATCTCTCTTTTTTTGAAATTCTTCTCGCTTATTTTTATTTTCTTTCCGAAGTTTATCGGCATTTGCCTTCATCTCTTCTTTTATTTTTATCCGTTCTGAGGGGCTTGCCGTCTTCAGTCTTTCCTTATCCGCTTTTTTATCTACCTCTGCCGCTTCTCGCTTTGCTTGAATTTCTTCTTTGAGATCTTTTCGAGCTTCTTTGAGATCTTTTTGAGCTTCTTTGAAATCTTCTCGATAATCCGCTCGTTCTTGCTTTAGTCCTTTTCGCAAATCTTTTTTCATTTCTTGAGAAGGGACATTATTCTGAGCAAGGGCAGGGAGAGTAATAAGACCAAAACCTACCGCTGCAACTATTATTATCTTTTTCATTTTTATAAATATAATTGCCGAAAAAATTCGGTGAATCGATTATAGCACGCAAGTTTTTCCTGTGAAGTTGACATTCTTTCTTTTTACATTTGTAATCTTCTCCAGCTTTTAATCCTTATTGAATTAATAAAAATAAAAATATGAATAATTCTTCTTCAAATTACACTAGCCATCCTTATCCTTTTGGCTGTGATCGGTGCTGACTTCTTTCTTCTGAAGAAAGATCTGAATACTGACACTCATAATCGCTCAAGCACTCCTCCCGTTGAGGGAAAAAAGACAAGCGCCTACTATCTCCTAACAGTGACCGCCAACAGGACAACTCCCAGAAACATCGTCAAGCTCATGACTGGGATGGTGACATACCCCCACTCCACAAAATACCTCTCCGTGCACGCCACTCCACTTTTCGGATTGCAGATAGTAATCAAGTCTTTCAAAAGAAATAAATCGGTTTGAAGGAGTGAGTGATAAAAAGAGATCATGCTCCCCCCTATTCCCAGGGCAAAAATAGGCGGCCAAATTTCCTTCCGGCTCCTAGGCGAAAGTAAAGCCACTATCGACAAAGGAAAGATGGGGTAGAGGAGCCACCGCTCCAAATTACACAGTACGCACGGCGCAAAGCTCATCACCTCGCTGTAAAAAAGACTTCCTATAATCCCAGCAAGGGAAAGAATTATCATAGCCCAAAAAAATAGTGATTCAGAAATAGTAATTCCTTTTTTTCCGCTGATAATAAAAAGCGCCAACGCAAATAGTCCAATATTGAGCGCCACCGTCATCGCCGGCAACAAAAGAGAAAGAAAATTCACCATAGTAAGAGAAATAACGACTATAAAGGCTGATTATTAATTATTGGGGTAAAGTGCAGTCTGTCTTTTGCGCAAGAATTTCTGTACTTGCAAGGCCCGACACCGCCGTCCCGTCGGCAAACTTCCATGTCGGATACCCGTCTACCCGTTCATCGAGGCAGACCTGGAGCTTTCCTCGTCCATCCGCCGTCGAGCATTCCACATATGGGAGGTACTTCGCCGATCGGCCAAACACCTTCTTCTGATCCTGACAGTGTGGGCACCAGAAAGCGCCATAAAATTTTGCCCCTTTTTCTCCCAAGCATTGAGCAAAGCTGTCGAGCTTGTCTGGTAAGCTTTCAGTATATTTTTGATATCCGATCAATCCTCCCACGAGGAGGAGAAAAATCACCCCAATAATCAAAACCGTTTTATTGCTCATAAGAAGATATGTCTAAGACGCTTGTGGATAACAGTTATATTTTTACAAAATAATTCTTTACACTAAATTATATAGCAAATATTATTAAATTACAATCCATCCTTATGGCGAAAAAACAAAAAAAGAAAGCCAATCTCTCCCGCTTTCTCCTCTCTGCCCTTGGCATCGTCGTCCTCCTTATTATCTTTTCCTCCACCCAGACTCAACCTAATCCTCAAGCATCCACTGATAAGCCGTATATTCTTTCTCTTGATTGTAAATATAAACTAAATGACAAACTAATTTCTGGCCAACTAACTTACGTTAAAACAGACAAAACGGTACTTCATAAGTGTATAAAAATGAAATATGACCAAAAAAATCAAACCGTTAAATTTTGGGATCAGAAATACGCGTGCCATAATAATACAAACGAGAGCGGACAAGACAGAAAAAAGAGATGTAAAAAAGCGTCAGGAGATTATCGTTGGTATGATTCAACGGGGAACAAAAATTGCCATATCCCCATTAAGACAAAGGAAGAATGTGATTCTAAAAAATCTCTGGGATGTGTTTTAAACGGCGGGGAATGTAAATTAGATTGTAATAGTCTAAAGACAATAAAGGATTGTGAAGGCGCCAAAGCGGAATCCACAAAAAATACTTCTTTCTGTAAGGCAAAAACAAAGACTATCAGTGATTATGAAAGAATATGTAGACCTTTGAGTTATTTTAAATGTGAAGAATTGACCACAAGTAACTGTACTAAAGAGGAAAATAGGTGTGATTTGGTGAATAATAATTCCACCCGCGGGGGCGCTATATTGTGGGAATCTACTCAAAACTCAAAATGTGTCACTAATGAATGCAAAATGGTCAATCTCAGAAAAGTGCAGTGCAAAGCTCTACAAGGTTGTTCGCTAGAAAATACATGCACAAAAACAAAGGGTCCTAATGGTAAACCCTGTATTTGGGAAGAAAATTCGTGTAAAGAAGATTCCCCAAGTGGCGACGGCAACACGGGCAACACGGGCAACACGGGCAACACGGGCAACACGGGCAACACGGGCAACACGGGCAACACGGGCAACACGGGCAACACGGGCAACACGGGCAACACGGGCAA
>VGJO01000002.1 GCA_016867415.1 Candidatus Harrisonbacteria bacterium
TGATAAATATGAAGATAAGGCAGTTGAAGAACTTTTATTAGCAAAGAAAAAACTAGAAAAACTCGTTAGTAAGGTAGCTGGATTACCAGAAAAACTTAAGAAAGTAGGTTTCTTTTCCGATGGTTTTACAAGTATTGACCAATACCTTGAAGGTAGAATAAGTACGAGTGGGACAAAGTCAGATGTAATTAGTAGATATTTATATGAAGTCTCTTGGGACATAACAGAGCAAGGACAAGTAGATATTCTTGATGATTATACGGTTAGCCCAGAAGGTAGACCAAGGATAGTTCAATTTTCTGACTCTCTAAAAAAGAGACAGGAATTAAATGAAAATCTAAACATTCAACAACAAATAACGCCGTGGGGTTATTGGGATTTTCTAGATATTTTATCTGACAAGGGTGTTTTTGTTTGGTCAGATTGGAAATCTAAATATCCAAATGTAGACCAGAATTATTTATCTGAACTTCTTTCTATAAAACAAGAACTACAGGAAAACAAGCCGTCAGATAATACTTTCCCAAGAATACAGAAATCAAACCGAACCTCTACTCGTGAAAGTAGAGTGCCTACCTATAAACATTATTTAGAAAGAATACACCTATACTTACTCAAAGAAGCGAATAATTTTCAAAACAAAAGCAGTAAATCAGATGTAAGTTTAAATCTAGATACAGCGGTTCTTATAATTAATGGTCAAAAAGTTGAACTTAGAAAGACTAGTAAGCAATTTGAGTTAATGAGAGTTATTTTTACTGATAAAGAAAAAGACTGGCAATTGTCTGAGGTGGCAGAACAGATGGATAAATATAATGAAAAATGGAAAAATCTTTATAATCTTGTTAATGCAATAGAAAACAAAATCTCTACTGAAACGGGTATTAAAGACTTCTTTCAAACCACAACGCAGTCAGTCAAAATAAACAAAAATTATTTAAGATAATCTTAAATAATCTTAAAATTCTCAATTGATAACCTTTAGTTAAACCTACGGGTTATTTTATGTCTGAGAAAGATAAAAAAGAAATATCAAAACCAGACTGGTCGTTAAAAACTCTATCAGAAATAGAGAGAAAGAACGCTTTAGATTTTTTCTCTTTGCTTCTAAAGGTTGATAAAAGAATTAACCCCCAAATGTATGTTAGACACAATAATTCTCTCAATACCCAGAGGGTCGTATAAGTTAAACCCTGATATGTTTACTCCGAACGCCAATATTCTCAAAAGTGAAGGTAATTATCTAGTGAAATGTGTCAGTAATCCTAGAGATGCTGACAAGAAAAAAGGTATCTATCAAGTTCGTCTAACCCTAATAAAAAGACCGACAAAAAGAGGTAGTGAAATACCGCTTAAGATTGAGTTCTCTGTTCCAAAGATGATTTACGGAAACAATGTTGAGGAAGTTGAAGAAAAAGACTTTGATACGGTCATTAAAGCTCTACATAAATCCGTTCAAGATATGGGTGCTCTGGTTTCCATTGATGATTTAAAGAAAGCCACTGTTTCTGTGTTTCATCCATCAAAGAATGTCATCTTGTCTGAAGGATATACTTCTGGGTTCATTATCAATGAAATAAACAAGATAGATGCAACTAAAAAGATGGACTTGAACAAAGATAGTTTCAGAAATAACGGTCAATCCATTCAGTTCTATACAAACTCTCATTCACTTGTTGTTTATGACAAAATTCAAGACCTTCGTAAGCCAGAGAAGAGAGCAATGGATAAAGACCAAAATTCAATTCAAGGTTCACTTTTTGATTTGCTCATTGATAAAAAGAATAAAGCAGAAATTCTTCGTATTGAAGTTCGCTTAGCAAAGAAAGTGAAAATGAACTCAATTCTAAATGAGCTTGGATATGCTAAAAATCCAACCTTTCAAGACATTTTTAAGAAGGATTTATGCCAGAAAGTAGTTAATAACTACTGGAATGAATTTATTGTCAGTAAAAATCTTTTTCTTTTTGATTTTGAGGAAAATCCACAAAAAATTCTTGAAAGAGTTTTCAGAAATAGACCAAAAACTAAAGGAAAACAATCAGTATATCTTATTGGACTCTGGGCATTGAGTAAAAAGGGTATAAGAGGTGCAAGAGCTGTTCTTGAAAGACATATTGATGGAAGGACTTGGTATAGGATGGCAAAAGATTTGTTGTTCTTAGACCAAATATCAATCAAGTCTTATCACGGATGGGTCAAGCAAATACAAGAACAATTAGAAGATTATAAACCATATAAAATAAACAAAAATGAACTACAACAATAAAAGAAAAGTAATGAAAAAATTAAAAAGAGATTTCTTTATGGAAGGTATAGCTAGAGAATGAGAAGAGGAACAAAGACGGCGTTTATCAGAGGCAATAAAGCAATGTATTAGAAGGAAAAAGCTGTCCACTCGTAAGATTGCATTGTAAACCATTGTAAATTATTATTAAATAACAATATAACTATGAAAAATGACTTCTACGCGGCACAGGAACTAGCAGATAAGTTGAGAGTGAATGTAATGACTATCTACCGCTATATCAAAGCCAAGAAACTCAAGGCACATAAAATCGGAAAAGAGTTTCGGATAGATAAAGATGAGTTTGAAAGTTTTCTTAATAAAGTAAAAACAAAATAATGAAAAACTTTCTATTTCAGCATTGGTTTAGGTTAACTTTGGTAGCAGTATTTATTGGGCTTGTTACATCTGGAATGGTTTTATATTCTAAACAGCAACAAAATTCTCAACTTATTTTACAAAAACAGTTGGAACTTCAACAAAGAGAATTAGAACTTAAAGAACAAACTGAAATAAATAAGCAAGAACAACAGGCTCAAGCTGACCTTAAAAAAACCCAAGACGCAAATAAAAAACAATTAACGCAACAAAAAATCAATAGCTGCATAATTAGTGCTCAGGTAGAAAGAGATAGAAGAAAGAATAACTTAAGACAAGTTTGGTTAAGTTGCACACTAGACCCACTATTTACATATGATGAATGTGAAAAGTATCGCGATTATAGTGATGTAGATGATATGTATAAAGGTTGGGAAGCTAATTGTGAGCGAGGTATTGATAATGGTTTCTAAAATTAAATGAAAGCAATAATCTTAGCTAGAGTTTCAGATAAAAATCAGGACTCAAACGAGGCACAGCTTTCTCGTATGAATGTTTATGTAGAAGGTAAGGGTTTGGATAAGTGGAAGGTCTTTAAGATAAAAGAGTCATCAACTAAAGGAGAGCGAAAACAATTTACAGAGATAATTGAAATTATTAAGCAATCAAAGGAAACGCTTGCTTTGGTTACAGACACGGTAGATAGACTACAAAGAAGTTTTCGTGAGTCAGTGGTTCTGGATGATTTAAGAAAGGAAGGAAAAGTAGAGTTACATTTTTACCGAGAAAATCTTGTAATCAATCAGAAATCAAATAGCTCTGAACTTATGCGTTGGGATATTGCTGTTATGTTTGCAAGAAATTATGTTTTGCAGTTGAGCGATAACTTAAAACGAAAGCAAGGAAAGATGAGGGAGGATGGAGAGATAACAAGTGCACCTCCAATCGGGTATAGAAGTATATACAACGACAATCCGTTAAGAATGAGAAGGATTGATGTTGTGCCAGATGAGAAAGCACACTACATCGTTATGATTTATGAGGAATATGCTAAAGGAGATATTTCTGTTCAGACTCTTGCTGACAAAATGTATGAACTTGGTTTTAGAAGTAAAATAGGAGGTAAGGTAAATCAGGCAATGATTTTTAAGATACTGAACGACCCTTTCTATTATGGCTTTGCTTATTCAAGAACTCATAAGTTGTTATATGCACACAAATACCAGACCATTATTTCAAAAGAACTCTTTGATAAATGTCAGGAAGTAATGGAAAGACATAATAAAGTCCCAACAAAGTATGCTTCAAAACCTTTTATCTTTAGAGGTTTAATTGTATGTGGAAAGTGTGGAGGTGTTGTGGGCGGCCAGTTACAGAAAGGTAGATATGCTTACTACAGTTGTTCAGGATTTAAGAACTGTGAAAGAGTATATGTCCCAGAAAAAGACCTTCTAGGGCAAGTATATGAGGTTTTAGACAGTATTAAGCTCTCTGATGAGCGTATAGAAGAGATTACAGAAGGTTTAAGACAGATAGGTAATAATGAAAATAAGTTCTATAAAAGCAACCTGAAGCAACTGAAGGCAGAGTTTGATGTTTACGATGCAAGAATAAAGAAAATGTATGAGGATAGACTAGATGGTCGTATTACGGATGAAATGTATGACAATTTATTACGAGAATACAAAGGAAAGCAATCGGAATTACTTGAACAGATGAAAGGTCATTCTGATGCTGACGAACAGTTCTATATCAGTGCAAATACAGTGTTAAATCTTGCTAAACGAGCAAAGGAAATCTTTATGAGTTCTGAAGTAAACGAAAAAAGGCAACTTTTGGGCTTCTTACTTTCTAACTGTGTACTAAATGGAAAAAAGCTAGAGTTTTCCTTGCGTTCTCCATTCAATTTGATGGCATTAGAGCCAGATACTCTTACTATGCGGAAGGGGAGAGATTCGAACTCTCGATACCGTTTCCGATATAGCAGTTTTCAAGACTGCCGCCTTCAACCACTCGGCCACCCTTCCCTTGCCCGCCATAGCGTACTCGCATCGGTGAGCTTATTTTCTATAAAGAATTCTTGAAAAATACTAGCAAATTTTTCCCCGTTTTGCGAATTCTCCCTCTTCCTATAAAATAAAAAGGTACTAAGTTCATGCCTAAAGTTGCCGCGAAAAAAACCACTAAAAAATCCTCAACCAAAACCACGCGAGACACATCAAAAAAATCCGCGGGACTTCCTATCGATCTTCCAGCTTCCTACGATACTATTGATTCCCCCTTCTCCTCTTATGAATCGGAGACTACTTCAGACTTTTTCCGCAAACCCGAACCTTCCTCTCCTATCACTCTCGTCGACACCCCTTCTTTTGAAGATCGTCCCCATTCTTTTTTTAAAAAATTCGCCCACGCGGTGAAAAAAATCCGTTTCAATCGGCAAATTTTCCGAAATAAGTGGGTCCTTAGTCTCCTCCTCCTTCTTCTCTCCACCGCTCTTTATAGCATCTTTAGCAATGGCTCGAGCATCCCTGATAACGAAAAAATTGTTAAGATGGTCTCCCGCCATATCCTTCTTCCGGAAGGCGAGGTACCGATCATTATGAGTATTGGCGAGGCGGAAAAACTTTCCTCCTCCCAGTCCTTCTTTAATGACGCAAAAAATGGCGACTATCTTCTAGTCTTCGAGCGTGCGGGTAAAGCCATCATCTATAGTCCCGACCATGATCTCATTATTAATTCCGGTTCCATCGCTAGGCAGTAATACTGAATAGGGGTTAAATTTTCAGACTATTTGATTTACAAAAGACAAAATTTTGACGTGCAGCAAAACATAGCAGGGACCAGGGCTTTAGGAGAGATGGCCTCATGGGCATACGTCGCGACTTTCACATTCCTCTCTTCATTAGCGATAAAGAGGAGAGAATTTTTTTATTCGGAAAAAAGATGCGTTACACTGTAAGAACAATGTCTGACTTTTATCGTTTTCTTTTTCAAATTATTATCCTCATCTTCTCCGTCATGATCCATGAAGTCGCTCATGGCGCCGTTGCTTTAGCCTACGGCGATGATACCGCGAAGCGCGACAATCGTCTCAACCTTAATCCTATTAATCACATCGATCCCTTTGGGTCGATTATTCTCCCACTCATTCTTGCCATTCCTGCTCTCTTTGGCATACAGCCAATCATCATTGGGTGGGCCAAGCCTGTTCCCGTTGATATGCAAAAAGTAAAGGCTAAAGATATTCGCAAAGCGAGCGCTGTTATTTCCTTCGCCGGTCCCTTGTCCAATCTTATCATTGCCTTTATCTTCGTCGGCGCCCTGACTTTTACTCTCTCCTCGCCACTCTCCGCCCCCATTAATCAGACTTTTATTGGGATTGCAGTCATCAATATCATCCTCGCCGTCTTCAATCTCATCCCTATCCCGCCCCTTGATGGCTCCAAAATTCTTGCCTACCTTCTTCCTCATTCCTTCCGCGGTTTCGAGACTACGCTCGAGCGCTTCTCCCTCCCGCTCCTTCTCGCCTTGATCCTTTTCGGCGACGGTCTCCTTCGCTTCCTTTTAGGTAGCATCCTCAAGCTCTTCTTCTGGATCTTCCAGCTTCCCCTCGGCTAAAAACCTGATTTTATTGACTTATTATGCAGGTATGGTATAATAAAAAAAGGGTTGTATCTCTGCTTTTTTAAAAAGGATCTTGTTGTGGCTGAAAACTACGAAAAAAAAAGAAAACCATCCAAGAAGAAACCTTCTTCTGCCGAAAGCGGGGGTGAAGAAAAACTTCGTCCCGGCTACTGTTGGGAACGCTCTTGTGCTGACGGTATGACCTACCAAGTCCCAATCAAGCTCACCCGAGGTTAGAAATCTTTATTTCTTCCTCAAGGCCGCCTTCTGGCGGTTTTTTTATCAATAAACCTTGACTGAAAAAATAGAGTTTGCTACCATAAGCGCCAATACATCATAAATTTAAAGCGAAGTAGTTTTGGAGGAAATTTCGATTTTCTTTCTGAGTATCGAGCGGAGCATACATGCTAGAGCTTAAGTGTGTGAACACCGAACGGAAGAAAAAAATTGAAATTAACCTAAAAATACGAGCGCTATCACAGCATGCCCACATATCGGCAACTAATTAAGAAAGGCCGCGCGCGCAAAGTCGTAAAGTCCAAAGCGCCCGCCCTCTGCAACTATTTCAACACGGTACTCAACAAACCCGTTATTTCTGCCTCGCCTTTCAAGCGCGGTGTTTGTGTCAAAGTCGCTACCATGACCCCAAAGAAGCCAAACTCTGCTCTTCGTAAGTTTGCCCGAGTCCGCCTCACCAATGGCACCGAAATCACCGCTTACATTCCCGGCGAGGGCCATAATCTCCAAGAGCACTCCGTCGTCATGATCCGCGGTGGTCGTGTAAAGGATCTTCCTGGTGTCCGCTATCACATCGTCCGCGGTCGCCTTGATACCTCGGGAGTAAACGATCGCAAACAGCAGCGCTCCAAGTACGGCGCTAAAGTTGGTAAAAAGAAATAAAGATAAAAACTATTAATCATGAGACGAGCTAGAAAATATCGCAAATATCACAAACCAGATGCTAAGTACCAGAGCACCGTTGTCACCCGATTTGTCAATTACTTAATGGAAAGTGGCAAAAAAAGTGTCGCTCAAGGTGTCATCTATGATGCCTTCGATATAATAAAAGAAAAAGCTAAAGAAGAGCCTCTTCCTATTTTTGAGCGCGCCTTGGAAAATGCTGCTCCTCAGCTCGAAGTAGTCACGACAAGAGTCGGTGGCGCCAACTACCAAGTCCCTCGAGAAGTCCGCGATGACCGCCGCTTCATCCTTGCTGCTCGCTGGATGATTGAGGCCGCCCGTAGTGTGAAGGGTAAGCCGATGGCCGTAAAAATCGCCGAGGAAATCATGGCCGCCGCCAAAAACGAAGGGAATGCCGTCAAGAAAAAGATCAACACCCACCGTATGGCTGAAGCCAACCGCGCCTTCGCTCACTTTGCCCGTTCCTCCGCCCCTCGCCACTAATTTTTCCCCGCCCGACTTTGAGTAGTTTATATTTTTTTAGTCCTACTATAAATAACAATATATTGTAAAATACATCACCATTATGGCCCGAGAATATCCTATAGAAAGAGTTCGCGATATTGGTATCGTCGCTCACATCGACGCTGGCAAGACTACCGTCTCCGAGCGTATTCTTTTTTATACCGGCGTTTCCCATAAGATCGGAGAGGTACATGAGGGCGACACCGTAATGGACTGGATGGAGCAGGAGCGCGAGCGTGGTATCACTATTACCGCCGCCGCCACGACCTGTTTTTGGACCCCGACCTATGCAAAGGATAATAAGGGTCAGGATTACCGAATTAATCTCATCGACACTCCAGGCCACATCGACTTTACCGTTGAGGTGAAACGCTCCATGCGTGTCTTAGATGGTGCTTGTGTCGTCTTTGATGGCGTAGCTGGCGTGGAAGCGCAATCCGAGACTAATTGGCGCTATGCCGACGAATACATGGTGCCCCGCATCTGCTTTATTAATAAGCTCGATCGCACGGGCGCGAGTTTTGATAATAGCTTCAAGTCTATTTTGGATAAATTAAATCCCAACGCCATCCAAATGCAGATTCCGATTGGCATGGAAGGAAATTTTGAGGGTCTCATCGATCTTCTGTCTGGTAAAGTCTACCGCTTTGAAGGTGTAAAAGGTGAAAAAATAATCGAAAGCAGTGATATTCCTGAGGACTACAAAGAACAGTATAAAGAAAAGCGGGGGAAGCTCATTGAACGCATCGTCGAGCATGACGATACCGCTATGGGAAGCTATCTTGAAGGCGAGGAAGTCTCTGTTGCGGATCTAAAGCGCATTCTCCGCAAAGCTACTTTAGAAATCAAGCTTATCCCAGTCTTCACCGGCTCCGCTTTAAAAAATAAAGGTGTCCAGCTCATGCTTGATGGCATCATCGACTATCTTCCTTCTCCTGCCGATGTTCTCCCGGCCAAAGGCACAGATCCGGATTCCGGCGCCGAGATCACTCGTCTTGCCACTGATGATGAAAAATTCTCCGCGCTTGCTTTCAAAATTGCCGCTGATCCTTTTGTTGGTTCCCTCACCTTTTTTCGAGTCTATTCGGGCGTCCTTCGTACCGGCAGTTACGTCTTTAATACCAATAAGGGAATCAAGGAGCGCGTTGGCCGCATTCTCCGGATGCACGCCAATCACCGTGAAGATGTAGAGGAAATCCATGCTGGTGACCTTGGCGCCTTAGTCGGTATGAAAGATACCACAACTGGCGACACCCTAGCCGATCCCGAAAATCCAATCATTCTCGAAAAAATTATCTTCCCCGAACCGGTTATCAGTATGCGTATCGAGCCCAAGACCAAAGTCGACCAGGAAAAAATGGGTATTGCCCTCCGTCGTCTTGCTGAAGAAGATCCAACTTTCCGCGTAGGTGGCGACGCCGAAACCGGGGAAACTATTATCAGTGGCATGGGTGAGCTCCAGCTTGAGATCATCGTCGACCGCATGAAGCGCGAGTTTAAGGTAGAGGCCAACGTCGGCCGTCCGCAAGTCGCCTATCGAGAAACCATCCAAGGGAGCGCCGAAGCCGAAGGAAAATACATCCGTCAGTCTGGTGGTCGCGGTCAGTATGGTCATTGCTGGCTCAAAGTGGAAGCCAATGAAAAAGGTGCGGGTTTTGAATTCATAGATGCTATCAAGGGTGGTGTCATTCCCCGTGAGTACATCCCAGCAGTAGAAAAAGGTGTCAAAGAAGCCGTTGAGAGGGGAGTCCTCGCCGGCTACCCGATAGTAGACGTCAAAGTCACTCTTTTTGATGGCAGTTTCCATGAAGTTGACTCCTCCGAAGCCGCTTTTAAGATCGCTGGTTCTATTGCTTTCCAGGATGGCGTTAAGCAAAGCAAGCCCGTCCTTCTTGAGCCGATCATGAAAGTACAGGTCATCACCCCAGCCGATTTTATGGGTGATGTCACTGGTGATATTAGCTCCAAGCGCGGCCGAATCGAATCCATGGACGACCGCATGGGCGTAAAGGTAATTGAGGCTCTAATTCCTCTCTCTGAAATGTTCGGCTATGCGACTAAACTTCGCTCGATTACTCAAGGCCGTGGATCCTTCTCGATGGAATTCAGCAACTACGAGCCAATGCCAAACAATGTTGCTCAAGGCATCATCGAAGGCAAAGCCCAAAAGTAAACTGTGCCTGTCATAGTCTACTGCAATTTATAAAAAACACTGTCGTAAAATATAATAAATATTTTACGACAGTGTTTTTTATCCCCAGTTTGACAAATAAGAAAATTTAAGTATACTAAATATTGTCAAATAGTGAGTTTTTTTGCACCTTAAATTTCCTCTAGAAACAAAAAGGATCCTTCCTATGCATGAACATTTAAACTTCCGATCCATCACGACTAAAGAGGTATTTAAAATCCTCTTTGATGTGAACAGCGAGGCCTTCGAAGCCAACTTTTTTGCTTTTATCGGAGAACATTTTTCCGAAAGGATCAAAGAAGAACTCTTCCGACGCTACGATCATTACCAACGCGGCGGCAGAAATGATATCTTCGACGACAACTTCTGGAATTCGTATCTGAGTGGTCTCAATCTGATGCCCGAATCAAAAGCTCATCTTGGAGAGGAGCTCGCCGAGCTTTTGACGTCTTTCCGAGCCGCCATCGCTCTTTGCTAACATCCTTTCTCGAATCATCCCTCGCTCTTCGCAAAGGAAGTTATTCATGACCTTGGACGAAACCAGTCAATTTGGTGACGTGATCAGATTTCTAAATTCTGATCAAGGGAAGTCAAAGCGTCTCGCCGCCCTCCGTCGCATCCGCAAAGACCAGTTGTCAAAACTTACGCAAGCCGACCCGGTGCTCTACCTGCTCTTCATCCGTGCTTGCCGAAATAAGGGTAAGCATACTGATCTTGAAAAAAACTTCTTTCGGCTGGTCAATGATTTTTCAAGCGACCCTGCCGCCCTTCGTCAAGATCTTTCCACACTTCTCAAAGCCGCCTAACAGTTTGTCTCTGAAACCCCCTTATCCCTGCACTCTAGAGTGCAGGTTTTTTTCATAAAATGATATAATAAAAACAATGCCTCTTTTCATAAAAATCCTTTCTCTGGGGATTATCGCCCTTGGCGGCTACTATTATTTTTTCAGTTCTCCTATCCTTATTAAAAAAGTTTCTTTTAAAAGCGAAGATGGCGTTCGCCTAATAGGCAATTATTACCGAAAAAAAGATGCTGTGCAAGAAAAAGCTGTCATCCTCGTTCCCGGCCTGCCCGCAACAAGAAAAAGCCTCCGAGAGCTCGCCACTCGTCTAGTGAAAGAAGGTTTTTTTGTCCTCACTCTTGATCTCCGTGGTTCCGGTGATTCCACAAAAGGCATTCATCCGCCTACTAACTTTAACGAAAAAAAATATAAAGCCTCCAAGCTCGACCTCGAGGCCGCCCACACCTGGCTCTTTAATCAGGGCTTTCGTGATCCGGCTATCTACATGGGCGGTGTGGGAATTGGCGCTAATCTTGTTCTGGAGTATGCCAGCCTCCATCCAAAGACTCCCGCTCTTTTTGCCCTTTCCCCGACTCCTGAAAGTTTTGGGATCCGGCCGATGGATTTCATTGGCAATATCAATCCCTCTATTCGCATTCTTTTCCTCACTTCCACCTCCGAGCTCGAAAATCGCCAAGCTATAGATATTTTCTCTTCATTCTTGCCAAATTCTTCTACTCAAATCTATAAAGTAGGCGGTCACGGATCTTCGCTCCTTTTACAATATCCCAAAGCCGCTATCGATATCATTAATTTTTTCCAGTAAGGATTGACAAAAGAAAAAGGGAAATATACAATAAACTTTACAGAAAAAATTAATTATTAAGTAAATAAGTAAAGTAAAAAAATGGCTGAAAAGGCAAAATTTGAAAGAAACAAACCGCACGTAAACGTCGGTACTATTGGTCACGTTGACCACGGCAAGTCTACAACCACTGCCGCTATCACCCACGTCCTTCACTTGAAGGGACTCATCGCAAAAGAAGTCGGAGTTGATGACCTCGATAAAGCTCCGGAAGAAAAGGCGCGTGGAATAACGATCTCCATTCACCACTCCGAGTACGAGACCGAGAATCGTCACTATGCTCACATTGACGCCCCTGGTCACGCAGATTACATCAAAAACATGATCACTGGTGCCGCTCAAATGGATGGCGCCATCCTCGTAGTTTCCGCCGCTGACGGCCCAATGCCGCAAACTCGCGAGCACATCCTTCTCGCTCGCCAAGTCGGCGTACCTTCGATTATTGTCTTCTTAAACAAGTGCGATATGGTGGATGACCCTGAGCTTATCGATCTCGTCGAGCAGGAAGTTCGTGAACTTTTGAAAAAGTATGAATACCCTGGAGACACGACTCCAGTAGTCCGCGGTTCCTCTTTGAAGGCTTTAAATGCTACGAGTGTTGATGATCCGGCCATAAAGCCGATTCTTGACCTTGCTGCCGCTTTAGATTCTTACATTCCTCAGCCTGTTCGAGATACTGACAAGCCCTTCCTTATGCCGATCGAAGACATCTTCTCAATTGAAGGTCGCGGTACCGTCGTCACTGGCCGTATTGAGCGCGGTATTATGAAGGTTAACGACGAGTGCGAAATAATCGGTCTTAAAGACACCCAAAAGTCCGTTATTACCGGTATTGAAATGTTCAATAAACTCCTCGACGAAGGTCGGGCTGGAGACAACGTCGGCGTCCTTCTCCGCGGTTTGAAGAAAGAAGATGTGGAGCGCGGCCAAGTAATCGCGAAGGGCGGTTCGGTCAACCCACACACTGATTTCGAAGCGGAAGTTTATATCTTAAGCAAAGAAGAAGGTGGTCGTCACACCCCATTCTTCAAGGGTTATAAACCGCAGTTCTATATCCGCACCACTGACGTCACCGGCGAAGTAATGCTTCCTGAAGGTGTTGAGATGGTTATGCCCGGCGACACGATTAAATTCAATGTTAAGTTGATCGCTCCAGTCGCTTTGGAAGAAAAGCAGCGCTTCGCTATCCGCGAGGGTGGCAAGACTGTTGGTGCCGGCGTGGTCACTAAGATTAATAAGTAATATTTATCTCAAGCTCTTTGAAGATTATGGCTACTAAAACAGATCAAAAAGACAAATTACGCTTACGCATCAAAGCCTATGACAATAAGCTCATCGACAATTCCTGTCGGCAGATTGTCCAGGTTGCCAAGCGTCACGATGCGGAAATTATTGGCCCTATTCCGCTTCCTACTGAGACCAGAAAGTACACTGTTAATCGATCTACTTTCGTCCATAAGAACTCTCGGGAACAGTTTGAGCTGCGGGTTCATAAGCGCCTCATTGATATTTTGAATCCTAATGTGGCAATCATCGAATCCCTTTCCAGCCTTAATCTTCCGTCGGGTATTGATATTGAGATAAAAATGGTGTAAACTACCTGAGTTAATTGATTCCTAAACCTCTGACCCAATGCGTCAAGTTTAAAATGTGGTAGCTTGATGGACATAAAAAACGTCCGGATCGCTCCGGGCGTTTTTTATCGGCAAAAGAGGAAGGAGATCTAAGCCAAAATCATGAAAAAAATCATCGGCGAAAAACTGAAAATGACCCAGGTTTGGAAAAACGATATTGTCGTCCCAGTTTCCATCATTCGGATTAAGGAAGATTCTGATTTTTCCGACTTAAAAGAAGGTGTCCTCGTCAAAGTAAGCGGTCTTAACAAGGGGCATGGTTTTCAGGGTACGGTAAAGCGGCATGGTTTTGGTGGTGGTCCTAAGACGCATGGTCAGAAAAATCGTTTCCGTGCCCCGGGTTCTATCGGTCACACCGCACCTCAAAGAGTTATTAAGGGAAAGCGTATGGCCGGCCGAATGGGCCAAGAAAGAATCACCGTCAAAAATCTCAAAGTAGTCGAAGTCATCGCTGATACTCGTGAGCTTTTTCTCCGTGGCGCTGTCCCTGGTAGTAAAGGTGGCAAAATTGAAGTCTACTATGAAAACTAATCTCTACAATTTGGATAATAAAGTAATCGGCGAGATTGACTTGAGCGACGCTATTTTCGGCCGCGCTTGGAATCCTGATCTCGTTCATCAGGTAGTAGTAGCAATGGATGCTAACGCTCGTTTGCCATGGGCGCATACCAAAACTCGTGGAGAAGTTCGTGGTGGTGGCAAAAAACCTTGGAAGCAAAAGGGGACTGGCCGTGCTCGTCATGGCTCTACTCGTTCTCCTATCTGGGTTGGTGGTGGTATTACTTTTGGTCCGAGAAACGACCGCAATTATTCCCAAAAAGTAAACAAGAAAATGCTCCGCGCCGCCTTGCACAGTGTTTTGGCCAAAAAGTTTCAGGAAGGAGAGGTGAAGATTGTTTCTGATTTTACTTCTGCTAATTGGAAGACAAAATCCGCCACTGCTATTTTGAAAAAACTCGGCATCGAAAACGCCTCTATTATTCCTTCTCTTGAGGATAAGAATTTAAAAATCGCTACTCGCAACTTGAAAAAAATTTCCTGTCTCTCCGCCACTAATTTAAATATCTCAGATATCATTCGGCACAAATCCGTCGTCATTTCCGCTGATAGCGTAACTGCGATCCGATAAATCTATGAACAAGTTTTTATTAAAAAAACCGATCGTTACCGAAAAATCCTCCAAGGCCTCCGAGACTGGAAAATACACCTTTATGGTTAAGGATGAGGCAAATAAAGTAGAACTCAAAAAAATTCTTGAGAAGACCTACAAAGTAAAGATTATTGGTATCAATATTTTGAATACGCAAAAGAAGCAGAAGCGAGTCGGACGCTTTATCGGCTTCAAGCCGGGTTATAAAAAGGCTATTGTCACCTTAAAGGCTGGAGAAAAAATAACAAATATCGGTTAATCCCACTCTTATGAAAAAATACAAACCGACAACTAAATCTCTCCGCGGTACTACTGTAGTAGACTACAGCTCTTTTGTGACGACCAAAAAGCCATTTAAGCGTCTCACTGAGAGAATTAAACAAAGCGCTGGTCGCAATCATCATGGTCGCATCACCATGAGGCACCAAGGCGGTGGCAATAAAAAGACCTATCGGACCATTGATTTCAAACAGGATCGTTTTAATATTCCCGCCCGAGTGGAAACTATCGAATATAGCCCCTATCACAGCGCCTTTATTGCTCTTGTAGTTTACAAGGATGGTCTCCGCTCTTACATTCTCGCTACCAAAGACGTAAAAGTAGGGGACATTCTCACGACCTCCGAAGATGCTAAGCTCACTCCTGGCAATCGCCTTCCTTTGAAAAAAATCCCCGTTGGTTATAGCGTAAACAATGTTGAGCTCACTCGCGGTACTGGTGGCAAAATTGCCCGTTCCGCCGGCACCTCCGTCGAAATATTGGCACACGACGCCGGCTATACCGACTTAAAGCTTGGTTCCCGGGCAGTCCGTAAAGTCTCCTCCGAAAGCTTGGCGACTATCGGCCAGATATCCAATATCGAATGGTCACTAGTAAAGATTGGTAAGGCCGGTCGCAATCGCTGGCTCGGTGTTCGTCCAACCGTCCGTGGTACTGCTATGAATCCAGTTGATCACCCTTATGGTGGTGGAGAACAGAAACAACCTCGTGGCACTAAACGCCCGAAGGACATTTGGGGTAATATCACTGGTGGCAGAAAGACCCGAAAGCGCAAGAAGTGGTCTGATCACCTCATTGTTTCACGCCGTATCAATAAAGTAAGAAAATAAACCTATGAGCAGAAGTTCTAAAAAAGGTCCATACGTCGACCAGAAATTAATTAAAAAGCTTTCAAAGATCAGTCCGTCTGATAAGACCGTGATTAATACTTGGGCTCGCGCCTCAGAAATTTCTCCAGAAATGGTTGGCTTCACTTTAGGAATTCACAATGGCCGAAAGCACATTCCAGTCAAAATCCGCGAAGAAATGGTTGGTCACCGACTTGGTGAATTTTCTCCTACCCGCACCTTCAGTAAGCACGGCGGTAAAATTCAAAAAGAACTCGAGCAAAAAGCTGCCTTAGCCGCTAAGACCGCCTCTCAGGCCGCTAAGACCGAAGGTAAGAAATAAATATTTCTATGAAAGAAACTACTGTAAAACTTCGATACTTGAAGATGGCGCCTCGTAAGGTTCGCTTAGTTGCTCATTCGGTTAAAGGTCTTCATACCACTGAAGCCGAAGCTCAACTCATGCTTCGTGCCAAGCGCGCCACTACTCCAGTCATTAAGCTCATCCGAGCTGGGATTGCGAGCGCCCGAGAAAAAGGTATGAACCCAAATGCCCTAGTAATTAAGACTTTTCAAGTGGACCAAGGGCCAATGCTAAAGCGTGTTCTTCCGGCCGCTATGGGTCGCGCCAACACCATGCAGAAAAAAATGAGCCATCTCACCTTAGTTCTTGCCGAAGGTAAAGCTATTCTTCCTCCTTTTAATATTGTTCGAAAAAAACCAAAAACCGCCAAAGAAACCGTAAAGCCCATCAAAAAAACCGAACGCACAGAAAAAAATAAAGAAAAAAATAAGGTCGTTGTCGAGGATAAAAATACCGGCATCATGAAAAAAATATTCCGTCGGAAAAGCGTCTAATTAGACAAAAAAGACACTAATAATTATAATTAGGCACTAAAAGTATGGGACAAAAGATTAGACCAGATTCGCTTCGGCTCGGCATTGTTAATGATTGGCACGCCCGTTGGTTTGCTAAGAAGTCTTTCCGCACCTATCTGCAAGAAGATGTGGTTATTCGCGCCGCTGTCATGAAACGCATCGCCACCGCCGGCGTGGTAAACATTAAAATAGAGAGAAACAGCAGTAATGACTGTCGCGTCACTATAAAAGCCGCTCGCCCAGGTCTCATTATTGGTCGGGGAGGAAAGGGGATTGAAGAACTCACCGCTTTTATCGAAAAAGCCTTGACCACAATGCGCAAGAAAAATAATCTTGCAAAAGGTCCTCACTCCAAGCTTAAAATCTCCATTGAAGACTTAAAAGCGCAAGACATTTTCTCTGCCGTCATCGCCCAAAATATCGCTCTTGATCTTGAAAAGCGTATGCCTTTCCGTCGCCTCTTAAAGAAAGCAATCGATACCGCCATGCAAAACAGAGATGTGAAAGGCATAAAAGTCCGGGTCTCCGGTCGCTTAAACGGCTCCGAAATTGCCCGTAGTGAATCTCTATCAAAAGGCAGTCTTCCCCTCCAGACTCTCCGCGCGCTTATTGACTATGCGGAAGCCACTGCTTTTACTACCTATGGCACAATCGGCGTCAAAGTTTGGCTTTACAAAGGCCAGGTTTTTGAAGATAATAAACCCTCAAAAGAAAAATCCGGCGATTCAGAAAAATAAACCAAAAGTATGTTACTTCCTAAAAAGGTCAAACATCGAAAGTGGCAAAAAGGCCGGTCCCGCAAGCGGACCATTGAGACTCGGGGCACCAAGCTTTCCTACGGAAGCTTCGGCTTGAAGGCCGAATCCGCCGCCTGGATTACAAGTAAGCAGATCGAAGCCGCCCGCCGCACGATCACCAACTTTTTAAAGCGAGAAGGCACCGTCTATATCCGCATTTTTCCAGATAAGCCAGTCACCATGCGTCCGCCAGAAGTTACTATGGGTGGTGGCAAGGGTGCCGTTGATCACTATGTCTTTGCTGTCCGTCCCGGTCGCGTCCTCTTTGAAGTCGATGGAGTAGATCAAAAGAAAGCCGATCGAGCCTTGAGCCTTGCAGGCTACAAGCTTCCGGTGAAGACCCGCGTCATCGGTAAATAATTTTTATGAAAAAAGATGAGCTGAAAATCCTCCGATCTAAATCTGTTTCGGAACTCAAAAAATCAATCTCTGAGGCTAAGGACCGCCTCTGGAATTTTCGCAATGAATTATTAAGTGGTAAAGCTAAAAACGCCAAGAAATTGAAGGCCGAAAAAAAGCTTATCGCTCGTCTCAATACCTTTGCAAAAGAACAAGAACTTAACTCTGGAAAGACAGCCAAATAAACCAAAGCTATGAAATCTATAGATAAAAAAATCATCAAGCGGACTCTGCAAGGAGTAGTTGTCTCCGACAAAATGCAGAAGACGGCTATCGTCGAGGTCGAGACCGTCAAAAAACATCCTCGCTATGAAAAGCACTATAAGGTCAATAAGCGCTACAAAGCCCATAATGAAGACAATCAGTATAAAGTTGGTGATGTAGTAGTGATGGAAGAAACTCGTCCATTGTCAAAAGATAAAAGATGGGTTATAATTAAAAAATCCTAAATCTATGTTGCAGTTACGGTCATTAGTAAAAGTCGCTGATAACACTGGCGCCAAAATAATCAATGTCTTCCGCATCCTAGGTGGCAGCCGCAAACGCTATGCTCGCTTGGGTGAGATTTTGATCGCTTCCGTGCGAGAAGCCGAACCCCGCAAGCAAGTCAAGAAAAAAGACATAGTCCGTTGCGTCGTGGTCCGTACTGCCAATCCCATCCGCCGTCCTGATGGTTCCTATCTCCGCTTTGATGAAAATGCTGTCGTGATTATCAATGAAAAAAATGAACCTCGCGGTACCCGTCTTTTTGGTCCCGTTCCTCGCGAGCTCAAAGAAAAATACGAAAAAATTTTTTCTTTAGCGGAAGATATTGTCTAAAACTATGGCTATCAAAATAAAAAAAGGAGATATGGTCCAAGTGTTAACCGGTAAAGATGCGGGCAAATCCGGCAAGGTTCTTGAGATCGACAAAAAGACTAGCCGTCTCCGTGTAGACGGTATCAATGTTTTCAAGAAATTCGTAAAGAGTCAGACTAAGTCCGACAAAGGCAGCGAAGCGGTCACTATGAACCGTTCTCTTTCAATAAGCAATGTTTTGATTCTCTGCAAGAACTGCGGCAAAGCGTCTCGGATCGGTTATAAGATCGAGGGTGACAAGAAATTCCGCATTTGCAAGAAGTGTAAAGCGGTAATCTAAACCTATGAAAAAGACTGGAGAAAAAAACTACAGAAACGAATTCGAAAAAGTGGTAGTCAACAGCGGTATCGGCCGCTTGTCGATCAACACCCCCGGCTTCGAAGACAAGCTTCTTCCTGAAATCATGAAGGAGTTTACCGCTATCACCGCCCAAAAAGGAATGACGAGACCAGCTAAGAAGTCCATTGCCGGCTTCAAGACCCGAGAAGGCAATATCGTTGGAATCAAAGCCACTCTTCGCGGCAAGCGAATGGTTGATTTTCTCAATCGAATCATCAAGATCATTCTTCCTCGTCTCCGTGACTTCCGCGGCATTGATATCAATAATGTTGATACCCATGGCAATCTTTCCATTGGTCTTCGCGATCACGTCGTTTTTCCAGAAATCAACCAAGAAAATAGTCGCGCCGCCTTCGGTGTCGAGATTACCATTGTTCCCAGAGTTAGGAATCGCGACATGGCTATCGAGACCTATCGTGAACTTGGCATCCCGTTTCAAAGATAAAGTTGCAATTAAGCTCTAAACAAGTTACATTCACTAGACAAAAATATGGCCAAGACTTCCGTAATCGCTCGCTCGCAAAAACCGCCAAAGTTTTCTACTCGGATTGTCCGACGTTGTTTTCGCTGTGGTCGTAAGCATGGCTATATGCGCGATTTCGGCATCTGCCGCATTTGCTTTAGAGAAATGGCCAGCAAGGGCGAAATTCCTGGAGTTCATAAATCTAGCTGGTAAACAAAAGATATGTACGGACAAATTCTCACTCGCTTAAAAAACGCTACTATGGCTCGCCATGACGCTTTCCGTGTCCCGCACACAAAGCGCAGCTTAATCATCGCTGAAATCCTAGAAAAAAATGGTTATATAAAAGGCATTGCCAAAAAAGGCCGCACTGAAACCAGTCGCTTTTTAGAGCTTAAGATTAGCTACGACGAAAATGGTCGTCCCGTATTCAGCGATTTCAAGCTCGTCAGCAAGCCTTCTCGCCGTCTCTACGCTGGCTATAAAGATTTCAAGCCGGTAAAAAGCGGTTATGGCCACCTTGTAGTCAGCACCCCGCAAGGGATTATGACTAGCAAAGAAGCCCGCAAGCAAAAAGCCGGCGGCGAACTCCTCTTTGAAATCTGGTAACCAAAAAACCGCAAACGCGGTTTTTTTTCTGGTATTGTCATTCTGAACTCCTAGAAGCGATTAAGCGCTCTCTAGAGAACGGCAAGAAACATAGCCGCTCAATAATGGACGATCCTAAGGGAGAGATCATTCAGAAGGCATAATCTTCTTCAAATATCTAAATTTCACCCACTTACCCCGCATCTTGCGGGGCTTTTCTTTTAAAAATACAAACCATCTTGCAAAACAAAACGCAATTTGCTAGACTTACGCTACTTTTCTAAATACATGAGCCGCTTAGGAAAAAAGCCAATTGAGATCCCTGAAGGGATCGAAGTCACCACTTCTGACTCTATCATCACCGTTAAAGGCAAGATGGGTACCTTGACCGTACCCATCCTCCCTTTCATCAAGGCTGAAGCCAAGGATAAAGCTATGACCTTTGAAGTCTTGGGCGACAATCACCAGGGCTTAATCAATCTAGGTACCATCGCCTCTCTTTTTAAAAATGCCTTAGTCGGTCTCGAGACTGGCTATGCTAAATCATTAAAGATCGAAGGTGTCGGCTATAAAGTCGCCGTTGAAGGTAAAAATCTTTCTTTCAATGTCGGCTTCAGTCATCCGGTAAAGTTTATCGTTCCCGAAGGCATTAAAGCAGAGGTGGATAAAAATACCATTAAGATCAGTGGTATCGACAAATATCTCGTTGGCCAGACCGCGGCCAATATCCGCAAGATCAAAAAGCCCGAGCCCTACAAAGGCAAGGGGATTCGCTACGAAAACGAAGTCGTTCGCCGCAAGGCCGGCAAGAAAGTCGGTGCCTCCGCCGCCTAAACCATCACGACCATGAAAAAAATTCTTATCAACAAAAGAAAGCAAGCTCGTGCCAAGCGCATCCGCGCCAAGATTTTTGGTGTTGCGGCAAAACCCCGCCTTTCCGTCTTCCGTAGCAACAAATACACTTATGCTCAGCTAATCGATGATAGCAAGGGAATAACTCTTATCTCGGGCAATACAAAAACTGAAAAAGGAAAAAAATCCGAACGCGCTCTTACCCTTGGCAAGAATCTCGCCGAAAAAGCTAAAAAGTCCGGCATTGAAGCCGTCATCTTTGATAAAGGTTCCTATAAATATCACGGTCGGATAAAATCGATTGCCGATGGCGCTCGAGAAGGTGGACTCAAATTTTAATACATAATTATGGAAAACACTCCAAACAAAAATATAAGTGCTCCTCGCTCCAGTAATCAGCGCAGCTACTCCTCCGATCGTGGTCCTTCTCGCGATGGCGCTCGCGGTCCTCGCCGTTTTGGTGACAAGAAGCCCGCTCCATTTATAAAAACTGATGGTTTTAAAGAAAAAGTGATCGACATGCGCCGCGTCACCCGCGTGGTCGCTGGTGGTAAGCGCTTTCGCTTCCGGGCCACAATCATCATTGGCGATGAAAAAGGCCAGGTCGGTGTCGGTATTGCAAAAGGCGCTGATGTCGCCCAGGCCGTTGATAAGGCTAAAACCGCCGCCAAAAAAGCCTTGATCCGCGTAGGCACTAAAGGCACCACTATTATTCATGAAGTAAGCGCCAAGTTCGGCGCCGCAAGAGTGATGATCAAACCTGCTCCGGTAGGTCATGGTCTCCGGGCTGGTGGTTCTTCCCGCGTCGTGCTTGCTATGGCCGGCATAAAAGACGCGATCGGCAAGACCTTAGGCTCGACTACCAATAAGCTCACCAATGCGATCGCCACCATCCACGCCTTGGAAAAAATCAAGGTAAAGCCCGCCGCCCCGAAGGAAAAAGTCGCATTAGAAACCTCTGCCCCCGCGGCCGAAACGAAATAAATCTATGCAACTTCACGATTTACGTCCTCATCACTTAAAAGAAAAGAAAAAAACCCGCGTCGGCCGTGGCGGCAAACGGGGCACTTACTCTGGTCGCGGTAGCAACGGTCAGAAACAACATGCCGGTCGCCGCATCAAGCCCGCTATTTCCAATCTCATTATTCGTCTTCCAAAACTCCGGGGTTTCAAAAATAAGCCCAAGAGTCCCAAGGCGATTATTATAAACATTAAAGATCTTGCAAAGCTCAAAAGCGACATTGTCTCTCCCGTCACTCTTCTTGAGGCTGGCTTTATTGTAAAGCGAGACTTAGGGAGCAAGATCAAGCTCTTAAGTGATGGAGAAGCTATGAAGGCCTATACAGTGAGCCCCGAAATCATCACCTCCGTTCTTGCAAGGAATAAGATTGAAAAAGCCGGCGGTAAAGTCTCTGCCGACGTTTCTTCTGAAACAAATAAGGTACAATAAAAAGTACAATATGTTTGAAAAAATACTCCGTATTGTGAAAAGCCCCGACCTGTTAGGCCGCATTGGGATTATATCCGGTATACTCATCGCTTTCCGCCTGATGGCCGCTGTCCCGATTCCCGGTATCGATTCCACTCGGCTTATCGACCTTTTTAATTCTAATAGTATCCTAGGCTTCTTAAATGTTTTCTCCGGTGGCGCCTTAAGCAGTCTCTCGATCGTCATGCTTGGCGTTGGTCCCTATATTACTGCGAGCATCGTCCTTCAGCTTCTCACGATGATCTTCCCAAAGCTCAAGGCCCTGTATTATGAAAATGGCAGCCGAGGCCGAGCTCAGCTAAATCGAATCACTCGTCAGCTCTCCGTCCCGCTTGCCGCCCTTCAGGCATACACATTTTTAAATCTTCTTAATCAGCAAGGTGTCTTCACTGACTTTACTCCACTTTCCGTGATTACCAATGTGATTGTCGCCACCGCTGGTAGTCTTATCTTGGTCTGGCTAGGAGACATTATCACCGAACAAAAGCTCGGCAATGGCGTCTCCCTCCTCATCTTTGCCGGTATCGTAAGTGCCATTCCCGAGACTATCCGCAATTCTATCCTTACCTATGATGCCGGTCAGCTTCCCACCTATATTGCCTATGCGTTGATTGCTATTGCGGTTGTAGGAGGTGTCGTCTTGGTCACCCAAGGTGAGCGAAAGATCAATATTCTTTATGCTCGCCAAATCCGGGGTATGAGTACCGGTGGCGCCATCAGTAACACCTCCTATCTTCCTATCAAGGTCAATCAAGCTGGCGTCATTCCCATCATCTTTGCTGTCTCAATCATTCTTTTCCCGCAATTTCTCTCTCAGATAATCGCTCTCATCTATCCGAGCGTTGGCGCAATCCTTGCAGACTGGAGCAATTACCTTCTCCAAAATCAGTGGGTCTATAGCATCATCTACTTCGTCCTCGTCTTTGCCTTCACCTTCTTCTATACCTCAATCACCTTTGAGCCCAAAGAAATTGCCCTGAATCTTAAGCGTTCCGGCGGATCGATCCCTGGTATCCGTCCTGGTGAACCCACCGAAGAACATCTCGGCACTATTTCCAATCGAGTTACCCTCTTTGGCGCGCTCTTCCTCGGCCTGATTGCCATCTTCCCCAATATCACCCAAGCCATCACCGGCGCTACTAATCTCTCCATCCAAGGCACTTCTCTCTTAATTGTCGTCTCTGTCGCCCTTGATTCCATCCGCCAACTAAACTCCCAGCTCGCCCTCCGCGAATACGAAATCTCTTAAAAAACGCTTAGGTAGGATTAGGATAGTAAGCAGTCTGAAATGGTCTGAGCCAAAAAATGGCGCAATCTTCTCAAATATCTCTTCTCCTAAAAGAGCCTCAAAAATTTTATCCTCACCCCCGTATCAATGGGGGTTTCTTTTTTAAATACATTTATCTTACGGCCGTAAGATCGTTATATCTTTAAAATTTCAAAATCTCCCCAAAAATGCTACTCTTTCTTCAACATGACCTCCTGGAAATCCCAATCTTTTGTTTTCATCGGCCACTCCGGCTCCGGAAAAAGCCTCCAAAGCCACCTCCTTGAAGAGGCGGTAAAAAAAGACGAGCCTGAAGCCGAGATAGTAAGTTTCTCCGTCGGCTCCCTCTTTCGCGCCCGCGCCGAAGGCGCCAATTTTTTCGCTCAAAAGATAAAAAATATTTTAATGAATGGCGGCCTCCCACCAGCCTGGCTCGCCGAGACGCTCTGGATCGAAAAGCTCGCAAATAGCATCCACTCGCAAGACGCCATAATCTTGAGCGAGAGCATGCCCCGCCGCCTACATGAAGCTGAAGTCTTTGACGACATTCTCCGTTTTCTCGGTAGGCCAAGAGCTATCCCAATATACCTCGACATTCCTAAAGATGAATCTCTCCGCCGTTTGAAAGAGCGAGCCGAACGCACCTCAGATAAAGACCCGAAAGCTCGCGAAGCCCTTTCCGCCTGGTTTGAGCGAGAAATTCCTGCTATTTTGAATTACTATGATTCCCGGCTTATCTCTATTGATGGAGTAGGGGAGATAGAAGCGATTCACGAAAGAATTATGACCCATCTCTCTGAAAGTGGGCCTCTCTTGAAGAAAAAATAGCAAAGAAAGTAATAGAAAATTTTGATTCACATAAAATCTAAAGATGAAATAGCTCTGATGAAAGAGGGTGGGGAAATCCTTCGGCACATCAAAGAAGAGCTTATTAAAGTCATCCGCGTCGGGACCTCGCTCCGCACCATCGATGACTATGCCTCCTCTCTTTTTGCCCGCTCCGGTGGCAAAGCGGCTTTCTTAGGCTACCGTCCCCAAGGTGCAAAAAAAGCCTACTCAGCCTCGATCTGCACCTCAATAAATGACATCATAGTCCACGGCCTACCCACCGAATATGCCATTAATCCCGGCGACGTAGTCAAACTCGATCTTGGTATGCTCTATAAAGGTTTTTACACTGATACTGCCACCACCATCCTCGTCTCCCCAGTCAAAAAAGAAGTAAAAAATCTCCTTCTTGCCGCCGAAGTCGCCCTCGCGGAAGCCACCCTCATGTGTTCGCCCGGTCGCTCCATCTTTGATATTTCCAGAGCCATTGAGCGCACTGCCCGCCAATATGGCGTCTACCCCTGCATAGGTCTCACAGGCCACGGGATCGGCCGCAATCTCCACGAAGACCCCTGGATCCCAAACGATACAAAGTATGCCTCAAAAAAGATAGAGATAAAACCTGGCATGGTCCTTGCCATTGAGCCCATGTTTGCCTTAGGTACCGCCGAAGTCATCGAGCTCCCCGACGAAAGCTATGCCACCAAAGACAGCTCCGTCTGCGTCCATGTTGAACACACAATCGCCATTACCGAAACAAGCCGGGAAGTCCTCACCGCCTAATCCTAATTATCTTCTCTCCTTCCTTGTCTTCATAAGCAATCTTGTCGAGCAAAAAAATCTCAGTCTCTTTATCCTAAAGCTCGACTATCTCCGGTCTCGTTTCAAATCTCCTATCTCTATTGGCCTTGTCCATTCCAAAAAAGAAACTATTACTGCCAAAGAAATTATTTTCTGCGAAAAAGCTACACGCTTTTTCCCTCACCTCTTCCTCATTCCTGACCATCCCCAAAAAGAAATCGTCTATAAGCACGCTTTAGAAAAGACCAAAAGCGACTGGCTCTTTTCTCTCTGTCCTCAAAGCTTCGCCGCTGAAGAAAAAGAAATATTACTCATCCTTAATCAGCTAAACGAAAAAATCGACCTTCTCCTCTTCGAACGAGAAAAAAAGTCTTCATTTTTTCGTTCTCTTCCCATTTCCTTTCTCTTTTGGATAAGAGGCCTCTTCATCAAAGATCTTCGCAATCCAAATTTTGTCATCCACCGCGCCCTCCTCCACTATATTTTAAATATAGAAGAAAAATCCCCTGATTTTTTTATGGAAAATATCATTCTAAAAAGTGATGAGCACGGCGCCCGCATCAAAGTCTTCCCCCTTAAAAATCTAAGCTTCCTTTCTCCCACCGAAAAACATCCCCCCTCTTTCCTTGACGCTTTCCGCTTTGTATGCAAAAATCTAAAAGCAAAAAAGTAGCCTAAATAACTACGAAAAAGTGAGCAAAATTGCAAGCGAAGTAATTTTGAATTGAGTTTTCGATTTCTTTCTGAGGAGAATCCCAGGGTATTCTAAAAGAAGTATATATTTGCCTCGCTGATGTGTACTCGAGAAAGTGGGAAAAGCCAACGTAGAAAAAAATCGTAAAATCCGCCAAAAGTACGAGCATATAAATAATTATGAGCATCAGTGAACAACAGTACTTTACAAAAGACCGTCTTGAAGAACTTAAAAAAGAACTCGAAGCCCTAAAGCATGATGGTCGTATTGAAATCTCCGAGCGGCTGAAGCGTGCCAAAGATCTGGGCGATCTTTCAGAAAATGCCGAATACCAGGAAGCGCGGGAATCCCAAAATATTCTAGAAAAAAGAATCTTCGAACTCGAAGAGATGATGAAGCATGCCGTCATCATCAAGAAATCCAGCGATCACACCCAAGTACGCATTGGCTCCACGATTATGACAAAGCACGGCAGCAAAGAACTCAAATTTACCATTGTGGGTGCGAATGAAGCTCGCCCTGAATCCGGTTTTATAAGCAACGAATCTCCTATTGGCAAAGCCTTCCTCGGAAAAAAAGCTGGAGATGAAGTCAAATTTAAAGCTCCCAAGGGAGAAATGAGCTATAAAGTAGTCTCAGTAGATTAATCTTCCTCTTATGCTCGAAGATCTCATTGCCGACCGTAAAAAAAAGCTCTCTCATTTTATCGAAGCGGGAATCAATCCGTATCCCGCTTTTGTTTCTGCCTTCACTCCGATAAATAAAGTAAAAGAATCCTTTACTGTTTGGTCGGAAGAAAAAAAAGATATCACCATTGTTGGCCGCATCACTGGCATGCGAGGCCAAGGTGGCGTCTTTTTTCTAGATATTTTTGATGGTACGGATAAGCTCCAGATAGTTGTAAAAAAAGATACTGTAGAAGAGCACTACGCTCTCTATCAAAACAATCTTGACATTGGAGATTTCTTGGAAAGCTCTGGCACTCTTTTTGTGACTGCAAAAGGTGAGAATAGTCTACTTGCAAAAAATCTCAAGCTTCTTGTAAAATCCCTCCGCCCCCTTCCCAGTAGTTACTATGGATTGGAAAATGAGGAGTTAAAGCTCCGCGAACGCTATCTCGATATCCTGACTGATCCCTTCGTCCGCGACCTTTTTATCAAGAAAAATATTTTCTTTACCTCTCTTCGCGACCATCTCAAAAAACATGGATTTCTTGAAGTAGAGACTCCAGTCCTCGAGTCCATCGCCGGTGGCGCCGAAGCCGAGCCTTTTATCACTCATCACAATGCCCTTGATCGCAATTTTTATCTTCGGATTTCCCTCGAGCTTCCCTTAAAAAAACTCCTTGTCGCCGGCTACCCTAAAGTCTTTGAGCTCGGCCGCGTCTTCCGCAATGAAGGCATTGATGCTGAGCATCTCCAAGACTACACCCAGTGCGAGTTTTACTGGGCCTACGCCGATTATCACGCGCTCATGGACTTTACCGAAGATTTATACAAAAAACTCGTAAAAGATGTCACTGGCGGTCTCACGAACGAAAAAGATGGTCACACGCTTGACTGGAGTAAACCCCTCCCTCGCCTTAATTTTTGCGATCTTTTTGAAGAAAAATTTGGCCTAGATCCCCGCACCGCAAAGGAAGCTGAACTCACAAAAAAAGCCAAAGAAGAAAATATAAAGCTTGAAGGCCATGAAGAAGCCGGCCGTCTCATCGATCTCCTTTACAAGAAAAAGATTCGCCCCAATCTCATCCAGCCCTGTATTCTCATGAATCCGCCAGTGGTAATTGAGCCCTTAGCTAAAAGAACTGAAAAAGATCAAGCAGTTGTCGAACGCTTCCAAATCATTGCCGCCGGAAGTGAGCTCGGCAAAGGCTTTAGTGAACTCAATGATCCACTCGACCAACGCACCCGCTTTGAGAGCCAGATGGAGCTCCGCAAGAAAGGGGATAAAGAAGCCCAAGAGCTCGACGAAGACTTCTTGACCGCGCTCGAGTATGGCATGCCTCCAGCCGCCGGCTTTGGTCTTTCCGAACGCCTCTTTGCCATCATTATGGATCGACCCGTCCGCGAGACTGTCATCTTCCCCTTAATGAAAAACAAAGGTACTTTGTAATCAAAGTACCGCAAGCACGATAAAACTATTTTAAAATACCCTACAAATAGTAAGGTATTTTCGCTCTAATCACGCAAAGTAATGTGGAATATATTTGAGAGTTTGACATGTGAGCACCGAACGCAAGAAAAAAATCGAAAAAGACCTAAAAGAACGAGCGCCTAGTAACCAGTTGTAAAGGACCTGTAGAGAAGCATAATATAAAGTACACATGAATCTCCCTCCCTATAAGGCCTGGATCAATCTTAGTAAGTCCGCCATTGATAAAAATCTCTCTTTTTTTCGCTCTCTCCTCACTCCCAAAACCAAGCTTTTTGCCGTGATAAAAAGCAACGCCTATGGCCATGGCCTCCTCGACTTTTCCTCTATGATTAGTGAATCAAGAAAATGCGATGGCATCTGCGTCGACTCCGTGCAAGAGGGAATTGCGCTTAGAAAATATATCAAAAAGAAACCTATCCTTGTCCTCGGCGCCACCCTTCCCAAACTTTTTCCCTTGGCCAAAAAAAACGACATTATAATCACCTTATCAAACTTTGATGTTCTAAAAGCCTATCTTTCCTTACCTACTACTCATCGTCCTGACTTTCATCTTAAATTTGATACTGGCCTCCACCGACAGGGCTTTCAAAAAAATGAACTCCTCGAGCTCATTCATCTCTTAAAAAAAGAAAAGCTCCGCCCGCTAGGCCTCTATGCTCATTTTTCCGGCGCCCGCAAAGAAAGAAAAGAAGAAACAGAAAAAGAATTTATTCAATTCATTTCCATAATTAATCTTTTTCGGCAGACTGGTTTTAAAAAATTCCTCTCGCACATCAGCGCTACAGGCGGCACCCTCATGAATCCTAAATACCATCTCGATCTTGTTCGCATCGGCATGGGACTCTTAGGCTATGAACCGCACGAAGAATATCATAATCTCTCGGTCACCTCCCTCTCTCCTGCTCTTTCTTTTCACTCCTACCTTTCCGAAATAAAAAAAATCCCCAAAGGGGAGGGAATAGGCTACGATGGGGTAAAACAGACTAAAAAAGAAATGAAGATTGGCATCGTTCCTATTGGATATTGGCATGGCATCCCTCGCGCGCTTTCTGATAAGGGTAAAGTTCTTGTCCGAGGCAAAAAAACCTCTATCCTTGGTCGGATTTCCATGGACATGATTACTATTGATCTTTCCCATATCTCCGAAGCCTTCTTTGGCGATCCAGTCACGCTGATTGGCACAGATGGCAAAGAATCACTCTCCGCTCTTGATCAAGCCAAAACAATAAATGCCTCCCACTACGAATTTTTAACCCGCCTTAATCCGCTCATTAAAAAATACAACATTGAATAAAACACTATGAAAAAAATATATTTTCTTCTCTTCCTTATTTTTATCCTCTTTTCAGGCGGCGGCTATATTCTAAATTCCAAAGGTTTTTTTAATGTTCGATCCATCTCCGTAAGCGGCGCGACCACTACCGAGGAAAAAGAGATTATTTCTTTCTTTAAACAACATGAAACCCAAACTAATTTTTTCTTAATAAAACAAAATGCTTTCATCCCAAAAGGTGCTCCCGCTATCAAAAAAATCACCATCATTAAAGATTTTTTAAAAAGAAACATTAAACTCCAAGTGGAAGAACGGACGGCAATTGGCATTAGTTGTTTCTCCAAAGAAAATATGTGTTTTTATTTTGATGATCAGGGCATTCTTTTTGCTGAAGCGCCTCGAATCCAAGGCGGTAAGCTGTTGATTTTCAGCCTTGACGCCGAGAAGCAAAAAAAACTTGGGGATATGGTTATCCTATCCCGCTTCCTCCCGGCGCTCATATATTTTGCCACTCATCCGCCTAAAAATATTTTTTTTAATAAAATAATCATCGACGAAGCCAATCAAGAAATCCGCGGAATAATAAGCCGGAGCAATGGTACTCTTTTTCTCAGTCTCCGCTTCTCTCCTAAAGAACCTCTCCTTGCCCTAGAAAAACTCTTAGAAACTAAAAAACCTGATCCACTAAAGCTCTCTACCCTCGACTTCCGCATCGAAAACCGCTTTTATTTCCGGTAAAAATAATATAGAATTACAGTTCAAAACTTTACAAAGTAGATAAGTGTGTCAGTTCCGTGAAGTAATTTTGGATGGAGTTTTCGATTTATTTCCGAGGAGCCGCCACAGTGTACTAAGAGCTAGGTACACATGAGGAGGCACCGCAGGAAAAAATCACAAAATCCGCCAAAAGTACGAGCGCCAAAAAAAGAATAATGAAGTTATCAATCGGGATAGTGGGCTTGCCTAATGTGGGTAAATCAACCCTCTTTAAATTACTAACAAATCAAAATATTGATATTGCAAATTACCCCTTCTGTACCATCGACCCCAACATCGGCATCGTTTCCGTCCCCGACACTCGACTCACGGAACTCACAAAAATAAGCAGCTCTAAAAAAACCGTTCCCGCCATTGTTGAATTTTTTGATATCGCCGGCCTCGTGAAGGGCGCTTCGGAAGGTGCCGGTCTCGGCAATAAATTTCTCTCCCACATACGCGAAGTCTCCGCTATTGTCATGGTCCTTCGCTGTTTCAATAACGACGATATTATCCACGTCGAAAACTCCGTTGATCCGCTCCGAGATCTCTCGATCATTAACACCCAGCTCATCTTGAAAGATCTCGAGACAGTCACAAAGCGTTTGCAGGGCATCGATAAAGAAATAAAAAGCGGAAGCAAAGACGCCGTCCAAGAAAAAACCCTCCTTGAGACTATCAAGGCCAAATTAGAAGCCGGCAAGCTCATCACCGAATTTTCTGAAGAGAAAATTATCATAAATCTTGGCCTTCTCTCAAGCAAGAAACGTCTTTATCTCCTGAATGGTCAAGAAGCCGATGTCTCTCCCGCCCTCAAGGAAACTATTTTAAAAGAGGGGAGTCAGGCCATTATCGCCGATCTAAGTGCCTCCGAAGAGGCCTTTAGACCGGCCTTAGAAGCCCTTATCCGGGCTTCCTACGAGACTTTGGGGCTTATGAGCTTCTATACCACCGGCGAGGAGGAAAGTCGCGCCTGGACAATTAAAAAAGGAATGACCGGCAAAGAGGCCGCCGGGGTTATCCACACTGATTTTGAACAAAAATTTATTAAGGCCGAAATTGTCTCCTATGAAGATCTTATTGCCTTGGGCGGCTGGAACCAAGCCAAACAAAAAGGAAAACTTCGCCTCGAAGGCAAAGACTATATTGTGCGAGACGGCGACGTCATCATCTTCCGCCACGGCTAACATAAAAATCTCCACCTCTAACTGAGAAGTATCATTTCTCTAAGGTAGCTTTTAGTTCTAGTAATCGCTGCAACTGTTTCTCAAGAGCCGCAATCTCCTGTTCTGGCGTCATATTTACCGAAAGACTCCCGCCCGAAGACGTCGCTCGCTTCACCCGAAATAATTCTTGCTTCAGATTATTATTCTGATACCAAAGATATCCCCCGAGGATCGCAAGAAGAATTATGGCAAGAATTGACATGAAGTTTTTTGCAAACCCATCCATTAATTTTTTTAGTATAGCAAATAGTAAGAAAAATAGCTCTGTGGATTACAGACCAGTCATTCCAGACCCTCCCGCACCGCCCGTATTTGAGCCAGCAGCACCCGAGTTTGGGTTAGTCACATTTCTCAATCCTGAAGTCCCACCACTGGTAGTACCCCCACCGCCAGTACTCATCCCTGTAGATCCTCCAGTAGTCCCCCCAGTCGTTCCACTCGAACCCGTCCCACCACTGGTAGTACCCCCACCGCCAGTACTCATTCCTGTAGATCCTCCAGTAGTCCCTGCAGTATCCTCTTTTCTATCTCTTTCCTCCAGCGCTAAATCTATACAAGAGGGGGCATTTTTTTTGTCATTAATAAGAGCTAGATACAAAGCAAAGCTTCTCTTAATTTTTGCTTCCTCGTCACGAAGATAATTTATATTCTGTTCTAATTCTTTAGTCCTCATTTTTTCTTTTTCTAATGAGGAAAGCCTTTCTTTAATTTTATTCATCTTGTATCTAAATAAAGCTTCGATTGACTCAGAAACTTGCGATAAGTCTCTTGAGACAGGATCATCGATGTATGCTGCGTATGCTTCTTCCAATTCATCAAAATATGTCCTCCCTACATAGAGAGAAAAAGAATCCGTATTCCCACTCCGCGACGGATCAAAAAAAATAAAATCAAAGTCCCCCAACGACATGAGACTAACTGGACTGACTGGCACTTCATAAAAACTACGAATTCCACCAAATTTTGATCTGCAATTTAGCGTAGCAAGTTTTCCTTGGAGTAGAAGTTCCGACTGACTCGCTTTCAACCACTCTCTATTCTGTGACAAATTCGTTACAAAAAGACCCAAACAAATCATAAAAAGAAGAAAAAGAGCCGTCCGAATCACATACCCCACTCGGATATGCCTATTTGTATCCCGCACCTTCCTTTTCCCCTTACTCTCTATCTTTTTCTTCATAATCAACTCCTCTCAGTTTACCAAAACCCACCTTGTGGACATCTCCTCTTATCCAAACTTACTTCGCTCATTGTCAATTTATTGAAATAAGTGAAGGAATATATGAGCGTAATAATCTTAAGATTACAGATAACCTATTTTACGCAACCATATTCCATGCTCCCATTCCCATAAAGTCTTTGCCCCTAAAAATGCTTTAAGATCGGCCTCAAAAGAGGGGAGTTCCTTCATCTCCACAATCCCCCTCATCGGCCTCCATTCATGTTCCCCCTCCCTGCACATGCGAAAATTATACCCCCGCGGGTACGGTTCCTTCACCTTTTCCCGTCCGCCTTTTATCCGCATCATCGCTCCACATCGAATGCAGCTCGTCGCTTGATCCACCCGCAAAATAAACCGGGTGCTAATCCCATGAAAATCATCTTGGAGAGCCTCCATATAAGCCGCGGTCTGAAGGCAATAGTCCCGATAGATAGCCTGCGAGGTTTTGATATCAAGAATCGCATACTTACCATCGATGAGCGCCAAGCTATCAATTGTCCCCGAGTAGCGGTGCTCCTGGCTCACAATTCTACGCTCCACATACTCAGGATCGATTTGAATATTATGGTGCCGGATAAAGTCCATCGCCGTCTCAATCGCTGGCGCGATAGTAGGGGACACGGTCACTGATTTTCCCAGTAAAAGTCCTTGGAGAGCCTCATGGACAAGCGTCCCCTCAGTCGCTGATTGCTTCTTGATCTCTTCTCCCTCCTCATAGCTAGAGAGGCTCGCATAGTAGCGATAGAGAGCTGGCTTTGCCTTTATCTCAATGATCTTAGTCACACGCGGATACCAAACATCATCTACGAGATACCCAGCCTGACTCTGAAACTCCGCCATATCCTTATACTCATTCATAGACGCCCTATTATATCAAAGATCTCTTACAAAGACTTATAAATATTGGGGGAATCAAGTTTAATACTGTCGCACAATATATCTTTTGCGACAATGTATTAGTTTTATTAAACTTATAAAAAAGGTTCTATGCATCAGCTTTAAAAAATATTTCCTTTTCTAAACTAAAATTATTCTTCTCTTAAATTACTATTTATAAAATACTAACTACTCCCTGATCCTTTCTCTAAACTGCTAAATTCCAATTACTATTTTCTCCTTTGACCACTCCCCTCTTTTTTTTAAATTTTAGTAGGGGAGTCCCTAAAAGTTATCCACAACTCCTTGACATATTTGTCACCTCAGTTCCAAAAGAAAATTTTTTCTCTATTCAAATAATTATTTGAATACACTCTCTCTCAAATTATTTACCTTCTAATTACAAATTACCCCCTTCCCTCTCCCCCATCATCTTCATCTCACAACAAAAGCAAATAATCGTGTCAGCTACGCGAAGTAATTTTGAATGGAGTTTGCTATTTATTTCCGAGGAGCCAAGGGAGCACTACTAAGAGCTGGGTAACAGGAAAAAAATCGCAAACTCCGCCAAAAGTATGAGCGCCCTAAAACTACAAATATTGGAGAGGATTTAGATCTCCTCCAGACGGCATCGGCCCACACGACCTGCTCGCGCCTATACTAAAAGTCTTTGAATCATATACCGTAAAATGCAAATGTGATCCTGTCGAATACCCTGTACTCCCAACATACCCAATAAGCTCTCCCCTTTTTACCTCCTTGCCAGCGGTAATCCCCATTCCGATCTTTGATAAGTGTCCAAAAAGAGTCGTAAGGTTATTGTTATGCCGAATCACAATAAACTTGCCGTAAGCTCCTTTCCGGCAATATTTGTCTTGGTCTCCCGTCGCTGCTACCACTCCATCCTCCGGAGAAACGATCTCCGTGCCTGTTGGTACTCCAATGTCGATTCCGTTATGCCACTTACCTCGATATCCATTCTTAGCAAAAGCCGTCGCTCCATACCCCTGTGTCGTCTTTCCAGAAACCGGCCAGCCTAAGACTCCTCTTCGGGCTTTCGGAATCTCATCGGGATTAATGTCTTTTCGAAGCTTCGCTTCCTCCGCTTCAATCTCTTCTGCAATCTTTAATTGCTGTTCATAAAGCTGTTGTAGAATATTCTGATAATTCTTTTCTTTATTTTTTGTTATCGATAAAAGCTCATCCCGGGATGCTTTTTCCTGTTTAGCAATCTCTCTTCTTGCCTTGGCCTTTTCCGTCTCTGTCTGCACGCTTTGTTTCTTCTCATCAATCTCCTCCATTCGCTCCAAAAGTTCTGCCTCATATTGATTCAAATCCTTCACGTCATTCTCCACTCCTGCTCGCGCCTGCCGGATTATCTCAATCTCGGACAAAAAATCCGATAAACTCCCATTCCTAAGAAGTGGGATTACTATATCATCCGATTCTGTCTGATCAAGATCTCGTAAAAGCTTGCGCACCACCTCCTGCTTATATGCGATCTTCTGCCGCAATTCTTCCGTCTTTATTTCCAGCGAATCAATTTCCAGACCATATTTCTCGATTGCTACCTGATTAGCTTTCACCGAATAATCAAGCTGCTTAATGGTCTGCTCCACCTTCTTTACTTGCTGGCTCAAAGTCTGTTTCTGTGAACTTACTTGATCCAAACCCACCTGCGTTTCATTAATCTTTTTTTGTAAATCTGTAAGCTCCTGATTTTTCTTGGCAATCGCTTCTTTAGCCCGTAATTCCACCAAAGATTGCTGATCTGTCTGCTGTGCCAATACGGTGAAAAATATTCCCAGAGAAAGTGCTATAAAGAAAATAAAAAAACTAATTTTTGTGTACAAATACATCGTCGTAATTTATCCTTTTAAACTCCAAAAGACATCTACTTATTATAGCACTTTTAAATAAAAAAGCCCATCTAAAAGCCTAGGTTTTTCAAGGCTTTTTTCACTCTTTCTTGGCTTTCAGCGAGCCCTAAAACCTCCATGATTTCAATTGGTCCTGGTGAAGCCTCTTTCCCTGAAAGAGCTACACGCAAAGGCCACAAGACTTCTCCCCTCCCCTCTTCCTCCGCATAAGTCTCGATGGCCATTTTTGCTTGACTAAAATTATTATTTGTATTAAATATTTCTGAGATTTTTAGAAGATTTTTCCCCGTAGTTTCCTTGTCTGATTTTTTCCAAATAAGCCGCTCCGCTGGATACTCGGGAAGAGCATCAAAGAAATCAGTAAGAATAGAGAATTGAGAGAGTGTATCCATTCGCTCCTTCACCGCCGCAATTTTCTTACAATTTTGTTCTGTTACCTCTATTTCTAACAATCCTGCAAGCTCTACATCGCTTTTACTCCGCAAATAATGAGCATTCAAAAATCGAAGTTTCTTTCCATCAAAAATCGCTCCACCCTTTTGGATTCGTTCCAAAGTAAACTCTGCCGCGATTTCTTCCAAAGTAAATATTTCTTTATCATCTACCGGATGCCACCCGAGAAGGGTAAGAAAGTTTCTCATCGCCTCCGGTAAATAACCCTCTTTCCGATAATCAGAGAGGGCTGTGGCTGCAAATCGCTTAGAAAGCTTTGCTCGTTTCTCATCAAGAATAAGGGGTAAATGAGCGTACTCCGGTCGCGGTAAGTCTAAAGCTTCTTGGATAAGAATCTGCTTAGGCGTATTCGCCAAATGATCTTCTCCTCTAATGACAAGAGTAATGTTCGTCTCATAATCATCTATAACCACGGCCAAGTGATATAGAGCTTCAAGTGTTTTCCCATCAGCATTCTTCGCGATCGCAAAGTCCCCGATATATTGCGTATCAAATTTCACTTCACCCCGGATTGCATCCGAAAAAGTGATTTCCATAAGCGGCGTCATAATCCGCACTACCGCTCGCTCTCCTTTAGCAAATTTCTCTTCTATCTCGCCTTCTGAAAGATTTCGACACCGGCCGCTGTATACCTGAGGCATTTTTTTTGCCATCTGCTCCTCTCGCTCCTTATCCAAAAGTTCCTTTGAGCAAAAGCAATAGTATGCCTTCTTCGCTTCCAAAAGCTTTCTTACATACTTTCCATATATCTCTCCTCGCTCACTCTGCCGCAACACCTCCGGCTCGTAGGTAAATCCGAGCCATTTCATCCCTTCCAGAATATCCTCCTCATACTTTTTCTCCGATCGCTCCTTATCAGTATCCTCAATCCGCAAATAAAATTTTCCTCCCGTCTTTAAGGCGTAAAGATAATTAAACAAAGCCGTTCTCGCCGTTCCAATATGAAAATACCCCGTCGGCGACGGCGCAATCCTCACCCGCACCTCTCCCTGTTTCATCTCGCTATTCTAGCAAAAATTTCGAAAAAATCTATTTTTAGACTCCGATTTTACTTCACTTGCTTCTTGCTCTTTCATCTATATCTTTTATTCTTTTTTCTACTGCTGGCATAAATAAACCTGCCGCTTTTAGTTTATTAACTTCCTCCATGCATTCTACAGGCGCATTATTACAAGCATCTTTTGCCACATTTTAAATATTAATTGACTAATATTGAATAAACTTTATTTTCTAGAGATCTATTTTTTTCATCAATATAATGCAAATCTCTCTTTTTTAAAAAGAATTTAAGCAAAAATTCTCTTCATTAAAAATAGATTTTTTAGGGGTGTCAATAAGAAATATTTCCAATTCCTAGCTAAGATATTTTAGGCAACAATAAAATAATTTAAAGAAATTAATACAAAAAACCCAAAAAAGCTTCACCTCCTAAGCATAGCAAAAAAACTACAAAAGCACCGCTAGCAATTTATCCACTATATATTCCTCTTCCGTAAATACTGTCACGCCGGGAAACATCTTCTTCGCCTCCGCCGCGTTCCTACTCTGATGATCATTCGCCGCCTCTGGCAAAGGCACGAGAATCATCGGTTTTTTATACGCCGCGATTTCAAATAAGCTCGATCCCGCCCGAGAGAGGACCACATCCGCCGCCTGGTACGCCACTCCCATCTCCTCAATAAACTTCATTGGTTTATAAAAATCCGCCTTCATTCTCTTCGCTTCAAGCCAATCAGTCTCACCTACCTGATGCAAGATCTGCCACCCTTTTTCTCCGAGAGTCATAAGCGCTTGAAAAACCACTTTATTAATCCGAGTTGAAGCCATTGACCCCCCCACCACTACCAATAATTTCTTTTTTGGATCAAACCCTAGACGTTCTTTGGCCTCTTTTTGCGACAAAGATAATCCGGAAAGCGCCTGCTGTCGGATTGGGTGCTCTACTACCACCACTTTCTTTGGGTTTGAAAAATATTTTTTTGCATAAGAAAAACTCACCTCAATTCTCGTCGCAAATCGTGCTGATATGCGATTAGTTAGTCCCGGAATAGTATCCGATTCATGAATAGTCACAGGTACCTGAAAGAGCCACCCGATGACGACGACCGGTAACGCTCCCGGCCCTCCTTTACTATAAATCTCATCTGGCCACACTCGGAAAATCACATAAATCGCCTGTAAAAAACTAAAAAAGAAAAGAAAAAAATCCAGAATATTTTTTAGTGAAAAATACCGTCTGAGCTTCGCCCCGTACACCGTAAAACATATCACTCCTATTTGTTCCAAATAATTCCGATATCGATCATCCGGCCCTGCGTAATAAAACTCCGCCTGTCCATCCATCGCCTCCACCTTAGCGACTAAAGGAAAAATATGTCCTCCACTCCCCCCACCACACAAAAGAATCCTTCTTGGTTTTTTCATAGTTATTTTTGCAACTGAGAAAGTAAATTTTCTCTTCCCGAAAGAAGAATTCCTTTATTACCTTCTTTAAATATCTTAGTAAAAACTCTCATCACCTCCTCGTAAGAAAGATGGGAAAGAAAATCAAAGTATTTTTCAATTGTATCTATTTCCTCATGGCGAGTCCAAACCCCAAAATAAAAATTAAGAACATTATCCTGCTCAGCATACCAAAGCCTTAGAGAAGCAATCATTTGATCTCGAATTTCATTAAAAAATTTTTGAGTGAAAACCTCTGGAAAATGATTAAGGCAATCAAGAAGTTTTTTATTCGCTTCCAAAGGTTTAGTTGTTTGAAGAGAAATATCCTCAAACAAAAGATTAGGAAAATAAGAAAATTGAGCCGAAACCGAATAAGTAAAAGCATTTTTTACACGCAGTTCTTCATATAAATAAGAGCTTATTCCATAAGTAAGAAAATGATTGATTAATCCCAAAGCAATCCTCTCCTTCTCTGAAATATCTGCAAACCAAAAACTCAACACTAATCGATATGATTCTGAATCCTCAAAAACATAAACATTATTTTCTGTAACAGCTTCTCGAGATAATAAAAATTCCTCTACTTTTTCACTTTCAGTCCAATCAGAAAAGAATTCCTGCAACAGATCTTTTATTTTTTCTACCTGCAAACCCCCATATATGACAAGCGCCGCATTGTTAGGAACTAAAAATTTTTTCTGATATTGTTGCAAATCAGAAAGGGTTATTTTTTCCAAAGTTTCTTTATATCCTAATACTCGATGAGCAATTTTATTTCCTGCAAACATCTTCAGATCTGCTTCAAACCATAAGCGCCGCATTGGATCAGCCTCCGCCCGAGCAATCTCTTGTAAAACTATCGCTCTTTCTTCCTCTAGATTTTCTTGGGAGAAAAACGGCTTACAAACAATCTCATGCAGAATTTCAAATATCTCCCTCGCTTTCTCTTTTGAAAAAGAAAAAATGACTCGTAAACTATATTTCGAGGTCCGAGCATTAGAGTAAGCGCCCGTCCGATCCTTCACTCGCGCAAAAACAAACTTATCCGGCCACTTTTGCGTCGCCTTTAAGATAAGATGTTCATAGAGGTGCGCCAAGCCATGCAACTCCTGATTTTCATACAAAGACCCCGCTTCAAATATCAAATCCAAATATATCGCCTCACAGTCATCATCATGAATTGATATGAGACGCAATCCATTCTCCAAAGTCCCCTGCGTCAGTTTCTTCATAAGAAAAAGAAATAAGTAACCCTAAGTAAACCACAAAAAACCTCTAAAATCCATGTTTTTCTTTCTTCTCGTCCACTAAGCAAAACCTTGCGACACAAAAGTAATTTCCAAAGATTTTTTTCCAAAGACAAGGAGCGAGTGAGCAATACTCGCGAGGCATACGTAAGAAAGTGTATGTCGAGTGAGGAAGCGGAGCGAGCAACGCGGTATTTGGGAAGAAAGACCAAAAATTACACTTTACGCATCAAACCCGCAAGAATCCCAGAGATCGTGAGATTCACAACTAGCGCCGTTCCCCCATAACTCACAAAAGGAAGTGGCGCCCCCGTAAGCGGTATCACCCCCGAGATCGCCGCAATGTTTACAAATGCCTGAAAGCCAATGAGCCACCCATACCCCGCAAAAAGCAATCGGAAAAATTGATCCGTCTCCCGATAGGCAAAATAAAAACACATGAGCAAGATAAGCAAGTAGGCAAAAATAATCACCGCTACTCCAAGAAAACCAAACTCCTCCGCAAGAATTGCAAAGATCGAATCTCCCATCGGTTCCGGTAAATATTTGAGCTTCGTTGTCGATTGCCCATATCCCACACCAAAAAATTGTCCGGAAGAAACTGCCTTAATCGTCTGATTAATATGGAAACTTGAAGAGCTCTGATTTTGCGCCGGATTCAAATATGTCTCAAATCGCTTCCATTTATAAGGGGTAAGGTATATTGTCCCAGCAAGCACCGTTACTCCCAAACCACCTAAGACAAGAATATATCGCATTTTTGCTCCAGAAATAAAATACATCAAGAGTGCGGTCGAAAGAAGAATCACTGCCGTCGAAGTCGCCGGCTGCAAAAGAAGCATTCCTCCCACGAAAGACAAGATTAAAATAAACGGCACAAATCCCTTAAAAAAATCCTCCTCCCGCTTCCGTAGAGCCGAAGAAAGCCATGCTGCAACATAAAGAACGAGAGAAATCTTCAAAAGCTCCGAGGGCTGGAAGGAAAAAAATTGCAAATTCACCCACCGCTCTGCTCCGCCTGCATTAATTCCCAGCGGTGTAAAAACTAAAACCAAAAATCCTACCGAAAGAAGAAAGATTGGAAATGCCGCTTTCTTAAGCCATTCCCCAGCTAAAAAATACATGAAGAAAAAACCAAATAACCCCATAGGCAGGCCAGACAAAGCCTGGTGCTTCAAGTAATACCAACTATCATTAAATCTCGCTTCTCCTAAAGATAATGATGCCGAAGAAAGCATTATAAATCCGAAAAAGGTCAGGAGGAAAATAAGCAAGCCAAAAAAAATCCCCGCGTTGCTGGTATTAATCTTCAAAAAACTTTTCCTCGTCTTCCTAAATCCAAACATCTCTCGTAATTATACTCATAAAAATTTTACCAGTGTAGAAAAATATAACCACCAAGACTCGTAGCGAAGCGAAGACCGCGTGAGCGTACTCACTTTTACGCGGCCTTCCTAATTAAAACCCTCCCCCTATTCCCTTTTGCCTCCCGCGCCATCTTTCCATCATACATCTCCTCTCCATTCACCCACACCCGCTCTACCCGTTCTTGATTATACAGCACTAAATCCGCATATTTCCCCTCGGCGATCTCCCCCCGCTCTTTGATCTTCAGCCGATCTGCCACCTCTCCAGTAATCTTGCTCACTGCCTTGGAAAAAGATTCTGGCTCCTTGCTCGCCTCTTGAAGATATGAAAGAAAGCCTGTCTCCAGAGAAAAAAGTCTAGGGTCAGAAGAAACCGGAATCACCTTTTCCTCTCCTAAAAATTCTTGCAAGGTCTTCATATCAATGCCTTCTTCCATCACAAAAGCTCTGAGGCCCGCTATTTCCATAATCGATAAAAGTTCCGCCTTGCTCTTAATCAATCGAGGCTTAAGATAGGGCAAATGGGGCGTAAACGCCAAAAATAATTTCCTCTTTTTATTCCACTCAATCTCTTTTTCTATAAGCCGTCTCGATTGTTTCTCTTGGAAGGCCTGACGCATCTCCTCGACCGTCCCCCGCCTCGCCCACAAAGGTAATAAATAATAAAGAGGAAAAAGCAAGTATCGGCTAAGCATAAGCTCCACGTACACTTCCATATAATCAGTACTCTTATGAAGAAGTTTTATAACTTCCTGGTTTTCCCGATTATCTCCTAGCTTCGGTTCAAAGTTGCGCAAAATCATTCTTCCTCCTGCTTGAAAATATGCCTTTAGTGCAAGCGAGGTCTCTTCATAAAGAGTCCTTTCTTGTCGTCGCAAAGTCACTGATAAAAGACCTTTCTCCTCCTGAGTAATTCGTAGCCAATCCGCAATCGCATTTTCATTAAAAATTCCACCTTGAGTTCCTTCCCGAGACAAAGATAGACCAAAAGCCCCATCCCTTAAAGCCTGTCTCGCCGTCTCCTCAAACACCTTTTTCTCTTTCTCCGTAAGATCAAGCTTCACTTTGGGAAAAAGCCCCCGATAAAGACCATTCAACCCCGCAAAACTTCCCACATTTATGGGTAATGACAGCTTCGACAAAGTCTTCAAAAAATCCTGGAAAGAAAACCAATCAACGTTCACTCCCCTTGCATGCGTATGTTTATGAAATACCGAAAAATCTCCTCCCGGCAAAGGCGCAAGCGAATATCCATCCTGACCAAGAATTACACTTGTCACCCCCTGCCTTAGATAACCCGAAAAGTCCGTCGATGAAATAGGCAAGAGCGTCCGATCCGCCAAAGCGCCCGCGTCAATAATCCCAGGCAATAAATACGCCCCCCGTCCCTCAACTACCTGACTCGCTTTTTTGTGGGGGAATTTTCCAATCGCCACCACTCGATCGCGATTCACCAAGACATCCGCCTCCTTCACCTGCCCCCCTCTCCCATCCACCACTCTCACCCCTTTTATAAGCAGCATATTCCTCATTATACCACTTCACCCCTCTTATCCCTTAATAGCAAAAAATAAATTGTGCAGCATTCTTATTAGTCTGGATGCATTCCGCCGACTTTCCAAATTTTCGCGGGAAAATTTTTTTGATTTTTCCTGTCTGGTGTATTTATACAACCATCACAAAACTTTTCGGCTTTTTGATATGGTGCGCCCCGCAGGACTCGAACCTGCAACCCCTTGGTTCGAAGCCAAGTACTCTATCCTTTGAGCTAGGGGCGCTATTTTATCAATATAATACAGTAAATTACCCCTTTAAGCAAAGACATTTTCAATCGCCGAAGGCTAAAAAGTGGAGCGCAGGATTTTTAAGAAGAGTTTAGATTTTCTCTCTGAGTATGGGACGGAGCATTCTGCGGGAAGTATGTGAGTACTAAACGGAAGAAAAAAATTCAAAATCTTCCAAAAATACCAGCGATAAAGGTTATAAAAGCCTATCTATGAAAAATATAATGAGACCTAATATGGTCATGATGGCCGATACTATCCAAAACCTCATCGTAATCTGACTCTCCTCCCAACCCAACGCCTCAAAGTGATGATGGATCGGAGATGAATGAAAAATCTTTTTTCCTCCTCGTAATTTCTTGGAAGTCAATTGAATAATCACCGATATCGTCTCCATCATCGGAATAAAAGCAAAAAATGGCAGAAGCAATACGGTATTTGTTAAAAGCGCGATCGTCCCCAGTGTGATCCCGAGCGCCATCGAGCCCGTATCCCCCATGAAAAACTTTGCTGGGTGCACATTAAACCACAGAAAAGCGAGTAGTGCTCCCACAACCGCTCCGGAGAATACTGCCAAGTCATACCGCCCGAGCAAAAATGCCACCGCCGTGAGCGCAAAGAAAGCAAACATTAAGACACCGCCCGCTAAGCCATCAAGTCCATCGGTAATATTTGTCGAGTGAGCCGTCGCCGAAATGATAAGCATGAAAAAAGGAATATACCACCACCCAATATCATAATTTCCAAAAAAGGGAATATGAATGACATGCCACTCGAGCCGATGGTAAAACCAATACGCCCCGATCCCTGAAATCAAAAGATAAAGAAAAAGCTTATACTGCACCGACAGCCCTCCCCCAAAAGGCCCAATCTTCCTCACTCCCATATAGTCATCCAAAAGCCCCACAAGAGCCGCCGCTGCAAGTGTCCCAAGAGGCAAATATGTCTCCGCCCTATTTAAAAACGAAAGATACGAAAACCATCCGGGAAATACATCTGCAATCAGAAAAAAAATAATTGCAAGCGCCAAGACCGAAAACCAAATCACTATTCCTCCTCCCGTTGGTGTTCCTTCTTTCTCTTTATGAAGCTTGGAAAAGACCGGCGCTGAGGACGACAGCCGGATCTGTTTCCGAAACCCATTTTGAATCAAAAAACCATAAACAAATGGTGTGAGTAAAAATGCTGACAAAAAACCAGAAAACGAGACCAAGAGCACTCGCACTAATTGTAGAATTTGGAAATCCATTCAAATAAAATATTAGTTTGATAAAAACGCGCCGCCTTGCTCTCCGTCCCCAGGACAATAATCAAGATCGGCTGACCATGATATTCAAAAAGAGACAAAAGATTTCCGCTCGCTTCATTGGTATACCCTGTCTTACCGCCTAAAAAGTCTTTTCTTCCGACAAAATCATTATTACTTTCTATTATCTTATCATCAATCACTACATTTGTCTCGCGACTAAGTTGGAATATCTTGGGGTGTTTTTGGAGCGTATAGTGCGCAAGCCGTACAAGATCATTGATAGTCGATTGATTGTTTGGGGAAAGCCCGGACACATCGTCAATACTCGTGTTCTTCATCTGAAGCTTCAAAGTTTTCCTCCGCATCAATGAAAGGAATTCCTCTTTTCCATACAGAGATGCAAGCTTCTCCGCCGCTTCGTTTGACGACACAACCATCATTTGCTTTACCAAAAGATCTCGCTCCTCCGATGAAGGCAAATGTTCAAAAGCGACAATAGCCGTGAGAATCTTAGTAAGCGAGGCAAGAGGCCACGCTTTTTTTGGCTGCACCTCAAGGTAGGTATAATCTGTCTGAAGATTAATGACTACCGCTGACTGTAAGGCAAGATGATCTGGTGGCGCCGGATACTGCTTGATAAGCTCGTTAGTTGCGATAGTAGAAAAGAATTGGAAAGATTTTTCTTTTTGTAATAAATCTTCTTTCTCCGAAAAGAGCCAAAAATAACCGCCCACAAAAAAAGCCGCCAAAAGCAAAAATTCTCTATTTCTACTCTTCATTCTGGAGAGTAATTTTGGTAGCCAATTTCTTATATTCCTCATATTTCGGCAACGCTGAGACATTTGAGATTCCGAGCTGTCTCAATGCCGCGGACGTCAGTTGATACAAATCACTCTTTTCTCCACTAAGTAATATTTCAATCAATCCTCGCCGCAAAAGCGTCCGCACCGACTGCGCCGATGCCACTCCACGGATAATCTCAATAGCCGAAAGAGTAATTGGCTGATTGTAGGCAATTATCGTCATTATCTCAATCTGAGTCGGCGTAAGTTCCCCTTTGGTTTCCTCCCGCAAAAATTCCGCCATCCAATCTGCGGTCTCTGGAGCTGTTGTAAGCGCCACTCTATCGCCCTGCCTCTGAAGAGAAAGCCCGCTTTTCCTCTCCGTTAATTTTTGCTGCAACTCCTCAAGTCCCTTGTCCACTTCTTCCTCACTGATCTGGAGCGCCTTCGCAAGTTCTTTTATGCTCACTTCCTCTCCCCGAAAAAAAAGGTATGCTTCTAATTTTTGTTCCACTCCTAATTCCTGCATTACATTATGAAAAGTAATCTAAAGTATATTATGCAAGACGCTCGACAACAATCTGTGAAAAACTTTCTTTCTGCATAAGTCTCGCCTGCCCCTCATTTTGCAAAAGTAAACACGCCATAAAAGTCGCCACTTTTTCCGCTCGACTAACCTCTAAAATAAGCTCATCAAACCGCACCTTTGCCTCAAGAGAGAGCCGATCCCGCACCTTCCCGATAAAAAGTTCCAAAGGCACCACCTCTTCTTGCATCACTTCCCGTACTCGCGCCTCAGGCCGCTCCCGGAGCAAAATATCTTGCATTGCAATGTGAAGATTATCTACTACAAGATTTTTTGCAATATACTCGCCTTCATTTTTCTTAATTTTTATTTCCCCCTCTCCCCGCAAAAAAAGCCAACACTTGCTCTCCCATCTCCCCTGAAAAATTTTCAAAAAAACTTTGAGCTCTTTATACCGTCTCACTCGCTCTTCAAACTGCTTCACCTCTCGTTCTTCTTCCTCTTCGTGATCGCTCGGCACATGCAAAAGCACCCGCGACTTGATAAGCAGGAGTCGCGCCGCCACCTCGAGAAAATCCGCAATCTCTCCTGGTGCAAGGGAGCTCCGCCTTGCCTCTACATACGAGAGAAAATCATCAGTAATAAGCGCCAAGCTAAAAAGACTCACATCCATCCGCCTCCCCTCTACAAGCTCCAAAATCTTCTCATATGGCATATATATTTGTCATTCCAGACAACAATCTGAAATCTATTTAAAATAAGTATACCAAAGAAGCTCCGTAGCGCAGACTTTTTCTAATAATTTGATATAAATTGCATTATATTTCCATATATTGACAAATCTTAATTTATTTGCTATAATATAATAACAAACGATTGAGAAGAAATTTTCTCTCTCAATTCCCCAAAAGCCCTTTGAAAGCGAGGAAAACATGATTTCGTTTCTGGCCATTGTTAATGTTGTTTTTTTTCTGGGGTTAATCTCTCAGATCGGTCGAGTGACGACCATGGAAAAATACCTCGACCGCCTCTTCGAGATCTTGGTAAATCTCGAAAATCGAGCTTCCAAGCTTGAGGACGAAGAAGCCTCCGCTCTCGAATTCGAAGCGACAAACCTCGAAGTCAGCTTCGGTGACTGAGAGGAAATAACTTAGATTACCTCACAGAGCCCCGCTCTCCAGCGAAAGCCCCCGAGTAAAAATACTCGGGGATTTTTTTACCCAAAATTTCAAACCTACTTTTTCTTCTATAAAAAGGCCCAAGCGAAGCGTTGGGCTACCAAAGGGGTGAGTCTCTGTTTAAAAAACAGAGAATAGAAATATCGATTGTACTCAATCAATATTTGTATAAAAAGATTAAAAATCTTTTATTCACCCCTCCCTCTTTTGTGACCTTCTGCAGAAAAGAAGCGCGGCTTTTTTATAGCCTTATTTTTTCTTCTTACTCCCCAAAAATAAGGCTATAAAAAATTCTTTTCGAAGCCTGAATGAAAACTCGCAGGAGCTTTCAAGTGTCACAAAAGAGGGAGGGGTGGTTTCAACCAGCTAAACAATCAAGTTAAAAAACGGTTTTCCTAATCCCTCCTAATATAGTATCCTTTCCTCACTTATGTCCGCCCTCTACCGCAAATACCGTCCGCAAAAATTCTCCGACCTCCTCGGCCAGTCTGATCTTGTGACTGTAATGATAAACACGACTAAATTAGACCGCTTCGCTCACGCCTATATCTTCTATGGCACCCGTGGCACAGGCAAGACCTCCGTCGCCCGCCTCGTGGCCAAAACCGCCAATTGCACCGACCTCGAGTATAAGAAAAAGCACGGCGAAGCCTGTGATGCCTGTGATGCCTGCATGAAAATCAATCAAGGTGTCACCCTCGACATCTTCGAGATCGATGGCGCGAGCAACCGCGGCATCGATGAGATCCGCGAACTAAAGGAAAAAATCCGCGTCTCCCCTGCCTTCCTCCGCTACAAGATCTTCATTATTGATGAAGCCCACATGCTCACGACCCCCGCCTGGAACGCCCTCCTCAAAGTCTTTGAAGAGCCGCCCGCCCACGCGATCTTCATCCTCGCCACTACTGAGTTTGAAAAAATCCCCAAGACCATCCTCTCCCGCGCCCAACGCTACTTCTTCAAGCCACAAGGTATCAAAGAAATCTCCGAAAAGCTCCTTACAATCACAAAAGAAGAAAAAATCAACGCCGATAAAGACGCCTTGGAGCTCATCGCCACTTTTGCCGATGGCAGCTTCCGCGACGCCGAGTCTCTCCTCGATCAGCTCCGCTCCCTTGCCCCCACCCTTACCAAAGATGTGATCGAGGAAGCCCTCGGCCGCCTCGGCCCTGCAAGCATCCGCGAGCTCGCCCTCGCTATCTGTAAAAACGATCTGAAAAATTCCCTCGCTCTCGTCAAGAAATATGCCAGGGATGGCGTGAACTTCCCCGATCTCATCCGCGAGCTTATTGAGCTTCTCCGCCTCGCTCTCACCCTCCATCTCGCCCCCGCACTCGAAAGCGATCTTATCGTCGATTTTGGTGAGACGGAAAGCGCAATTATCAAAGAATTAGCCACTCTCTGCCTTCCCGAAAAAATTTCTCCACTTCTAAAAGGTCTCATCGCGGCCTACGAAGAAAGTGGTACCACCCCTTTTCCCCAGCTTTCCCTTGAACTCGCCCTCATCGAAAACATAAAATAAATATTCGTTATAAATATATAAAAAGAAAGAAAAAAAACCAGCCACACTAGCCGGTTTTTGTTTTTTTGAAGAGTTTCTCACACTCGCCCAAAATCATCTTCCTTTCGCTCAATATCCTCCTCACTCAAAACCTTTCCCCAAGCATACTCGATGACAATAAGTGGTTGATAGGAAGAAGTATTGATGAGGCGATGCCAGATCTTGGGACGAACATAAAAACCATCCTCGCTCTGTCCGTGGAAAGCAAATTTATGGCCATCAATAAAAGCCACACCTTCCCCAGAAGCCGGAATCCAGAATTCACTTCGGAAGTGATGTCTCTGGAGGGAAAGCCTTTTTTGTGGATTTACTTCCAGGGTCTTAATCCAGTACTGTCTCCCAAAAAATGAAAAATCCCAAATAGAAAAAGACCCCCACAGCGTCAAAACCTTTCTATCCGGCGGCCGTCCGATCGGAAATATTAGTTGCAAAATTTCCTCCAGAGTTTGAGACATGGGAAAATTCTCCTTATGTTTTCAATTTGCCTGATTAGTAAATCCGTTCACTAAAAACAAATTAATAATAGTCGAGATAGGTATTTTTTTCAATTTTATTCTAAATATTAGCTTATCCACAAGTACATATTGTATATAAATACACCTATAATTAAGATATATGTATTATATTCTTAATAAGACAAAGTAAATAAACATGAAAAGACTCCTCCTCACCAAAAATCAAAAGCAAATTCTCCATTTTATCAAGAGCCAGATCCAGCTCAAAGGCTCCGCTCCGACGATCGCCGAAATGCGAAGTAAATTTGGCTATGCCTCTCCACGAAGCGTCACTCAATACCTCATCTCCCTTGAAAAAAAAGGTCTTATTAAGCGCGGCCGCTATGCCATACGAGGCATCGAAGTAGTAGCCCCGATCGAGTATGCCGGAGAATCAGTCGAGATCCCGGTGATCGCCTCCGCCGGTTGCGACAATATGAGCGTCTTTGCCGAGCAGGGCTTTGGTGACTATATCTGTGTTCCCAAGTCTCTCCTTCACGGTTTCCGCCAAGAAAACATTGTCTGCCTCCGGGCCATGGGTGACTCCATGGATGAAGCCGGGATCAACGACAGCGACTGTGTCTTGACTGAGATGACGAGCGAAGTTGCAAACGGCGACATTGTGGTCGCCGTCGTTGATGGATTTGGCGTGATCAAAAGAATTGAGATGGCCAACAACGCCATCATCCTCCACCCCGTCTCAAAAAATCCCACCTACCGCCCCATCATCGTCAACAAAAATATCAAGATCTTCGGCCGAGTGATTGATGTCCTCCGTGAACCCCGCCAGGGTGGCTCAGAAATAGAAATTGTCCCCCTCTATCCCGCTTTAGATTAATAAAATTTCTAATCTTCATAAATATTTTATCAAAAAGATAATTATGTCAGTCCCGCGCAGGATTTTTTTCCCTTTGATGAGCCTCCGCTATTACTAGACATACCTAGTTAATATATATTGCAAAAAGTGAGCACTCTCTCTGCCATAGGTTTCGAGTTCTCGAGGGATAAGATGAGTAAACGGATCAGCGACATACGACAAACGCCAAAAGAATAAAAAAGACTCTAACAGATTTTTTAAATCTATTAGAGTCTCGAGAAACCCAGGCCTCCACCCTCTCAAGCCACTCTTATGGTCGGATCTTGAGGCAAGGTCACCGTTTCCTCCTGACTCGGCTGGGATTGAGCCATAGAAACAGATAGGCTAGGGTTGTCCTTTAGCTCTGTTCGTAGAATGATTACTGTTTTCGGGGCTTTTATTCCGAGCTTAGCAAACCCGAATCCGATCTTAACGACCGTCGCTTCTACGTTCCCACCAATAATGATTTTCTCTTTGAGCTTCCTTGTTAATATTATTTGAGATGATCCCTCTCCACCCGAAGTGGATCTTCCATTGCCCGGAGCAACGAGCTCTCCTCGAAGGATTGAGACAGAGAGCGGCGCTTCTATGAGAAGCACCACCCGGCGTCCTTTGACTGCGTTGACCTTTATGAAGATATCGTTTCCAATCTTTATCTTTTCACCAATCTTCCTTGATAGTACAAGCACGTTTCCTCCCTATGAGAAAAAAGAGTATTGCTAATTCAGTTTTTAAAGCAACGACGAAGCTACAAGCTTCATATAAGAGTATAGCATGCTACGTATTCAATGTCAAATTGAAAAGACCAAAAAAAGATTATAAAATAGGTTTTTCCACTCGTTTTCTACAGCTACCCCTTGACAAGCGTCTTGATGAAAGAAACCACCTCGCCGACATGCGTCGCCGGTGTCACCTTCTCCCACTTCTTCACCACCTTCCCTTTTTGGTCAATGAGAAAGGTGTTGCGGGAGGTCCCCATATACTTTTGTCCCATCATTGTCTTCTCTCCCCACGAATCCATTTTTTCAATAAGAATATGCTCCGGATCCGAGAGGAGGGTGAATGGTAATTTCTTCTCCTCGCAAAATTTCGCGTGTGACTTCACGCTATCCTTTGATACTCCTACTACTCTCACTCCAAGCTTTTTTAGTTCCGTGACCGAATCCCGAAATCCTTCCGCCTCCACCGTACATCCCGGCGTATTATCCTTTGGATAAAAATACAGCACTAAAAACTCCTGACTCAAAAGGTCTTGAAGCTTCACCTCCCGTCCCTGCTCATCCTGCAAACTAACATTTTTTGGCAATACCTCTCCTTCTTTCATAATTCATTATATGTTCGATTTTTAATTAAAACAGTATTAAGGAAAATTTACTCCTCAAATTTATCAAATTTTATTCGCATATTTATAGCAGGACAATTAAATTTCTAAAGTCACATAAGGTACTTCGTGTAGTGACATGAAGCGCTTGAGACTTCTAATTTTGTGGTAACGAAAAAGAAGCTCTAAGCGGCTGCCGGACTTGGATTCGAACCAAGATACTCGCCTCCAAAGGGCGATGTCCTGCCGTTAGACGATCCGGCAAAAAAATAACAAAAAACCATAAAAATTGTACGATTTTTTGACCAAAAAAGCAAAGCTACCAAAATATTATGAGACAATCCGTTGCTGCTATTTTAATCAGTACTGAAGGTGAAATTATTCTCCAAGAACGGGATAATAAGCCTGGCATCGCCCAACCCGGTAAAGTCAACAACTTGGGGGTGGTATGGAAGCTGGCGAAGAACCACTCTACTCAATCGTCCGAGAAATAAAAGAAGAATTAAGCATTCAGCTCCCGAAAGACCGTTTCACCTTCCTTGGATCCTATATCATGAAAAGCTCTCTCGATAAAAAAGGGAAAAGTCAACAAAAAACCCGTTACTCGAAAAAAGTAACGGGTTTATTTTTTATCTGAAAGGAAAAATCACGAAGTCTTCCCATCATTTCGCCCGGAGACCTTGTTGCTCAGACCTCCCAAAATATCAGAAAGTCGAGCAATGTAAGGCATCATAGGACAAAAAATTTCTTTCGAATCCAGATGTTCATCCGGGGTTGCTATTATGTCTCGAATAACATTAATAATCCGAGACATCATTTCTTTGTATACCTCAAAATCAACCCGATTTATTTCTCCAAAGCATGAGGGTAATTCTGACATCTCGTATGCAAAGAAAGAGTCAATCGCCTGCGAACCAACTAAAAACATCGGTCGGGGATTTTTCGAATCAAATTGGATGAGATCAAGAGGTGAGTAAGAGACCTCCGGATCTCTGGCGCCAGACATGATGACTCCTGATTGGGTTTCAAGCACCAATCTTCTTTCATGAGAAATGAGATAAAGCGGTGGAAGAGCCAAGAAAGAAAAGTGAATCTTTTGAAGCCTTTCCCTCATCCTTCTCCGCAAGGTGATGATTGGCAGAAACGGCAGTTCCATGCTCCTCTTATGGCCCATTTCCTCAATGTGAGAAAGAAAGAGAAAATCCTCAAATGTTGGCGCCTTATCTGCCACTTTAGCGCAGTGAAGATAGGGTGCCAACATCCTTTTCTCAAAGCAGCCGCTCCCTCCCATATAGGAAGAGATATCCACATTCGGAATATGAAGCATTCCCCACCATTCATTCTGCTCTTCTCGAAGAACTTTCTGTTTTCTGCAAAAACTAGCAAATGCATGAGCTTCCGCCGTAAAAGTCGTCGGTTTCATGAGAATCTCCTATGGGAAAGGTTAAAGAACATCAATAAACTCACAGGCACATAAAAAATAATATAAAAGCAGATTTTTGTAAAGTGAATGAAAAAATTAACTAATCGGCGGCCGTCGATTGGATAAGTAAAAAGAAAAAGAGAGGGAAAGAGGATCAAACTGTCATAGCTAACACTAAAATATATTTACAAAATATATATCTTTCAAAAGGGAAGCCGATAAGCCGGATTCTGTCATAATCTAATAAAAGATTATGGGATGGCAATTTGTCTATGCGGCACTCCCAGCATCACTTTTTATTCCTCATGAGGAATAAAAAGTGATGCTGGGCACGGCCTTGCACTCAGGTAAGGGTTTAGCCGTTTCATCAGAGAAATATGAGACTTCTTTCTCTGCTGGAGGCAAGATCTCTCCTCCGCGATTTCTTTTCAAAAACCACCGTCTCTGTTCGCACCTCGAGCTTAGGAGGTTGCCCTCCCTATACCGACAGGCTTACACCTGCTACCCATTACTACAAAGATTACTCCTCATAGTGAGTGTCCGGACTTTCCTCAGCAAAGCTTACGCTCTGCCGTAACCATCAAGCTTCCCAATTTTTAATATATCACATTTAAAGAATATAGTCTATAGATAAAATTTGGGGGTGGCGTATGCCACCCCCAGGAAAAAGAGTTCGCGACCTCAAGAGAAAAATCTCAAAGAAGTTAATGCCCTCACCCTCCTCCCTTATAGAAACATTATAAGGCATCGAGCACTTCGTTTACGAGCTTATCTGCCACCTTATTTTGCTCTCTCCTCACATGAGTAAACGTCACCACTTTAAACTTCGCCCGCAAAGCCTGGATCTCATCCCAAAAGACCTTAAGATGAGCCTGCTTCACTTTGTATTCCCGATTTAGTTGCTTCACCACGAGCTCCGAATCTAAAAAAAATTGAAGTCCATACTCATCCTTCTTTTCTTTCACTATTTTCCCCGCCTCGGTCAAAGCAAAAATAACCGCCCGATACTCCGCCTCATTATTTGTCGTCTCACCAATATATTCCTTATAATGCCGATCATCAATCGTGACCCCGATCGCCGCCGGACCTGGATTCCCCCGCGCGCCCCCATCAGTATAAATAACTAATTTCTTTTGCATATAATAAAGTTCTTATAAATAATTAATTCTTTTTAAGAGTAACAGTACAAGCTAAAAAAGTAGAACACAGGATTTTTGAACTTCTTTTTGTTCTTCTTTCCTAAAAAGGTACTAAGAGCTACCTGCGGGAAGTTTATGAGAAACATCCTTAGAAAAAAAGATGGGCCTCCACTACTTCTAGATTAAAAAAAGAAGAAAGAGAAGCATCAGCTAAGATGGGGTCGGCTACACAAGCAAAAGAAGGCAAAAGTATGAGCGTCAAATAATTTAAAGATGCTTCCAGGGAAGAGGCCGTCCCCTAAGTAACCGAAAGCCCGCAGCCGCCGGATGTCCACCACCATTATACTTTTCCGCAATCTTTGCCACATCTATCTTTCCATCCGCCTTTGCTCTAAGTGACACCCCAATCTGATCCTTAAAATCAAAATAAATAATCGCTATTCCCCCATATTTTTCATAGAGCCGCTCCCCCAAACGCGAAGCAAAAAAGTGCGGCGCGTTCACCGCCCATCCTTTCACTCCCTCAAAGCTTATGGGATATGCTTCAAGCAAAAGATCATCCAAAATTTTTTCCTGAAAGCCATATAGGTACTTCCCCTGCGCCACAATCTTTTTCCTCCCCTCCGCTCGCTCATACTGCCGAGCAATCTTGTCCCAAGTCGCAAAATCCCATTTCTGTGTTTTGAGATAAAAATGAAGAAATTTTGCCTCCTCCACATATTTCCCTTTCCAAAGATCTCCGTCCTGGACCACCTTCACAAACCGCGGAACAGTTTTCTTTGGATGAAAATATGGGAAAGCCAGCCCCGCTCCTGAGTGAGTTAAATCAAACACATTTTCCGTAAAAAAATCCTTATACTTTTCTGCCGACACGTGGTGATCAATAAAGATTACCTTGATCCCGCTATCTCGAAGCCATTCCATCCGCTCTTTGATAAACGAGTAATCAATGAGATACACTTCGTTGTATTTCCTCTCCGTCACTTCTTTGGGAATCTCTTCCCGATTGAAACAAGCAAAATACTCCGCCCTCTTCCCAAACTTCTTCCAGGCCGCAAAAGCCCCTGTCATCCCATCTTCACATCCCCCGTGATAGAGTACTGCGGGCTTCTTCACCTTCTTATCTTCTGTCCGCTTCATATCAAATCTATCTTCCTAAAAATCTTTTCTCCAATATCTCTATTCTATCTTTTAAAGCTTCATACTCATGCCGATAAATAATATTCTGAAGATTTTTACGAATAGCAATAATTTCCATTTCTAAAGAATCCACTTTTATTTCGAGAGAATCAATTTTTTTCTCTAATTTTTCTTCCATATTATCCATTCTTTCATTCTCATTAAAAAAACCCTCCTGTGTCATCTGCGCGAGAGTATGCATTATCTCTCCCAAGCCTCCTAAAGTCATTTTTTCCGAAGCCATATTCTACACAATATACACCAAATCCATATAAAAAAGAAAAAACCCCCACGCTGTTAGCATGGGGGAATCTGATTGACCACTCTTGCTCTTCAAATTGAGGGGAATGAAAGAACCGAAGAGCGAGAGAGTGTTAGGTTTTGTTCAAGATCGCTTGAACAGTGGCTTATACTTCCGAAAAGTGGAAGGAGAGACCGCCACACCTGTCATTTAAGAAAGATCTCAGTCATGTCTTCTAGTCTTTAAAAACATAACCGGCGTCCCAAATTCTCTTGCGAGAGGGGCACGACTTTCGATACCTGCTATTTCAAAAGATTAAAGAGTGGAGTTTTAATATTTCTCTCTTATATACTCTTCACCTTTTCTAATATAATTATAGCAAACCATAATAAACTTGTCAATACAAATCTGCTAAAATCACCAAAAAAGCCCTTAAAATTGGCTTTTTTGGTAGTTTTTATATCGATTTTTTAATTATAAAACCGACACTTCCTTAAGATTCCGGGTCCGGCCATCAAACCTGGTCTTTTTTCTATCCTTAAAAGACACTACCCCCGCCTTTCCGGCATAAAGTGTGTCATCTCCACCCCTTTTTACACCAATTCCCTCTATGTAATGACTTCCTCGCTGCCGAAGGATGATCTGGCCGGGTTCTACTACCTGTCCATGATTAATTTTGACTCCAAGGCGCTTAGCTCGTGAATCTCTGCCATTTTTAGTACTACCGCCCGATTTAGTTTGTGCCATACCTCTTATATATACGCCTTACTTTTTCGATTAATTTCTACTTTTTTCTTGAGCGGAATCCTCATTTACTCAGCTCTGGTATGCTGCAGCTCCTGCTCAGAAAAAAAGTAGAAATTTCCTCGAAAAATTCTATGCTTAGTTGATTGCTTAGTCCCAAAATTACCTCATTAAAGTAATCTGAGCTTGTTTTTATTGTAGGTTTTATTATATTACAGAAGATATGGAAATGTCAAAGGGTCAGATAATAGTTTTCTTTTTGTTTTTCATTCTCGCCTTTATTGGTGGATTTTTTCTCGGCGCTCGTTATGAAGGTAAAAAAGACCGCGCCCCCATCATTATTGAAAAAGCCACAATAAATCAATAATATAAATACATGAAATTATTAAGCGACCTTTCCCAAGAAAGTCTCTTGGGAAAGAGAGTGCTTACGAGAATTAATCTCGATATCAAGCAAGCCGGCGACGCCTACCGCCTAGAAGCCGCCCTCCCGACTCTCCGCTATATTCTAGAAGCCGGCGGAAAGCCCGTCCTCCTCTCCCACCGCGGCCGCCCTCTAAAGAAAGACAAAAAATTATCCCTAGAGCCATTCATTGGCGAGCTTCAGACTAAACTTGGTGAATCTATAGATTGGCTAGAAAACCTTCGCTTTGACGAACGAGAGATGACGGGTGACTTAGAATACGCCGAGAGTCTTGCCAGTCGCGGCGACCTTTATGTAAATGATGATTTTGCCACCAGTCATCGTGCCCATGCTTCGATCGTCGGCATCACCAATTTTCTTCCCTCCTATGCTGGTCTCCATCTTGCCGAAGAAGTTCGCATCCTCTCCGAAGCCCGCGACAATCCCAAGACTCCCCTCGTAGTCATCCTCGGTGGTATTAAAGTTGAGGACAAAGTCGGTGTCATCGAACATCTCCTCCCTAAAGCCAAAGCCATCCTTATGGGCAGCGCCTATCATAAAGCCGATCATCCCGCTCTTCTCCATGATTCGGTCCTTCTTCCTCTCGATGAAGTAAGAAACAATGATGGTGAATCCCGAGACATTGGCAAAAAAACTATCGCCCTCTATAAAAAAGCGCTTGAAGGTGCTGCAACCATTATCTGGGCCGGACCGCTAGGCGAAGTAGAGAAAAAAAAATTTGCCACAGGCTCCCGTGAAATCATGGCCGCCATCGTGGAAAGCGACGCCTTCAGTATTGTTGGTGGCGGCGACACCACCGCCTTCCTAATGAAAGAAAATACCTTAAAAAAATTCAGCTTCGTCTCCACAGGCGGCGGTGCCATGCTCGCCTTCATGGCCGGCGCCGAGCTCCCCGGCCTCAAAGCTCTCCAAAAATAATCCTCTAACAAGTCAATTTGAGTGAAGGACTTACTGAAAAAAGGGAAAAATCGCCAAAAGTATGAGTGTCCTACTTCCTAACTATCTTTAATTTCACTTTTCCCCCCACCCCCATTGGCCATCTTACCTCAATCTCTTCCTCTCCTAGCTTCTTAATTGTTTGTTTCAGTAAGACCTTCTCCTCTTTCACTCCTTTTTGTTCTAATTCTTTCTCTATCCTCTCTCGATTCACTCCTTCAAACACCTGGCCCCTATCCCCTGCAGAAACAGCAATCTCTATCCCCTCCGACTTTATTTTTTCGTATTCCTTTTCATATCGCGCTTTGCGCGCCTCCTCCTCCCGCTCCGCCTCCTTTTTCATACCTATCGCCCGCTCATCCGAAAAAATCCCCAATCCTTTTTTAATAAGAAAATTCCTCCCATACCCCTCCGCCACATCTACTACTTGATTTCGCCGCCCCACTCCCTTCACGTCCTTTATAAGTAAGACTCTCATACAGCAGAAAAATATCAAATTTTCTCAATCTTGTCATTATTGTTTTCTCATCCCCTTCTCTAATATAATAAAGACCTATGAAAATATTTTTTTCAATTCTCGCCCTCATCATTATCCTTGGCACCAGCGCTTATTTTTTTCTGAAAGATCCTGCCTCCAATGACAATACTCCTCCCGCAATCGCAACAAGTACCCAAAGCACCTCGACTCAAGCCATCACTCCCGCCGAGATACTCGTTGTCGTTCCTGAAAAATCTACCCTCACTTGGACAGGTAACAAAATCATCCTGAAAAACTGGATCGACCAAGGTACCATCAAAATAAAAAGTGGCGAGCTTAGCCTCTCTGAAGCTGGTGATCCCATATCTAGCACCTTTGTCGTCGACATGACTTCAATCAAAGTCGAAAAGACTGGCATGGGCGCGAAAGGCATCCCGATTCTTACCAAAGTTTTGACCTCCCCTGAGTGGTTTAATAGTGCCACCTTCACCGCCTCCACTTTCGTGGCAAAAAATGTGGTAAAGAATTCCGACGGCACCTACGCCTTGAAAGGCGACCTCACAATCAAAGACAAGACGAATCCTCAGGAAATCTCCGGCAAGCTCGAAAAGTCCGGCGACATCTATACCTTCGTAGGCAAGGCTGAAGTCGATCGCACTCTCTATGAAATTCGCTTTGGTTCCACTAAATTCTTCGATAATCTTGGGGATGGAATCGTCGCCGACAATTTTACTCTCGACTTCAAAATTACCTTCGCATCTGTGAAGTAATCTAGGAATACTTTGCATTCAAAGCATTCGCTAATCGCATGAAGAAATCCCTTCAATACAATATTATATTGAAGGGATTTCTTTTTACGCAGATTCCTATTAAATTTGACACTAATAAAATAGAAAAGATGAACGCAAAGGAGCATACTGTGAGAAGTATGTGAGAAACCATTACAGAAAAAAAATCAAAAAAGACCAAAAAGTACGAGTGCCAAGAAGACTTCTGGTTTATTTTATAAGACTCCGAAGTATCTCTTCAGCCTTCAAATATTGAGTATCTTTTTTATTTTTAAAGTCTTCTTCACTCAACTTCACCTCATAATCCGGCTTAATCCCATTCCCATCAATAACAAACCCCTTCGGCATCACCCAATGGGCAATCGTAAGTTTCACTGACGACCCATCTGGCAAATTTTTTAGTTCCTGAATCGTCCCCTTTCCAAACGATGTCTCCCCGATAATCGGCGTCCCTTTCTGATCCCGCAAAGCCCCCGCAAGAATCTCCGATGCGGAAGCCGATCCTTTATTTAACAAAACCACAATGGGAAAGTCCTTAAGCTCCGCATTCCCATGAGCAAGGAACTCCTGCTTCCTCCCATTTCGTCCCTCTTCATAGACCACTATCTTTCCCCTCTCTATAAAGATTCCGGCAATATCCACCGATACCTCAAGATACCCTCCTGGATTATTCCGAATATCAAGCACTATCCCCCGAGCCCCATCTCTAAGAGCTTCATTGATTTTATCTACAAAAAGCTGCCCGGAATTCTGATTGAAATTAAAAAGCTGAATATGTGCTATTCCTCCGTCTTTTTTAGTATAGGCCACCGATGGCAATTTTATTTCCTCGCGCACAATCGTCACTTCTTTTGACTTCTCATCATTTCCTTGAAGCAAAGTTAAAATCACCTTCGTACCAATCTCCCCGCGGATCATTTTCACCGTTTTTTCCAGCGCCATATTAGTCGTAGAAGAGCCATTAATCGCAAGAATTTTATCGCCTGGTTTCAGTCCTGCTCGCTCCGCCGGTGAGTCTTTCAAAGGTGCAATCACCACTGTAAAGTTCCCCTTCACTCCAATCTCTGCTCCAATTCCACCAAACTCTCCCTTGATATCATCCGCAAACCTTTTTGACTCCTCCGGTGGAAAAAATACGGAATATGGATCAGAAAGAGCGTCTACTAGTCCTAAAGCACTCCCCTGCACCATCTTCTCATTACTTATTTTATCCACTAGTAAATAATCCTTATTAATAAGATCCCAAGTCAGCCAAAAGGTATTAAAATCAGCGTTCCGTATCTCTGCTCCCTGCAGATTATCCACTCCTTTCACGATCACCGTCTTCGGACTCATCCGACCGATAAAGTAGCCATTAACTCCCGAAGCAATCACAAGTCCAATACCTAAAAGTATCCAAATGAACTTAAATCCAAATGCTGTTTTTTGCTTTGGCGCCGCAAGCAAAAACTCTTTTCCCTCTGGTATCATTTTTTCTGTCTCCATATTCATCATTCAAGATCAACTATGAAATCTATATTTAATAAAAAAATTTCTTTAAAATTCAACCCATCTATTATATCCCACCTCCTCTTTTTTTCCTATAAGGATTATTCCCCTAGTGGTATACTAAAAGGAAAGACAGTTGATATTGCCAATAAATATTTTTTATAGTAATATATGAATCTCTTTGGAAATATCTCTTTGGAAAAATATCGGAAAACTCTCGGGGAACGCAAAAAAATAACTCGCGTTCATCATGATTTTCAGCTTCTCGGCATCGAGCTTTCTCAAATTCTTTGCGATACAAAACATAAAACTCTCTATATCAAACTCGCCAAATTTGGCGGCAAAGACAAAGATTATCTTCTCCGCCTCGCCAAGTGCGTCGCCGAAAAAAAAGATATTACAAACAAAGGCGCTTACTTTATGCGAGTCCTAAAAATAAAAAACGATGACTATCATCACCGTACACAACAAAAAACAAGAACAAATCCTCCGTACCAAAACGGACCCTTCTGATCTTACAAAAATTTCAGAGAAAGACCGCAGAGCTCTAGCCTATGAGATGCGCCGCATAATGAAGGCTCACGATGGCGTCGGCCTCTCGGCCAACCAACTCGGCCTCTCACACCGCTTCTTCATCGCCGAAAACAATCGCAAATTCTACGCCATCTGGAATCCAGAGATTTCCAAAATCTCTAATAAAAGCGCTACTGAAGAAGAAGGTTGCCTCTCGATTCCTGGCGTCTTTGGCCAAGTCTCCCGTTCCATCGCCGTCACTCTTACTGGCCTCGATCTCCGTGGTAAAAAAGTCTCTCACAAAGCAACTGGTTTCTTAGCCCGCATCTTCCAGCATGAGCTCGACCATCTTGATGGTATTCTCTTCACCGACAAAGCCACTAATATCCGCGAAGAATCCCTGCCCGTTTCTATACAATAAAAAATCACTACAATGTAGTGATTTTTTATTGTATAGATTCTTAGCGTCGGCCATCATAGCCTCCACTCCGAAAAGGTTTTCTTCCTGTCTGCCTAGGACCTCTCCTATATCCCGATCGAGAATTACCTCCCCTAAGCGAAGTAAATCCTCCTTCCCTTCGAGAACTAGATCCATAATCTCGCGATCCGAATCCTGCGCTCGTACGTCGAGAAAAACCTCCTCTTTCAGCCCCATCTCTCGATCGAAAAGGCCGAGAAGAAAATCCACTGGTTCTTCGGGGTGAAAACGGTCTTCGAGAATTCGACTCACTGTAGCCTCGGGCGTAGGTGGATCTCTCATGCGATTCCTGAGCCGCCGCCGGTGGCAAGCCACTCGCCCGAGATACCTTCACTGCTTTTTTGATCAATCGCTCAATCATCCGAATCTCCCGCTCCTCTTTTGGTAGAGCAAATGAGATAGCCTTTCCCTCCGCGCCCGCTCGCGCCGTCCGGCCGATGCGATGCACATAGTCCTCGGTCTTGCTTGGCAAATCATAATTTACGACAAGCGATATCCCTTTCACGTCAATTCCTCGCGCAGCAATATCAGTTGCCACAAGACAGCGATATTCACCCGACTGAAATCCAGAAAGCGCTCTCTTCCGCTGATTAAGCGATCGATTTGAATGAATCTCCTCCGCCGTATACCCAGCCCGTTTCAAAGCTACAGTAATATGCTTCGCTCCATGTTTTGTCTTAGAAAAGACTAAAGTCATTCCCTGCGTTTCCTGCAAAATTTTAAGGAGCAAAGGAATTTTATCTTCCTTCCGCGCAATGAAAAATTCCTGCTCGATCTTATCTACTGTCTTTCCTGGTGGTGACACCTCGATCCGAAGCGGTGTCTTCATAAACGTCCGGGCGATATCCATCACCGAATCCTCTAGAGTTGCCGAAAAAAGCATCGTCTGCCGTTCCTTGGGCAAGACCTGCAAGATCTTCCGGATCTGAGGCTCAAAACCCATATCGAGCATCCGATCAGCTTCATCAAGCGCCAAAACACCGACATGAGAGAGGCTCACCGTCCGTTGCTGTAAGTGATCGATCAGCCGCCCTGGCGTCGCAATGATAATCTGGGGATTACTGCGAAGCGCTCTCACTTGCGGCCCCATTGGCATTCCTCCGATCAAAACTGCGGTTTTTAGCCCTAAACCTCGACCTACTTTGAGAAGCTCTCGTTCCACCTGTAGCGCCAGTTCCCGTGTCGGTAAAAGTACTAGACCCATCACCCCTTTCGTCTGCATGAGCGATTGGATCATTGGAATACCAAAAGCCAAGGTCTTTCCCGTCCCCGTCTCCGCGATTCCAATAAGATCCTTGCCTTCTAAAGCAATCGAGATTGACTTACCCTGGATCGGGGTTGGTGTCTCATAACCAATATTTTTTAATATATTCAAAATCCCCGGGGCAATCCCGAGGTCAGTAAATTGCGTCTGCATATTTGCTAATAATCTGTAATTTTTTATCTAGATCTGCAGTTCGAGGCCGCAGCAGTATCTCCTCATGCCTGAAATCTAGATAAATCACTCAAAGTCACCTACCCGTAAAAAATCTAAATTTCCCAAAAGCTTTTGCCACCATATCCAAATCTTGTACTTCTCTTCTGCCCAAGCTTTTCTATGTGAATAATACTGCCTATATTATACACTTTAACTATTGAATAAGTCAATAGGTTGTTATTCCAGGCTTGCCTTGCCTCGCCATAGGGTTAGTGAAGGAGGGGGTCGAAATCCAGTGCATATATTTCTGCCACCATAGGCGGCATTTATAAATTTTCTCCGTTTTTTCGTATTCTTTAATTAATAAATACTAATTTCTAAATACTTATTTCTCTCCCTATCTACTCAGCCACAATTTACTATTTTCCCATTCCCTGCTATAAAAATTTCGGACCTTTAAAATTTCATGGCAAGAAAATGGAATGGCTAAATAAATCAGGTTCTCCTCTTACCCTCCTTTCCCGACACGGAAAATGAAACATCTAGAAGATTTTGTGCTTCTTTCGTGTGCCCCTCTTCAAGAGTCAGGATTGCCTTTCCTGCAAAGAATCCCTCATCCTTATCTCTTCCCTTATTTCGAGACAGAAGGAAAGAACCCTTCAAAATGGACACGTTCTTCTGTCTCTCCTCTTTTCACCAGAGAGAAAAAGCTGATAAAAAAAAGAATGTAAATTTTCTCTGACCTTCATCTTTAATTAGAGAAAACAGCCCGTTTAGTAAAGCCCGCAACTTATCTCCAATCCCTTCTTCCCTGTTAAAAAACGGGGATTTTTTATCTATAAAAAATCACTCTTGCAGTTTTCATTTCACTTAGATAATAGCTTTCCAAACCGTTCCTTAACTTTTTCAAGCTTTGGGTTTATAACTATTTCGCAGTAAGAATTATCCGGATTCTTTGCAAAATAATCTTTATGGTAATCCTCCGCTTCATAGAAATTTGTCAGTGGCTCTACCTCCGTCACTATAGGCTCGCCTAAAGTATGCGAATTATTTATTTCTTCTATAAATTGCTTGACTTGCTCTTTTTGGGCCTGAGTCGTATAAAAAACTACCGACCGATATTGCGTTCCCACATCATTTCCCTGTCTATTTTTTGTTGTTGGGTCATGACTACCAAAAAATACTGTAAGCAAATCAGGAAAACGTACCACGTCCGGATTATACTCCACCCGTACCACCTCCGCGTGCCCTGTTCCACCCATAGACACTGATTCATATGTTGGATTGAACGTCGTCCCTCCCGCATACCCTGGCATGACCGAGATTACACCCGCAAGCATCCGAAAGACTGCTTCCGTGCACCAGAAGCACCCGCCACCAAAAACAATAACCTCTGTTTTTGTTTTCATATATCCCTATAATAACAAAAACCCTCTTCTAAGAAAGAGGGTTTTTGTGACTACTCTCAAACCCTTTACTCGTTGAACGCAGTGACTAGCATATAGATCGCAGAGAGGCCTACAAGGCCAAAAACTACCCGCGAAGCTAGCGACATGGTGCCAAAGATGCTGGTCACCAAGTTAAAATCGAATGCTCCGACAAGACCCCAGTTTAAACCGCCAACAATGACGAGAATAAATGCAATCCATCCTAATGCACCCATATTTTTCATAAATGTAGTTATGATTATTGAGTAATAGACGACCCTTTGTTTAAGTATACCATTTTCCCTTTTTATCTAAAAATTTTCCGCTAAAAGCGTATGCACAAATGACCTCGTCCGCTCGTAAGAGCCAATTTGGTTCTGGCGAAATTATGTCCGAACTTTTTTCTAACAAACACAGCAAACGTACATGCTCTTCGAAATTTTCGAAATCGAAAGATGCCTAAGTTTGCTGGGGGAAGCTAACATTTTTATTTCAGAAGATATTAAGTTTAAATTTAGTTTAGCCAATATCGTTACGGTTAAAGAATCACATATTTGCTAATTTTTTCCATTTTTCATCTGTGAAATTGTAGCCTTGTTCTACAAGAGTCTCCAAAACCTTATTTAGAACAATTGAAGATAATTCTATCAAACCTTAGAGTAGAAAATAGAAATGTTTGCTACAAAACGGTAAAACCATTTGATTCAATTCTGATCTCTGCAAATAGTCAATCCTGGCTGGGGATTTAAATTCTACAAACTTTTGAAATCATCTTGCCGAACTTGATTCACAAATACAAGAAACGAAATATAAACTGACGGAATGGCCCGCCCCGCCAGCTGGCTGGGCGAACTAAACTCGTCGTCGGGAAATTTTGAGTTATCCTTGTTGGCTGCGGGACCTGGATTCGAACCAAGATTACCTGATCCAGAGTCAGGCGTCCTGCCTTTAGACGATCCCGCAATACTGTGATGTGATTACACGTTTTTAGATTCTAGTTTATAATAAGAAAGCCATCTGAAGACCTGGATCCTGAATTAATTTTAGGATGACATTCATTTATCTCTCTAATAAAATCGATAAATCCAGTAAAATATACTACAAATGAACTACTTTGAAAAGAGTCTTTCTTACATTTTCCTCGTTTCCTTCATCACTTTTGGAACCCCCTCCTTCGCCCACAAAGAAATTAAGAAAGAGGCCATCTCAAACGCTTCCGCATGCGAAAACGTTGACGATGAATTTAATATTTTCTTCGACGGGTTATCGACCGAGTTTGAAGATCATGGAGTACACTGCATTAAAGGCCACGAGGATCTCTCTCTCCACATCCACGCATACATAAAAATCTATGTAGACGGTGTCGAGGACCCTATCCCCGCAGGGATTGGCCTTACGGACACCTGCTTGGCCGAGATTCACACCCATAAAGAGACCGGCAAGATCCATATTGAATCCTCGGATGCCACTCGTTCCTTCTCCTACCAAACTTTTTTTGACATATGGGAAAGAAACATTGACCGCCCTGGCTACACCCTAAAAATCACCCTCAATAAAAAATCCATCTCACCCACCGACTTCCTGCAAAGCACCATCACCCCAAATGACCAAGTCCGACTCGACTACAAAGAGACTATTTTCCACCATCTACGTTCGCTCGTCGGTCAATTCTTCTTTTTTTTCACAAAGAAGGAAGCATAAATCTCGGACCCTTCTCTTAAAAAAATTACTCATGCATCTCCTCCGCCTTATGTGCGAGGTAATGAGACCCTTCATAAAAAACAAGGAAGGTATAGTAAATGGCTACGGTTGCCATCCCCGTAATCATCCAGGAAACAAAAAATTGCAAAATCGTGAAAGCTGTCCCGCTCACCGCATAAAAGATAGGTGGCACCCATCCGCCAATCGGCAAAAAAGCAAAATTGAAAAAGAAACTAAGCCAAAAAGTGAAGCATACCCCGCAGGTAAGCAATTTGCGCATGAAGTAGGGTAAAGCCTCAATCCGAGATTTAACAAAGCTCTCACGGCTAAAAATTCGCCACAAAGTGACGATCGCCGAAAGAAAGAGAGTAGACAAAAAAAGATTAGTAAACATAAGAAATATAAAAATGGTGAGCGCCGTAAAAAAACGGACGCCCACCGGTAGTGATCAGCTTTTCAAGCCTTTTCGTTTGCGAGTCCAAGAGGCTGCAAAGACATCACTTGAAGGGACTCCATAGCCTCCGGATTCATCACAAAGGGATACCCCTCTACCGTGATGAGGATCATTTGCCCCAAAAAGTGGTCAAGAAAGTCCTTAGCCGCTTTAAGCCGCTTTTCAGGTGGGATCTCATAGTCAAAGACTATTTTCTCCATACCCGCAAGCTGGTGATCACACCCGCACGAGTGAAAAAGCACATGACCCTCGTTTCGTCGGGCAAGGTAGCTCTGTACATGGAAGAAGAAGGGATAGTTAATCCCAAAGGCGTGCAGAGCCGCGTCGCAGATGTACCAGGGGTGGAGTAACCACGGCTGGATATTGAGGATACTATCCTCCTGCGTCGGATCTGGCCGCACACCCACCGAAGCAAGTGTGTCCCAAAAGATGGCGGGAATAATATTTCCCCACTGAGCCGCAAGCTCCGACACTGCCGAGAGATGTCGGGTCTGAATCCCTCGGATGAAAGAATTATCTTTCGGAATTTCAAATCGACTTGCCTGAAAAGCTCCAGGCAAATAACTCCGTCCGAGAGTTTTGAGAAACTCCCAGGCTTGCTCCCCACGCCCTTGCCGCTCCTCATTAATGGCAAACCGCCGCACTCGCTCAAAGATGAGTGGGGGAAATTCCGATTGCTCAAGATACTGCCAAGGGTCAGGAAGAGTGACACTTTGTCGCGGATCGACCGACGTCCACTGAAGATTCATGAGATCTTTTCCTTAAAAGAACTGTCTTGAAAGTAACGCGGGTTTCCCCGCACTAACACACCAGCCATAAGAATAGCAAATCATAATAATTATTGCAAGTCACTTGCATTTGTAGTCGACTCCCTTCATGTACCGCACATCACACATTCTCCCCTATCCGGCTAAAAGTCCGCCGCACCCGCGGCCGGCAAGCCCTCCTTGCAATAATGAAATCCACCAAAAAACCATCTTAGAAAGAGAGCCCAGCTCTCATCACCATCAATCGGCCATATTCATATCTCCCCCTCTAGGACTTTCTTCATCAAGGTATAATTAACAAGATTGTAGCGAGTAAAAAATAAAGTCCTCTACTAGCTCATCTCGGAAAGTTATCTCCACCATCACATGATCTGCAAGAATTATGGCCTGATCAAACAGATAAAAAACTGAGCCTCCACCGCGCTCGACAAAAACACTCTAAAAACAAAAGATTTTTCCACCATCCGACATCACTCTCTTGAATTTTTCGGCCTCTGCCGCAAGTGCGCCCGTAATTAATCACCTAATCCAGCTTGACTTCTTTCTTTTCCGTAATCTCCTAAATTCACTTCTCTATGTTTTTTAATTTATCTCTTTATAGAAATTATCCTCAGTAAAATTATAAAATTAAATTACTTCCTTCCTTCACTTTCTCCCCCGCTTTTTGGATTTTTGTAAGCACTAATTTCCCGCTTTCATCGAGCCGTGAACCGAGGAGTTTCACCCGCTCATCACTCTCATTCACTGTGAAAGCCCCGGGCTCGAGGTGCAGGGCCCGAATTATATTATGAATCTTATTCGCCTTTTCTCCCCCGTTTTCGATCGCATCCCGCACATCATAGATGAGAATGAAGCCGTCCTCCGTCTGAATCTTTTTGGTAAGCGTCGCCCTCTCCTCGCTCTGTCTATGCGGCGCGATCCCCCCGGCCCTATATAGAGGCAGTGCCTCAACAAGGGCCTCCAACGAGGCCTGAGCAAGCTTTTGCTCCAGACTTTCATAAGTATCGCTCTTAGCTATCTCTACTCGTCTCTGGGCCAAAATACCCCCAGTATCCACGCCAGCATTAAGCACAAAGACCGATGTCCCCGTCTCTGTCTCCCCATTCATAATCGCGGTCTGGATCGGCGTCGCCCCCCGATATTTAGGAAGCATAGACGGATGCACCCCCACTACACCCTTCGGCGGCAACTCCACGAGCCACTGTGGCAATATCCGCCCATAGGCCGCAAGCACAAAACACTCCGCCTGGAGGCTCTCAAGCTCCTGCGAAAAACTCGCATCAAACTCCATCGGGGTAAAAATCTTGATCCCTACCCCCAGCTTCTCATTCATCTCCAAGGCCGCCTGCTTCACAAGAGATGGGGTAAGCACTTTCTTCTTCCCCTTCAAAGCATCCGGCGCAGTCACTATAGCCTGTGGCACCAGCCCCTTGCTAATCAGCCCCCGAAAAATCACCTCCGCAAACCTCGGCGTCCCAAAAAACACATACTTCATCCCCTCCATACTACTTTCCCTTCAAAAAATTATCAAAATAGTGCTGCCATAAACAACAAAACAAAAGAGCTGGATTCCGGCTCGGGGTCCGGAATGATAACCTCTCATATTTTCATCCACTAAGAAAAATTTCAAAAAACAGAGAAGTTTTGGAGGATTTTTTTTCGAAGGGCTAGACGCCTCCGAGTACCGCGACCAAGATGCACATAAGGGAAATACTTCGCGGGAGCGGACGGAGGAGGCAACAACGCCATTCGGAAAAAAGACCTAAAAATCCTAGAATCGAGCTTTAATATATGTGCCTGCTTCGGAGACAGTTAACGCCGTCGTTGAATTCCCCGTCCTGATATAAAAATATTCCTCCCCATTATACTGCAAATACGCCGGTTGATCCGACAGCCCCACCTTGATAAGACAGAGTTCCTTATCCTCCGCCTTTAAGAAATAAAATTTTACAAACCGACGAAACTCTGCCCCAATCGTCTCCCGAAAAAGAATCGTAAAGTAATTTTCAAAGCCGTCCGAATTTTTTTTCTTCAGACTTTCATAGTCCTGCAAGAGTCCCAAGACCTCCCCTTGATCCGTGACCCCGATGAGTACCTGACCGCCATGCGTGTTTAAAAACGCCGCCACCGTTTTAAGAACTGAGTACTCCAAAGCACTATTCACCTTCCCGAGCTTCATATCCCACCGAAATGTTGATTTGAATTCCAGATCCTCCCGCTCTCTTTCATGCAAGAGCTTCCCTAAATCAATTTCTTTTTTCTCCTCTCGTTTATTTTCGATATTCAGCCGATGCGCAATAAGCTTTGCAGTATACTTCGGACTCTGGATATACCCCATTGCCACCGTCTGCTTATCATCTTTATCTTGTATCACCACCGTTCCATAGCGAAACATCCCGCCAAAATACTGGGCATGATGATAGGTCTTAATCGGCGGCTCAAATTTATAAATATCTCTCTTCTTAAAAAAAACTCCCCGCTCATGAATAATAAGCCGCGGATAAACAGCATAAGTCTCCGAAAGCCACCGGAACACCGCAAACAAGAAAAGAAACGCTTCAAAGAGGATAATCCCCGTTATTTTGAGGATATCGTAAGAAATGTAGTCGTATAGATTAAAAGTCTGAAAAAGCTCGTTATAATTTGCCAAAAAACCAAGAAAAAAATACCCAAGAATCGCCAAAAGCTGATATAAGACAAGGTCCCGAATAATGACTATTGGATTCTTCTTCACGAGCAGTGGCCTAGTCATGCAAAAACAATATCAGAAACCTATCCGAAGATAAAGATGCATAGAAACTCTCCTAAAAATATTACAAAGCTCATAAGGCGTGTCAGTTACGCGAAGTATTTTTGGATGGAGTTTGCGATTTATTTCCGAGGAGCCACCGCAGTGTACTAAGAGCTAGGTACATGAGGAGGTACCATAGGAAAAAATCGAAAAATCCGCCAAAAGTACGAGTGCCCTTACATACTACCTATGCCACAGCTGATCCTTTTCGAGAGTAGAGTAAGAAACCTCATCTATCAGTACCCCCTCCGCATTATAAAGAAGCACCGAATTATCTTTATATGCCAGAGCGCTCGATTTATTACTATATCTGAGATCCGCCTTCCCCGCATACTCGCTATGCGCTACGATAAAATACCCTCTCGGCCCAATATCTCCACTGAAAGCTTCCTTAGCCACGAGATTACTCATAATCCCACTCTTTGTTTTCTTTTTTAAAGCAAATCCCTTAAGACTGACCACTTCGTTGCTATCATTAAAAAACCGCACATACTCCGCATCCGCATTCGTCTCCGATCCAGCCATAAGTTCAAGTATTCTTATTGAGGAAGAACTAATGACGTTTGAAGTGCTACTAGTACTCACAGTACTCGTCGGACTCGTACTCGCATAATCCGTCACTTTATAAGAAATTATGGGCAGTGCCGAGGCCTGCACTCCCGTCCCAAACTCCGCCATGTTTTTTTGACTAGCTGGAGCAATGTCAGTGGACCGAGGCTCTGCCTTAGCTACCAACACCTGAGCCTCTTCCTCTCTTTTTAGATTCACTACTACCTTCTCTTCTTTCTTATCCTGATCCTTTTCTCCCAATATCTGCGACAATTTCTCCTCCCCTTCTCGCTTTGAAAGCATCTCTGTCTGTGCGATAAGCCACTCTCTAAAACCCGGCATAAAAAAGACCACTCCCACCTCAACCAAAACCAGCGCCCCTAAAATACCAACAAAAAACTTCATACAATTATCAGATTTATATTTAAAAACGAATAAGTAGATTTAAGTAAAGTAATTTTGGAGAATTTTTCGATTTTCTTTTCGAGCAGCGAGCGGAGCATACTCCAGAAAGTCTGTGAGCACACAGCGCAGAAAAAAAATCAAAAAGACCCAAAAGTACGAGTTTCATGGCTTAATATCTAACACTATTCTTTTAGTCTTGTGAAGATCTGTTCTATAGATAAGAGCATCACTACTCGCCAAAAGCTCCAAGACCTCCGACGTTGGATGTCCATAATTATTCTTACCCACCTCGATCACTGCTACCTTGGGCGCAACTTTTTTTACAAATACTTCCGCCGAAGAATTCCGCGAGCCATGATGTGCCACCTTTAATATGTCCACAGTAAGATCTGGGTACTTCTCTATAATCCGTTTTTCCGTCTCTTTCCCGATATCCGCGGTAAAAAGCACTCGCCGCCCCGTCCCCGAGGTATAAAGCATCACTATCCCCGCTTCATTCGTCCCCTTCGCGCGTAAAGCCTGTATATCTGGCATAAGAATATCAATCCGTTCCTCCCGATAGCGAATCTTATCTCCCGCCCGTAAGCTAATCGATTGCTTCGCCTTTTTCTCTGCAGTGGCAAGAAGTTTCTTATATGTTGATTTCTCGACCATCACCCCATTTCCCGCAAACACTCCCGCTTCGTAGACATCAAAAAGCGGCAAAAGCCCGCCATAATGATCATAATCCGGATGCGTCGCTATCACTACATCGATGTATGGGGTAGGAATAGTCTGTTCACTCAAGCGATCAATAATCTTCCGATCCCGTCCGCCATCAATCAGTATCCTGACAAATCCTCCCTCACCATCCGGCATCTCAATCATCTCCGCGTCTCCCTGGCCCACATCAAAAAAGACTACTCGCGGCAAACCATCCGAAAAAATCTGCGGCGAGAAAAAAGACACTCCTAAAAAAAGATCGAGGAAAAAAAGACCGCTCAAAATTACAGCCACCTGTCTTTTTTCAAGTCTAATCATATTTTTATTCTATTGGTCTGGTGCCCAAAACCCAATCTTTCTTTATAAAAAATATCGCCAGTAAAAGATAATAAAGAACAAAGATCGGAAATGGCAATGGTATATCTAAAGAAAAACTATGCGCACTGAAAAAATCCGCCAAGAGAAAAAAGAATCGGAAAGGCAATTCCAAAAGAAGCCATAACCCCTGAGTAATACTCAAAGAGACCAAGCCAAAAGCCCCGATCAGTATGGCGATAATCATAAGATAGGGAGTAAGCGGCACAAGCAAGAGATTGGCCGCCACTGAAATAAAGGAAAAAGAATGAAAGTAGTAAAGAAGAATTGGCGTGGTCATAAGCATCACTGAAAGTAGTGCAAGAGCTTGATACCAAAAAACATGTCTCACTGATTCTTCCAAAATCACGATTTTCTGAAGCGCCGGATAAAGATAAAGGAGACCAAACACCGCGGCAAACGAAAGGAGAAATCCCACATCATATGAGAGTACAAACGGTTGGAAAAAAAGCAGAAGTGCCCCCGCAGCGGCAAGCGCATTTCGCGGAGAAGCATTTTTCCGCTCCATCACCTCCGAAAAAAGAAAAATAAGATACATAAAGTATGCCCGCGCCACCGATCCGGAAAAGCCCGCGAGCATCGCATAGCCAAACATGATTCCCGAAGTAAGAAAAAAGGCCGTTCCCCGACCCAAAAGTATCCGAAAAAGAAAAAAGACTACCACCCCCGCCGCCGCAAGATTTGCTCCCGAAAGCGCGATGATATGCCGCAGCCCCGTCGTATTCATCTTCTCTAAATCCGTCTGGGAAAAATAACCATCCTCACCAAAGATTAGCCCCGCCGCAAGCGCCGCGCTCCGCGCGTCCATCACCGAAAATATCCTCGCAAGAAACGCCTTCCGATATTCAATAATTTGTCTCCACACTCCCTCCCCCTGCTTCAAGACCATCACCTCCTGTGACCGGATCTCCATCACCACTCCTTCCTTCTTCCAACCACCCTGAAATTTTGTCCCCTGATAAAAAGTCAACGGGCCTGAAAACCCTATCCTATCCCCATACTCCGTCTCACTATGCGGAAATACCACTCTCGTTTTCACTCCCGAAAAACACCCCTCCGTAATCCTGACTAGCACCAAATACTGACTCCCCGAAAGCCGCCTCATTCCTATTGCTTCTCCTTCCTTTGGCGTCTCCGATTTTGGACACTTCCGAGCTAAAGAAAGCATTGAATAATATGCCGCTTCTTCCTGCCGGTATCGATATGCACCCACGAAAAACCCTAGAAAGAAAAGGGTTAAAACAATCAAAATAAAACTTCTCTTTCGCAAAAAAACACCAAAAATACCCACAGGGATCCCTATCCCTAAAACCGCCGTAAAAAAAGAAATGGGAAAGAGGGATAAGACAAGCACCCCAAAAAATAATCCAATCGCCCCCGCAAAAAATCCCTGATACCAAATCACGGCAAAAAACCTACCAATTTATCAGAAAAAACGCAAAAATCATGATAAAAAAATATATTGGAAAGACAAAAAAAAGATGATACTATAAGTAACACATGATTCATTTCCAAAATGTAGAGAAACATTATGGGACTCATAATAAAGTCCTGAAAGGAATCAACTTTGATATTCGCTCCGGAGAATTTGTCACCTTGGTTGGCCGTTCGGGCGCCGGTAAGTCTACTCTCATTAGTCTTTTGATTGGCGAAGAAAAGCCTACCTCCGGCAAAATCATCTTTCACAATATTGAGGTCAATAAGCTAGAACACAGTGATCTCCCTCATCTGCGCCGTCAGATCGGCATCATCTTCCAAGAATTCCACCTTCTTCCAAAAAAAACCGCCTCTGAAAATATCGCCTTTGCCATGGAGCTTGCCGGAAAAAACAAAAATGAAATCAAAGAGACCGTTCCCCAGGTCCTCGATATGGTTGGCCTTCTCGACCGCCGCAACAATTTCCCTAATGAACTCTCCGGAGGTGAAAAGCAGCGCGTCGCAATCGCGAGAGCTATGGTCAATCGCCCCTCCCTCATCATCGCCGACGAGCCCACTGGCAATCTCGATCCCGGCAACACCTGGGAAATAATGCGCATTCTTTTAAAGATTAATGAATTAGGTACCACTGTCATCCTCGCTACTCACAGCAAAGAAGTCATCGACAAGATCAGCCGCCGCGTCATCACGATCGAAGAAGGCGTCGTCTCAAGAGACGAAAAAAACGGCAAATACCGCCTAGAATGAAATTAAAAATAATGCAATAAATAAAGCGAAGTACTTTTTCGAGGAAATTTCGATTTTTCTTGTGAGTACGCACCGAAGCATACTAGGAAAGTCTGTGAGGAGCGAACGGAATAAAAAAATCGAAAGTTACCGAAAAATACGAGCGCCCTACCCTAAAAAATGTTTACTACTCTTTTTAGACTCTTTAGATACGGCTCCCAAAATTTCTTAAGAAACAGCTGGCTCTCCGCCGGCACTATTTCCATTCTTCTTCTCACTCTCCTTGTTTTCCAAGGTCTCCTTATCTTCCGCGTCTTGACTGCTATTGGTATCGATAGCCTAAAAAGCAAGATTGACATCAGCGTCTACTTCAAAGTCGAGACCCCTGAGCCCGCCATCCTCGCCATCCGCGATCGGGTGGAAACCCTCGATAAAGTCGCCGAAGTGGAGTACGTCAGTCGCGATAAAGCCCTGGAGCTCTTTAAGAAAAAATACGAAAACGACCCCTCGGTCACAAGCGCCTTGGCCGAGCTAAAAGACAATCCTTTGAGCGCCGCGGTCAATATCCAGGCTAAAAATCCCAATGACTATTCCGAAATCAGCACCTATCTCGAAAATCAAAAAGAATGGCAACCCTTCATCGAAAAAATCACCTACCGGCAAAATCAGCTCGTCATTGACCGGCTCGCCAAGATCGTGGACACCACCGAAAAATTTGGCTTCATTCTCACCTTTCTCCTCTCTCTTGCCGCTATCCTAGTCACCTTCAACACCATCTCCCTCGTTATTTATTCCAATCGTGAAGAGCTCGGCATCATGCGCCTTGTCGGCGCCCCCGATTCCTTAATCGTCGGCCCCTATCTTGTCACTTCTTTAATCTATTCTGCAATTGCCACCCTTCTCTCCACCATTCTCTTTTACCCGCTCATCAAATTCTCCTCTCCCTATCTCAAATTTTTCCTCTCCTCGACCGATCTTGAGAGCTACTACTTGAGCCACCTCTTCTCCTTGATGGGCTTCGCTCTCCTCTTTGGCTCAGTCCTCACTATCGTCTCCGCCCTTATCGCCACCCAAAAATACCTCAAGATCTAAAAAGAATTTATAAGTTCTTTTGTTTCTCTTTAATCTCATTAATAAGATCAATAGATCTTTTTCGGCTAGGATTAAATTTATGATTAGGATTCTGCTTTATTGCCGTTTGTAAAATATCAATTCTGTGATTAAGGTCTTGCTCGCTCTCTTCAATTCCTTTTTGAATGTTATTATATACCCTCTGCCACCAAGCCTTGCTCGCCGCATCTCCCGCATTCTCAATCCTTTCTTTAATATTAGCTAGTAAAATAGACTTATCATCATATGGCGGACCGAGTTCCTCAGAAGAGATATCCTTCGGAGTGCATACCGAAACCTTCTTATTAGGCCGAATTACCGCCACACAAAGATAGACATTATAACCATTTTGGTCTTTTCCACAATTTGGCCTATATCGATCAAATCCTCCTGGCTTAATCGGCCCCTTCACACATTCTCGCGCACTACTTACCATCGCAAGCCTGGGTCCCTGAGGTCCATATACTTTAGTGATAAAACCAACTACTTTACCAACTAACTTTCCATCTTTTTTAATATCTCCTGAAATTGCTCCATTATGCCGTCCCGCTTCGGTATTAGAAAACAAGACATCAGGACTAAATCGCACATCCAAAGGCGCCATATAATCACCCTTCTCCACTCCTAAAGAGGAAAGAGAAACAAAAAGATTCGGATCAATCTTTTTTACGTTTATTCCATATGAACCTGCTTTTTCGTACTCTCCCCAAGTATTGGTCGGATTGATCGCAGGAATGCTAACATTCGGCTCCTTATCAAAATCATAATCATCCCGAGCATCTACCACTTCTACCGGCCTATCAGAAACCGTCCACAAGTAACAAGCATCTACTTTCCCGGTTTTTGTATTTTTCCAAACCGCAAATCCATAAATATCCGCAAAAGCCGAGGTAAACTGATCGCTATCATTTTGCGCTCGCGGCACCGGAATAACGATATTCGCTCCAAAAGATATTCCTAACTGATAATAAGTATTATCTCCACTCTGCTCCCCAGGTTTTCCCGGAGTTTCCACGCCACTTCCTCCTCCAAATCCCGTTTGAGGCGGAGTAGGTGGTGATACTTCTACTCCCTCTCCCTGAATAGAACCTAATTCAATTCGAAATTTATTTTCTTGCTGATATTGAATACCTGCCATATATGAACTTGAACAAGTAACTGAAAAATATGACAAATACTGACCATTAGGCAGCTTATTAGAAGAAATGGCGTTCCAAGCTTCAGTTCTCCCAAAACCCACCCGTCCCTTAATCAGGTTAGGATCATTATTGAAAGGACAACTCGATTGCTCTTTAGGAATAATCGCAGGTTTTGTTGGTAGTAAATTATGAATAAAACAAACCGCTCCGTTTTTAAGGCCAAACCTCACCCCATCAAGAGAAGCTGTATGAGAACAGTCTTTTTCCTTACATTGTGGAATAAAAACCAATTTCCCATGCTTATATTCTTCAAAGTAATCACTGCATCTATAAAGTTGTCTTCCTTCAATATTACCAAAATAAGTACATAAAATAATTTCGGAAGTGATTTCCATCTGTCCTGTTTCCGGATTCCGAATAAGTTTCTTAGTGAGAAGTGTTGTTGGTGGTCGAGATTGAGCAAGCGCAACTCCGCTAACTAAAAAAAGAAAAAGGGGAAGAAATTGCTTCACTTTATAAGTATACCAAAGAGACATTACAAAAAATATTTTTTAATTTAATACCGACAGCAAAAAACAGAAAGAGTCGAAGAGTAATCAATCGAAGATTCCGTCCGATCTTTAAAAAAAGTTCTAGCTAAGTAATAAGGAGTAGAAAAAATAAGATTCCATACAAAGGAGGCAATCTCTGAATTAGTACTCTTAAAGAAAACAAAAGTTGTACTATTTAAAGCAGTTGTCAGATTAGCATATGAATATGTCGCAGTAGTACACGACCCAGCGCTACTCGGCCAATCCGCCGCACTGCATACCCACCAATTTTTTGGGCACGCTCGGCCTGCATTCTCCCAATGCGCCGTCATCTTAGAACGGGAAATTCGAAAAGTCTCCCCATTTACCGTCTTCGTGCATTCTCCCGCGGTATTTACCACTACATTTGCGTCAGTATTCTCCCCCCAAATCCGCTCAAATGTCCCCGAAAATCCGGTATTAGCCGTCCCCACTGTAAAATCACTCGCGCTTGTCGTGCTATAAGCGGCATCCAGCTTCGTACCGGTAGTGGCGCTTAAAATATTTCCTAAAGCTAAAGATGTCGTCGGCACCGCAAGACTAATCACCCCCGCCACACTTCGAGTAAACGGAAAAGTTTTCTTACTTGCGCCGATATAAAAATCCTGAGAAAACTTCAGTCCTCCTAAAATATCCAGTTTCCGAAGCGGCGTTGATGTTCCCACTCCTACATTTCCGCTTGAAAGAATAGTAAGTCTCGTCTGATCATTAGCAATAAGAGAAAAAGGCAAACTTGTCTCCGTCCCTACGAAGACAGAATTACCATCATTTTCCAATCGAACTGAATCACTTCCGGATTTCACTATTACTCGGACATTCCGATTAGTATCATTACCCGGAAAAATCTCTACCGAAGATGTGTTTACACTTGTCACAAGCTGCAGCTTCCCCGACCCCGATCCCGGAGTCAGATTCCCCGGCCCACTCGCCTCCAGAAAGCTTTCTTTCTCTGATAACACTCCATAAAAAATAAGACCTAAAAAGAGAAAGAAAAGAACTATAAAACCGCCTCTTAACAATCGTTTCTTTTGCGTCTGTTTTTTCATTAGTTTGATTGTTTTACTCGGCAACACCAAGGTGAGACCACATCACACACCTCACTTGTTGAAAGAGCTGCGTCCGTACCATCGCTTTTAATAGCCCGGCCATAAAATTTAGTTGCTGTCCCCAAACCTGAAAATTGCCCCTCTGCAATCCATGAAGCGTCCAGTGAAGTGATCGGCCGAATCTTACCGAGATTTGTCCCTGATCCATCCGCCTGACACTCAAAATACTGAGCTGAGGTCAAAGCAAACCCCGTCGCTCCCCCGCCCGTCCCGCAGTTCACCCCCGCCCGCTCCGTAGCCGAGCACACCCACCATCCCTTCGGACACCCCGCCTGCGCCCCCTCCCACCGCGTCGGCACCTTTGACCGCTTCATTTCAATAGTAACTCCGCGAATCGTATTTTCACACGAGAGTCCGCCCGATCGGGAAATAAGATCCGCGGCTTCATCCGCTCGGCCAGTTCCCATCAGCCGATTCCGGCAATCTCCTGAAGTCGAGCAGGTATACCCCGGACTCGTCCGCAAAATGACCGACCCGCGCAAAAGCGCGTTCCCCCGCACATCGAGTGCCTTCCCTACTGTGAAAATATCCAGAGCAGTGCTTTGAAGAAAAAGTACATCAGTCGTCGTCACGCCCGTGATCTGCGTCTCCGCCGGCAAATTTTTCTTCCATGGCAAAGACAATATTCCACTATTATTAGAAAAAGTATCCGTCAAATTCAAATCCCCATTTACCGTCAAAGTTTTTCCCGGGGTACTACTCCCGATCCCCACTCGAGAATCAGCAAGAATTGATACTTGCTCCACCGCATTTGTAAGAATTCGCACCGCCTTTACCGCCTCCGTTCCAAAATACACCTTATCCACTCCATCTCCTGCATCCCTCACCACAAAAAATCCTCCCTTCGTTCCATTCCGGTGCGTGAGTAAAAAAGCAATATCTAAGGGCGATGAAAGCGACACATTGCTCCGCGCATTATTAATGACAAAAATCCCCGCTCCATTCGGCGGCGTAGTGCCGCTCGGCGGATCCGAATAGGCAAAAACCAATTGAGAAAAGATAAGAAATAAGAAGTTGATAAAAATAATCTTTTTCATAAAAAACATCATAGGCCACAGCACCATACCGGCCGATAATTACATAACTCCCCGGCAAAATCTGTATTAGCCACTCTCGTACCTGATTCATTAATGAGCACCCCCCGCCGATAAGCGCCACTTCCAGTATTATATCCTGCTCCGCCGGAGATCTGGTTTACGGAATCCAGCACCCAAGCATACCCACCGCCATTTGCCGCCGTCCGGCTCTCATAAAGCGTCAAGCCGTCACTTGCTCCCTTCTGAATACTGCTCGCCCCTAAATTACATCGGAGAATATTTGTTGTTACCGCTCCAGTACCACAAGGGCCATAACCTGCTCCTGTCCCATTAGTATCCCGCTCACTCGCCTCACACACCCACCAATTTTTCGGGCATGCCGCCGCCGCGCCATCCCAAGCAGTCACCACTTTGGATCGCGACATCTTCACACTACCTTTCACACATTCTCCAGCCGAATCTACAAGAAAACTCTCAGGTACCCGTCCCTGTCCATAGGTATGCGCTTCAGAGAGGGTCAACGTCCCTGCATATCTTACAAATCCCCCAGCATACAATGTATCCGAAATATTGGCGCCTCCCCCAATCACGAATTGCTGAGTCGCCGTAGAAAAACTACTTGTCCCCACCCCAAACGTATTTGACGGCACCTCAAGAATTATGCTCCTCGTATTCGTCGAGTAGGTAAATGGAAAATACTGCTTCACTCCCCGAATATAAAGATTCCCAGACTCCGCAAGCCCCACATCCCCCGAGACCTCAAGCGCCACGCTCGGCGTACTCGTCCCTATTCCCACATTCCCGTTTGGCAAGATTGTCAGTCGCTTCACTCCTGAAGTGATTAGAGAAAAAGGATGATTAGAAGTAGTCCCAAAGTACCCCCCTTTCCCAGCAACTATCCGCAAGCCCGCGCTCGCCCCAGCGCTTTTTACAAACATAAGACTCCCTGAAGCCGATGATAATGAAGAAAACGTCAGCCGCGAGTTCAAAGTATCTTCAAAATATTGCATCACCGGTAGAAGATTCACCGAACTTGGATCCGCGCTCGGCGGCACGATCGCAAATGCCAAAAAAACCTGAAAGAAAAAGAAAAGAAAGAGAGAAGCAATAAGCCTCATATATTCCTTCTAAGTGTATCATAATCACCACTTAATTTTTTACTAAAAACTGCTATTATAATGAACACATGAAAGCTCTCAACGACCCCTACGATAAACGCAATTGCTATCTTTCGCTTTTTCCCGGCGCTGGTGGTGATGACGCCAAAGATTTTTCCGAGATGCTTCTTTCCATGTACCGTAAATATGCCGAAAGTCGGGGTTGGAAAGTTCTTTTTGCCGATGACCGCGAGCTCTACATTCAAGGTGAATACGCCTACGGGTATCTAAAAAACGAATCCGGCGTCCATCGCCTCGTCCGCATCTCCCCCTTTTCTTCTAAAAAACTCCGGCACACCTCTTTCGCTTTAGTCGAAGTGATTCCCGAACTCCCCGAAATTGACGCTCACAATTTTTCTATCCCTCCGGAAGACCTAAAAATCGAGCTCGCTCGCTCCTCCGGCCCCGGCGGCCAAAATGTAAATAAGCGCGAGACCGCCGTCCGGATCGTCCACCTGCCTACTGGCATTGCCGCGAGCTCCCAGATGGAACGCAGCCAGCCGCAAAATAAAGACCGCGCCCTCAGTATGGTCAAAGCAAAACTTCTCCGCCTTATGGAAGAGAAAAAAGCAAACGAATTAAGCAGTCTCCGCACTAAAGTCGCTCCCGAGTGGGGCAATCAGATCCGCTCCTATGTGCTCCACCCCTACCAGCAAATCAAAGATCACCGCACCGGCGTAATCTCCCACCAACCCGACCGCGTCCTAGAAGGCGACCTCGACAAATTCCTCGAATCCGAACTCGAAAAATAAAAAAAATTACTTACAGATAAAGAAAAAAAGCGTAATCAAAATTATTTTTAGTCCTCCTACCCCCCACCTTTTTTATACTCCCCGCCAATCATCTTCCCACCCCGCCTTTATAGAAAAGATCTTCATTGATCTCCTGCCCAATAAGCCCCTTCTCTAATTCTGAAAAATCCACACTATCTACCTCCGCTCCAAATTTATCCAAATCTGCCCGGCTCCGCCACCCATAAATATCTACAAAAAGTAAAAGGTAAAAAGAATAAGAAGCGACAAAATCACCAGTCCAAAAATCACCCATCGCTCCCTCGCAATTTTTTGCTCATTCTCCAAATCCATGTCTAGAGTCAATTATAGCAAAATATGAATAAAAAAAGCCTTGTTAGTATTTATAATTTGAATTCACCATATAAAAAGTCGGAAATTATTCTGGAGCGGGATACGAGAATCGAACTCGCGCCTCAACCTTGGGAAGGTCGCGTACTGCCACTGTACTAATCCCGCAAAAAAAGATTACTGATTGTAAAATAAATATAAAACAATCTCAATTATAAGACGCGGGCTTTTTCGAGGAAATTTCGATTTTCTTTCTGAGTATCGAGCGGAGCATAATAGGAAAGTCTGTGAGCGCGAAATGGAAGAAAAAAATCGAAATTAATGGAAGAAAAAAATCGAAATTAAAAGAAAAAGACAAAAGCTTTAATGGACTTCCCCTTGCGTCCAACTAAACCCCGGCGTCAAAAACAAAACTTTAGTTGCTAATTTTTTCTCTTTCAACCATTTCTCTGGATCTATCCCTTGAGTCACTAAATCTTTTTGCACCTCCTCCTGCATCACAAGTGGCAAAACCACTTGCTCTCGAAAATCTGACGGCGATAAGTGAAACATTGCTTCCACTGCTCCTAAGAGTCTAGGATCTTTTTGCACTTTGTCAATCTCTATCTCTATTTTTTCTTCATTTGACGCATTCTTTAGTGTGGCAAACTGATCTCGCACAATAATCTCCTGAATAATCTTCTCCCATGTCATCTTGGGCAGATCTGCCTGCAACTTCTCAAAATTTTCCTTAGTCAAATCTGGAGTATTTTTATACGTAGCGTGAAGAGTGTTAAGATAACTATTTCCAAGGGCAAATGCCTGATCATATTCTCTCTTTGAAATAATTTCAGAACCTATGATCGCAAGTGGTAAATACCCGCTCCGTAAGACATAGAGAAATCCAAATCCAATCCCCAAAACCATCAAAAAAAGAGAGAAAAAAATACGCATATTATTTTGAGCTAATGATTAAAGCACTCACTCCTTTAGGTACTAGATTAAATCGTGATCGAATCTCTTTCTCTAAATTATAGTCATTTTTGTAATAATCAAGATCTGCCGATAAAATCTCCCCTTCTTCCTGAAGCTTATCTGCTTTCGCTCGTAAATTCGACACATCTGAATGCAAAGTTCCCGTAAGAAAATAAAGCCGAAAAAAACCAAACGATAATCCAAAAATAACCATAAACAAGAAAAGGAGTAGAATCCATTTCATACCTCAAGTATAATTCCCACTCTAAAAAAACAAAATGGGCAAGGAAAAAATATCAAGTCACGTAAAATAAAAAATTAAGCGAAGTGATTTTTAACTTATTTTCGTTCTTCTTTTTGAGTGCACCCCGGAGCATACTAGGAAAGTCTGTGAGGAGCGAACGGAGAAAAAAGAATGAAAAGAAACCAAAAATAGAACAAGCAGAAGCCAAATAAATCTTTGGCTCGAACCTCCTTCTCCAAAACAAATCAGTGCGCGCCAGCGCGCCGAATTTTGAGAATTCGCTTGCGAATTCAGGCGAAACAGCGTGGGCGTGTCTAGGGCACGCCCACACCATCTTTGACATTTCCGACAAAAGTCGGGTCTTGGAGTATCTTTACGACTTCGCTCGAACTTACTTTATCAAAAATTCCTGACTTTCGGAAGCCCGCCGCTCGCCGCCGCAAAGCGGCGGCCTGCCTCGGAGAAAATTTTACTTCACATTTTTAATTTGCGCGCGTTACAAAAATTTCAATTAAAGGAGAAACAAAAACTTTCTGCTAGGCCCCTTTTGATGATATAAAAAAATTCATAAGAAATAATCTTATGGTGATATGCATGTCATTATTCCAAAATATATAGTATATTAAGAATAATAGCTTTATGATCACTCCCCAATTCTTATTAATAGGAATTTCTTCTCTAGCAATTTTATTAACTTTAAGCATATTTGTTTTTGTTAAAAAACCTTCTTCATGGCTTTGTTTTATCATTGGGCCGATTATTGTTTTTTTGGGAATTATGACAACTTTGCTTTTTAATTCTGACATCAGTTTTTTTATGTTATTTGGTGCTATTTTATTATTTATTGTTATTTTGGTAGAAGGGTTTTGTTTGATGAAAATAATTAATGGAAAGGGCTATATTAAAGCTTTCTTAATTGACATAGCTTATACTCTTTTGACTATCTTTTTTGCTGCTCTAGGACTTTATCTACATTTTATAATAAGTCAGCCTAAACCTAAAAGCGTTGACTGGGATCTTCCTTATTTGTTTATTTTCTGGCCCTATATAATTATTTTAACCATTGTAATGAATGTTATTTTTCTAATTGTTGGTTTAGCGGTATCTACAAAGAATAACTCTGATGCAAAATATTAAAACAAAACCATTTATATTGATTTTAAGTGGTGTTATATTAGGATTATTTACTTCTTTAAGTGGAATTGGCAATTTTATTCTTTCAGCTATTACGGGTAAGTACACTTACTTATGGACCATACAAAGATGGCTCGATATAACAAATGTTATAAAGTTTATATACAGCGACTCTTTGCTAATACCGATATCATCAATAATAGGATTCATTTTATGTATAGCTCTTATTTTCTTGTTGGTAGAAATTTCGAAACAGTTTAATAAAAAAATATTTATCGCCAGTACTTTGTTAGGGTTTGTAGGTATAATCCTTGGTTTAGGATTAGGCGGCATTCTTGTTATGATTGGAGGTATTCATGGACTAGTATACAAATCATAAATATTTTAACTATTTTTTCTTAAAATATTCCTTTCCTTTTTAGAAGAATTTTTTGGTGAGGCGCGCGCAATCAAAATGAGAGGTAAATTTTTCTGCGAGGCGGGCCGTCGCTTTGTGGCGGCGGGCGGCGGGCTTCCGAAAGTCAGGAATTTTTGATAAAGTAAGTTCGAGCGAAGTCGTAAAGATACTCCAAGATTAAACTTTCCGATTTTTGACCGACCATTTGATGGGCCGCCCGCAGGGCGGCCCAATGGTTTTCCCCCGACAAATCCTCTCCGCTCGGCGCGCGCAGGCGCGCCTCGCGGTTGACCAAGACGAGGTTCGGAATCCAATGCAATTTTAAATATTTGCTTGCCCGACAAAAAGAATTTTTACTATAATGACCTTGTAACCAATCCGCAGAGTTGTCTTTTTTGATGGCCGTCTCTGTCAGTTCAAGGCAACTTGGATTGGTTACAGCAAGGACGGCCTTTAAAGTTTATAACTATGCAAAATTTATCCACGCAAAAATTCTTTTTGTATGCCCGCAAGTCCACCGATGTTGAAGATAAACAGGTTTTGAGTATTGAGGCACAGATCACAGAATTGCTTGCCTTCGCCAAGCAAGAAAATCTTTTCGTCGTTGAGGAATTAGTTGAAAAACAGTCAGCCAAAATTCCGGGTAGACCGATTTTTAACGAAATGATGAAGCGCGTGGAGAATGGTGAAGCGAACGGAATTTTGGCCTGGCATCCCGACAGATTGGCGCGCAATTCTGTTGACGATGGCAAGATAATTTACTTTTTGGACTGCGGGCATTTGGCAATGTTGAAATTTCCCACCTTTTGGTTTGAGAATACCAGCCAAGGAAAATTTATGCTCAACATTGCCTTCGGGCAAAGCAAATATTATGTGGATTCTCTTTCCGAAAATACGAAACGAGGCTTGAGACAGAAGGTCAGGCGCGGCGAATATCCTTCACTCGCTCCGATTGGTTATCTCAATGATCCACGAACAAAAACTGTTGTAGTGGACAAAAAGACCGCGCTCATCGTTCGCCGCGCCTTTGAACTCTACGCGGAAGGCAATCAAACGCTCCAAGACATCGGAGAATATTTTGAGCAAAACCGCCTCGTTTCCAAAAGCGGAAAGAGAATCCACATCTCCAGAGCGACTTTTATCCTCTCTAACCCGTTTTACACCGGCCTATTCCGCTATGCTGACGAAATATACGAAGGCAAGCACGAGCCAATAGTGGCAAAGAAACTTTGGGACAAAGTGCAGGAAGTGATGAAGCAGAGAGGGCGTCCAAGACATAAAACGCAGATTGAACCAGAAGCATATTGCGGATTGTTGTCGTGTGGCTATTGCGATATGCAAGTTACTGGCGAATACAGGGTGAAAACACAAAAGAATGGCACGCAACATTTCTATACTTACTACCACTGCACTAAGAAATCTAAAAGCATCAAATGTCCCGAACCCCGTATTCGCCAAGAAGTCTTGGACGAGCAAATATCATCACTTCTGCAAAAAGTTTCTTTGCCACCGGATTGGGCGGAATACTTAAATGAAAAACTTGAAAAAGACAAAAATGAATCCGCCCAATCCGTTTCTGCTTTTGTAGCAAAGAATGAAAAACGACTTGTTGAAATATCCCTTAAACTTCAGCGACTTCTTGATGGCTATTTGGAGCAGGACATAGACCGTGAAGTTTATCGTCAAGAAAAGGCAAAGTTATTGAGTGAGAAAAAGTCGCTGGAGGAGCAAAACACCACTTTTCTACAAAAGCAGAAACATTGGCTCGAACCGATGCAAGAATGGATAAAAGTCTCAGGAAATCTGGAGAAAATTGCATTGGATAGCAACCTTTTTGGCAAAAAGGTTGCCGCCAAAGAAATCTTTGGCTCGAACCTTGTCTTGGCCAACCGCGAGGCGCGCCTGCGCGCGCCGAGCGGAGAGGATTTGTCGGGGGAAAACCATTGGGCCGCCCTGCGGGCGGCCCATCAAATGGTCGGTCAAAAATCGGAAAGTTTAATCTTGGAGCCGAAGGCGAGAGTCGAACTCGCGACCTTTGCTTTACGAAAGCACTGCTCTACCACTGAGCTACTCCGGCATCGCCTCGCTGAAGCTTACAAGCGAAAGCGGGCCTTGCCTCGCCATAATATCGAGGCAGAAAAAATCTCTTATAAAATAACAAAAATCCCCCTTTCCGGCAAATTATAAGTATATAAAAACAGCCCAGCTAAAAGGCTAGAAAGAATACTAATTTCCGAGGATTTTTTTCCAAAGACAAGACATTTCAGAAAAATATGCGAGAGGCATACATAAGGGAAGTATGTCGACCAAATATTTTTCTGAAATAACACAGTATTTGGGAAAAAAGACCAAAAATTTATTTCTTCAATAACTCTTTAAATACAGATGGTGGTATCTCCACGCTATTTCCCGCTCCCTCCGCTCTCTCCTTCATCTTCGCTTTTCCCTTCTGCTGCTTCTTCCAAAGCTTCATTTTTCTCGTCCGATCGCCTCCATACAAGTACCCCGTCACATCCTTACGCATCGCCGCCACGTTTTCCCGAGCAATAATTTTCCCAAAGGCATAGGCCTGCACCGCCTGCACAAACTGCTGCTTCGGAAGCAAATCCTTAAGCCGCTCCACGGTCTGCCGCCCCTCTCGCTCCACCGCCTCTTTGGGCAACACTCGGGTCAGCCCCGGCACCACGTGCCCCGCCACCATGATCTCAAGCTTAGTGAGCTCGCTCTTCTCAAATCCTACCACCTTGTACGTGAGCGACGCATAGCCATTGGTAATGGACTTCAATCTATCATCCAAATCGGAGATGAGGTCCGCAAGCGGCAATCGAGATGAAAGCAACAGTCTTCCTCCCAAATTTTTTGTATCAAATTCCGCAAACCGAAAAAATTGATTGAGTGACAAGACTCCCCCTACATACGACGCTGGAGTCACAATCTCTACCTCGGCAATTGGCTCCCGCGCCTCCAAATAATCCGCTGGAAAATCCTTCGGGCTCTTGATCTGCACCTCCTCACCTTGGAGAGTCTTCACTCGATATTCCACTGATGGGAAGCTATGAGTAGTCTCCAAACCAAATTCATTTTGCAGCCGCTCCACGATAATCTCAAAGTGCAGCCGACCAAGAAAACCGCACTTAAATCCTCGTCCCAAGAGCTCCGAGGTGTCCGGTTCAAAGACCACCGACGAGTCATTCAATCGAAGCTTCAAAAGGGCCGACTTCAAGTCATCATATTCCTCCGCCTCCTGAGGATAAAAGGAGACGAAGACCACCGGCTGAGGCTCCGCATAGCCCGAAAGCGCATATTTTCCGTAGTCAACTTCGGTCATATCCTTAGTCACAACCGTATCTCCGATCTTAATCATTGATGGGTCTTTAATGCCGGTTACGATATAACCAATCTCCCCATTGCTAAGATCTGGCGTCGATTGTAAAGCGGGATAAAAAGCTCCCACCTCCTTCACTTTATGTTCAAAACCAGTCGCTAAGAAAAGCGCCTCTTGCCCCATCGAAAAACTTCCATCAAACACTCGAATAAAAGCAATCACTCCTTTGTGTTCATCATATTTAGAATCAAAGACTAAAGCTCGCCCTCGAGAAATATCATCCACTCTCGGTGCCGGCACTTTCTTTACTATTTCTGCAAGCAACTCTTCCACGCCCACACCAGTCTTGCCCGACACTCGTAAAATATTATTCAGATCACAATCTAAGAGTTCTGCGAGCTGCAGCGCCGCCTCGTCCGCGAGATCTTTATTAAGATCCACCTTCGACACCGCCCCAATGACGGTCAAACCCACGCGTCTTGCCGTCTCATAGTTTGCTAAAGTCTGCGCTTGGATCCCTTGCGTAGCGTCCACTAGAAGCACCGCCCCCTCCACCGCCGCCAAGGCCCGCGACACCTCATAGGAAAAGTCCGAATGTCCCGGCGTATCAATAAGGTTCATCTCATACTCCTGATCCTCATAGGTATAGCTCATCCGCACCGGCGCCATCTTAATCGTGATTCCTCGCTCCCGCTCTGATTCCAAGCTATCCAAAATCTGCGCCTTCATGAGCCGCTTCTCAATCGTCCCAGTCGTCTCAAGTAGCCGATCCGCCAAGGTCGACTTCCCATGATCCACGTGGGCAATAATCACAAAATTCCGTATATTCTCCCGCTTCATACCCTAAAAAGTCCCTATATTCTAAAATATTCAACAAAAATAGGCAAAAAAACATTCCCCACCGCTCAAGATATCAAAAATATGCAAGAATTATTGAAAATCAACTATCCGAAACCATAGAGCTGTTGGGAAACTGATCTGTTTATCCTGATGAAAGACTGAGAAGACAAATCAACCCAACCTTCTCGATCTTCATCGCCACCCCTTGCGGAGTTTTTATTGTTCAAAAAATCCGAAAAGGAAAAACCGCCCATACAGGCGGCTTTCTCTCTTAATAAAAAAAGGGAATTGGTTTTAGTGAGCGGAAAGGGCAAAAGGACATAGGATCTTGTCCGTAGGATTTCGTCCTTTTTTATAATAAGACCTCAACCTCCTCCCGCAGGAAGAGACACTATTGATCCCAGGTGTTTTGTCTTGAGTCGAAATCGAAGAGCAAGATCCTACATTCACTATACACCTGAAAATAAATTTGCTTGTGGATAAAAATATTCCAAATTAATTTGGAATATTTTTATAAGGTAACTAAAAAAAATTAAACACCAAAATTGGCATCATAAAGCACCGTTTCAGCAAACAGGCGGTAATTATGAAGTTCATTATCAGTAAACCACAGTGCAATCTCCGCCGCCGCCTCTACTGGATCCCCCGAAGCGTGAATCAAGTTTCTCACCGATCGGCCATCCGTGTCCGATACCTGATAGGAATCAATCGTGTAATCGCCGCGAATAGTCCCCACGTCCGAAGACAAGGGTTCGGTCGCACCGGTAATCTTTCGCACCACACCCACTGCATGCATCCCCTGCCACACCATAGCGACTACCGGACCCGAAGTCATATACTTCTTAAGATGTGAAAGTACCTTATCCGCAAGCACAATCGGATCCATCGAAGGTGGGGTTGCACCCTTTTTCTCATAAGCTTTAATTGTCTTCTCTCCTACATTTTTCTTCCATTCGGAATTCACTGTATAGTGCTTTTCCACCATCTCCGGCGTCGCCAAAGCCATCTTGAGCGCCACAAGCTTCAATCCGCTTCGTTCAAACCTTTTAATAATCTCACCAATTAAAGTCCGCTGGATCCCATCTGGCTTAATAATCACTAAAGTCTTTTCCTTCTTCACTGCTTCAATATCCATACTAAATATATTTTCTTTATTTTTATTTTATAAATTCGTCAATGACAGATTCGTGGCACTAGGAAGATTTTCCAAGGATTTTTTTCCAAAGACAAGGCACGAGTGAGCAACACTCGCGAGGCATACATAGTGGGTATATGTCGAGCGAGGAAGCGGAGCGATCAACGCAATATTTGGGAAAAAAGACTGTAAAATTAATCATCAATCTTTACCCCCAGCTCTCGCAACTGCTCAGGCCTCACCTTGCTGGGCGCGGACATCATAATGTCTCTTCCATCCCCCGTCTTTGGAAAAGCAATTACTTCGCGGATATTTGGCTCATTCTCAAGAATCATCATCAATCGATCAATTCCTGGCGCCACGCCTCCATGCGGCGGTACGCCATACTGAAATGCAGTGAGAATATGACCAAATTTATCCTGAATCTCTTCTTTGCTATTCCCCATGACCTCAAACACTCGCGACAAGAGCTTCGGATCATGAATTCGAATCGATCCACCACCAATCTCATAACCATTCAGAACAAAGTCATACTGCATCGCGAGAATTTCCCCTGGATCAGTAGCAAACTTTTCATCAAAATCCGCTACACTCTCTACCTTTGGCTGGGTGAAAGGATGATGTACCGCATCCCACCGCTTCTCTCTCTCCTTCCACTCAAACATCGGAAAGTCCACCACAAACGCAAACGCCAGTTCATCTGGATCATTTTTATCTTTCCGTAAATCCGGCTTATCCGAGCCATACTTTTCCATCGCCTCTTTGTACGACAAGCGAGGAAATGGGGTTTGCATAATCTTCTTATGCGGATATAGATCTTTTACAATCTTTGTATAAAGCTCTTCGAGGAGCTGCATCACCTCCTCTGGGGTAGTAAAACTCATTTCAATATCAAGCTGGGTAAACTCCGGCTGGCGATCACCTCGCGTATCCTCATCACGAAAACATCGAGCAATCTGAAAATATCGCTCCATCCCGCCTACCATGAGAAGCTGCTTATACTGCTGCGGTGACTGGGGCAACGCGTAAAAACTCCCTTTCTCCAGTCGTGATGGCACGAGATAGTCGCGCGCTCCTTCGGGCGTTGATTTAGAAATAATCGGCGTCTCGATCTCGACAAATGATTTATCAGTGAGATACTGGCGAATAAGCGAAATCACCTTGTGCCGGTTGCGCAGATTTTTCTGCAATCGAGCCCGCCGCAAGTCAAGGTATCGATACTTCAGACGATGCTCTTCGCCAATCTCTTTCCCATCAGTATCCACAGCAATCGGCAATGTTTCCGCTTCATTGATCACTCGCACCGTCTTGACGCCCACCTCCCACTGCCCACTCGCAATATCTTTATTCACAAGCTTTTCTGGTCGTTTATTCACCACACCAGTAATCTCAATCACCCACTCCGGCCGCACTGTGTTCATCGTGGCAAAAGCCTCCGCCTCTCCAGAAAAAGTCACTGCCTGACATAGACCCGATCGATCTCGAAAATCAATAAAAATTAATTTTCCATGATCCCGTCTCGTATGCACCCAGCCCAAAAGCCGGATCTCCCGACCCTCATGAGCGCCAATGTCCCCCGCCAAAACCCTCTCCATACTAATAAAATCTATAATTAATTACTCAAAATATTAGCAAAAATAAGAGGTTGATACAACTTATTTTTGCTAACTCATACAAATATCTTCAATTCCGCGAAATAATTTTGGAGAATTTTTCGATTTTCTTTTTGAGCAGCGAGCAGAGCATACTAGGAAAGTCTATGAGCACGTAGCACAGAAAAAAAATCGAAAAAGACCCAAAAGTACGAGCGCTAAAAAAAGATTATTTTCCCTTCTCTACCCTTTCTACGTACTCCCCCGTTTCTGTGTTTACTAATACAGTATCCCCAGTACTGATAAACAGCGGCGCCGTCACCTTTGCCCCTGTCTCAAGCTCGATTAATTTTCGTCCACCACCCGAAGTATCTCCTCGATCATTTGGCGGCGCTTCCTTCACTTTAAATTCCATTTTGATCGGCATGTTGATGGAAATAATCCGGTCATTGATCTTCATGGCCGTCATCTCTGTATTTGGCTTGAAAAACTGCCCCCGCTCGCCCACCACATCGCTTTTTAAAGAAAATCGCTTCGCCGGATCCTTAGGATCAGAGAAAAAATATTCATCCCGATGATTATAAAGAAACTTCATCGGCTCTTTTTCCACCTCCGCTTCTTCAAAGCTTTCGCTCTGGTGAATGTTGCGCTCGGTAATCTTACCGTTTAACAAATTTTTAAACTTTGCCTGCACTACCGCCTTGCGCTGCTGCATCCGCAAAAATGCCGTTTCCAAAACCTCATACGGCTGATCGTCAATAAGCAATACTTGTCCTTTCTTTAATTCTGTATAGCTAAGCATGATAAATAAAAATAATTATTGAAATAATAGCAAAATAATGTTAAAATGTCAAACATAAAAGAATTTAAAGGAATATATCTGCGTTACATTCTGTGCAGGATTCTTGGGCAAGCCTCCACTATTATTTAGCTTATTCAAAAGGAATAAAATAGAAGAATCAGAAAAGAATATAACAAAGAGAAAGATAAGCGAGGTTTCCCGTTTCTTTTGAGGACAAGACCGGAGCATACTGAGTGGTAGTATGCGAGGACTTACCGGAGAAAAAAACGGGAAAATTCGCCAAAAAGACAAGATCGCAACAATGCAAAAAAAACGAAAGAAAGTTTTTGTTATGTTAAGTGGCGGAGTCGATTCCTCTGTCAGCGCCCTTCTATTACAAAAACAAGGCTTCGAAGTCATAGCCTGCCACATCAAGGGCTACAACGTGGACGGCTGTGGCGCCTATGAAGCCGCCGATGCCGCTCGCATTGCCGCTCATCTCAATCTTCCTTTTTATATAGTGAACCTTGAGAAAGAATATAAAAAAATCATTGTCGATAAAATGCTCGAGGATTACAAGCAGGGCATCACCCCCAATCCTGACTCCGCCTGCAATACGCTTATTAAATTCGGCCTTTTCTATAAGAAGGCTCGTGCTTTAGGCGCCAATTTTGTCGCTACGGGCCACTACGCCAACACGCAATCAATCCATCGTTCTGGTAAAAAAGTATTCTTAATCAAGCGCGCCAAAGATAAGAATAAAGATCAAAGTTATTTTCTTTCTGGTCTCTCACCTGAGGTACTGGAGCATACTCTCTTCCCTCTGGGAAATCTAGAAAAAGACGAGGTGAGAAAAATAGCCAAAAAATCCGGCCTTTTCACCGCTACCAAAAAAGACTCTCAAGGAATGTGTTTTTTAGGCCAGTTTGATTTCAAAGAGTTTTTAAAAAATAATCTTGGCACAAAAGTTGGCTCCATAATAGATGAAGAAGGAAACAATATCGGCAGTCATGATGGCGCCCATCTCTACACGATTGGCGAACGCAAAGGCCTAAAAATAGGCGGGCAAAAATCTACTGCTCGAAAAAGTGCTAAAGGTACTCTCCACCTCCCCTATTATGTCGGCAAAAAAGATATAGAAAAAAATCAGCTTCTTGTCCTCCAAGATAAAAATCATCCTCTCCTCAAAAAAAAAGAAATTATTCTCAAAAATCTCCGCTTTCATGATCCTTTCTATAAAAGAAAAAAGGAAAGTGAAGTTTTTGCCCAAATCCGTTATCGAAGCGATGTTAAAAAAGCCCGGATTATTCAACAAAAAGACTCCTCTCTTCTCCGCTTCATTTCTCCCGTAGCCTTTCCTTCTTCCGGCCAAATAGCTGTTTTTTATAACAAAAAATACCAGTTAATAGGAAATGGGATAATAATCTAAATCCTTCTTAATCACGGTATATTCCTGGTAGTATTATCCTTCTATTATTCTGCGATTTTCTGACCCTCCAATAAAAATCAATCCATGCTTTAATTCCTTGTTCATCAATTTCACATTCATCATATTTTTTATATTTACCATTTTCCCCGGCTTTAGCACAACAAACCATTTCAGTTGGTGAATTATCAGTTGGTGAATTAAAATTATTATTCGTGCAAGAAAAAGGCTTTGTCATTCTATCATCTATAGTTCCTAAAGCTAAAAAAGCTCGTATTTTATCTCCATCTTCTTTTGGTAAATTATCTAATTTTGGTAAAATATCTAATTTTGTTAAAATATCTAAAATCTCCTTAGGATTACTATTTTTAAGTTTTTCGGATATTTTTCCTAGCGTCATTTGATTTTCAGAAGGATTATCACGAGAATAAATATTCCCAACACATTCTTTTTTTTCTAATTCTTCACAAATTATAGGTTCACATTTACAGTCTTTCTCTTCCTCTTCTTGACATTCTTTCCATTGATTTCCATTTTTTCCACTATCAAAACAACAAATTCCTCTTCCTTGATGATCCGTCCCATCAGCATCTTTTATAAGACATTTATAGCTCTCATTGATACTCGAACATTCAGCAAAAGATTTTTTTTGTTCATCAGGCATTTCTTTATAATCTGGATTACTCCCTAAGCAATAAGGCCATTTTATAGTAGATGAATTGGAGTTGGGGCCGCAAGAAATAGTGACAAAAGTTGCCCCAATTAATTTCCGATCGCAAACCGACCCCTGTTTAATTATAATGGAATTAAGACCTTGGGGACCGGAAAAAATTATTTCTCTATTTTCATTTTGGGCTAATTGACAAATATATTTTTTTAATTCTCCTAGATTGCTTTCATCTAAGGCAAAACAACTCCCAGTTGTAATACAATATGGCGCATCACCTCGTCGGGCAAATCCTGCTATATATTTCCAGGGTTTTCCAAACGGCGTACTATGGCTAATATTCTGTACAGAAAAGCGTTTTTTAAAACGATTAAGACAGGAGTTTATACAATCTTCAACTCTTTCTCCTTCATCTTTATTACATTTAATTTGGCAATAAGCTTTTGCATAATCTTTTGCCTTTTTTATGTCAGAAAGTCCTACTATTCCACACTCATTGTTATTCTCGTTCTCTTCAGGACAGATTTTACGGCAGTCCTCTTTATCTCTGTCATTTTCAAATACGCACAATGTAAATGTAACTTCATTTTCTCCTTCATCAGCCTTCAAAAAAATATTTTTATTTAAAAATAGACTAAAAATAATAATTATAATAATTATAACTAAAAAAAAACTGATTCTTTTCCGAAAAAAATTATTTCTTCTCATTCTTTTTTATTGCTTGATGAATAAGAGACTTAAGCGAAGTAAAATCCACTTTCTTTTCCTCTATCTCCGGCTCATCCTCTTCTTTTTCTCCCATCTCTTCAATCGGTGCCAAAAGTTGGCTCTTTTCTTGAGATGAAACGAGGGGAGGAGAAAAAACCGTCGCCTCTTTCTTAATCGGATGGAGAGATTTATTTCCTTGATCCATCTTACCGCTCCCTGCTATTTCACGCAAAATATCCGCCGCTACCTCATCAAATATATTTTTTGATTGTGCTAAAGCTTCTGGAAGAATCACTGTTTTTCCCTCTTCCCTTTTTTTCTCCCAGATTTCTTCTTTACGAATTTCCGGCCGACCCTCAATTCGCTCCTCCTCTTTTTTTAAAAAAGGTTTTTCAAATTGTGGCATTTCCTTTCGAGGATAAAAATCGGTTATTTGTCTCTCTTTCATCTGCATCCTTTGCCTGCTTTGACTGCCTCTATTCATCGGTCCCAGATTACTATTTTCTTCTGGTCTCTTTTTTAAAAAATCACCATTTTCATTTCTATTTATCCGTCTTTCCCCCTTCACTTCACGAAGCGGTTTTTCCTGTTTCTTATTAAAAATATTTTTTTGATTTTCTTGATTAGTCGGCATCCACTCGCTCGCAATCTGACTATCTACATTAGCTTTCGGCACTCCGTACACCCGCCGGGTGTTTTGAAGAATCACATCATGGTAATTTACCTTCGGCTTCGGCGGTGGTGGTAGAGTGATAGCCGCAAATGGCCGAGAGGCCACACCATCAATCATGAGCTTGATATAGACGTTATAGCGATCAAGATTGACCAAATCATTCGCCATAAATTCCGGCTCAAATTCTTTTTCGACAAATTCCGCGTCCGTTGCCCCAATGCGGAAAATAACCATCGTTCCCACATTACCAAAAATCGCCGACCTCACCGTACTCTTCCCTTCTTCATCGAGCTGATTCAAATATTGATTCGCCAAGATAAGCGACAAACGATATTTTCTTGCCTCAGAAAGAATGGTAGAAAAAGACTCCGTCGCAAAGTTTTGAAATTCATCAACATAAAGATAAAAGTCCCGCCGACTTGATTCCGGAATATCCACCCGACTCATTGCCGCAAGCTGAAGCTTGGTAATCACCATTGCTCCTAAAAGCGCCGAATTATCCTCTCCAATCTTTCCTTTGGAAAGATTGAAGATCATGATCTTTCCCTCATCCATCGCTTTCCGCATATTAATCGTCGAGTGCGATTGACCAAGAATATTACGAATGAGTGGATTGCTCACAAACTGTCCCACTTTGTTTTGAATCGCCGCCGTCGCCTCCGTCTCAAATTTCTGGCTATACGCCGCAAATTCCTTCGTCCAGAAAGATTTGATTACTGGATCCTTCAAGTCCTTCACAATATCTGCTCGGTATTCTTTGTCATTGAGCATTCTCTGAATTCCAAGAAGTGTCGTCCCCGGCGTCTCAAGTAGCGCGAGAAGAGTATTATTCAAAATATATTGCATTCTCGCCGACCAGGCATCAGCCCAGATTTTTTTAAATACACCCATCATGGATGAGGCCACCAAGTGGCGAAAATCTGCCGACACCGACTCAAGCGGATTAAAAGCGATCGGATACTGCATATCCGACGGATCGAAATAAATAACATCATTAAGACGATGCTCTGGAATATATTCGAGTAATCGCTCCGCCGATTCACCATGCGGATCTAAAAAAGCGATTCCATTGCCCGCCGTAATATCATTAATCGCCTGATTTTCCAAGAATGTTGACTTCCCTACACCAGTTTTTCCCAGCACATACACATGTCTTCGCCTATCATCAAGCTTGATTCCAAAAGCCCGTCTTACTCCCCGGAAATTAGTCTCCCCCAAGACTGTAATCTTCTCCTGCATACTCTTTATAAAATACCACACTTTTAATCTGCAATAAAAAAAGCCCTGCACCATTTTTATGCGAGGAATAGTCCTGTACCAGACAGTGCAGAGCAAAGGACAAAAACTAAAGATCAAAAACCAAAAGCTCCAAGCCTGAAGAGTCAAAGCTACTTGCGGAAGGCAAACCAATCGTTCTGGTCGTTGAAGTAGCTGACCCAAGCCAGGCGTGCCCCGCGTCGCCCCAGCACATATTGCATGTCCGCACCCGCAAGATTTTTCGAATATATTTCAATTTTCTTTGCGAGCAGCGAATGGAGCATACTGGATCTGAATGTGTAAGCACACAGCGCAACAAAAAAATGAAAATAACTGAAAAAGACCAGTGCCTCTCTACGTAGGTAAATTTGTTGGAGGTGTGCCACGGCGAAAATCGATGCTCTGCAACCCTGGCGCCACCACAATCTCCGTCGGGAAATGATAAAGGGAGGCAAGCTCCTCCGTATTTAAGACAGGTAACTTTTTCTCTGGTCGCCGCCTGATATACCCCTCATACAAATTTCGCTTCTTAGAATGCAGTCGCCGGCTCTTTTCAAATTCCATATGCTTGAAATGACCTCGTAAGATCGGAAGAGTGTCCATATTTGGTTTAAAGCCATTAAGATTCAATGAATTATATTGGCGAAATATCGACATCATGGCGGAAATATTTCCGCCATTAAAAGAAGTTTTTGAAGCGATATAAAGAAACCGAATCTCCGTCTCAAAGCCCAGCTTAGCAATCTTCTCCTCAATCGCTCGCACTCGTTCTTTTTCTCCGTCAGTCATCCAGGCCAAATTAACCTTCTCTTCTTCTTTTGGCTTCTCTTCCTCAAACTTCACCTCAAAGGTAAAAGGGAATTTGAGAATTACTTTAATAAACTCCCAGACCTCTTGGGTAAAACTTTTTTTCTTTTTCTTTGTCGCCTTGCGATTGATCACCTTATCCCGCTCCTCCTCCGCATTCTTTTTCCACTCATCGCCCGTCGGCTTCAAAATCATCTGAAACCAAATCCGTTCATCCCCAGAAAGACGTGACATTAATTCCAAGAGAGTCGAGATCGTATCGATCTTCTCTTCCGGCTCCCGTAAATCAAAATTTTTATAGGTATTTATTGGATAGGCATTATCCGCCGCGAGTACAATATCCGCGCCAAAAAGATCATACTTCGAATTAGGCACTACAACTGGAAGCTCTTTTGTATAATCATCCACCTTCTCGATCTCCGCGTCCGGATATTCGGCATACACCGCCGACTCAAACATCGGCCGATACTTCTCCTGGATCCGAGCATACATCGAAACTCCCATCGCATCTCCCACAATCTCAAAGGAATGAGCATCCTCCGACTTTCCTACAATATTTTTATCCCACCAATCAAAACCAAAGGAATATGTGGAGTGCATAGCCGCAAAAATACGCTCCATCGATTGCGGCGTCCTCTTCACATCCCGTGGTGTCCGAATCCGCAAAAGCACCCACTTTAAGCCTCTCGCATAAAAAAACTTATTTCCTCCTACAAACAACCGCCACCACCAAGAAATAGCAATCGCAGGCAAAATAATCCACCAGATCCGCTGGAAGATTACCCCCATCAAATACCCTATCTGCTCAAAAAACGCCTGGACCGACAGCTCCATACCTATCTTATAATCACCTTCTATTATATCTCATTTCCTCCACTTAATAAAAAACACCCTTCAAAGAGTGTTTTTTAAAGATTTCAGAATCACCGTAAATAATAAAATTATTCTGAAGCATTACAGAATTTTCCGATTTTCTTTCGTCACATCAGCACCTAACATAAGCGAAGTAATTTTGAGTTTATTTTCGTTCTTCTTTTTCAAAAAGCCACCGGAGCATACTACGGGAAATATGCGAGGAGGATTTTTGGAAAAAAGAATAAAAAGAAGCCAAAAGTACGAGCGCTAATCAACTAGGCTTCGCGGATTTGATATTTCCCTTCTATATTCCGTTGAAAGTACTTCTTATCCTGTAAATTCAAAATTAATGTATTCTCCTTAAACATCCGCTCCTCAAGCACAAGCTTGATGAGATTGCGAGACGTCTGGGGCCCATTCTTCTTCAAGACCTGAGTGATCACCTCTCGTGCCGTACCCGCCATAATATTAAATTCCTTAAGTCCATATGTACCCCGGCCCACAAGCACAAATCGATCATCTTTAATAAGTTCGTTATGCACCGTCTGCGCGTTCGTCTTCTTATTTGGTCGAATTTCGTTAATCCGCTCGGTAAGCTCGATAAAGTGGAGTGGCTTACCATTTTTGCGAAGTACGAGATAAGCCCAGTCGCGAGAGGTCTTTGGCACTATCTCCGACCACTCAGAAAGACCGAAATCATTATAGACATTATGAGCAAACTTCTTAGAAATACCCAAATAATTGGTAACTAAAGTATCTGAATAATGAAAACCATTCTTTGCATCAGAAAAGACTACTTCAAATTGATTAGACGAAAGTACCTCGCTCTTCCGATTCTTGATATTCTGATATATTCGCTCAATTACCTCATCCGCCTTAGTTATATTCTCCTTTGTAAGATACCAAAAAGCATTAAAATCATTGTCTTCTGGATGGAAAGAAAACCTTCCCGAACCCTCCATAATAAACGCTACTTTATTTTCATACGTAGCCGGAGTCGAGGAAAAAAGTGAATCTTGAAAGTCATTCTTAAGATCTGCATTCGATCGGACGCCATGAAAGGTGGTCAAATGGTCATAAATAAAGGCAACCACTTTAGCAAGTTCTCCCTTCTCAAAACCCGGCTTAATCTGAGTCAAAGCCAAAGCTTCGACCTGACGAATTCTTTCTCTCGTGACATTATATTTGTCTCCGATAGCTGCCAAAGTCATAGGATCTCCAGTTTCTAAGCCAAATCTACCAATAATCACATCCCGCTGTCGGGGTGAAAGATCAGCAAGAAGTCCTTCGATTATTATATCTATATTGCACTTCATAACTTTTTAGTATCCCTTAGATATTTATTTAATTTTACCATACCTTTATTATACGGTCAATAGATATAAATCTATTTAAATTTCGGTCTTATGAATGATTCATAGACGACGTTTTTCCATTATAGTAAGCAATGAACTGGCCAAAAAAATGGAGGAATATGTCCCAAAAAATACTCCCACGAGAATAGTTAGTGAGAAATAAAAGAGAGATGCTGGTCCAAAAAAGACAAGTGCCAGCAAAGTAAAGATGAGAGTCAGAGAAGTATTAATCGAACGAGCTAAAGTCTCATTCAAACTGGTATTCACAATCTCTGAAAAACTTTTCCCGCTCATTCGGTGAAGATTCTCCCGAGTTCTATCAATCACAACAATCGTGTCATGTACAGAAAAACCAATAATCGCAAGAATCGCCACCACAATCGTCACCCCCACTTCTACCCCTCGCGTATGGCCAAGATATGCTAGAAGTCCCAAAGGAATAATCACATCATGAAAAAGAGTGAGAATTGTCACGAAAGCGTAGGTAAAGACCGAGACTTTCCCCGTTGCTTTCCGAAAAGCAAAGGAGACATAAAGAGAGATTACAAAAAGTACGAGAAAAAAAGCAATAAAAGAGTTCGTTCTCAGCTCTTCCCCCACCGCTGGTCCAAAAGACTCATACCGGACCTCCTCTACCTTACCAAACTTCGCGCTAAGATCGGTAAGGATTTTTTTATGATCCGCTTCCGAAAGTTCAGCTGTCCGTAAGGTATATACTTTATTAGTTAGATCCTGAACAACAGTAATATCTTCTCGCTTCAGATCCTTCTCTAAAAATATCCGGACCGTCTCCGCTTGCACCTCATCCTCCATCCGAACGCTCATAATCGAACCGCCAGCAAAATCAATTCCTTCCTTGATTCCATAGCCAAAAATGGCAAAAAGAGAAAGGATAACCAGAAGAAGAGAAAAACCAAAGTACCAATTCCGATATCTAATTATTTGCAACATAGTTTTTTTATTTTTCTATCGTGACTCGTAATATATTTCTCGTAACATTAATCGCTGAAAACATTGAGATTAAGACACCAATAAGAAGAGTTAACGCAAAACCTTTCACAAAACCAGTCGTAAAGTAGTAGAGAACAAGAGAAGTGATGATAGTCGTAATATTCGAGTCCCGAATAGAAAACCAAGCTCTCCGAAAGCCTTCATCCAAAGCATTAAGCTTAGAAAGCCCTCGCTTCGATTCCTCTTTAGCTCGCTCAAAGATGAGAATATTAGCGTCCACCGCCATCCCAATAGAAAGGATAAAACCGGCGATACCCGACAAGCTCATAGTGACGCCAAAGAGTTTTAATACTAAAAGATTAAGAACAATATAAACAAGAAGTGCTATCGAAGTCACTACTCCAAAAAACTGGTAATAAAAAATCATAAAGAGGACTACGAGAAGCGTTCCAATAAGCCCCGCCCAAAGAATTTGCCGCAACGAACTAAGGCCAAGCGAAGCGCCAATAGTTTCTTGTGACACGAGTTTTACCGGCGCCGGCAAAGCTCCTGCATTAAATCGCTCTACAATCTGCCTCGCTTCAGCGATGGTAAAATTACCGGTAATCTGCGCCTGCCCACCTGAAATCTTCTCCTGGACCGTAGGCATTTGAATCAAGCTTCCATCAAGAAAGACAGCGATCGGCTTTCCTACATTCTTTGCGGTAATTTGCTCAAAAAGAGTTGCTCCTTCGTTATCAAACTTGAGAGATATTAATGGTCGTCGCGTCACCTGATCAAAAGCAAGATTCGCTCCTTTAATATATCGGCCAGAAAGCGCCGTGGGAGCAAAATCATTTACCTCTCCTTTTTCATCTAACTTCACTTCGGAAAAAGTAAGAAGCGGCGTCTCTCCAATCTGCTGAATCGCTTTTTCCACATCTGTGATACCGGCAAGCTCGACGGTCAGCCGATCTTTATTTGCATCTTTTGTAAGATACACCTGCGGCTCCGCCACGCCAAAAAGATTTACTCGTCGCTCGATCACATCTCGAAGGCCATTTAAGACCGAGGTTCGATCTTCGCTTGCTACCGACGAAGTGTCAACCTCGTAGACCAAGTGTGCTCCCCCAATAAGATCGAGCCCCAGCCGCCATGGCCGAAAAGAAAATTGCTTATCAAAGAGACCAGGAATAATAAAGTAGAGTCCGAAGACAGTGATCACTAAAAGTCCCACGAGAAAACCAATCGGTTTATTTTTCATATGATATGAAATGTAAGCTATCATATTTCTTGCGAAAGTGGCAAATTCTTGTTACTATACACTCCACTTTCCTTTTGTTTTTTAAAAGATAAAATAAAAGATTCTTTAAGGAATTTTTAGGGAATTTTGAAATCAGCACAAAATACACAACGCAAAAAAGCGAAGTAATTTTGGAGGATTTTTCGATTTTCTTTTCGAGCAGCGAGCGGAGCATACTCCAGAAAGTCTGTGAGCACACAGCGCAGAAAAAAAATCAAAAAAGACCCAAAAATACTAGCGCAAGCGCTCGCAAGCCCTGATAGCTCAGCCTGGTTAGAGCACCTGCCTTTTAAGCAGAGGGTCGAAGGTTCGAATCCTTCTCAGGGCACCAAAAAGAAAAAAATATGTATCCCCAGAGATCATTAATCCTCTATCTCTTCTCTAAGATCATCTAAAAGTTTTTTTGCCTTTACTGAGATCTTTTTCGGCACCTTGATCTCAAAAGTGATTACCAAATCGCCTCTCTTCTTAGAAAAAGTTCCTTGGCCTAATTTCGGCATCCCTTCATGAGGCACCCGGAGTTCAGTATTTAAAGCAGTCTCCTGAGGTGATGGGACTTTAATAGTTTTTTTATCAAGAGTCTCTATGAGAAGTTCTTTCTTTAAAAGAATATCAAGAATGCTGACTGGCACCTTCACCCGCAAATCATCTCCTTCCACAGAGAAACGCGCGTGCGAGATAAGATCAATTTTTACGTACAAATCTCCCGCCTCCGCGCCGCGAGCACCCGCCTCTCCCTCATGAGCAATCTTTATTATTTGCCCCGAATGAATTCCTGGTACAATTCGCACCAACACTTCCTTCTTCGCCTTTACTCGGCCATCTCCCGAACATTTTTTGCAAACCTTGTTAGGAATCTGACCCGTACCCTGACACCGATCACATTCTCGAATCTGAGAAATATTGCCAAAAAATCCGCTCTTCGTTTCCCGAATATCTCCTTTCCCGCCGCACTTCTCACACTTAGTAAATCCCTCTTTAGCAAAATTTCCCGCTCCCTCACACTCGCCACACTTCACATACGTTTCATATGCCAGTTTTTTCTCAGTACCGGAAAATACCTCCTCGAGCGTAAGGAGCATTGAAGCCGAAAGATCCGCCCCTCTATGATACGTTTTCCGGCGCTTTACCCCCATTCCTTCAAAAATCCCTTCAAAAATATCCGAAAAATTTCCTAAGTCCTCAAACTGCGATGGATCAAACTGGAAACCAAATCCATTTTGAGAAAAACCAAAGCCACTGGGATTAAATCCCGCTCCTTGAGAAAAAGCCCCAGAGCCAAACTGATCATATTGCCGGCGCTTATCCACGCTCGAAAGTATCTGATAGGCCTCATTCACCTCCTTAAATCGAGCCTCATTCCCTCCCGGTCGATCTGGATGATACTGATGCGCTAGCCTTCGAAAAGCCTTTTTAATATCATCTGGGCTAGCTGCCTTATCAACTCCTAAAATTTTATAATAATCCTTCATTTAATTGACAAAATTTTTCTAAATGGATACTACCTCCTTATCTACTTTAGTGACGCTAATATACATAAACTTGGTCCAAAAAAGCAACTTTACGAGTACATACCCTAAAAGCCCGATTAAAAAGTGAAAAAGAAAGGCAAATCCCGAAAAAAAGAGAAAGGCGAGCACTCCAAGCCACGCCACACCCGTCTCCTTGATTTGATCCGGCGCTTTCTTGAGTGCGCCATTGATCATTAAGGATACCGTCTCCGAAATCGTCCGCGAATAATCAATCTGCCGCTCCGCCACACTCGAAAATGCCTGCCGGAGATTTTCCGACGTTCCTGAGACATCCGCTCTCGGCCCGTACACCCGCGCCACAAAGTTAGGCAAGAAATCTTTGAGTCGCAAGTCCGGTGAAAATTCCGGCATAAATCGGGAGATACTTGGTGAAAGCGGGGAAAGAATCGTTTCAATCGCCGATGGCGACACCTCAGTCTTTGTAAGCGAAATCCCCGAGACATAAATCCCAATCACAAAAATCAAATTTCCCAAAAATAATGCCGGGGTCACGCTCCGCGAAAAGTCAAAAAAATCAAAAGTTATTTGCCGATTAAGCACTCGTCGAGTCGCGTAGGCCGCATAGATGAGAGTCAATAAAAATACCCCCGCCGCGCCAAAAAACATTCCCGGTCGATAGAGTGGAAATCCCGCCGTCCCAAAAAAGAAAAATGTCCAAAAATAAAGCGCCGCGAGCGGCAAGGTGTAGCGAAAATCTTTAAGACACAAAAATCCGATCCCTAAAATAGCGACCGAAAGCATGGCCACTAGGCCTGCAAGAGAGACCAAGTCCAGTCGAGAATAAAATGCCGCCTGCTCAAACAGATACCCAAAAACCCCCGCCATCCCCGCGGTCAAAAGATAAATAACAAGAATTTTCCACCGTGCTTTTTCCATATTCACCTGCATACTTTTATTTTACCAAATTTTTTTATCCCCTTCCCTTGTTCCAGTCATTCCAGACTCCGATCTGGAATCTATAAAAAATTCTTTACTCCTTCCCTTTCTAGATTATAAAAAACCTTATTTTACTTATTATTTATCCTGAGTGTACCGAAGGACTTGACACATCTATTTTTAGGTAATCAACTTTTTCTCTTTTTAGGAGATCAATAATGACTTCCGTTCTTAAAAGTCTGGATCTGCGAAAACTCCGGGCCACCCCGGAGTTTTTTCTTATCTTTTTAATTCGTTTGATTTTCCCCTTCCTGTGGCGGCTGCTCTGGTGTCGGTCCTTCTTTAGCCTGCTGATCCTTATACATCAGTTCCCCAATCTTCTGGCTCGCGGCGAGTACTCCCTCAATCTCTTTTTTTATGACCTCCATATCTCCCCCATCCTTCACCTGCCTGAGTGACTGGAGCTTCGCCTCCACATCAGTCTTCACGCTCGCCTCCACCTTATCGCCATACTCCTTAAGCGCCTTCTCCGTTGAGTAGATCAGAGTCTCCGCTTGATTACGGATTTCAGTCAGTTCCCGCTTCTTCTTATCTTCCGTAGCATGAAGCTCCGCTTCTTTTTTAAGCCGCTCCACATCCTCTTTCGAGAGATTAGACGACGCCTCAATCCGCACCGACTGACTCTTCCCCGAAGCCTTATCCTTCGCCGAAACGGAAAGAATACCGTTCGCATCAATATCAAAGGCCACCTCTACCTGCGGCACGCCCCGCGGCGCGGGCGGAATTCCTTCGAGAATAAATCGGCCAAGCTCCTTGTTGTCCGCCGCCATCTCGCGCTCTCCCTGCAATATGCGGATCTCCACCGAAGTCTGCGAATCTGCCGCCGTCGAAAAAACCTGCGTCTTCGCAGTCGGTATGGTCGTATTTTTTTCTATAAGCTTAGTAAATACTCCTCCTAAAGTTTCGATACCGAGAGATAAAGGGGTCACATCAAGAAGGAGTACATCCTTCACATCTCCCTGCAAAATTCCCGCTTGGATAGCGGCTCCAATCGCCACCACCTCGTCCGGATTAATATCCCGATGCGGCTCTTTGCCAAACGCTTCTTTTACCAGTCGCTGGATGAGCGGCATTCTCGTCTGCCCACCCACCATCACAATTTCATTAATGTCCGAAATTTGGAATCCCGCCTCCTTCACTACCTGCAGAGTAATCTCAATCGATCGCTTCACCTCCACTCCTACCAAATCTTCCAGCTTCGCCCGACTCAGTTTGAAGAGCAGATGTTTAGGTCCTGAAGCATCGGAAGTGATATAAGGAAGATTAATTTCCGTCTCCTGAGAAGTAGAAAGTTCATGTTTCGCCCGCTCACCCGCCTCGCGCAAGCGCTGCATCGCGAGTGGATCCTTCGAGATATCCACCCCCTCCTGCTTCATGTACTCCGCGGCTACATAATCATTGATCTTCTTGTCAAAATCATCCCCGCCAAGGTGCGTGTCTCCTCCCGTGGCTTTCACCTCCACCGTATTGTCCCCGATCTCGAGCACTGATACGTCAAATGTCCCTCCGCCAAAGTCATACACGACAATCTTTTCATTCTTCTGCCGATCCATACCATAGGCAAGAGCCGCCGCCGTCGGCTCATTGATGATCCGGCGTACGGTAAAGCCGGCAATCTCACCCGCATTCTTTGTCGCCTGCCGCTGACTGTCATCAAAATATGCCGGTACGGTAATAATCACCTCGGTAATTGTCTCGCCAATCTTTGCCTCCGCATCCGCCTTGAGCTTCTGGAGAACCATCGCCGAGATTTCCTCCGGCTTATACCAATTTTCTCCCATCTTCACCTCCACGCCCCCCGTCGCCGTCTCGCGAATATCATAGGGCAGCCACTTTTTATCCGACTGCACCTCCGCATCCGAAAATTTCCGGCCAATCAACCGTTTGATCGAGTAGAGCGTATTCTTTGGATTAGTGATCGACTGCCGCTTGCCCAAAAGTCCCACGAGCCGCTCATTATTTTTATTGAGCGCCACAATCGAGGGCGTCGTCCGATTCCCCTCCTGATTTTCCAAAACGCGTGGTTGCCCCGCCTCCACGATCGCCATCGCCGAATTAGTTGTTCCTAAGTCAATTCCTAATATTTTTGCCATATGTTTGAAATAAATACGTTAAAAATTGTAATGAGAAATTTGAAATGAATCAATAAATAATCATTCGGAGACTTTCACCCTCGCCGGCCGGATCACTTTCTCTCCCATCCGATAGCCAGAGTCCAATATCTCAACAATAGTATCCGAAGGTCCCTCTGTCTTTACCACCCCTACGGCTTCCTGAAGTACCGGATTAAAGACTTCTCCGATCTTCGCCTCGATTCTCTCTACCCCGCTTCTTTTAAAAACCTCAGTCAGTTGCGCCTTAATCATCTCCACCCCCCGCACCACTTCCCGATCGGCGGTTTTAGTGATAGCAAGAAGCGCTAATTCAAAACTATCTAGCACTGTAATAAGTTCCCGGATTAGTCCTTCACTCATCATCCGCCCAAGATGCTCGACTCGCTCGGCCTCTTCCCGCTGATAATTAACAAAATCCGCCTTTGCCCGTTTCCAACCATTCAGATATTCCTGGTTCTTGTCTTCTAATTCAATCACTTTCTTCTTTAAATCCTCAAGTTCTTTGGAAAAATCATCCTGATTATGTACTACTTCGTCCATATGTAATAAGAAAAAAATAATAACACATTTTTATTTATGATACTAGTAAATAAAAACCTGCCTCTACATTCCTCTCTCTCACTGAAAAAATGCAAAAAGCAGGTTAAGCCGCTCCCTTGCGAAAACGACTACATTCTCTTAACCCTACCACCACTGCGAACGACATCGCCTCGGAAAACCTAAAAAAGGTTGTGGCTGAAGCCAGGGCATCTGTGGCGGACACCTCGGCTGTTGTTGCCACAATCCACATTGAGTCTGTTGAAAGCCTCCCCAGCCCATATCTCCATTCCATTGAGGCGGCATCCCACCCCATCCACCCATTTGATAATTAGGCTGCTGATAGAAATAAGGCTGACAGGGCGAATAACTGCCATATCCTCCAAGAAATCCACCACCACCAAAAGAAGATGGCGATCCGGTCTGGATCTGATATGGAATTGCTCTAATAGATTGAATGGTTTGTGCCACAATCTGCGTAATGAGCGGCGCCCCACCAAACAAGAGAAAAATAAACCCCCAAAACCACGGACTCTTGAAGACATTCCCCATTGCTTTTTTCCCTCCTTTTCCTTGGTATGTGATTCTCTAGTTTCCCTGCGCGTGCAAGAGAATAAATTCAAAGTACATTTGTAAGTATAGCACCTTATAAAAACTTTGTCAAAGAAAATTAAAAAGATTCAAAGATCATTAGTCATTAATGCAAAACCGCCCCCGGGGGGCGGTTTTGCAAAACATATAACAGTGAGTCACCTGAACTCTCACCAATTACAGAATACCAAAAGTAAAAATATGCCGTCAACCAAGTTATCCACAGAAAAATCACCGCCTGTTTTTCAAAGAATGTGCCAAAGTATCTGGATCCGCAAACTCAATCTCTCCTCCCGTCGGTAGTCCTCGGCCCAATCGAGTAATTTTCTTTGTATGACTTTTCGCATACTCTTCTATCCGTTCTGCTGCAAGCTCTCCATACATGGTCTGATTGACCGCAATAATTATTTCCAAAGCTCCTCCTCGTTCTTTAAGAAACGACAGAAGTGAATTAAGTCGAATTTTTTGCTCAATTGAAAGTTCTGAGTCCCGCCTCACTTCTCCCAAAATCAAATATCGTCCTCGGTATATCTGCGCCTTCTCAATCGACAAGGCATCCGTCTCTCGCTCCACAATAGTCACTGTCAGCTGATCCCGAGTCTCATCCCCGCAAATAGCACAAAAAGCTCCTTCTCGTTCATGAGTAAGAAAGCACTGCGTGCACGTCCGCAATTCGGTAAGACGCAGTATTGCTCGAGCCAATTCCGTAATCCTCACCTTTCCTAATGAACTAATAAAATAAGCAATCCGCAAAGCCTGCCTTGGCCCAATCCCCGGCAGTTCCTGCAACGCTTCCTGAAGTCTCCTAAGCGGCTCACTCACCATAATTACTGATTATATAATTTCACATGAACCTTTGTCAGTCCCACAAAGTAATCTTAGAAAAAAATAAATACAATTTATTAAAACAATATTAAGTAGATATTAATGGCAATTCCGCGAAGTAATTTTGGAAGATTTTTTGATTTTCTTTTTAAATAGTGAAGGAAACAATACTGGACTAAGTCTGTGAGCACGCAGCGCAGAAAAAAATAGAAAAAAACCCAAAAGTAAGAGCGTCTTCTCGCTAAAAACCGTGTGTTGGAGAGCTCGACACCGCCCCATGAAACTTATCAATCTCCCGAAAAGAAACCTGATCCTTATGAAATTTAAGATCTACCGTCCCTAAGGGTCCATTGCGGTGCTTTGCAATAATGATCTGAGTCGTATTTTCCTCTGTCGGATCTGGATTGATCTTATCCCGATCCGGCCGGTAGATAAACATCACCACATCTGCATCCTGCTCAATTGATCCTGAATCACGCAAGTCCGAGAGCTTTGGTATTCGGACTTCCCGCTGCTCCACCGCACGCGAAAGCTGTGCCAAAGCAAGAATTGGCACATTAAGCTCTCTTGCAATCCCTTTAAGTCCTCGCGACACCTCAGTTATCTGCGCCACCACGTTATCGCTATCCGTCCGCGGCTTAACAAGTTGTAGATAATCTACTATAAGAAGCGACAATCCATGCTCGATCTGCAATCGGCGCGCCATGCTTCGCATCTGAAGAATGGTCGGGCTTGGCGTATCATCAATATAAATCGGCACTCCATGAAGTTTATCCAAAGCCATTTGAATGAGTTCAAAATCATGTTCGGTTCTAAGTTGCCCAGTCCGAAGCTGCCACAAAGGCACGCCTGCGACGGAAGAAACAATTCGGTCATAGACCTGATCCTTGCTCATTTCAAGAGAAAAAATTCCCACTGGTTTTTTTTCCAAAAGCGCCACGTTCCGAGCCACGTCCAGCGCAAAAGTTGTCTTTCCGACCGACGGTCGCGCCCCCAGAATGACTAAATCCGATGGTTGCAAACCAGAAAGCAAACCATCAATCCCAGAAAAACCCGTGGGCACGCCTCGGAATCTTCCTTCCCCGCTATGTAATCGCTCAATTCTTTCATATACCCCATGAAGCTCTTCAGAAATAGAAGAAAACCGGTGCGTCACCGACCGCTGCGAAATAGCAAAAATTTTCTGCTCCACACTATCCAAAATCGTCTCCACCTCATCCTTTGGATGAAAAGCTACCTCCTGCGTCTCCGCTCCCAAAGTAATCAAGTCTCGTAAAGTCTTCTTATCCTTGACAATCTTCGCGTAGTGCTCAACGTGTGCTGTTGTCGGCACTCGCTCAAGCAGGTCAGAAATAAAAACCGCTCCTCCCACTTCCTCGAGCCACCCTCGCTCTTTGAGACCATTCGTGACCGAAAGCGCATCCACTGGCTCCCCTTTTTCCGTGAGTCGCAAAATAACCTCAAAAATTTTATTATGGATTGGCTTATAAAAATCCCCCAATTGAATAAAATCAAAGACCTTCAAAATCGCTTCCTTATCGAGCATCATCGCCCCTAAGACCGATTCCTCCGCCTCAATAGATTGTGGTGGGATCCGAAGAGTCGCCATTGTCCCACCATTATCCTCCCCCAAAATAATTCCCGCAAGATTGACAATCCGATTAATAAAAATCCCAGGTAATGTATTCCCCGGGATAAAAAAGAAAAGAATTGAAATTTACTGAAAAAGATCAGCTTATACCACAGAGGTAATCTCTATCTCAGTCTGCCACTGCCGATGTCCTTTCTTCGTCGCCCGTCTCGTCTTTGAGCTATATTTATAAACAATCAATTTCTTCGCCCGATCAGTTTTCACAATTTTCCCGGTCACCTTCACTCCGGAGACATATGGCTTCCCTACCTCCACTCGATCCCCATCCACTAAAAGCAATACTTTATCAAAAATAACCTCCGCTCCCGAGTCCCCTGCAATCTTCTCAATTTTTATTTTCTTTTGAGGCTCCACTCGATACTGCTTTCCTCCCGCCTCGATTACCGCGTACTTCATGAATTTAATTAACGCTAATGATAACAAAAACTTGAATAAATAGCAAGATCACCAGAAGAAAACTCGTAACTCCCAAAAATAAGCTTAAAATCCGCTCTCGAAAGTAGCAAAAAAAGGCTAAACCCAAGTTAAGGATACTGAGCCCCAACCCCATTATTGCCATCTCATAGAGCAAATTTCGAGAAGAAAGGAAAGTCACATCGGATCGCTGTTTAAAATAAACAAGCAGTAGTCCCGAAATGTCCTGCAAATACACGAAAAGAAATCCAAAAACAAAAAGAAGCACCGCCGCCGCCCCTAAAAACCAATAAAAAAATTTTGGATATCCCAACATAATCTACGTCCTATAATACTTGAATCCGACAAAAAAACGCTAGTCTCCTCTAAAAAGTAATTAAAAAAGAGATATCTCAAGTGGGCAAGCCCAAAGAGCCAAGCCTCTCCCTCCTGCAATTGACTAATGAATAATTTTTTATTATAAAAATAATGCTCATTAAAAACTTCCGGCACCAAATAAAAAACTGCGATCCGTGAAAAAACCTTCAATCTTCTAAAACTTTCTCTTCAGGTGTAGAAACTACAGCAAGTAAAAACCTGCTTCTTTTTTTCCACACCCCCCTTCTTCAGGAGTAGAAAAGTGATCCGCTAAAAATCCGAGAAGCTTCTCTGTTCTCTTCTTCTTTAGTTTGGGAAAATCGTAGTTCTGAAAAAAGACTTGAATCTTCTCGAACTTCCCTCTTCAAGCGGGTAAAACACGTCAACTAAAAAACAAGTCCTTTTTTACCCGCTTTCCCATTCCCTGCATCATATGGTACAGGGAATTTTTTATTATTTTTTTCAAACTTAAAGTCAGAGACCAAGTAAAAAGTATAGCCACGCGTAAATAATTTCTGAAGATTTTTTCTAAATAACTAGCGGCCTTTGAGCATCCTGCTAAATAAGATACTTCTATAGACATTGCGTTAAAGTCAGATTTCGGAAGATTTTTTGGCAAAAACAAGACACGAATGAACATTCAACCAAAATGTACTTCGGTGGGTACTTCACGGGAGAGGGCAGAGAGAGTAACGCAATTATTCCCAAAAAAGACTTGAAAGCTGTGCTCTCAAGGGGATTCGAACCCCTGTTTTCGCCGTGAGAGGGCGACGTCCTAGACCGGGCTAGACGATGAGAGCATATTTATATGCTATTTAATTTTCAAATGACTCTACCATCTTCTCTAGCCCTACTGATCTCGACCCCTTCACAAACAGCATATCTCCTTTCTTTATTTTTTTTATCACTAATTCTTTGGCTTCCTTCACTGTCTTTACTTCAAAAATATCCTTCTCCGCCATCCCTCCTTTCCTAGCTCCTTTTACAATTTCCGAAGCCATCTCCGCTCCGACAACAACGATCATTGTAAACACATTTGCCGCCATCTGTCCAACAAATCGATGTGCTTCTGCCGCCGCTTCCCCTAATTCTTTCATTTCTCCCAAAACCGCTATCTTTCTTTTTGCAAATATTTTTTCGACTCCTAAGATAGCAAGCTGCATGGCAATAGGTGAGGCATTATATGCTTCATCAACGAGAAGAATATCCTGATAACTGACAAAAACTCTCCCTCTTCCCGTCATCGGCCGAAAAAGTTCGAGACGCGTCGCCGCCTCTACTGTATTACCTTGAAGAGCCTCTACTAAAGAAAGGGCGGCGAGTACCGACAAAATATGAGCCTCTGAATATGCTCCCGTAATTTTAATCGGAATTACTCGCCGACCAATCTCCACTTTAAATGAAACCATCACCTCTACCCCCTCTCGCATGACTTCATAATGAATCCCTCGTACCGCCGCTCCCTCTCCGTACCCGTAGGTAATCACCTTCGCCTTGCTCTTCTTTGCAATCCGTCTTAGCGCCTCATCATCGCCATTAATAATCAAAGTATCATTCTTAGAAAGCACGTTTGCCAAACGCCCTTTCTCCACAATCACTCCTTCCCGACCATCTGGATAATTTCCCATATGCACTGGCTGCGCTCCGATTGCGGTCAGAACCGAAATCTGCGGCTTCACTATTCTAAGTAATTTTTCAATATCTCCCGGCCGATCCGCTCCATACTCCAAAATAAGAATCTTCGGATATTTCGAATGAAAAAAAATAAGCCGAGCAAGTCCTTCAAGCACTATAAGCATCCATGATCCTACCCCTCTTGGCTCCCGTTCCGAAAGAATTGTAAGCGGCAATCCAAGCTCTGTATTATAATTCTTTTTCGTCCGTCGCACTACACCGAATTCATTTCCCAAAAGTGCTAAGTACATTGCTTCCTTTGCTGAAGTTTTTCCTGCACTTCCGGAAACCGCCACAATAAGCGGTTTATACCGGAGAATAAGAAGCCGGGCCAATCCAGCCAATATTTTTTCCAAAAAAAATCTTCCTACTTGCTTCATTCTTGTGAAATAATTTAAATATTCGGCGGCACATCCGCGTATGATAGGAGAAACTGCATCATCTCCTGAAAGACTGGCACCGCCGTCACTCCCGCTAAAGGCGCCCCTAAAGGCTCGTCAATTCGAGTCATAACAATATACCTAGGTGCCTCAGCCGGTGCAAACCCCACATATGTATTAATCACCTCTTTGGTATACCCCCCATTTTCAAAATCCGGCTTCTGCGCCGTCCCCGTTTTGCCTGCTACGGAATACCCAGAAATCTGCGCTAGTCTCCCCTCCCGCACTGCTTCCTTCATCATCTTGGTTATCTCTGTCGCCACTTGCTCACTGATCACTCGTTCTTTTTTCGCTGTTTCCGCCTGCCCATTTTTAATATTCGGCATAATCATCACTCCATGATTAGCAATCACATTGACTGCCTTTAAAAGAGCAATCGGAGTCAGCGCTATTCCCTGACCAAACGATGCCGCCGCAAGATCAAATCCAGATCCTTTCTCTATATTTGAAACCTGACTTCGCACTTCATCAGCAAAAGGCAAGCCGCTTTTTTCCTTCAGTCCAAATTTCTCTATATATTCCACAAAACGCTTTTTTCCCAATTTATTCGCCGCAAACGCACTTCCCGTATTAAGCGAGTGGGAAATGACATAGGTCATATCCACATTTCCGTGCGCCTTTAGATCCCAGTTGCGAATAATATTCTCCGCAAACTGAAGCTTACCAGTGTCCTCATAATGAGTCTTTGAAGTAATCACGCCCGCATCTAATGCCGCCGCCATGGTAATCACTTTAAAAATTGATCCTGGTTCATAAATTGCCTGATATATCGGATTTAAAAAATGAGCTACTGGACTCTTGCTATAATGATTCGGATCAAAATCCGGATAACTTGCCATTGCCCGAATCATCCCCGTTGAAGGCTCCATTACTAATAAAAGACCTGACTTTGCCCGTGATTCCGCTACCCCCTTAGCTAAGATAGCCTCCGCCCGCTCCTGAATATTTTTATCAATAGTAAGAAAAATATCTTCTCCCTGTTTCCCTGATATCACCTTACCTCTCACTGATTGAAATGGCTCCCCCGCCAATACCTCTTCAAAATTTCCCTCCACGCCATATTTACCTGTCTTTCGAAGAGATTCAGCCGATGGCGCTACAAATCCCAAAAGATGCGCCGCTAATCGGGAGAAAGGGTATACTCGACCCTCTTCCTCTCCAACATAAATTCCCGCTAAAGCCAGATTCTCCACTGTCGCCGCTTCTTCCTCAGTTATTTTTTTCTTGATAAGCCGATATGTCGCTTTTTGATTAGATAAAAGATTCTCCACCTCCTCTGAAGGGAGTCCTAAAGCTACGGAAAGATTCGCCGCTGTTTCTATTACATCTTCCACTTCATTCGGCACTGCAAAAATTACTCGAGCGGATGTATTCACCGCTACTGGTATCTGCTCCCCCGCCTTATCAATAAAAAAAATCTTTCCACGGTGCGGCTCAAAAAATCCCGCAATTGCGATTTTTTTATCGCTAATCCCCCAAGCCCGAGCCGATTTTTTGCAAAGACCAACAAAATTTCCTTCCTTCACTATTTGCAGGCAATAAAAATTCCACGATAAATATCCATAAAGAAAAAGAAAGAAAACAATTAACGCACTGATACGTCCGCGACCTCCCATTCCTTCGAAACTGCAAGCTTTCCAACACGCTCCGGCTTTCCATAGCCTAAAGCTTCGACCTTAGACAAAAGATACTTCGAATCAGTCACTTCATACATTTCGCTCCGCATTTTGGAATTTTCTGCTTCTATTCCATCAATCTGAATGGAAAGCGAAGAAAGCTCTCCTCGAGTTTTGACAAGGAGGCTATAAGCATAAATATCGGCGATACCGACAATAAGTAAAATGAAAAACAAAAGCCCAATAAAACCTGGCAGATGCAATGTGGTTTCTTTTTTATAAGTGCGTAAGTGAGACATAGTTATGACTGTCATATGTTTATGTTTAGGTGATAAATATTTGTAAAAAATACAGGTAATGAATCCGATTTCTAGAAAATTAAAATCGAATTGCCCGCAGCTTGGCCGATCGTGCCTTCGGATTTTTAAAAATTTCTACCTCCGTTGCTTCGATCGGCTTTTTGGTGAGAATTGTGGCCGAGAATTTTTTACCAAAATCCCGAAAATGGTTTTTTACTATCCGGTCTTCCAGCGAGTGAAAAGAAATGATGACTACCCGACCGCCCGGATTCATGATGGTCGGCAAAGCATTGAGTAACGTTGTGAGACGATAAAGCTCCTTATTAGCGTAAATCCGAAGCGCCTGGAAAGTCCTTGTTGCCGGATGAATTCGGCCCCGTTCGTAGCCAGATCCTACTGCTTTCCGGATTATTTCCGCTAATTGCAAAGAGCTAAGAATTGACTGTTTTTTTCCTTCCTCTTTGATCGCTCTAGCGATCTTTCGAGAATATCTTTCCTCCCCATACTCATAGATGATATCTGCGAGTTCTTCTTCTTTCAGATTTCGCAAGATCTCGTAGACTGGCATCTCTCTATCGGAATAAGTCATAAGAAGCGGTTCATCCCTAAGAAAAGAAAATCCTCTGCCGGAATTTTCCATCTCATCAGTAGAAAAGCCTAGGTCGAGAAGCAAGCCATCTACCTTAGGGATTGAAAGTTCTGTGAGAATACTCGCCACTTCGGAAAAACTTCCTTCTATGCAAATTGTTTTTGGAAGATTTCCTCTACAAAGCGCCACCGCCTCCGGATTAAGATCGCAGGCAACCAGTTTACCCGCCTCTCCTAATCGCGCTTGAATCTCCTTTGCGTGGCCGCCTCCGCCATACGTCCCATCTATCATTACTTCCCCCTCCTTCGGATCCAGATAGTAAAGGACTTCCTCCATCAAGACTGGCACATGAATCGTCTCTTTCATTCGAAACTATATGGAAAAACCTTCAAGATTTTCAGCAATTGCTTCTGCCGATTTTTCTGTTTCTGCCTGATACTTCCCCCACGTCTCCGAACTCCACACTTCAAGCCGGTTATAAAGACCTGCAATTACCGCTTCCTTTCGGACGCCTGCATATTCACGTAAGTATTCTGGTAAAAGAACTCGCCCTTGACTATCAAGTGAGACCTCCATCGCTCCCGAAAGCATATGTCGAGCAAAAGCTCGAGCATCACCCTTCGTGATCGGAAGACTCATCAGTTTTTCGGCAATATTTTGCCACTCAGTCATTGGGTAGATAAAGAGACAGCCATCAAGACCTCGGGTAACCACCGCCCCGGAAGTAAATGCTCCCCGAAACTTCTGCGGAATAGCCATTCGTCCCTTCTCATCCAATGTGTGTTGATATTCGCCAATAAACATTTCGTTCTGAAATGAATAATTTTTTAAAAGTTATCCACAGATTTCCACCTTTTCCCCACTTTTATCCACAATTCTCCACTTCCACTCCATTCTACCCCACCTCTCCCCCACGTCAATACGAGACTTATCCACTAATAATTTTTTATTTATAAAGAGAAGTAGATTTTGAGAAAAATCCTTAAAAAAACAACGGAGTGCTAACAAAAAGCAAACTGAAATGAGGAGTTTTTTTAAGGTTTGAAGCAAAATACAGCCGCTATGAAAAAATAAATTATCGATGGATAGGTCTTCTGTAAAAAAAATAAAAAACTAGCCAAAAAAGCCAATTTAAAGAAAAAAATATTTTCTTTTAAAGCAATTCTTCCAATTCTTTCTTTAATTGAAAAAATTCAGAGGAGTTCTTAAGTTCATGCCGCCGTGGTCGCGGAAATGAAATAACAAATTCTTTTTTAATCTTCATTGGTCGCGAGGAAAGCACAATCACCCGATCTGCCAAAAATACTGCCTCTTCCACATCATGCGTCACAAAAAGAATTAATTTCTTTTCTTTTTCCCACACTTCTGTAAGAAATTCCTGCATCTTTGATCGTGTCTGGGAATCAAGCGCCCCAAAAGGCTCATCCATAAGAAGCGTTGTTGGTTGATTTGCAAGTGTCCGTGCAATCGCCACTCGCTGCTGCATCCCCCCCGAAAGGTTCTTCGGATAAAAATCGGCAAATCCAGTAAGTCCCGTCACCTCAAGATATTTCTCTATTATTTTTTTCTGCTCTTCTTTACCCGCGCCGTTCATCTTCGGTCCAAAAGCAATATTTTCTGCTACCGTAAGCCATGGAAATAATGTAAAAGACTGAAAAACCATTCCCCGATCCTTCCCTGGCCCAGTCACTTTCTTTCCATGCACCACAATCTCTCCCCCATTAATCTCCGAAAGCCCGGCAATCATCCGAAGTAAAGTGCTTTTTCCACAGCCGGAAGGCCCTAAAAGAGCTATAAACTCCGCCTCCTTCGTTTTTAATGAAAAGTCTCGAAAGACTTCTGACTCTTCGCCATTATGCTCAAATTTCTTTTCAGCTTTTTCTACAGTAAGCATAATTTGATTAAATTTACTGAGCTATCCACGGAAAAAAATTTTTATACGTATATTTGAAAAAATAATCAGTAAAAATTCCTAAAGCTCCAATGGTAATAATCACTACAAAGATATTGTCAGTCCTAAGATACCGCTGTGACTGAATCATGAGGTGTCCAAGTCCTGATGACGCCCCAATAATCTCCGCTACAGTCACAAAGGACCACGCCGCCCCAATCATAATTCGAAAACTATCCCAAATTCCCGGATAGGCCGCAGGTAGTATCACCGAAAAAATAACCTCTCTCGGACTCGCTCCCAAAGTTTGCGCCGCTTCCATAAGATCTCGTCGGGTATTCTTCACAATATCTGCAATAAGAAGCGCGAGATATGGCGCTATTCCCAAAAAAAGCATGATGAGTTTCTGAGTCTCTGCTACTCCAAACCAGATAATAGTAAGTGGCACAAACGCCGCTGGTGGAATATAACGAATAAAGGCAATCAAAGGTTCAATCAACGCTTCAAACCGCTTAGAAAGAGCAAGCAATACACCTAAAGGAATAGAAACAAGAGTCGAAACCGCAAATCCTAAGATAATTCGGCCCATACTCACAAGAGCATCATGAACAAGACTGCCCTCGGTTAGAAGATCTAAAAAAGAAAGAAAGACCTTCTGTGGCGCCGGCAGAAAAAACGCCTTAACAAAACCAAAAGATGTAGCTCCATACCATAAAGTCAAAATAAGGAAGAGCCCCAGACCAACAAAAAACCAATATTCTTTTCTTCCTACTTGCCTTTTCATTTATTGGTAAAGCTCCCTAAGGAAAGATCCATCAGTTAGATCAGTAGACTTGATAGGCGTGGAAATCAAATTATTTTTAAACCATAAATCTCCCGCCATCTGAATAAGCCGCGTCGGCCCAAATTCTCCCATTTCAAAATCTCGAATATTTTCCTCATATGGGATCCAGCGAAACCGCTTCATCTGCTCCTCTACATCAATCACGCTAATGGAAAAATTTTCTGCAATAATCGGCAAGGCTTCATCCGGATGCTCATCAATAAATTTCTTAGCCTCAAAGAGTGCCCGCAAAAACTTCTTAACATCCTCCCGTCGGTTTTTTAAGACCTCTTCTCGAAACACCGGCATCACTCCCATAATCGGTGCATCCTTAGTAGAGACTAAAATATAACCACCTTTCCGCTCCGACGCCTTTGAAAGCCATGGCTCCCAAGTTGCCGCCGCATCCACCTTCCCTGCCACAAATGCCGCTCCGGCATCCGGAGCCGCACTATTTACAGTCTCCACATCCTTAGTGCTCATCCCTTGTTTGTCCAAGAAATAAGAAAGTAAAAAATGTGATGCATTACCCGTCTCATATGCCACTTTTTTCCCCTTCAATCCCTTCAGATCCTTGATCTCCGAAGCCGCTACCACGCCATCCGCTCCGTTGCTTGTATCAAGCATCGCTACCGCCTTCACTTTAGTACCAGCGTTATGGAGAATTACTACCGACTCCGCTGTCACATAGACCGCGTCAATCTGATTAGTATTAATAAGTTGCTTCGCCTGCGCTCCGTCATCAAAGTTAATAAGCTCGACATCCACCCCCTCTTTTTCAAATAATCCCTTCTCCTTTGCTACATAATAAATTCCCTCGCCAATCCATACATTCAATCCAATCTTCAAAGGTTCTCCCTCAATATCAACTGGCGCCACCGCCCGCTTATAAAAAAAGATACCGCCCCCCAAAAGAAGAAAGAAAATTACCAGAACCAAGATCTTATTCATGCCTCAAACATACCCATCCCGCAAAAAAAGAGCAATATCTCTCACTCTCCACTTTTCCACATAAAATAAAGAATTTAAAGCTAAAAATAACCACTTTTGAGTATTTTTACGCACTTTTTCCCCACTCTGCATCCACTTTTTAAAGATAAAAAAGCGGCCAAATAGACCGCTTTTACTCTTCTCATCATGCTTCTCTACAGGCATAATCCTGCCATAAAGGAGACGAGAATCGTTACAAAAAAAGTGACAAGAAAGATATTCCTCGCTTGGATTATATGTCTCGCCTCACCTGAGCTGTAGCAAGTGAGAGCAACACCAAAAAAGACATTAATCCCGATGATTACCGATAAGACCCAGTAAGGCACAGGAAGAAAGAGAAACTTCCCTAAGATAACAAGGCTTATGAGCGAATTGATGAGAAAAGATACAAAGAGGACCCTCAAAGTAATTACTACTCTTTTCTGGTTTTCTTTATAAGCAAAATCTCTCACTAAAAGTGTTGGCTGCACTTCACTCTCCCCCCTCCCCGCTTTATCCTCCTCTCTCCGCACTGGCTCCGCCGCTCCCATAATCCATACTCCTTCACAAAAAAGTTTAGTTCTCAAAAAACCTACGATCTCCTAGATAAAAGCACAAAAATATTTCTTGGTCAAAAAAACACTGAACTAACTTCTTTTAAACAAATTAGAAAACCATTGAGCTAAAACACCAATAGGGACTGATAGTGAAAAAGCGAACAAAAAATTTAGTAATAATCCAAAAGCTTTTCTTAATCCTGAATCAGGAACAAAAAATAAATAAGGAAGAAATAAAAAAAACATTCCATTAAGAAAAACTGTCAAGGTCACATTAAAAAATAATTTCTTTCCCTGCTCATTACTTTTTTTCTTAATATATAAAGTAACTAAAGAAGGAATAGCAATTATTATGCAAATCAAAATAGTAAGCGCACTTTAAATATTTTTAAGTAAATAATGTAAATCATGCTCACCAAATAAATAATGCCTACCCTCAGCAGTATTTTGAAATTCTAGTAAAAACTCTAATAATTGAGGAACAAAATACCAATAACAAAAAACAACTATAAATATTAGAAAAACTAAAAAAAAGCTTTTATAGGACCAAGATAAAAAAAACTTTTATGAAAAACTGATGTTTCATCGATTGTGCTTATTATAAGTTAATTATATTTTTAGAAAAAAATACAAAAACCTTCTTCATGGGGTGCGCGCGGGAGGGATCGAACCTCCGACACCTGCAATGTGAATGCAGTGCTCTACCACTGAGCTACGCACGCGGTCATTCTTCATTCTATTTCTTTTCCAAAACAAAATGAAGAATACCTATCAATATCTGTATTTTTAAACATTACGCTAGCACTAGATGCAAACGCAGGATTTTTGGATGAAGTTTCCTATTTCTTTTCGAGCAGCGAACGGAGCATACTGGATCTGAGTATGTGAGTACGCAGCGCAGAAAAAAATGGGAAACTTTACCAAAAAGACAAGCTATTTAAGCTCTACCGTGGCGCCAGCTGCTTCAAGCTGCGCCTTAAGCGCATCCGCATCCTCCTTCTTCATCCCCTCTTTCACCGTCTTTGGTGCGGCATCCACCAAAGCCTTCGCCTCAGTAAGACCCAAACCAGTCGCTTCCTTTACTGCCTTGATAACGGCAATCTTCTGCGCACCGCCATCCTTTAAGACCACATCATAAGTAGACTTTTCTTCCGCCGCTGCTCCTTCTGAAGCTCCGGCACCAGCCGCCATCATAGGCATCGCCGCCGACACACCAAACTTCTCTTCGATAGCCGAGACCACCTCCGAGAGTTCAATCGCGGTCATCTTCTCAATTTGAGCAAGAAGATCTGCATACTTTTCCACTAACATTTTTTTATCTTCCATATTTTTATCTTATTTTTATTCTTATATCTAATCTAAAGAAGTAATTTTGGAGGATTTTTTTATTTTTCTTCTGAGTACGGGACGGAGCATACTGCAAGAAGTATATGAGTACCGAACGGAAGAAAAAAATAAAAAAAGACCCAAAAGTACGAAGTGACTTCAATAATTAACTATTTTACTAGAGATTCTTTTCTCGCATTAAGAGCATACATGAGACTCCGGACCGGATATGAAAGCGAAAACGCAATCTGAGTGATAAGTACCGCTCGAGTGGGTAACTTCGAAAGAGTCACAAAATCCTTAGCCGTTATCTCCTGCTTTTCCGCAAAATTATAGCCGCCTAAGACCTTTAGCTCTTTTTTCTGCTTTTCAAGCTCTTTCACAAATTTAGAGAGCTTATTCGCCACCTCAATCACATCCCCCATCACAAAGATAGTTGCCGCTTGCGCATCAAACTGCGTCGGATCGTATTCAATCCCCGCTTCCTTAAACGCCACCTTCATAAGTCGCTTCTTATACACTGACATTTTTGCATTCAGTTCTCGAAGAAGCGTCCGAAGAACGCGAATATCTTTTACCGGCACCCCAGAAAAATCAGCAAAAAGGAGGCTATTCGAGGCCTTCATCGTTTCCACGGCTTCCGCAATATGCGCTTGTTTCTGTTTTTTAGTAAGCATTATAGTAGCTCTGATTTTTAAAAAACCAGAAAAAATCTTCGATTATTATTCTTTTTATAAGAATAATAAAAAACGACCTTTCGGCCGCAAACAAAATAGAAGTAAAGCAATAAAAATTGCTTTTTCCTCGGCAGGACCTCTGGGTTTCCCCCGCCTGCTGTCTGCGGAACTCTTATTAATATATATTGTATTCTAAAAAAAGTAAAGCCCTACTCTATATAATGTAGGGCTAAAAAGTCACACCAAGTAAATCTTCTTCTCAGAAATACATGAATCAGAAAGATACCATTTCCGATCATTAAGTTTCCTCAGAAGTTCTAATTCTTCTTAATCAATTTCTTCTTTATTTCGAGCGAGCCGCTTTTTCTGAAGCAAAGTGCTACCAAATAAAAAGGTAATTTGGGCCTCCACTACTGCTATATTCTTCTATAAAAGAAAATAGTGGTAAAAGGGGAAAAATATTATTCTTCAAAGTGAGCAAACTGAAAAAAAGATGGTGCGGCCGAAAGAAAGATAAATGGGTAAGACTGGGGTTTATATTTTAAAGTTTAAAACTTTTCCTCCATTCCTCGATTTTTTTATGATTTCCTTCTTGTAGTACCTCCGGCACCTTCCACTCCTTAAATTCCGCCGGACGAGTATAGGTGGGATAGCTTCCTTTTGTTTCTTCCAATGACTCCATCTTTCCTAGTACTCCCGGCACAAATCGAGAAACCGCATCGATTGTGACCATCGCCGGCAATTCCCCACCAGTAAGGACATAATCGCCAATCGAAAGCTCCTCATCAGCGAGATACTCTGCCACCCGCTCATCTACCCCCTCATATCGCCCAGAGATTAAAATAAGTTCATCATATTTTTCCGCATATTCTTTCGCCACCTCATTCGTCAGCTTTCTTCCTCGGGTCGAAAAAAGCACCACCCGCGCCCGCGGTTTTTTCTTCCTTTTCGCAAACTTTGCTTTTATTTTCTCTACCGCTCGATAGATCGGCTCCACCTTCAAGACCATCCCAGGTCCCCCGCCAAAGGGCGAATCATCCACTGTCTTATGCTTATCTTTCGGATCCGTGTAATCCCTTAGCTGCATGAGCTCCACTTGAATTGCTTTTTTCTTTTTTCCGCGTGCTAAAACCGATGTCTCAAGATATGAGAATGCTTCTGGAAATAAAGTTATAACCGTAAATTTCATAGTAATAGTATAATTGTTACATTTGTAAAAAAATAAAAACCACAAAAAATATTGTGGTTTTTATTTTTTAAAACTAAAAGCGAGTTAGTAGTTACTATCATCGTTCGAGCTCATTCTTGGCGCTCGTCCGCCCTCCGGCTCCTCAATCTTTAGATTGACGCGGGCATTATTTTTGACACCCACAATTCGGAGTAAGGATCGGATAGCCTTCGCGGTCGAACCCTGCCGACCTACCACGACTCCCATGTCCTGCGGATTTACTCTCAGGGAAAGTAAAACGCCCATCTCATCGACTTTGCGCTCTACTTTGACATCCGATGGATTATCAACAATAGCCTCCACTAAAGTCTGCAGAAATTCCTGATCTCTTTCAGCCATTCTTTCGAAATTTAGTAATAGTCTTTCTTTCCCGACCTTTTCTGTACCCAGCTAGTATAGCAAAAAGAAGAAAAAGAAGCAAAAAAATAAGGCAAAAGCCTTATTTTTTTGCTTCTTCAGCCTTTTTTCTACTATGAACCGCAATTTTCTTTCCTTCAATCACCGCATTTTTAACAAGAAGATTATTCACCGTATCTGTCTTCTGCGCTCCGACACTAATCCAGTGCTTCACGCGATCTGCATTTATCTTCGTCTCTTTGGAGTGCGGATTGTAATACCCGAGATCTTCAAGCACCTTTCCATCATTTTTGTCTCGGCGCTCATTAACAATCAAGCGATATGCCGCCTGATGCTTCTTGCCAATCCGCTTAAGCTTTAATACCAACATAATAAATAAGTGCTCCCAGTATAATAAAACCCCTCCAAATTGTCAATTAAACGAATAACCCTTATCTTAATATTACCAAACAGATAATCGTGACAAATATGAGCAGGATTTTTGTCCCTATGATGAGCCTCCACTAGCAATAATAGGCTTTAAAAGAAAAAATAAAAACTTCATTAAAGAATGAATAAAATAAGATAAAGCGAGCGAAAGAAAGAGAGGCTTGCGAGGAGGTATGCTGGGCTAATGTATGTCGACGAGCAAACAGAATTTTCGACAAAGTCAGAGGAAAAAGAAAAGCGCCAAAAAACAATTATAATTTCATCGACACCACGCGACTATAGCCTTCCGGAGTCATTGATACGCCATAAATCGCATCCGCCGCCTCCATCACCGCCCGATTATGGGTAATTAATATAAACTGCATCTCTTTTTTCATCTCAGAAAGAAGCTCTGCAAATCGCCGACAATTCCGCTCATCAAGTGGTGCATCCACCTCATCAAAAAGTAAGAATGGTGGCGCTGATACCGAAGCCAGAGCAAAAAGCGCCGCTATTCCCAAAAGACTCCGCTCTCCGCCAGAAAATGAAAGCACGCTCTTCGCTCCTTTGTGACCAAGCTCCGCTTGCATCTCCACTCCTTCCTCTGGAGTAAGAAAAAGTTCTACTTTTCCATCCTTAAACATCCGCAAAAAATTATCCGACAGCCGCTCTTTCACTAAAGAAAACTTCAGAGAAAACTCCTTCCGAACCAAGTCCTTCAGCTCGCCAATAATCTTTATAAGATTCTCCCGGCTTATTCGTATATCCGCAAGCTCCTTAATAAGGAGAGCATTCCGCTCCTCCGCCACTCTTGCCTCAAGAAGAACATTTTCATCGATAAGACCTACCCTATTAAGCTCATCCATCGTCCGCTTTCGCTTCCTAGTCACCTCTTCCAAAAGCGGGGCGGAGCCTTCTCCTATTTCATCAAAAGAAAAATCATCTTCACTCATCCCCACCTCTCTTAGCTCATATTGATACAATTCATTTTCTTTCTGCCACTCCTCTTCTTGCCGATTGAGCTCCCGGAGCCCATACTCTGTTTCGCGTAATTCATCTTTTTCCTTCTCTATCTCTCTTTCTTTCTCTCTAAACTGCAATCGCATTTTCTCTTTTTCCTCCTCAATCTTCTGGAGTTCTTTCTGAAGTTTTTCCCGCACCTGCCTTGCATTTGCTATCTGCTCTTTTTCTTTAGTAAAATCCAATTCCTTCTGCGATTCTTGTTTCATTACAAGCTCTTGAGGCTCTTCCTCTCCTAAATATTCTTTCCCCATTTTCCGAATATCTTTGAGCCCCCTCCCCATTGCCGTCACTCCTCCTTTCTCAATTGCCCGTTCCGCCGTCATAACTATAGAAAAAACTAATTCATTCTCCTGTTTTTTTTGAAGAGATTTTGTAACCGGTAGAGTCTTGCTAGCCACCACTTCAATGCGCTGCTCCATAAGAGAAACAAAAGAAAAAATCTCCTGCTCTTTCTCCTCCATCTGTCTCTTTATCAACGAAATTTTCTTTTCGATAGTTATGAAATCTGGTTGCTCAATAAGCGACATCAAAGTCACCTCTGAAATTCTTTTTAAAAAAGACTCTTTCTGGAGAATAAGTTGCTCTTTCCGCTCTTTTATTGCAAAAAAATCACGACGCAATAATCCTTTTATTAAAGAAAAATATTGAAGATGAAGCTCAGTGAGTTTCTTTTCGAGATCTTCCTGTTTCTTTTTCCTCTCTGCTTCACGCCGGAGGATGGTAAGCCGTGGTAAAAGACCTTCAAGTTCTATCTCTGCTCGAGCAATATTTTCCTCAGTGAGCGTTAGTTTTCGCTCTGCCTCCTCTCCTTTCATTCGGTACCCCTTAAGACCAAAAATTTCCTCGAGAAGGGCTCGTCGCTGAAGAGGCTTTGAAAGTACAAAAGCATCAGCCTCTCCCTGATTCACAATCATCATTCCCCGCGCCCCGATCCGTGAGTGGGCAAAAAGCTCCACCGCATCCTTGAGCCGCATAGCACTGTTATTAATAAGACATTCCGAATCCCCATTCTTATATACTCGTCTTGTAATAAGAAGTTCGGGAAAATCGCTAGCCAACTTTCCCTCATGATTCAAAAGCGTGAGACTTGCATACCCAGCACTCATCCCCTGCTTCTTCTTACTCCCAGAAAATATCAGTCCCGAAAGATCTTCACTCCGAATATTCTTCGCTTCTCGCTCTCCCAAAACAAACCGAAACGCTTCGACAATATTTGATTTCCCCGAACCATTCGGGCCAACGATCGTGGTCACCCCCGCCGGAAACTCAATCTCCGTCTTCTCCGCAAATGACTTAAACCCAGAAAGCTCGAGACTCTTTAGCATAAAAAAATAAACAGTACCTCTAGTATATCAAAAAAGATTTTTAAAGATAAAAAAAGCAGTCATCTAGTAACCGATCTTCCTAGTCAAGTTCATAAAAAAAGAAAATTATTTTCCTTGCCTTTTTTCCTCTCAATCAAATGGTTTTGCAATATCATCAAAATTCATATGAGAAAGATAAGAAAAAAGATTTCTCATAAATTTTAGCTAAAAGTACTTCCCTATCACGATTGATTGTAATCACTTTTCTGAATCTGAGAAGAGCTTCCCCTCTATAATTTGGCAAAAAATTTGAAATTTTATTAAGAGATGGATGAGGGGGTGTCTCTTCATAATCTAAAAAATATTCCTCTGTTTCAGGAATATCAATATTTTTTTCCGACGCATATCCGTGCAATTTGTATAGATCCATAAAATAATCCCGAACATCAAGAAAATCTCCACACCACTAAAAAAGCTCTCTTCCCTATCGTGACTATTCTGAAGAAAAGATCTTAATTTTTTATGGTATTTTTTATCTCCTTTTTCCCCAAAAAAATCCTTTTCAAGGACAGAAGAATCCATTCTCAGGATTGGATTCTGAGTCACAGAAAGAGAGAAGAAATTTTTTAAAAATAACAGTACAAATCCGTGCTTTATTTCTCCAAAGCCTTCTTCGCCGCCTCCGCCTCTGCCTCCTGCTTTGAAAAGCCTTTTCCCTTCGCTAGCAATACTCCATCCACATACACTCCCACTTCAAAAGTCTTTTCGTGTTCCGGTCCCTCCTCATGAGTTACCCGGTACTCTGGAGTAATTTTCTTCTCTTTCTGAATCTCTTCCTGAAGGAGGCTCTTAGGATCACGATAATTTCCACTCTTTAAGACCTCGTGCAAATACTTCATCAAAAATCGATCAAGATACCCCTTCACCGCGCCGTAGCCCCCATCCAGATATATCGCCCCAATCAAAGCCTCCGCCGCATTCGCAAGGATCACTTCCATCGCCCGCTTTGTGTCCCGCGCCTCTCCTCGCGATACGAGCATCTTCTTCTCAAGACCACTTTCCTTCGCTACCTCCGCCATCATTAAGTAATTGACAAGTGATGCTCGGAGCGGCGTAAGCGCCCCCTCACTTTTCTCTGGAAACCGATGATAAAGCTCCTCAGTCACAATAAGCTCGAGCACTGCATCTCCTAAAAATTCCAGTCGCTCATTATGAGGAAATGGCCATCTCGGATTTTCATTCAAATATGAGCGATGGGTAATCGCCTCCTTTAAATACTCTGGCTTAGAAAATCGATATCCTATAGTTCTCTCTATTTCTCCAATATCCACCATACCTATTCTTTATCCTGAGCTTGTCGAAGGACTTTAACCTCTTCCTTTTCTTTTTCCTCAGGTTTTTGAGACACTACTTCTTTTGGCAAAGTCGCCTCAATTTCCTTATACACCGTTCCTAAAACACCGTTAATAAATTTACCCGAATTCGGCCCCCCGTAATTTTTGGCAATCTCAATTGCTTCATTAATCGCCACTTTCGGCGGCACTTCATCCTTATTCGCATGCAAGAGCTCAAAAAGACCTATCCGCAAGGCATTTCGATCAATGACCGCCACCTGCGGCAATGGCCACTCCGGCGCCGCCTTCTCAATAATGGCGTCGAGCTCATTAATGTGTTCAATCACTCCCGAGACGAGTTTGAAAACAAATTCTGGCTCGTCAAAACCTGGAGCAAACTCATTAATATTGCGCTCCACTATCTTTGCTAAATCTTCCTTCTTATCAAGAAAGTCCCATTCATAGAGGGACTGCAGGGCTATTGACCGCCCAAGCTGTCTAGTCGCCATAATATAAAGTTAATTCTACCACACCACATAAGAAAGAAGAGTGAATTACTCACTCTTCTTTTCCTCTTCCTTAGATTCGGCTACGACCTCTCCTTCCTCTTTCACTTCTTCTTGCTTTGCCTCTAGAACCACTTCTTCTTTTTTCTTTCTCGTAGTTTTCTTAGGCTTTATCTCCGCCGTTTTTGCTTCAAGCGGTCCATAATTACCACACTGCAAACATGCTCGATGAGGCAAGACCGGACCGCCACACTTCACGCAGACTGCAAGCTTTATTTTCTTCAAAGCATGATGTGACCGTCTTCGGCCCACCTTGCCTTTACTGTGATGTTTAACTGGTACACCTCCCATAGTCCGCTAATGATAACAAATAATAGAGAAAAGTCAATAAAATCAATTTTAGCTAAAAATTAGATTTTATTGACCCCCGTGAAAGTACTCCTCTTTACAGAGTAAACTATATAAATATCTTAAGTATTAATGCAAAAAGCTCTTCCTATGCCACTCAGTCACTCCTAGTTTTTGTATCGCCTCCCTATGCTCCCTCGTCCCATACCCTGCATTTCTTTCCCACCCATATCCTTGATATTTTTCCGCAAGCCCTGCCATCACTCTATCTCGCATTACTTTCGCGTATACAGCCGCGAGCATCACTGCCGACACTTTCTGATCCGCTTTTATCATTGTCTCTTGATCAACATTTTTATCCACCAAAAAAAGCCCGCCATCAAGAACCACTCTATCCCCTTTCTCTCTTACCGCCATATACGCAAAATTCGCACCAAGTCGCGCCGCCTGCAAAATATTTATCTTCTCAATTATTGCAACCGACAGACTCACCGCTTCCGCCCTCAAAATTCCCGCCTGCTTCTGCTCCTCAATCCACTCCCACCACCACTCCCGTTCCGGCCTCGGCATCAGCTTCGAATCCCGTATTTCCTTGGGCAAACAAAGGGACACTGGCACCCGTACCGCCCCTACAGTCACCGGCCCCGCGAGGCACCCCCGCCCCACCTCATCTATTCCAATAAGATGCATCTATAGAAAACTATTCAACTTCAGATAAATAATCCTTGCAAGCCACTTTAATATTATCAGGTAGCTTCTGGCTAATATTTTTATATAAAATCACAAAATTCTTACATTCTTCTCGACTAAAAGTAGTAACCAATTGATTTTTTTTATCTTTACTCTTAATCCTTTGAGCAAAAACCTTACAGGCTTGTTTCGGATCTTTACCCAAGCTATTAAGATAAGAAAAAAAATCATTCCTCATCGCAACATCATAATTAAAGTTAGCCTTTCCAGTCGGATTAAGAACTTCTTTAATTTCAGGAATTTTATCAATAATGCCGGTTTGTAAAGTTTTACCCCGAATCACAAGAGAAATAAATTTATAGTAAATATCATATCCATATTTATCAATAAAATAACCGGCTATTAAGGCTCCAGAGTTATAAAGGTCATAAACTTCCTGTTTATCTTGAGAATAAGCCTCTATTTTAAAAAAGGAATCAAAAGAACGACATAACCCGGTAGGACCAAAAATAATCTTCTTCCTTTCAAAAAACTGCAGGCAAGTTCGATTAACAAAAGACTCGCTCTCTTCTAAAGTACAAGTACCTTCATCAAAGCATCGAGGAAGAGGGGTTTGGAACATTCGACCCAAAAGTACATGAGATATTTCATGAGGAGCAATATTATCAAGTACATATTGAAAATCATTAGCAATAAAAAACATGGTGAAAGTATTGTTTAAGAAAGAAGTTTTACCCTTTCCGAAAAAAGTTAAAAATGTATTTCCACTACCAGCCGGCTCAGAAAGATTAGGGAAAAAAATGGAATTAAGTTTAATCTTCACATTTATATAAATATCATCTCCTCGAAGACTACAATTTTGCCTATCACAAAAATTTTTATATTGATCCGCCATTGCATCCGCTATTTTTTCAAAATCAACAGCTCGTAAAACAATATCAGAAGAGATAGGAGCTAATTGATCACTTTTTTCAAGATCAGCAATAGGCTGATCTCCAGGCGTTTGAGAAAAAGTAAAATGAATGACAATTTTAGTTCCATCTTTGTCGGCTATTACCGTCCTTACTATTTCTTCAGTTGCAAGAGAAAGAGCATAAGAAAAGTAAAAAAATAAGAATAAGAATAAAAAAGTATTTTTAAAATAAAAAAGGAAACCCTTAAAGTTAATCATCTTTTTGGAGCATGCATTTCAATACTTTTAGCTAGATCTTCAATATTTTTCTTATACCAGTCTTCCCCAAAATTATCTAATAAGACTTTCCTTAAAACAGGATCATTTTTCATATCTGTTATCAATCTTCTGGTAACTCTTGCCGTAGGCACTATTCCGACTTGATAAATGTTTTCTGTATTAGGAAAATAACCATCATTAATGAGAGTGAACACATCTTTAATATAAGCAGAATTCTTTTCTAAAAAATCCTTAACCAAAGACCTATAGATTGGTAGAGTAGGATCATTGGGATAATTATCTTGAAGATGACGCAATATAGAGATTCCAAAGATCATAAAAGCCGCATTCCCCTCTGATAAATTACCCAAATCAGTTGTATTAGGATCAGAAGTTTTGATATTTCTATTACTTCTCACCATTTGTAATCTCCATACATTACCAAAATAATAAGCGTCCATCTCATCAAAAAGATAAGACAATTGGGTCCAATAATTATTAGAAAAATAGGTTCCTGACTTTCTGCAATATTTAGCCATATCTTTAGGAATATAAGGTCGTTGGGTATAAGCTTGCAAAGTACTCTGAGATTGAGGGATTACATAAAAGCAAACTCTTTTTGGAGCATTTCCAGAAAATTGAATATCTTTTACTAGACAAGCAAAAGTATTAGGCTTCTTCCCAGCATTTTTAATGCATCCTACAAGCTTCGTTATAGCCATGAATTTTTTCGTGAACATTATTATCAGAAAAATTTTTAGAAAGAGCTTCTCTGCAAAGAGCATTATCGCCGCAAGAAGCAAGGTCATTTACATCATTAATACAAAAAAAATTAATATCAGATAGATCATTATTATGATTAGTAGGCCCCCGACTATTTAAAACATCGAGTTTACTCTGAAACTCATTTACATCTTTGGCTTTTATTATATGAATAATCCTTTTACCATCTTTAAATTCAAAAATACAATTCGAACCCAAAAATCCATCATCGCGAAAAGAGATTATTTTTTTTGTTAAATTTTCTCGCACAAGAGAATTAATAGAAGAATCATCACAGGCTATTAAAGAATATCGAAGATCCTGAGCAAAAGAAAAAAAAGGAGCAAAAAACAATAGAAGAAGAAAGAAAAATCTCATGAAGTTAGAAGACACTCCCCACCAAATCAGAAGAATTAGATAATGACCTTTTACATTCTTGAACAGCTTGATCAATCTTATTATTAAAATCATTTTTAGCAGTAGCTAAAGCAGCTAGTAAATTCTGATTATTTCTTTGGCTAACAAGATCGGACAGATCTTTAAGAGCCTCATAAGCTAATTGAAAATTTTCATTTTTCTTAATTAATGCATCTCGGGTACACTGACCAGGAATAGTATTAGACGAAAGCGAATTATTACCTTCCGGCATAATCACCTGCGGCGGCAACTGCATCCGAGCTAAACAATCTTTATAATCTTTATACGCTGCCTGTATTGCCGCAATCTTTTTCTCTGATTCATCTGCGTTGATAGCACAATTAAACGAAGTCAAAGTTTTTAATAACTTCTGAATCTCGGGAATAGTATTCGATACAAAGTTATCTATATTCAGATCTTTTCCATTTACATAATCCTTAACCGAATCGACAAAGTCCACCACATCTTTCTTTTCTTTTGGAGATAAACGACAATACTTGTTTTGAGCTAAATTGACATACCGATCATAAGGCAACCCTCGAATAAGAGTAATAAGATCACTTTTTTTCTTATCTAGTTCCGCCTTATCCGGTATCGCTGGCTCCAAAAGTCCAGAATTTTTTCTCGCTTCAGTCACAAGACCGCTCACATACGCCTCCTTATTCTCTCGCTTGGCATACGCTTCCGGGTCCCCAATCCGTCCCATCACATAGGAAGCAATGCTATTTGCATTTCCTTCGTTAATTCCATTAAGCTTCGCCGCATCATTCGGATCAAGCGGGGTATCAAAAAGATACTTCGGTGAGGTGACATTAAAAGTAATCGTATGCGGCCCCAGTTTTCTCACGCAGGTATAGGTCGTGTGATAAACAGCGTCATCTCCCGGCTTGCACTCCGCCGCCTGCACCTCCTCCGCTAACGGAAAAATAGTTTTTTGTTTAGCAACAACAAGCAAAAGTAAACTTACAAAAATAAGAGAAAGAATCAAATATTTTTTTCTGTTATTTCCAGTATTTTTTTTCTTTTTCATGAATTAATTAAAATTTCTAAATTCTGAAACACGCCACGGTTGAAGTTCAGGATGAGGATATTTATCTACATCGTAGTAAAAGACAGGAATAACACTACCGTCTTTCTGAAACTTGCTATAATTTTTATAAGAATGAGGCTTAGCTTCCTGACATGGTACGCACCACGAAGTAGACAGTTGGAGTCGAAATGGTTTGCCGCTCGCCTTTAGTTCCTCAAACTGATTATTATCTATTTCAAATGACATCCCTTTTCGAGGATCATCAGGCTTTAGAAGATTATTATTCGGCTGCGTCGCCGGCTTCAAACACGCTACTAGTTTAATCGGACCAGGCAATTTCACCGCCACCGTCACCTTTGATCCGCATTTTTTATCATTTTCCTCTTTAAGCCGCATAAGCTCATATTCAATCTTCGCTTTTTTGTCCGACACACTGCACGCCGCCGCTTTCCCCTCTAGTTCATTTTTCTGTTTTTCATAGGTATCGCAAAAAAACTGATCATTTTCCTTAAACGGGGTAAATGAACAATCATCCTTTTGCTTCTTCAAGCACGCCTGCACCGATTTCAAAAGATCCCCTATATTAAATTTACCTGGATCAGGATATAGATATTTCTCTCCATCTTTCTCCACGTCCGCTGTTAAGATTTTTAACTCCCACACAAGCGAATAATACGACAACAGCGGTCTTTGAGGAGGTTCAGGTAATGCATTTATTTTATTAATGAGCTCAAAAACCACATCTCGATTCTTATTAATATCTTGGAATTTTTTATTTACTTCCACAATATTTGAACCATTCTTTGCAATGGCTGGAATTTGAAAAATTCCTTTTACATAATTTTTTCCGTTATACTTATCTGCATTATATTTTGCAATCGCCTCATTCGCCGCCTTAATCGCCTTATCGCAATCCGGAGAAACAATACACGGTTTTTCTTTTATTATTTTATAAGGACCAAAAACCTTCCCATTCTTAGCATTAGTAATAGTAATATATGACTCTCCTTTCTCTTCTTTTATTGTAACTTCATCACCAGGATAAATTAGTATACAACTAGTCTCTTCTCCATTCTCATCAACTGTACATACTTGTTCCACATTCTTATTCTTATCTTTTTCCTCCTTCTCATTCTTATATTTAACCTTACATCCTCCCTTACATAAATCAGCTAAAGAAGTATCTGAAGGAACAATATCCACTCCCGAATCATCCATCTTCCCCGAAAGACAAACTTTCAATTTCTGAGTCAGGGTTTGTACTTCTTTTTTTAGATCTTCAAGCTTAAAAAAATCATCATTATTTATGGCCTCTCGCAGTAATTCTCTCGCCTTCCTAAGTTCTTCAGAGATAGCCCCGCAATCCGGCCGGGCTTCTTGAGCAAAAGCAAATTGAAAAGAAAAAATACTCAAGAAAAACCCCATTAAGAAAAACCAAGCGCTATATTTCATAAACTCTTTCTTGAAGAATATCATAATAAAAAAAGAATGTTTTCCCCAGATCACGGCATCTGCACAACCGGCATCGTGATTCCGCCTCGACTTCGCTTATACTGCTTCGGCGGAGTATTAGAGACCTCGTTCACCGCCTCCTGTATCTTCGCCCGCTTAAGCGCCTCCTCAGCTTCTTTTAAAAGCTCCTCCGCCTCTTCTTTTAATTCCTTCTGAAGCTTCGCCCGCTTAAGCGCCTCCTCAGCTTCTTTTAAAAGCTCCTCCGCCTCTTCTTTTAATTCCTTCTGAAGCTTCGCCCGCTCAAGCGCCTCCTCAGCTTCTTTTAAAAGCTCCTCCGCCTCTTCTTTTAATCTCTTTTCTTTCATTAGTCCATTCCCCTTCATACAGTAAGATGGTAAAAGCTTTTGCACCTCCACATCACTAATTGCAAGAACTCTCAGATCGAAATCAGAAAGCTTTTTGGCATTATCAATAAAATCACAGATATCATTCACCTTATTATCATCAATATCTTTGATATCTTTTATTTTTTGTTCAATTTCTTTCTTCATCTCACGAAGAGTGGCAAGATTTGCGTTGATTTTATTCCTATTCTTTTCTGTATTAACAACTGCTACATCCACCCATCCTAAACCTTTTCCTTCACTTAGATTTTTAAACAATTCCTCAAGCCTATTCACTCGCCCCCAAATCACCTGCAACACTGATTGTAGATTATTCTTCATCAAAACTACCTGCCCTCTATCACAAATCGCTTCTCCCTTCGAAATCGTCAGAAAGTCGTTAATAAGTTCAGAAAGTCGTAAAAGATCCTTTTCTTCTCCGCTTCGTTTTTTACCTAGAATTAATGGATCTACTATAGTCACCGACCCCCCAATAACCGCCACATGATTATTAGCGTTTTCCATTTGCACCAATTCATTCGCAATAGTAATAAGATACCAATTAATATTTCCTAAAAATGAAATATTAGAAAGCACCTCTTGCACACCTTCTAAGATCTGCTTCTTGGCACTACTTACAATAGCAAGAGAGTCTGCTAAAAATACATTTTCAATATTAGTCTTCACTTCATTAAGTACCAGACCCTTTATAAGCTCCTCCGCCGCTCCATACTTCTCCGCAAAAAGATCTGCTAACCGCTCGATCAAATTATCGGGTGATTCCGTATTCCCTTCTACAAACTTCGTCACGTCTGTAAGAAATTCGAAGACCTCGCTTGGGAAAAGTTTGTTATCTTTTGATTTTGCGCACATAAGCGCCACTCGACCCTTCACGCATGCTTTATACTCAGAAGACACTCGGCGAAAAAGCGACACCGCCAAATCCGTTACTACTTTCTTAAGATTTTCCAGTTTATCCTCATTATTCTTAAAAAACTTTTGAAGCACCGTATCTACTCGAGTTCGCTGATCATTTGAAAGCCGGCTATATGACGAACTAAAAAATCCTTGGGACACCTCTTCCATGATCTTCTGTTCAATATTGATAAAAAATTCATCCCCGCCTAACTTCTCCTCCACCGCTTCCCGAATCGCTTTCTCCGCCTCATCAGCCAAAGCCGGACTGTTTAGCATCTCATCTACAAGTGTTTTCACTTTAACACAACCCACCCTACACCTTTGTTTGATAAGATCAGCAAGAGTAGTAGGCATCTCTTGAGTCTCGGGTGATGGTTTTTTAGATACTTCTTGAGCCAAGCTAAAATAAGGAAAAGAGAAACAAACCGTACTCACTACCAAAAGAAAAATCATACCCGTTCTCGAAAACATAGATACCTTTAGTATACCGCATAGAAATAAAGAAAGAGTGTGGAATAAAAAACCCGCCCATAGTTGAGCGGGGTTTCGGAAAAAGATTTGGGTCTTCTTCCATTACTTCTCGTCGCTTTCGGGAGAAGGGAGTGTCGGCTTCTCGGGCAAATTGAGTCCCGGAAAAAGCTGCAAGCCTTCGCGGCTCACTTTCCCCATCGCCTGCATGGCTTGGAAAGCGTCGGTCACATCCGACGCTGTCTCGATCGAGGCCTCCAAGGAGGCCTCGATCGCTTGAGCACTCGCATCAAGCGCCCGCTCCACCTTCTTGCTCTCGAAATGGATGAGGAGAGATATCATCAGCACAAACGCGCTCGAAATACCAAAAAACATTTTCATGACCAGACTCCTGAAAAAGAGATTTGAATATTTTCAAACTGCCACTATTACTCATATATTATAGCATACCAGATATACAAAAGTCAATAGTAACCCCGAAGTTGTCAAGTACCCTTATAAAATAAGGGTTCTAGAGATTGTCATCCTAGACCACGATCCAGAATCCAGGGCTTGCCGTCTTTGGCGAGCCTCGCTAAAAGCGGGACCCGGAATCTCGTAGCGGAGCCCTTAGGCCACGTGGGACAGTATTCTTTCCTTTACGTGGCGAAGACCCTGGAACGGGACAAGGCTTGCCGCTTATGGCGGTATTCATAAGTAACTAACTATTTTCTCTTAAGATGTTGTGGGCTTAACGCAGAGTAGTTTTGTACGAATTTTGCAATTTCTTTGCTCGAAATTATTAAAACGTTACACGTCGTCAAGCGCAGGATTTTTGGATGGAGTTTGCGATTTCTTTCCGAGGAGCCGCCGCAGCGTACTAAGAGCTAGGTACGTGAGGAGGCACCGCAGGAAAAAATCGCAAAATCCGCCAAAAAGACCAGCTCGTTAAATAGATTTTATCTTCTCGAGTATAAATTTTGGTTCTCCGTTCCTATGACTCATTCGGCCTGAGGCGAGAATGATTCTCCCCTCCGCCCATTCAAAATTCTTATACTCCTCCACCGTCCGAGGAAATACAATCATCTCGAGTGAATCCCGCGCATCATTCAAGTTTACAAACATCATCGACTGATTATTCTTGGTAAGAATCTTTTTCACACTTGTCATGAGCCCCGCCACCGCAAAACTCGCCTTCTCATTTGTGACTCCCATCGCGTCCCTGAGTGTCCGCGCCGTAAGTTTCCCCCGATACGGATTAAACGGATGATCCGAGATATAAAGGCCGAGAAGCTCCTTCTCCCACTCGAGCTTCTGCTTCACACTCGCGGGTGCTACCTCCTTGAGCTTCAACTGCCCCTTAAACTCATCCTTCATTCCAAAAAGTGATCCCGCCGCCTTCTTCTTATACTCCCTGAGTAGCTGGCTATACCGCAAAATCTCATCCAAATTTTCATTCGCCATATTCCGCTCGACGCCGAGAGAATCAAAAACTCCGCACTTCACGAGCGCCTCAAGCGACTTTTTATTAAGATCCCGATGCTCAATCCGGTTCAAAATATCCCGCATTGTCTTATATGCTCCCCCTCGTCCCCGCTCCTCAATCAAAAGCTTTACGATATTTTCCCCCACATTTTTAATCGCGAGGAGTCCAAATCGAATCTCCAGCTTCTCAGGATACGGTGCAAACTCCACCTCGCTCTCATTGATATCCGGCGGCAACACTTTGATCCGCATCTTCCGACATTCCTCCACAAGAAACGCCACCCGCTCAATATCCCCCGCATCGTTATTTAAGAGTGCCGTCATAAATTCCACGGGATAATGCGCCCGCAAATATGCTGTCTGATAGCCAATAAAGGCATAGCAGACCGCGTGCGATTTATTAAATCCATATCGCGCAAACGGTGGAAAGAGCTCCCAGATCTGGACCGCAATATGATCCGGAATTCCGTTTTCAATCATTCCTTTTGTGAGCTTCTCCCGCTGTTCTTCCAAAAGTGCCTTAATCTTTTTCCCGATTGCCTTGCGAAGCGTATCCGCCTCAGCGAGCGTATAGCCGGCGAGATCCCGCGCGATTCGCATCATCTGCTCCTGATAGAGACCGATCCCATACGTGTCCCGCATGATTGGCTCGAGTCCCGGATGCAAATAGGTCGTCTCCTCTCGCCCATGCTTTCTCGCGATAAACGATGGGATAAGATCCATCGGCCCCGGCCGATACGCGGCGACCAATGCCACCAGGTCATCGAGCCGTGTGGGTTGGAGCTCCTTCATATACCGCCGCATACCCGACGATTCAAATTGAAAGACTCCCGTCGTCTCCCCCCGCTGGAGCATCTCATATGTCTCTGGGTCATCAAGCGGCAAAGTATTAATGTCCACATGCCCCTTTCCGTTTTCTTTAATCAGTCGCACTGTCTCCTCCATGATCGATAAATTTTTCAGTCCTAAGATATCCATCTTAAGAAGTCCTAGAGACTCAATCGCATGCATTTCAAATTGAGTGATAATCGCCGATTCATCCTGTGGCGCATACTGAAGCGGTACATAGTGTGAAAGCGGCTTATCCCCGATCACGATGCCGCAGGCATGCACAGACGCGTGCCGCGTGAGTCCCTCGAGCTTCCGGGACGCATCGATGATCTGCTTTGCGTCCGCCTCTTTTTCATAGAGCTCTTTGAGCTCTGGCACCGTATCCATCGCCGTCTCCAAGTCCTCATTAAATGGGATTAGTTTTGCCACCCGATCGCAAAAGCCATAGCTCACTCCAAGCGCTCGCCCCGCATCCCGCACCGCCGCCCGCGCTGCCATCGTCCCAAAAGTGATAATATTAGCCACTTGATCCTTCCCATATTTATCCCGCAGATATTGCACCACTCGATCCCGCCCCTTATCCGCGATATCGGTATCGATATCCGGCATTTGAATACGATCGGGGTTTAAAAACCGTTCAAAAAGCAAATCATATTTCAATGGATCCACGTTCGTGATCCCAGTGATATACGCCACGATCGATCCGGCCGCCGAGCCTCTCCCTGGTCCCACGATGATCCCTTGGCTCCGCGCCCAAGCTATAAAATCCTGCACGATAAGAAAATATGCCGGATACCCCATCCGCTCGATGACCGAGAGCTCATACTCCACCCGATCTAGCACTATTTTATTTGGCTCCGCCCCATACCGTGTTGGCAGTCGCCCTTCTACAATTTTTCTCAAGTATGTCGCCGCTGTCTCATCTTCAGGCAAGGGAAATTTGGGCAAAATGGTTTTCCCCAGTTCCAACGTTACCTTGCATCGCTCCGCGATTTTTCCCGTGTTCTCAATCGCCTCCGGCAAATCGACAAAACATTCCCGCATCATGGCCTCACTCCTCATGGAGAAATCATCCATCCGCATGCCGCCTGCCTTCCCTGCAATCTTTCTTGGCCCCTGAGCCTCTCCCTCCACATTACCGCTATGCAGCTTATTGCTCATCTGCACCGCGAGCAGTATCTCATGATATGGCGCATCCTCCTTCTTCTTATAGTGCACGTCCTGTGTGGCAACCAGTGGCGCCCCGATCTCCTTGCTTATCCAAAGCAACCCCGCCCGCACTCGCTCATGATCTTCTGGAAAACATTTCGGGTGATGCGACACTTCAATAAAATAATTATCTTTGCCAAAAATATTCTGATGGCGCTTCGCCGCCTCCAATGCCTCCTCCCGCTTCCCCAATAGCAAGTTGCGAATCACCTCGCCCGAATAGCATCCCGAGAGCGCAATCAGCCCCTCGTGATACTCTGAAAGGAGCTCCATATCCATCCGCGGCTTATAATAAAAACCCTCAAGATTCGCCCGAGTAGTCAGCTGAATCAAATTTTTCCACCCTGTCTCGTTTTCGCAAAGAAGCGTGAGGTGATAGTACTTATTATCCACTCCATGCACCTTCTCGTGCCGACTCCTTGGCGCCACATAGGCCTCCACTCCCAAGATCGGCTGAATCCCCACCTTTTTGGTCTTCTCATAAAATTCGATAAGCCCATACATATTCCCGTGGTCCGTAAGCGCCACCGCTCCCATCCTCATCTCCTTTGCCCCAGCAATGATGTCCTCGATCTTCATCAGTCCATCCAAAAGCGAAAAATGCGAGTGTAGATGCAGATGGACAAAACCCCTCTTCTCCCCTTCCATATGCCTCCATTCTAATACCTCCTTCAAACCCCGCTTCCTCTCCTGTGTATATCTTTTTCAAAAAAACATTCCTAATTTTTTTTCAAATCCACACCTCTCATCCACCGTCAAAAAGAAAAAGAGGGCCATTTGCCCTCTCTTTAGGAAATTTAGTCTCCTTTTAAATAAAATATTGGAAGAATTTCTTCTTCAAGAATTTTCTTAATTTCTCCAATTCTTTGAATTTCAACCTGAGAAATAATTCCAAATCCTTGAAGAATTCTTTGATAACCAAGAATTGTCTTTTGAGATAAGAGGCATTTCTCAGTCTCCCTGTTCCACGCACGCCTATTCTTTTGCTCCGAAAAAAAGACTTTTATCAAATGCAAGGTAGGTGTTAGAAATAAAGATCCTTTTGCAATGATTCTCAGCCTCCCTGTTCCATCAAGCTCTGCGGCAGCAATACCTTCAATTCTATGAAAGATCTTAGGTAATGTTGGAAATAGAGATCCTTTTGCAATAATTCTTGGAAGAAAAAGAAATGTGTTAAGCATCTCAAATGCCAACATCTCCACTTGCTCCGCTTCTAAATCACTGCATAAAGAAGATAACTTTTCGGTCTCTGTCTCAAAATCAGAAAGCAAATGGACATGAGCTTCCCATTCTAAAAAATCATCCTCTTCCATGTTTTTTTCAATATATTCCAAAAACACAAAAGAAAAATGATTTAGTTCAAAGATTGATTTATAAAACAAATATCCTGCATTTTTTCCATAAATCTGATTGGTGAGAGTAAAAAAAATTTCACTCCAAAATCCTTGAGAAACCAAAAGTAGTTCTTCTTGATTCTGAGTTAATTTCATTCGATATCTCCCTTAAAACCTAGCTATATTTAACCAGGTAATACTATAAAATTTCCAAAGTACTTTATTAATAAATATCAATTAATTAGATTATTGTCAATATCTCCCAAAAACCAAAAATATATGTAAGAATAAAGGAAATATTCTACCTATGCCTTCCAAAAAGACCGCCATTTCTTCCCTCGATGCCATCCGCCATTCCCTCTCCCATGTCCTCGCAATCGCCGTATTAAAAAAATTCCCCGATGCTAAGCTCGCTATCGGCCCCACAATCGACGATGGCTTTTATTATGACTTCCTTCTCCCCTCCCCGCTCTCAATCGACGATCTCCCTGAACTCGAAGAATCTATGCGAGAGATCATCAAAGCTAATCTTCCCTTCTCCGGCGAAAAAGTAAGCGCGAAGATTGCCCGGGATTTTCTCCCCGACGCCCCCTTCAAACATGAATTAATTGATGAGCTCGAAAAAAAAGGCGAAGAAATCTCACTGTATAAGACTGGCGACGCCTTCATCGATCTCTGTCGCGGTGGCCATGTGAATAATACGAGCGAAATCCCGCTCGACTCCTGGAAGCTTCACAAAGTCGCTGGTGCCTACTGGCGCGGCGACAATAAACGCGAGCAACTCACTCGCATCTATGGTCTCGCTTTCGAGTCAAAAACCGCCCTCGATGCTCACCTCACGCTCCTTGCTGAAGCCGAAAAACGCGACCACAAGAAACTCGGTCCCGAGCTTGGCCTCTTTTTCTTTCACGACACTGCCCCGGGCATGGCCTACTGGCTCCCTAAGGGCATGATCGTCATGAATGAACTTGTTAATTTCTGGCGCAAAGAGCATGAAGCTCGTGGCTACAGTGAGATCAGTTCCCCACTCATCAACAAAAAAGCTCTCTGGGAGACCTCCGGCCACTGGGAACACTATAAGGATGATATGTTTATTTGCGACCACGGCGAAGATGAAGTCTATGGTGTCAAAGCCATGAACTGCCCCAATGCCATGATCGTCTTTGGCTCCACCACTCGCAGTTACCGCGATCTCCCTCTCCGCCTTTCCGATACCGATATGCTCCATCGTCATGAGCTTTCCGGCACCTTAAATGGCCTTCTCCGCGTACGGAGTTTCCGCCAAGATGATTCTCACAATTTCATCACCGAAGATATGGTAAAAAGCGAATACGAAGCCATCCTCGAGATCGCCGACCGCTTTTATTCCATTTTTGATTTGAAGTACCGTCTCCGCCTCAGTACCCGACCCGAGAAATTCCTAGGTGATAAAGAGACCTGGGACAGAGCCGAACGAGAACTAAAAGAAATCTTAGATACCCGCTGCGGTAAAGATGGTTACGAAATTGCCGAGGGCGATGGCGCCTTCTATGGACCAAAAATAGACATCGTGATGGAAGATGCCCTAGGCCGAAAGTGGCAAATGGGCACCATCCAGCTCGACTTCCAGCAGCCCCGTCGCTTTAATCTCGAGTACACGGGTGCCGATGGCAAAAAACATACTCCCATCGTCATTCACCGAGTCATCTATGGATCGCTCGAGCGCTTCATTGGAATCTTGATTGAACACACTGCCGGCCATTTCCCTCTCTGGCTCTCCCCGGTCCAAGTAAAGATAGTAAATGTCGGCCTCGACCATGAAGCGTTTGCTAGTAAACTCAAGGATGAATTAAAAATTGCCGGCATTCGCGCTGAGCTAGATGCCAGTAACGAAACCCTCGGAAAAAAAATCCGCACCGCCCGCCTCGAAAAAGTCCCCTACCTCATCGTCGTTGGCGACAATGAAATCAGCTCCAAGAACTTCAATCTTGAAGCCCGCGAAAAAGAAAAGAATTATACGGGTGGAAAAGACGAGCTCATCTCCCACCTCCACTCCCTCATTAAAGCTAAAAAATAATCCTCTTGCTTTACCTTTCTCCCTATGCTTTAATAAAAAGATATTTTTTAGAACCTTGTCAATTTAACCCCGAATCCATCATTGGATTCACTTCTAAGAAAGGAAAAGGAATATGTTGCAACGCGCCTATTCGACCCAAAGTAGGAGACTCCGGTCAAGTAAAGCGCGCAAACCAAAGTTTATTTTTGCTCTATTTCATCGAAGGACCAAAAAAAAACCTTGGGAAAAAATCCCCAGGGAAGTGACTGCCAGTCATCTCCACGAGGCTATCGTCGCTTTTGTGGAAATTCCCGAAGGCAATCATTTGCGCAAACATCAGCCCGTGAGCCGCAACGAAAATGGCAAGATCACGAGCTTTCATCCAGAGACCACTCATCTCAAAGTGGATCTTGTTGAGAGTTATTCTTAACTCTCTTCAAATCTTTCCTGTATTTCCCTCTTCATCATTTCTACAAATAGGATATGAAGCCTATGTCTGCAAAAATCCGGTCACAAAAAAGTCTCCCGGTCTCAATCCTCTCCCATTTCTCCTTCTACATCTGGCAAGAAAAGAGTTGGGAAGAAACACCGATCAAGACTTACGCCTTGAGTAAAGGAGACGCCCTTCAAAAAATGAAGCGGCGCATCCCTGATAAATTTCAAAAAATCGCCTTCCATCCCTCAGGAAATGAAGAAAGCGTCTTCACCCGCCTCACAAATTCTTTCAAAGTCGATACATCAGGCCTCGGCACTCACAAAGATCCCATAAACGAATCTCTCCCTCAAAGAAAAGCCACAGCCTGACTTCTCCCCTCTTTCTCCCGCCCCGGACAATCGTGTCCGGGGATTTTTTTATCTTGTCATTCCAGATTAAATCTAGAATCTATATAAATAAAAAGCTTGAGCGATAGCAAAAGCTCACCTAAGGTGTAAACCTTCGTTTCATAAAAACGAAGAAATCAATCTTTGATTAAAAAAAGTCGGAGACTTTTTACTCCCTCCTCCACTACTCACGCCACCCAATCTCTCTACTACCAAAGAAACTTTTATCTTCTCCTAAAATGACCATCCACAGAAAAATGGCATGGTTTTTTTATGGTAATGCTTTTTCTTCTTCTGTCCTCAACGGATTGCCATAAAAAAAATTTTCAAGGACAGAAGAAAAAGCCGCTGGGCTTTTTATGGGTCACGGAAGGAAAAGAGAAAGTTTCTAAAAAACAATAAGCTTTATCTCTTTAAGATATCCAGTAAAACAGACTTGATAATCTCTGGATTTCCTTGGCCTTTTAATTCCCTCATCACTTGTCCTAAGAAAAACTGGAGAAGATTTTTATTTCCTGCCCTATATCTCATTACCACCTCTTCATTTTCAGAAACCACTTTCTCCACTACCTCCTGAATTCTCTTCTTATCCGAAATCTGTCCCAACCCCCTCTCTTCCACCAGTTTTTTTGGCGAAATTCCTTTCTCTTGCATCACTCCAATCAAATCCTTCGCTGTTCGGCTATTTATCTCTCCACTACTTAAAAGATAAATGAGCTCGGAAAGTGCCAAGGGCTTTATCCGTAGCCCCTCAAACTCCACTCCCTTTTCTTTCAAAAAACCAAAAATATCTGACGTTAAATAATTATAGACTAGTCCCGCCTGACGCTTATCTTTAAGCTCCGATACCGCCTCCTCAAAATATTCCGCTATTTTTGGATCTTCTATCAAAATATCTGCCTGTTCTCTTGTAAGTTCATATTCCTTAGTCATCCGGACTCGCTTTTCCTCCGGAAGTTCTGGGATACTCCGCCGTATTTCTTCTATCTTAAATGCCTCTTTGGTAAACGGTGGCAAATCCGGCTCTGGAAAATAGCGGTAGTCATGCGCCTCTTCCTTGCTCCGCTGAGATACTGTTTTTTTCTCCACATCATCCCATCCGCGTGTTTCCTGCGTTACTTTCTCTCCATTCTTGATCAGCTCTTCCTGTCGCGCCGCTTCATAATCAATCGCGTCCGCGAGCGCCTTAAAGCTATTAATATTTTTTACCTCTACCTTCGTCCCCATGTTAAGCGACACGTTAGCCTCGAGCCGCATCTCTCCCCGCTCCATATTTCCGCCTGATACATTGAGGTACCGCAAAATCCGCTGGAGCTCCTCGGCAAATTCTTTCGCCTGCTCCGCACTCCGGATGTCCGGCTCAGTCACAAGCTCCATGAGCGGCACCCCCGCCCGATTTAAGTCCACAAGACTCGCGTCTTTTGCGTGAGCAAGCCGCCCCGCATCCTCCTCCAAATGAATCCGAGTAATCCCTACCCCCAAGAGCTTTCCACCCGAAACAATTGGCTCATCATATTGCGAGATCTGATACCCCTTTGGCAGATCCGGATAAAAATAATTCTTCCTATCAAATTTCGCCCGACCGCTCGGAAATATCTCTCCGCCCAAAGCTAATCCCACCTTGATCACCGACTCAATTGCTTTTTTGTTTGCGACCGGCAGTGCCCCCGGATGCCCCGCGCAGATCGGGCAGACATGCTCATTCGGCCGGCCCTGATGCGGATCATTCAGACACTCGCAAAACATCTTCGTCTTCGTAAGTAGCTCCGCGTGAATCTCTAAGCCCACCGTCACCTGATATTTCTTCTCCCTACTTTCCATAACTATTGCTCCCGCATTCTCCCACATTTCCTCTCTTTTTTCCACATTGCTTCTCCATAACGTACTCGTGATGGAAGGATCCGAAATCCAGTACATATACTTTGTCACTATAAGCGGCATTATATAAATTCTCTCCGTTTTTTCGTTTTCTAATTTCCAAATACTAATTACTAAACACTCTTTTATCTTGAGCTTATCGAAAGATAAAAAAAGAACTCCTGCAAGAGCCCTTTTGTAATAGGAAAAGAGAATTTCCGACTCTGCCGCCGAAAGTGATCACCTTAATCCCAAAAGTGCCGGTGAGCATTCCTTTGATAATTTGCCCAATCGAAGTTGGGTAGCGAGGCATATCCACCATACACACCTCAATCCCTCCTCCTAATTGACCCTTAAGCCAATGACAGAGAAGTGGGGATTGGGTCGCCTTACCAGCTCCATCCGGCCCCTCGATCGCCACCGACACATGCTCCGGCTTCAGAGAAAAACTCATAATTCCTTTCCCTTCTCTTTCTCTAAAAGTAAAAAGTTTTCAAACTCATTTTTTGTGAAAAATGAGAAACCGCCCCCACTCTACCAAACTCTCTCCCCTTCTGCAAATAAAAAACCGCGGAAACGGTTTTTTAGAAAAGAATAACACTACACAAAGAAAAGACGTGACTAACAGAATAGTTTCTGAGATAAAATTTCCAAGATCAAGGCGTAAGAAAATTTTTACGAGGGTAGCTGTACAAAGGAGTACTGCGACTGAGAAAAATTTTCTTGCAACGATGATATTGGGAATTTTAGCCAGAAATCTCGATGCCCATATTCTTGGCCGTCCCCGCAATAATCTTAATCGCCGCCGCTTCATCATAGGCATTTAAGTCATTCTTCTTGCGCTCGGCAATTTCCTTCACCTGTGCCATCGTCACTTTTCCCACGATAGTCTTAGCCCCTGTCGCCGATCCCTTTTCAATCCCCGCCGCCTTCTTAAGCAAGACCGAGGCCGGAGGAGTACCGAGAGTGAAGCTAAAACTTCGATCTTCATAGACGGTAATGAGCGCTGGTACCATCTCGCCTGGCGTCATGTCCTTGGTCGCGTCATTAAACTCCTTGCAAAAACCGGCAATGTTAATACCGTGCTGACCAAGCGCCGGACCAATAGGAGGCGCTGGATTTGCCTGCTTGGCCGGAGCCAAGAGCTTTAATGTAGTTTTAATAGGTTTTCCTGCCATATCTCTAAAAAGTCCCTCTATAGTATCAAACTAATCTAAAAAACGCAAATAAATCTTATTCCAAAAATTTTGATTACTTTCGTACATCCAGCACAGATGTAAGTGAAGTAATTTTGGAGGATTTTTCGATTTTCTTTTCGAGCAGGCATCGGAGCATACTGCGGGAAGTATGTGAGAAGCCAGCGCATAAAAAAAATCGAAAAAGACCCAAAAGTACAAGCGTTAAACCTTTTGGACTTGGAGGGAGTCCAGCTCTAAATCCGTTTCCCGTCCGAAAATCTGCACCGCCACCTTCACTCTTCCTCTCTCCTTATCCACTCCCATCACCTTGCCATCATAATCCTTAAAGGGACCATCAATAATCTTCACTAAATCATTCTCATTAAGATCAATGGTAAATTCCTGATCTTCCCTTCCCATTCGCGCAAGCAGGGCATCTACCTCGTGCTTGGAAAGTGGTACAGGTCGAGTCGTCTCCGGTCCTACAAAGCGAGTCACTCTCGGCGTATTCCGTACCACGTACCAAGTATCTTCATTCATGATCATGTCCACCAAGACATATCCTGGATAAATTTTCTCTTCAATCACTCGCCGCTTACCATTCTTCACTTTGATTTTTTTCTCCTTTGGCACTACTACGGAAAAAATCCGATCTTCCATGGAAAGAGATCCTACCCGCTGATCAAGATAACGCTTCACCGCATCTTCATAGCCAGAGTAAGTATGCACTGCATACCAATGTCGCTCACCCGAAAGCTTCCCTCCCTCGACTATATTTCCTCCCTTCTCTTTATTGTCTTCCATAATTCAAATCTATAAGATATTAAATAAGTTCTGTAATCCGGAGAGAAATGCGAAATCAAAAACTCCCAAAAGTATCGCCATCACGAGCGAAAACCCAATCACAGTAATAGTCATTTGAATTGTCTCTTGTGCATCCGGCCACTGAATCCGAGAAAATTCCCCCATTGATTCGGTCAAAAATCTTTGCAACTGCGCAAACATGATAAATAAAATGTAATATAGGAATCGTTATATGTCAAGATTAGTCACCGAAATAGCGTGGGTCTGAATAAAATGTTTTCGAGGCTCCACCACACTTCCCATGAGGATATCAAAGAGTTTATTTGCCTCCTCCGCATCCTCCATCATCACCTGTTTCAATATTCGATTTCGTGGATCAAGAGTGGTTTCTCTAAGTTGATCCGGATTCATTTCTCCAAGACCCTTATAGCGTTGAATAGAAATTCCTCTTAGACCCCCTTCTGGGTCAATTCTTTTAAGCAAGGCTTCTTTCTCTGCGTCCGAATAGACATAATGAGTCTCCTTGCCTTTTTTAATGTTATACAAGGGCGGCTGAGCAATATAGACATATCCGTTTCTTAGCACCTCTGGGAAATACCGATAAAAAAGTGTGAGAAGAAGAGTACGGATATGTGATCCATCTACATCCGCATCAGTCATGATTACAACCTTATGATAGCGAAGCTTGGTAAGATCAAATTCCTCGGCAATTGCCGTCCCCAGTGCTACAACCAACGACCGGATCTCAGCGTTTGCAAGCATCTTATCCACGCGTGCTTTTTCTACGTTTAAAATCTTACCTTTTAGCGGCAAGATTGCCTGCGTTCGACGATCCCGACCCATGCGTGATGATCCACCGGCCGAGTCTCCCTCTACGATAAAGAGCTCACTCTCCTCCGGCTTTCGGCTGGTGCAATCAGCTAATTTTCCCGGTAAAGACAAACCCTCTAAGACTCCTTTGCGCAAAATAGTCTCCTTGGCCGCTTTTGCCGCCTTGCGCGCCTTAGCCGCCAGCATACACTTCTCGATCATCCGCTTAGCATCTGCTCCATTCCGCTCCAAGAAATCCTTAAGCGCCTCGGCCACTACCGACTCGACCGCCGTTCTCGCTTCTGTACTCCCCAGTTTTCCCTTGGTCTGACCCTCAAACTGCGGCTCCGGCATCTTGATAGAGACAATCGCTACCAATCCCTCTCTCACATCATCTCCGGTAAGATTATCCTTCGTATCCTTAATATACCCTCCTTGCTTACCGAAATCATTGATCACTCGAGTGAGCGCCGAACGGAAACCAGTAAGGTGTGTCCCACCATCCATCGTATAAATATTATTTACAAAAGAAAGCTCCTTCGTCTCAAGTTCATTGGCATACACCATCGCCACTTCGACAAACATGCTTTGCCACGCCTTCTCTACATAAAACATTTCCTGTTGCAACGGAGCTTCTTCCTCGGAGATATGTCGAATAAATGATTTAATTCCGTTTTCAAAATAAAATCCGTGATAATCTCCTTGAGGATTAGTCCGATAATCAATTACTTCAATCGTAATCCCTTTGGTAAGATAGGCCTGCTGGCGCAAGTGATCCAAGATTTTTTTCAACGAAAATTCCGTCGTCTGAAAAATAGTGTCATCCGCCCAAAAAGCAATCTTTGTCCCCTGCTTTTCCGTCTTCCCCACTTTCTTTACCGCGCCCTGAGAATCTCCTCGCTTAAATTCTTGTCGATGAATATTCCCATCCCGATAGACCTCGGCTACCAATTTGTTTGACAAGGCATTCACGACCGACGCGCCCACGCCATGCAAGCCACCAGATACTTTATATCCCCCACCGCCAAACTTGCCTCCCGCATGAAGAATAGTAAGCACCGTCTCAAGTGTTGAAAGTCCCGTCTGTGGATGCTTCTCAACTGGGATTCCTCGCCCGTCATCCTCTACCGCCACTCCGCCATCAGCCAAAAGTTCCACCCGGACCTTCGTGGCATGTCCGGCCAAAGCTTCGTCAACCGAGTTGTCCACGATCTCCCAGATCATGTGGTGCAGTCCCTCCGGCCCCGTTGAGCCAATATACATACCCGGCCGCTTCCGGACCGGCTCAAGACCCTCAAGTACTTGAATACTTTCCGCCGAATACTGCTCTTTCTTGTTCTCCGCCATAGATATAAATAAGTAACTTAATTATAGCAAAAAAAAGAAGGCTCCACCACCCCCTTTTATTCTCTAAAAAACACTCATTCTAACCAGCGTAAGTAAAGTATTTTTGCTTTGTCCGCCGTAGCCTCTGGCGAAGGAGGAGAATTTTTCGATTTTCTTTCAAAAAAGCCAGGGTAAAGCGGAGAGAACGTGATAGTTTGTACTCAAACTATCACGTTCTACAAGCGCTTTTCCTTTTACATTTGGCAAGCCAAAAAAGCGCACTGTCTATCACTCGTCACGCCTTTAATCTTATTCCCCCCATTATCAAAACACCCAAGGTCCGGCTCCACTCCCGTCGCTACATTTTTATTTCCCCAACCAAACGCTCGAGTCGGATTATTATCACACTCTCGCACAATAAGCGTCTTCTGATCCAATCCTTCTGAAGCCTGTACTCGCTTCTCCTCCGAATCACTGAAATACACCTGAGTATAAATAATATAAAGACCTACCGCCACCAAAAACAAAAACCAAAAATCTCTCCGGTGGGAAGAAAAAAACGACCCTTTATTACCCTTATCGCTTCCTTTTTTCTTTTTCATATCCTAAGTATAAAACAAAGAGAAAAGAAAAACTGGGGATAAGTACTTCTATATAAAAATCTAAAAAATTTCTACTCCATTCTTTGAAAGAGACTGGATGATATCCGACATTCTCCCGTCCACTTCTTCATTAGTAAGAGTTTTCTCCTTGCTCTGAAAATACATTCTATAAGTAAAAATACTCTTACCTTCCTTCTTATATTCATCTCTTTGATAAAAATCAGAGAGAAGCTCTCTCCCCGCTTTTATCATCTCTGACTCTAATTCTCCAAAAGAAACTTCCCTGGAAAGGGAAAAAGAAATATCTCGAAAAGTTACCGGGTACACTGACTCCGCCTCATATTTCTTTTCGAAAGAAATGAAAGATAAAAGCCTCGTAAGACTAATTTCTCCGTATGCCACTCCTTCTGCATGCCCGACTACCCCTACCACCTTCCCCTGCAAAGAGAGGAAAAGCTTATCATCTTTTTGTTCTTCTATAAGAGAAGAGGGAGAAATGTTTTTTATAATAGCTTGAAGTACTCCTTTCACTTCTCGAATTCCTTCTCGTTCGCGGGAGGAAGAGAAAAAAGTCGCCACAGTCTCCTCCTTCACTTTTCCTATATTTTTCACATACACATTTCCAATTTCAAACATTCTCACTTGAGAAAAATCCTTCGCCGCTCTCTTTACCACCTCTTTCCCGAGAGTGATCAAAGTTTTTCTCCCACGCGCATACAAAGCCGCCGTCGGATTTTCTATTTTCACAGCTTCTCCCTCATCCCCTATCACTCCCCAATTCCCAGTCTCTTCCGCTTCTCGCTCTGAAACAAAGCTATGCGTCTTGATCTCTTGATACGAAGTAGCGATTAATCGTTCTCGCACTACTCTTTCAAGCATATGAAGCCCCTCCTCTTCATTAGAAAATAAATAAACCTGTGGCGAAATAAGAGAAAAGTTATTATATCCATAGATTCGCCCCACTTCCTCCGCCACGTCTTCAATCGTCTCAATATCTGTCCGAACACTCGGAACAATAATTTGTTTTCCGGAAAATCCGAATCCTGCATCCTGAAGAATCTTTTTCATTTCTTTGGGTGTAATCTCTACCCCTAAAATTTCCAAAATTCGATCCGGATCAAAAACTATTTTCTTCGCTAATGCTTTTTTCGGATATGCATCAAAAGTCTTTCCAAGTTTTGCTCCTGTGATTTTGATAAGAAGATTAATCGCCATCTCCATACCCGCCCCTACAAGCTCAGCAGATAAGCCATGAGCAAATCGTGAAGAAGCATCCGTAATCACTCCCACTCGTCGGGCTGTTTCCCGCACCGTCGTCCCATCAAAATTAGCCGCGGTAAGAACAATATCTTCAGTCTCTGCATTAATCTCTGCCCGCTCCCCGCCCTTAATTCCAGCAAGATCAAGCGCGCCTCTTGTATCAGCAAGCATTAATTCTCCTTTTTGGAAAAAAATTTGCTCTCCAGTGAGAAGCTTCACTTCTTCTCCTTGTTTCGCCTCTCGCACCACAATCTGTTTACCCTCCATTTTTTGAAAATCAAAAGCATGCAAGGGCTGTCCAGTCATAAGCGTCACATAATTAGTAACATCGACCACATTATTAATCGGCCGCATCCCTGAGTGCAGTAAGACGTCCTGAAGCCACTTCGGCGAAGGACTAATCCTCACTCCTTCCATATACACAGTCATACACCGAGCGCACTTTTTAGTCTGAATAACGGCTTTAACAGATCCCTTTTTTACTACTCGGACTTTCGTAAGCTTTTTCTCTTTCCAGCGCTTTCCGGCCGCCGCGTAAAGTTCTCGAGTAAGACCAAGATACGAAGCCGCATCATATCGATTAGGCAAAATCTTAATATCAATCGTATCTCCTACAATATCCTCCACTTCAAATAAATGTGTGGTCAGCCGCTCGCGTACATCTTCCGCCGATTTTACAAACGGCGCCATCTCTCTAATTTTTTGTATTGAAAATTTCATAAGCTTACTTTAGTCGCATTTCTCCGCCAAATTGCTGGAGAAATTTCATATCATTCTGATAGAAAAAACGAATATCCGGCACTCCATATTTCACCATCGCCAAACGCTCTACCCCAAGACCAAAAGCGAATCCCGAAATTCCTTTTGGATACTTCACTGCCTGGAATACTTTAGGATGCACTAGTCCCGCCCCGCCCATCTCAAGCCATCCCTTCCCCGGCAAATACACATCCACCTCAATCCCCGGCTCCACAAAAGGAAAATAACTCGGGCGAAATCTCGTCTTTATTTTTTGCCCGGAAAAAAATCGCTTAAAGAAAGCATCGAGAGTATAAAGGAGATTAGCCATGCTCACTTTTTCTCCTACGAGCAGTCCCTCGGCCTGATGAAAATTAATTTCATGGGAAAAATCCGTCGCTTCATGACGAAATACCCGACCCACGGAAATTATTTGAAACGGCGGCTCATTTTTTTCCATATAGCGAATTTGCACCGCCGAAGTCTGCGTCCGCATCAGTCTCCCCTCCTCCCGAGGCGCTACAAAAAGCGTATCCCACATTTCCCGTGCCGGATGATCCGCTGGAATATTAAGCGCGTCAAAATTATATCGTTCCGTTTCTATCTCCGGCCCCGCCACGGACAAAAATCCAAATCCTTCAAAAATCCGTTCAATTTCCCGAATAGTCGTCGTAAGAAGATGCTCTCCTCCAGTCGGTACAGTTTTTCCCCGTCCGGTTAAGTCTAATAATTCATCTTTAGCAAAATTCTTTTCCTGAATGGAAAGTAAACTTTCCACGGTGACTCGTAATTGCTGAAGAATTGGACCAACATCTCTCTTCTGATCGACTGACAAACCTGGCAATCGTTTCATAAGCTCCGTAATCTTTCCCTCTTTCCGTCCCAGATAAAAAATTCGCGCTTGAGAAAGCTCTTCCGCTGTCTGAGCCGCCAAAATCCTTTCCTCCGCCTCCTTCAAGAGAGCTTCAACTTCCTCTTTCATAAGTAATAAAAAGATACCTTACTAACCAACAATTTTCAAAAAACATAATAGTTGGTAAAAAATAATATTCGCTTAAAAGCGTAGAATTTTTTGTCCAGAGCTAAGAAGAAACGAGAATTAGGAGAAAGCATACGTAATCTGTATACCGTAGGTGCTAAGTAATCTCGGCATAAGACGACTAAACGGAATTTTAAAACCGCTCTGAACAAAAAAACAGCGAAAGCATATAAAAATCCCCCTGAGATATTTCACTCAGGGGGCGGGACTTTCAAAATCCTCAGGTTCAGTGATTGTTTAAGATCTGGCTCGGCGTCTTCCCTTGGAAGGAAGACCGGGTCCGCGCCGTCGAGACTTTCATCTGCGGTTGTTGATACCGCATCTGAGGTTGCACAGTTCGCGGCGCCTGAGAGCCAACAGGGATTACCACCGCGCCCGCCAAGAATCGATCTCGTTCTTCTCGAGAGACTTCGGTGCGAACACCGTTTCGCTCAATGAAGAACCGATCCTTACGAACCACCGCCACTTGATCACTCGAGCTTGGCTTCCGACCCGGATACGGGCTAAAGGTCGGTTTCGCTTCCGGTTCTTGAACCTTCGGCGTCGAAAGCTTCGGTTGCTTCGGCGTGAGCTGAAGCTCCTGCACCGGCGGCTCCTCTTCACTGTCGAAGTTGAGCTCGAGTTCCTGCGAAGGCACGGACGGCGAAGCTACTGGTGCCTTCGCCTGCTGACTCTTCGATGCATTCGGCGGGGCTTGTCGCGTCACCTCCGGCGGTTCTTGCGAACCGCCATTAGTACCCGAAGCCTTCGACGCATTCTTCTGATCAAGGAGCTGTTTGATTCCAGCCAGCTCATCTGGATTGAGATCCCGAAGCAGAAGTGCTGCGGCCGATGATTGACCTTCTTGGATGAAGATCATATCGTGACTGGTGCCAGCCAGTTGCCGCTTGATGGCAACCTTGATCTGATCCTCGAGCGGCAGTGCTTTGAACGCTTCCTCTGCCTTCCGCTGATCAGACTGCAAGACCGAGTCTTGACCTTCGCGCCGACCCTGATTCAGAGCCTTTTCGCGAGCCGTCGCGACCGCCTCATCGACAGTCTTCTGGACATTCGGAGAGACGCAGTAAGCGATGATCGCCACAAGCACTCCGCCGAAAAAAACACCAACGAATTGCCAAAAATTCTTCACAGGGCACCTACTTTCGTTTTGAGGGAGTTTTTAAACTTCATTCATAGGGTTACTAAACATTCACCCTTTCTCTTATATTATAGCATACTAAATACACCAATGTCAATATATAGCCCAAAAACTATTAATAAAACCTGTAAAATAAGGATAATTTACAATTTTAATTGTGCGTAAACAGTCTATTTGTAAAAAATCTAATCCCAAGGGCCGCCTAGAAAATAAAACCGCTTTTTCTATAAAAAAGCGGATTTATTTTCTTTTCGGGGTGGCTGGGGTGGGGAGTCTTACTACTCGAAACTTTTCTCATAAAGAAAAGTTTCTGCGTCCGTAAACCCCTCGGTTTACGATATCCGCCACGGAAAACTTCCGTTTCCCGACCCCTTCCCCTTCGACCCCCACCCCAGCATAAAAAAGCAAGCTTTTTGTGGCTGGGGTGGGGGTCGAACCCACGACCTAGGGGTTATGATTCCCTCGCTCTAACCAACTGAGCTACCCAGCCTACTTCTACAGAGAATGTAAAGCTCATAATAGCTTATTTTCCGGCACTTTAAAAGATGTAATCATTTTTCTTTACGTGACTACCTTAGCGTTTATACCTCCTATTCCGGAAAAGTAAAACGTATCCTTATTGCGACCTTCTGCAGAAAAGAAGCTTGGCTTTTTTGTGATATGCTTTTGTCTAGTTTTCTATCCTCAAAGGCATACCACAAAAAATTCTTTTCGAAGCCTGAATGAGAGCTCGCAGGAGCTTTCATGTGTCGTAATAAGGATATTTTTTACTTTTCCCCTCCCTTTGTTGCCGGGGTCGGATTTGAACCGACGACCTTCGGATTATGAGCCCGACGAGCTACCACTGCTCCACCCGGCGATACTGAAAATTAACCTCCTAATTATATAAAGTTTTTAGAAAAAAGACAAGCTAAGCAAAAGCAATAATATCAGCAATTTCTCCTCTCAATGATGCTCCCCCCACTAAAGTACCCTCAATAACACTTTCCTTTAAAAAATCTTCGGCATTGTTTTTGTCCACCGAACCTCCATACAAAAATTTCACTTTCGTAAAGTCTTTTTTTTCAACAACTTCCCGTAATCCTTCAATCACCTTTACTGCTCTTTCGGGCACATCCGCCTCCGCCCCAGCATTCGTCGAAATCGCCCACCATGGCTCATACGCCACATGCATCTCCTTCTCCTCCAATCCCCGCAATTCAAAAAGTACTCGCTCTAAACTTTCTCTCACTATTCTTTCTCCCCCTCCCTTTTCCTTCTCCCCCACACAGATAATCGGCACCATCCCGGAAAAGATTACCGCTCGCGCCTTCTCCCCTACTTCTCTATCCGTCTCCCCCAAACGCCGCCGCTCACTATGCCCGATAATAATCGCTTTCACGCCAAGATCCTTAAGTTCCGTAGCGGTCACCTGTCCTGTCTGCCCCCCAGGCCTCGGAAGCGCTACGTCCTGTGCCGCCAAACTCGCCTTCTCTAAGGTCTCCCTCACCGCCTCAAGATACACAAACGGCGGCGCCACAAAGACAAATGGAAAATCACACTCCTTCGCGAGCCGTACTGCCTCCCGTCTTGTCCCAGGATTCGCCTTCCAATTCGCCACAATCACCTTCCCCATATTCCTTCCATCATTATATCACTTCAAAAAATCTTCCAGATTTTAAAAAATCATTTCCTCAGATTTTACAGATTAAATAAATATCCTCAGTTCCATGAAGTAATTTTGAATAAAGTTTCGCGATTCTTTCCGAAGAGCCAAGGAAGCACTACTAAGAGCTGAGTATGTGAAGAGGTGCCATAGAAAAAACCGCGAAAATTCTCCAAAAGTACGAGCGCCTTAAGGTTTCCCAAACCGATGAGCATACCACCAGCTAAATACTTGATGCGCTATCGGAATAGTGTTTAGACTCCCATCCTTTGAATCCTCGATTAAAACTAAAATCGCAATTTTCGGATCTTCCGCTGGCGCATATCCCACAAAAAACGCATTAGTCTTTTTATTATTCTGAATCTGCGCGCTTCCCGTCTTTCCCGAAATCATCATTGGAATATTATTCAGCAAATGTGCCGTCCCATATTCCTTCGTCACCGAATCCCGTAATCCTTTTTTTATCTCATAGATAAGCGGATAAAGATCCGAAAGATCCAAGGACATTTTAGGCTCATGGAGCGCCGCAATATTTCCCCTCGCATCCGTCACCGACTTTCCCACAAACGGTACAAATTCCTTCCCATCATTTGCAATCATTGCAATCGATGAAATAAGCCGCAAAGGCGTAAGCGCCAAATCCCCCTGCCCAATGCTCACATTGTAGGTATCTCCAATCCGCCACGCCGATCCCGTCTTTTCTTCCTTTTCCTCCGGAGTATAAAAAAATCCTTTTCCCTCCGCCGGCAAATCCACTCCCGTCTTCTCCCCAAACTGAAATCTAGCCCACCATTCCTGAAGCTTCTTGATTCCCAGTCCCTTCGTCCGCTCAAATCCTCCTCCAACATAGTAAAAATAGACATTGCTCGAGCGGGCGAGCGCAGAATACAGATTTACCCAACCGTGCGGTTTCCAATCCAAAAATCGTGATGGCTTATCAGGAAAATATGGATTAGGAATTTCAATATGTCCTTTAGAATAAAATTCATCCGTCGTTTTCATCACTCCCTCCTTTAGCCCTGCAAGCGCCACAAAGGGTTTGTACGTTGACCCTGGTGAGTAGACTCCCGACAATGCCCGATTAAAAAGCGGCTGCCCGGAAGCACCCAGATACTTCGCCGGTTCATTATTGTTGTAAGATGGAAAATTAACTAAAGATAAAATCTCTCCCGTCTTGGGATTAATCGCTATCCCCACTCCGGCCGTGCGTGAGAGTCTCGTAAGTCCTTCCTGAAATGCCTTATAAAATACCCGCTGTAATGGTGCGTCAATCGTAGTCACCAAATCATGTCCCAACTCCGACTTTTGCGTCACTGTCTCCGAAAGGATCTTTCCCTTAACATCTCGAAACTTGGTAAAAATCCCATCCTTACCTTTAAGATCTTTATTATACTGTGCCTCCAGTCCCGTGTCCCCGACTATAAACTGCCCCGAATCATGGAGTCGAGTATAGCCCAAAACATGAGCAAATATCTCCGGGTCAAAATATTCTCGTTTATAATCATTCCGCACTCGGAGCGCCGGAAAAGAAAGTACCTTTGCTTCGAGCGCTTGCTCCACTGGTATATTATGAAGAAGCACCACTTCTCCCCCCTCACCTTTCTTAAATTTTTCTATTTTTTCTCCCACTCCTTCTCCCGGAAAAATAAGCGCTAATATAGACAGCATTTCTCTTTGCTCCTCTTTCTTCATCTGAAAATAATCCGCCACCGATAGCGTCAAAGAAAAAGCCGGCGAATTCCGCAAAAGCGGCTCATGATTTCTATCATAAATAATTCCCCGAAGAGCTGGGGTCCGGATCTCTTTATTGACATTTGATTCCGCCCGCACCCGATAATTTTCGCCTTGAATAACGGAAAAATAAAATACTCGCAAAAAAAGAAAAAAGATAAGCCCGCTTGTGGTAAGGAGCATGAATGAAAAAACTCTCTCCGAAATGCCTAATTCTATCCGGCCATAGCGCCTGTTTTCTTCAAAAAGAGCCTCATCAAAATCAATTTGTGGCTTTATATTCTTCACGCGTTATGAATATTTCTCCCTATTATATAGAATATCTCTCCAAAAAAAACAAAAAGTAAAAAATCCCAAAAAGAGAGGGAAAAAGTTCCCAAAAGCACTCCCGCTCCTAGCAAAACAAAAAGTTGATTAAGCTCCGCTCGAAAAGGAAAATTTTTTTGAATGACATATGTCAAAATAACCATCAAAAACAATATTCCCATAAAACGAATTTCAAACGGCGATGATAAAGAAAAGACCACTGAAAATGCATACAAAAGCATCGCGTCAAATAGATTAGGAAGAAGTGCTACCAAAGCAAGAAGAAGAGGTACAAATACTGGCAAAGATTGATGAGAAAAAAAAGATACCGCCCAAATTTTTTGCAAAAAAGCGACCACAAAAAGAACTATGATTGAATAAGCCATACTTCTGATATGTCTGCCATATCATATGGCAAGCGAAGTTTTGCCTCAAAAAAAAGCCCCTCTGTCGACTGAGCAAGTTCTGTATCCACTTCTCCTATCTTCATCCCATAAGGCAAACCGCGCCCAGCAGTAAAAATAACATCTCCTGGCTTTATCTGCTTTTCCTTCTCTCCCAATACCATCTGTAATATTGGTTCTGGTCCGCTCTTTACAAGACCACTTCGCGCCGGCTCACCCACCCGAATTGGTATTTGCCACCCTGGTGAAAAGATAGTCTTTACGACAGCATAATGCTTCTCGACCAATTGTACTACCCCCAAGAAAATCTCCCCGCCAATCGTCACCACCGCCCCCTCTTTTACTCCTGCTTTCTGCCCTGCTTGAATGACTATGGTATTTATCTCGGGATAACCCGATCCGGCAAGCACTTTCGCCGGAAGCAAGTCGTTGGTAAATGCCAAAGTTGACGAGACAATATCTTCAAACTGATTTGCCTTGAGTAGCGCAATCTCCGCTTTTAAAACCTCATTTTTTAAAAGTAACACCCGTTGCTCTCGCTCGGAAAGTGCTGGGGAAAAAATCCCATAAAAAAAATATTTCACCTGCCCCACTCCCGTATTGAAAAAAGCCACCGCCCTATCCCGATGCAGCACAAAAAATTCTCCCGCTAAAAACCACAAGATAAAAATGATTGCCGTTGCTAAAAAAGACTTCATCTCTTTACCATAATTCTGCACTGTAAAGAACGATAATAGAAAATTATATTATATGCGAATCTCTTTTGGTAAAAGCGGCTGGGAAAGAATACCCATAAACTGGGGAAAATTTTCCACCGCGATTCCCGTCCCTCGAGCCACGCACGTAAGTGGATCATCTATGATATACGTTGATACAAAAAGCTCCTTCGCGACCAGCTCATCAAATTTCTTAAGCATTGATCCTCCTCCGGAAAGAAACACTCCCCGCCGCAAGATATCCCCCGCAAGCTCCGGCGGAGAGATCTCCAAAACCTCGCGAATCGCATCTACAATCGTCTTCAGAGATCGGATAATTGCAGTCCGCACATGGATATCTTTCACTACCACCTCCTTTGGAAGACCCGTCGCCAAATCTCTTCCTTGCACTGCCATCTCAAGCCGCTCCGTAAGGGGCATCGCCGAGCCAATCTGGACTTTGAGCTCCTCTGCTGTCGGCTCCCCAATTACTAAACGAAATTCATCTCGTACAAATCGGATAATCTCTTCATTAAGCTTGCCTCCGGCAATTTTCAGAGTCTTGCTCTTCACCGTCCCATTCATGGAGATAATCGCAATCTCCGTAGTCCCCTCCCCAATATCCACAATCATGCTCGCCGTCGGCTCATCGATCGGCAACCGTGCTCCCAAAGAGACCGCCAGCGGTTCATCAATCAAATATGCCCTAGAAACTCCGGAAGAGACCACTACATCCTCCACCGACTTTCTTTCGACCTCCGTAAGATTAGACGGCACCCCCACGACCGCTCGCCGGAAGTTACCAAAAGCCCCTCCCCCCAAAGCCTGTTTCAAAAAAGTCTTTAGAATCTCCTGAGTCACCTCAAAGTCAGAAATTACTCCGTTTACAATCGGCTTCACTACTTCTACATGCAAAGGCGTCCGTCCCATCATCTTCTTTGCCTCATCCCCCACCGCGATCACCTGCCCTGTCTTAGTATTGATGGCTGCAAGCGTCGCTTCTTTCACCACAATCCCGCTCCCTGCCACATAAATAAGCGTATGTGCCGTCCCTAAATCAATCCCTACATCCTTCGCAAAATAATGAAGAGGATTAAAACCAAATTCCGTCAACTTGGAAAAAGAAAACATCGTGCATACAAACTAATCTATCTCCTTTATTTTTTCAATCTCTCTTATTGTCATCCCGGGCTTAACTCGGAATCCAGTAATCTACCTCCAAAGGAGGTATTATAAGATTCCTTACCTTTTTCTCGTTTATAAAACATTAGATAAAAAAATCCCATGCATTATTTGCATAATGCATGAGACAAACACCCTCCCTCGGAAAAATTTACCGAGAGAAAACAAACCAATTGATCGGGTTAGTGAGATCGCGGAGGTAAATGAGATTGGTAGTCTGCCAATCCTTTTCCTTCGCAAAAGTACAAGTAGACTACCGCTCGTCAAATACTCAGAGTTTCTTTACCTAGGGGTGAGCCTTTGTTTTTTAAAACAGAGGATACATTATCGATTGTACCCAATCGATATTGCATAAAAAAGTCCCCGACTTTTTACTCACCCCGTCTACCCTACCATCCTCACCTAATTCTAGCATCACCAAGAAATATTTCTCTCCCTTGAGTGACCATCCGCAGAAAAGTGGCATGGTTTTTTTGTGTTGTTATTTTGTCTTCCCTGCCCTCAAAAGAACAACACAAAAAACACTTTTCGAGGAAAGAATAAAAAATTCGCAGGAATTTTTTATGCGTCACGAAGAGGAGAGAAATATTTCAAAAAATACCCAATACAAAATTATCCAAAAACCCTCTTAATCATTTCTTCCTCCCCCACCACCTCACTCTTTGCTCTTCCTCTTTTCTTAATCTCCACCTCCCCCTCTGGTACCCGATCCGAGATCACTATTCTATAAGGGCACCCGATCATATCCGCATCCACAAATTTTACTCCCGCCGGCTCCTCCCGGTCATCAAAAAGCACTTCATGTCCCTGAACTATTAATTTTTCATACAAATCCTTTGCTCGCTCCCGCGTCTTCTCCTCCTTCCCAAGCACCAAAAGATGTGCTTGAAACGGCGCCACGGCCTCCGGCCAGACGATCCCCTGCTCATCATGAGACACCTCGACAATCGTCCCTAAGACTCGTGTCGGCCCGATCCCATACGACGCCATAAAAAACTTTTCTGAAAATCGCTTCCCTAGTCGGAAAATATTTCCCACCTCAATCGCCTTTTTCTCCTCTATCTTTCCCTTACTGCACTGCGGACACTGCTCTCCCGCGCCCACCTTAGCAATCTCTTTGTTCTGGCAAAAGCCACACCCCGCTTCGCAGACATAGATAAGATCCTCTCCCGACTCCGCCACCACCTGAAACTCATGTGTGTAGTCTTTAGTAAAATCCCCTCCCGAAGCTTCGCAGACAAGCGCCTGAAGGCCTACTCGCGCAAATACTCGCTTGTACGCCTCTGCCACCACCTCGTAGTATGCGCGCATATCCGCCTCTGTCGCATGAAAACTATATAAGTCCTTCATGAGAAATTCCCGTCCGCGCAAAATACCGCTCTTCGCCCGCGCCTCTTTCCGAAACTTAGTCTGGATCTGATATACTGCCCTCGGCAAAAACTTTTCCGCCACCAAATATTTCTCGCCAATCTCTGCGATTACCTCCTCGTGCGTCCAGCCGAGTCCATATTCCTCTCCATCCGCCCCAGTAAGCTTGTAGACTACAGGCACTTCCCACCGTCCCGACTGCTCCCAAATTCGCTTCGGGATCAAAGCCGGCATCGAGAGCTCCTCCGCTCCCACGCCATTCATCTCCTCTCGGATAATCGCATTGATTTTATGTAGTACTCGCTGCCCAAGAGGCAAAAGCGTATACACCCCTGCCGCCGTTTTTGACAGAAAGCCAGCCCGGATCAAATACCGCGCATTGATAGCCTCCTCATCCTTAGGCCACTGATCTAAGACCCGCGCAAACTGCCTAGACTGTAACATTTCTCCTTATTTTAATCTGATTAACCAAAATTGCCAATAAAACACATTAACTACTATCACATTTATTAATTTATTTTTAAGATGCTCTAGATCTTTAATAATCTATAAGCAGAGAAAAGGAGATGATTTTAAAGACACCTCGCTCCTCTCTTCTTTCTTTCTACTGGGAAAGAAGTGATCTCCAATAAAAAAAGATTATTCTTTTTTCCCCTCTCTTCTTCAAGTAAGAGAAATCCAGAAAGGTAAAAAAACAACCCCTTTTCTCTGACCTCTCTCCACCCGCCCACCTGGCAAGTTTTTCATTACAAAAATCTAGTTATATCTTTCACCGTCACCAAAATTATCAAAAGGAAAAGCAACGCGAGTGACAAAGAATTCGCCGCCATCTGAAATTTTTCCGAAAGATTCCGTCCCCGCACTTTTTCAATGAGAAGAAAAAGTAATCGTCCCCCATCGAGCGCCGGTATTGGCAAGCTATTAAGTACCGTAAGATTGATGGACAAAAGTCCTAAAAATTGAAAGAGGTATGCTATCCCCGAGGCATAGGTCCCTGCCCCCACTTCCACAATTCCCACCGGCCCCAAGACATCAGCCGGCAAAAAGAAAAGTTGTGTCAGAGAAATGAGGATGAGAAAGACCATCTTAAACGCCATTAATAATCCTTCATAAGCACTAGAAAAAAACCCTCTTTGCTCTACCCCCGCGAATTCGGATAAAGCCACTCCCAAAGCTCCTTTATCTTCATGAGACACAAGAGGAATTACTGGTGTCAGTACCATCTCTTTTCCCTTCCGTCGTATGGTAAGTGCTGCTTCTTTCCCTTGATGCGCCTTGATATATTCTACAAACACCCTTGAATCAGGAAAACCAATCACCTCATCGCCCACCATAAGTCCCGCCGCAAGCGCCGGAGATTCTGGAAAGATCTTATCAATAATAATCCGAGGCATCGTCCCGATCATAAACACCAGCGCAAAAAGCAGCCATCCAAAAAGAAAATTCATGATGACTCCGGCCGCCAGCACCACCGCCTTCGCTCCCGGCCTTGCTGCCACAAAACTCTCCTCTTTAGTAAAAAAAGCTTGAACAGCATTTTGATCTTCGTCTTTTCCAGTCACTTCTCCGTTTTCTTCGAAAATCTTTACAAATCCGCCAAGAAAAATGAGTCCGAGCGAATATACCGTCCGTCCAATCTTTTTTTGCAAAATCCGTGGCGGAAATCCGATAGCAAATTCAATCACCCCCATCCCATAATACTTAGCCGCCAAAAAATGTCCCAGTTCATGAACAAAAACCAGTGCCGACAAGCCCAAGAGCACTAAAAGAATTCCCATCGCTTCAATAATTAATTATTTGCTAACTCCTCGCTTTTTTTTCTTATCATCTCCTCGATCATCTTATTCCCGCCATTAATCACCTCCTGAATCTCCGACAAAGTCCGAAATCGCTGATCCTCGCTGATAAGCCCCTCCGCCTCCACTCTCTTTACCATCTTGTTTGCTTCATCTCGGACCCATCGCAAGCGAATTCGGGTCTCCTCCGCCATCTTGCCAATAAGCTTAATAAGTTCTTTTCGCCGTTCCTCCGAGAGAGCCGGTAAATTGATCCGGATCGACGCGCCCGCCACCGACGGATTCACCCCAATCCCCGCGTTTTCGATCGCTTTCGCCACATCATTTGCTGCACCCGCATCCCAAACACTGATCTGAATTTCCCGCGGCGGCACAATTGAGATTGATCCCAAGGCTTTTATGGGCATCCTTTGCCCAAAATACTCCACCTGAATATCTTCGACAAGCTTAGTGCTCGGCCGATTGCTCCGCACTCCCCCAAACTCACCCTTAAGATGCTCCACCACCTTACTGACTTCTTCCTTTATTTTTTTTATCTCCAGTTCCATATACATTATCATTCCGGCTTTGCCTCATCTTGGTGTACTCGCAGCGGCAAAACCCATAATCCATTTTTCTGTCTCTCCTTAAAGAGGCAAGTTTACAATAATCCTACCTTTTTCAAAACATCATTATAAAATAAATCACCACAAATATAAAGACATTGGATACAAATATAAAAAAAGTGCTCCAAAAAACAAAATCACTACCCACTGAAAGATTCCTTCCATGCTTCAAGCTGTAATCGTTTATTAAGTGGCGATCGGGAAAACCCCTGATAAAGAGACACAAGTCCCCGCAAAGCCTTTGCATACTTTTCCGAATCCCGAGACAAAATATACATTCCCGCCCGCAAAAAATCAAAGATATCAAAGGCTACCTCACTCGCCGCCATCTCTTTAATAAAGGCCATCCGCCCCGCATCTTTACTTCGCATAAACTTTTCAAACTTCTCCACCCACTCTTCTTTAGTAAAGATCTTACCCCCTGACATGTCAGGGAAAAAATATTGCTGCGCCCGTGATCGGATCGGCGAAAGAAGCCGCCCCGCCTCTGCAGTAACTAGAAGTATCATTCCATCCTTCGGTGGCTCTTCGAGAATCTTCAAAATAGCATTCTGTGCCGCCCCAGTCATCCTCTCTGCTCCCATTACAACAAGCAATCGCTTCTTCCCTCGCCCCTTCCCTAAAAAAAGAAACCGTCTCCCTTCTCGCGCCGTCTCAATCCCAATCGATCCCGATTCATTCGGCCGGATCATCATACTGTCAGATAAAACTCCTTTATATTCCTGCCACTCTCCTGTCTCGAGATACCCCATCATTCCCCCCAGAAATTCCTCCGTCACCCCCCCGGAAAATAAACAAGCATGCGGCAACCCGCCCTGCATCACCTGCCCCTTCACAAACTCCTTCACCCCTGCTCCTCTCATAGTCTTTTCTATACTAATCCCTTTTCCTTTAAAAATAAAAAGGTTGGCGCGAAATGTAAGCCTACCTAGGGATGAGTCTCTCTTAAAGGGAGAATAGAAAAACTTATATTTCTCTCCTTGCTTTTATCTACACCATTCATGTATTTTATAAACACTTCCATGCCCATGTTTGTCCGAAAAATTGGTATTGATCTTGGCACGGTAAATACCGTCGTCTATGCAGAAGGCCTTGGTTTTGTGGTCAATGAGCCCACAATAGTTGCTCTTTCCTACCCCGACAACACCGTCATCGCCGTCGGTCGCGAAGCAAAGGAAATGGTGGGCAAGACTCCCGAAGACATCGTCGCTTACCGTCCACTCAAAGACGGTGTCATCGCTGACTATTATATTACGCGCGCGATGCTCAAGTATTTCATTAGTAAAGCTCTGGGTAATTTTAATTTTTTCAAACCCGATCTGGTAATCAGCGCTCCCGCTGGCATCACCCCTAACGAAAAAAGAGCGATTACAAACGCCGCCTTGGAATCAGGTGCGAAGACCGTTGCTATAGTAAAAGAGCCTATCCTCGCCGCTCTTGGTGCTGGCATCCCGATCAACTCTCACTCGGGTAATATGATCATCAATATCGGCGGTGGCACGGCTGAAGTCGCAGTCATCTCCTTAGGCTCCGTCGTCTCCTGGTCATCGCTACGCGTCGCCGGAAACAAATTTGATCAAGCGATTATCGATCTTATTAAACGAAAATATTCTCTCTCTATTGGCGAGCAAACCGCCGAAACTATCAAAATCCAGATCGGCGCCGCCCTCCCCGCCCGCCAAAAGCTCGAAATGGAGACTCGCGGTCGCGACCTCATCTCCGGCCTGCCAAAAAATATCATAGTCAATTCCAATGAAATCGCCGAAGCCTTGAATCCCCACCTCATGGATATTGCCACCGCCGCTCAAAATGTCTTCAACAATACCCCGCCCGAGCTCGTCGCCGACGTTATGGAAAAAGGCATTATTATCTCTGGTGGCGGCGCCCAGATCCGCTACATTGATGAGTTCTTCAAGCGGATGCTTGGCGTCGAGGCCTACATCGCCGAAGAGCCTCTTTTCTGCGTCGCCAAAGGATCCTCTCTCATCCTCTCCCACCTCGACACATACAAACGCACCCTCTTAAACAAAAGATAAAAAAAATTATTTTTGAAGCCTGAATGAAAGCTTGCTGGATCATAGGACTTTTTGTGCTCTAATAGTCTGAAGATCCACAGTACTTGGGGGCCTTTCATGTATTGGGAAAAACTTGAGCTTATTTTTTTCCTCTCCCTCTAAATTACTATCTACTAGCCACTGCTTTATTTTTCTCTTACTATCTCTGCCCCCAACACCCTCAATCTCCCATCAATCTCGGCATACCCCCGATCGATTTCCTCTACCCCAGAAATTACTGACTCTCCCTCAGCAATCAAAGCTGCAATGAGATTCACCATCCCTGATCGCAAATCCCGCACCGTCGTCTCTACCGCAATAAGATTCGTCGGCCCTTCAATCACTGCCACATGCCGAAATCCTTTTCCACTATAGTGACATTCCTCCCCTTTCGGACACTCGGTCTTAATCTCTATCTTTGCTCCCATCGCAATAAGATCATCAGCGTAATGAAACCGATCTTCATAGATCGTCTCATGCATCACCGATCTTCCCTTCGCCTGCGTAAGCAAGGCCACAAATGGCTGCTGCCAATCCGTCATAAAGCCCGGATGGGGCGCCGTCATAATCTCCGTCCCGATAAGCTCCTTTGCCCGGAAAAAACGAATTCCTTCTTCCTTTACCTCATACTCTCCTCCTACTCGCCGAAATGCATTTAGAAAATTAATAAGAGTATCTTGCCTTGCCCCTTTGGCAAAAATATCTCCATTAGTCGCCGCCGCAAGGCAAGCAAAAGATACTACCTCATTTCTGTCCGTGATCACCTCATGCGTCACGCCATGAAGTTTCTTTACCCCTTCAATAAAAATTTTCCGATCCACCCCCATTTCAATAATTGCTCCCATTTTCTGGAGCATCTTAATAAGTTCCATTATCTCTGGTTCTACCGCCGCTCCAGTAATTATCGTCTTTCCCGAAGCCAAAACTGCTGCTAAAAGAGTATTCTCAGTCGCTCCTACTGATGGAAATGAGAGATGAATCTCCGCTCCATGCAGACCCTCCAACGCCTCAGCGTAGTAGGTATGATCGCGCACCTCAATCCTTGCTCCTAGTTTTTGAAGCGCTTCGATATGCAAATTTACTGGCCTCGCCCCAATCTTATCCCCCCCCAAAAATGGCACTTCCACTCTTCCCACTCGAGCAAGAAGAGGCCCAAAAGCCAAAATAGGGATTCGATTTCTCCGCGACAAAGTGAGCGCCTGAAAATTTTCTATTTTTTCCGTCCGAATCCGAAGACTATCTCCCTCGTGAATAATGTCACTCCCAAAAACACTCAAGAGTTCTTCGGTAATCTCAATATCCCCAATTTTAGGAAAATTATTCAGCACACATTCTTCATCAGTAAGAAGCGAAGCGATCATCATCTTCGTCGCCGCATTTTTCGCTCCAGAAATATTCGCCTCTCCCCTCAGCGCTTTTCCACCCCGAACCCTGAATTTCATATATTGTATGAATGTAACCTAAAAAAACCTTTCCGGCAATTTACGGCGTAGCTATAAGCATACTCGCTTCAATTTGCTCCACCTCTTGAAGCGATAAAATCAATCACACCAATCAAAATATCCGTACTCCCCGCTCTCTCCTCTTGAGAAAAATTCGCGCCGCCCACGTTGACCTCGATGAACCCCGATCAAAAAGCCATTTGTACTCAATATTCCGTATCCCCTTTCTTTAAGGGAATTGATGCAAAAAATCAAAAAAGTGGTAGATGGCAGGTGGCAGTATCGGTAGTAATGATTGCAGTAATAGTAGTGATAATGCAGGTGCAGGTGCAGGTGCAGGTGTAGGTGCAGGTGTAGGTGCAGGTGTAGGTGTAGATGTAGGTTCAGGTGTAGGTGTAGGTGTAGGAGTAGGTGTAGGAGTAGGTGTAGGAGTAGGAGGAGGAGCAGGAGGAGGAGCAGGAGGAGGAGGAGGAGGTGGAGGAGGAGGAGGAGGAGGTGGAGGTGGAGGTGGAGGTGGAGGTGGAGGAGGAGGTGGAGGTGGAGGTGGAGGTGGAGGAGGAGTAAGTTCAGTTGCATGAGGAGGTTCAGGTGTAGGTTCAGGTGTAGGTTCAAGTGTAGGTGAGCCGTCTACTAGGGCGCCGCCATCGCCGCCATTGCCGCGATTGCCGCCATCGCCACCATTGCCACCATTGCCACCATTGCCGCCATTGCCGCCATTGCCGCGATTGCCGCCATTGCCGCCATCGCCGCCATTGCCGCCATCGCCTGTATTGCCTGTATTGTCTGTATTGCCTGTGAATCCAGTCAACTTTGAAATTTCATTTAATATTAGTTTACGTTCATCAGAATCTCTCAAAAATTTTTCGGCTATTTTTTCAATTTTCGCTTCTATTTCGGCTTGGCTTTTTGGTGACCAAGATTCAATAGCGGCAGGCAAAGAACTGGCTTCAATAAAACTATCATTGATGAATACTGGCACTTCTTCTCTCCTTGATTCTCCTCCATACGCTTGGGCTGTTAACCTCCCCATTTCATTGTTCTTATTCGAAGCAAATCCCCGTTTCCATCCCAATTTTTGCTCTATCCATCTGACCACCCACTGCTCAAAGGATTCGGCCGCTGCCGCATTCGCCTGCAAGCTTGCGAATCGGACACCCACCGAATAACTCCCGAAAGTATAGTGGTAAAAAAACAATGTATCTTCATTTGTATCCGGATTAATTCCATTTTTCCCGTTTTGTGGATCAATCGGCAAAGCATCAATCTGAATCCCAGGAATCTGCCGAAAATCAATTGGTAGCCAACCACTTCCATCAATCTGCGTAAGTCGCTCTTTTGGCACACATCGGTAATCATACCCCTCCGCTAATTGAAGCAAACCCCGATCTCTCCAATAGCCACAAGTCGGATCATCATCTGGTAAGGAAACATAGACAAGCCGCCGCTCCCCTAAAAGAGCATATTGAGCCTGCTCATCTATAAAGCTAATAAGTTGAGAAAGAAACTTAAGATCTTTATTGCGTTGCCGATCTACCTGAAAACGAAAAAATTCCAAAGGATTAATCGTCACCGAAAATACCCCTGCAATAAGAAAAAAAGACACCCCGATAAGCAAGGCTTTCACCGGAAAAGATAAACGCTCGAGCCTCTGCATGAGCTCCATAAAAAAAGTATATCACTAAAAAATTATTTATTCTCCACAAACGCCTTCTTTCTAGGCCAAAAAAAACTAAAAAATACGAGCGCACCAGAAAGATCATTCATGAAATCAGTCATAGTGTCCGGCAAGCCTGGCTGAAGAAAATGTTTTTGTAAATAAAGATCGCCTAGGAATTCATACCCTTCCCACAGCACCGAAAAAAGCGCCACAAATGAGAGACCAAAAAAAAGCCGCAACCACGGCTTCCCTAAAGTCTCAGCAATTCCAGTCCGATAGATAAAAAAATCAAAAAGAGATGCAAGCCATACCCCTCCTGAAAAGTGTAAAATATTATCTGTCCAAAGTGATTGGAAATGCCAGCCAAAATAAAGCGTCAACCAAAAACCAAAAACTAAGACAAAAGAGAAAAGAGCGGCCCTTCGGGCCGTCACTTTTATCGCTTGCTCCACTGCGGAGCACGCCGGGCCTTCTTAAGACCAGGCTTCTTTCTTTCCACCATTCGCGAATCTCTGGTGAGAAAGCCTAGTTTCCGTAATCGCTTCCGATATTCTTCGTTATGCCGGACAAGCGCTCTCGAGATAGCATGTCGCACCGCCTCCGCCTGAGCCGTCAATCCCCCACCCATCACTTTCACTGAAGCTCCTATCTGATCTGCTATATGAAGCCCCGCAAGAGCTTGTCCAGCAATAGATCGCTGACCGTCAGTTTTAAAATAGTCTTTGACAGACTTTCCATTAATAGTAATCGCCGTCTCTTTCATGAGTAAGCGGGCCCGCGCCGACGCGGTCTTTCTTCGTCCCACTCCTTCCACATATCGTTCCTTAGTCTTCATAGTCTTTTGCTAAATAAATAAAAAAATTAATTAGTGACCGATAAATTAGCCATCATTTTTCGACGAAGAGAATTCTTTGGAAGCATATTAAATACCGCTCGCCGCAAGACCCATTCTGGTGATTTTTCCATCGCCTGCTTTAAAGTCTTTTCCTTTAAGTGACCCATGTAGCCAGTATGTTTATAGTAGATCTTCTGGTCATATTTCTTACCAGAAAAATCCATCTTGCTAGCATTCATCACCACCACTTTTTCTGTCCCTGGTCGTTCGTGAGTATAGTCCGGTCGGTGCTTGCCCTGCAAAAGTACGGCAATCTCCGAAGCCAATCGTCCGAGTCTCTTTGCCGAAGCATCCAAGTTGTGAGTCTTTTTTTCCATAATTATTATTTCACGAGTTCAATTACCGCAAGCTTTGCCGCATCCCGCTTTCTCCGCTCGCCTAATTTCACAATTCGGGTATAGCCGCCATTTCGCTCTTTATACTTCGGAGCAATTTCATAAAAAAGCTTCTCCGCTGCCTCCTTGCTATTAAGCCGGGAAATAGCCAATCGAAGATCACTCACCCGATTCCGTCGAGTAATAGTGACGAGTCGCTCAAAAAGCGGCCGCACAAAGCGAGCTCGATCCTCCGTCGTCTTCATTTTGCCATGCATGATCAAATTTACCGCTAAATTGCGAATAAACGACCGCCGCATACCCTTCTTTCTATGAAATTTCTTAACTAAAGCCATACCAAAATAAATGTTTACAAATTCTACTATAACCCAAACAAAAAATCAATACTAAAAATTTTCAAAATAAAAGCATTATTTCATCACGCTAGCACCCAGCATAAGCGAAGTAATTTTGAGCTTATTTTCGTTCTTCTTTTCTAAAAAGGTACCGGAGCATACTACAGGAAGTATGTGAGGAACGTTTTTAGAAAAAAGGATGAGCCTCCACTACTACTAGATAAACAAAGAAAAAGAAGAAACAGAATAATCAGTAGAAGAGAGATAAGGTCGGCTACACGAGCGAAAGAAGCCAAAAATACGAGCGTTCTCTTTACTTCTTTTTTTCTTTCTTCGAAGAAGAAACCGAAGAAGATGTAATTTCAAAGAGAGAAATCTTTTGGAAGTGTTCTTGGAGCACCGTACACGCCTTGTGCAATGCCTCCGAAGGACTCGTCGAACCATCCGTCTCAATCTGAATCAAGACTTTATTATAGTCTGTCCGATCCCCTACCCGCATGTTCTGCACGGTAAAATTAGCCTTAATAATCGGAGAAAAAATTGCATCCAAGACAATCACCCCCACTGGCAGCTTTTCAGTCTTCATTGATTCCGCAGTTCGATAACCCAAGCCATTTTCTACGGTAATTTCCATATCAAGCTCCGCTGATTTATTCGACAATTGAGCGATATGCGCCTCCGGATTAATCACTTCGACTTCGGAATTAACCTTTATGTCCCCTGCAGTCACTTCCTTTTCTCCTTTTACTTTAAGAGATAAGACCTGTGGCTCTTCCGAATGAAGCGTAAATCGAATTTTCTTAAGATTAAGCAAAAGCTCTACCACATCCTCTACCATGCCTGGTAAAGTAGAAAACTCATGATTAACATCCTTTAACTTTATTCGGGTAATCGCCGCGCCCTTCAAAGAAGAATAAAGTACTCGCCGCAAAGCGCTACCAATCGTAATCCCATATCCGGTATAGAGGCCTTCAATCTCAAACTCACCCGTAGTGGCCGTCTCTTTGACCTTTTTTATCTGTAATGCCTCGGAAATATTTGTTATTTTCATGTATTCTGAATCCTTATAGAGCAAGATAATCTCAAGCTCACAGGAACATTGCTTTTATATTCAGACTATTTATATTAAAGAATAAACTATTTTGCGTAATAGTCAACAACGATGTTTATCTCAAATGGAGATTCCACATCTTTTGGCTTTGCCGTTACCTTACCCTGAAGCTTATCTTTATCAATTTCCAGCCACACTGGTGCCTCATGCCGCTTAATAGTATTTGGGAGATCGGCAAATAAAGGGTGAGTCTTTGATTGTTCTCTAATAGCCACTATATCCCCCACCTTCATTTCTCGGGAAGGAATAGTCACTTTCCGTCCATTTACCGTAATATGACCATGAGAAACAAGTTGTCTTGCAATTGCTCGTGAAGCAGCAAGACCCAAGCGATAGATAACATTGTCTAATCGGCTTTCCAAAAGCTGCAAGATCGCCACGCTGGTCGACATCTTGGATTTATTTGCCCTGAAAAACAAATTTTTCAAATATGTCTCAGAAATTCCATAGGTATAGCGAATCTTCTGCTTTTCCATGAGCTGAAGACCCGTTTCCGACAATGCCTTTCTCCGAGCCTTGCCATGCATACCGGGTCGAAAAGGCCGTTTGGCCATCGCCGACTTTGGCGTCGCGCTCCGATAAGCCTTTAGACCAAGTTTTACTCCGAGCGCTCGTTCTATCTTTTCTTTAGTAGTAAACATAAAAAATTAAATTTTTCTAGCTTTCTTTGGCTTAGGACCATTATGTGGAATAGGAGTGACATCTTTAATTCCTAAAATAGTAAAACCATTATTAAGCAAAGATCGCACTGCGGAGTCTCTACCACCACCCACACCATTCACATAGACCGTCACATTAAACGGGCCGGACTTCTTAAGCTTTTCCGCAATCGCCGCAATAATCTTACTTGCCGCAAATGGCGTCGCCTTCTTTGGTCCAGAAAATCCCAAGGAGCCTGCTGATGCCCAAGCAATTACATTCCCTTTGGCGTCCGTGACCGTAATATGAGTATTATTGTAAGAAGCTTTGATGTATACTCGGCCTTCCTCCACCTTTGAAGAAACGCTCTTTGCCATTTTGACCATAGCGGTCTCAACAGCCTCACCTTGCTTTAACACCTCTTCCTGACTTTCTGCTGCTACTTTTTTCTTTCCCATATATAAAATCGTTACTTAAGATCAACTTTTCTCTTACCCGATCCGGCCGTCTTACGCACATTACCCCGCACCGTTCTCGAATTGGTCTTCGTTCGCTGACCGTGCACCGGCAACTTTCTCATGTGTCGAAGACCTCGATACGCCCCAATTTCTTTTAAGAGCTGGACATTCTGCCGAATCTGTAATCGAAGCTCTCCCTCTACTTTATAATTTTTTTCAATATATTCCTTAAGAAGTCCCACTTCGTTTGCCGCTAAATCTTTAGCTCGCTTATTTGGATCTATCTTTGTTGCTTGTAAAATTTCCCGAGCGGCAGTAAAACCCACACCGTAAATATAGGGTAATGCCCGCTCAATTCTCTTATTATCCGGAATATTGATACCAAGAAGTCTCATAATTTATTTAGCCTTGTCGCTGTTTGTGCTTAGGCGTCTTGCAGATCACAAAAACTCTTCCTCCTCTGCGGACGGTCTTACAATGCAAACATCTCTTTTTTACCGAAGATTGTACCTTCATAAATATATTTATAATCGTCGCGTAATTCGCCCGCGATCAACGTCATATGGAGTCATCTCCACCTGCACCTTATCTCCAGGCAATACTTTTATATAATGCATGCGCATTTTGCCTGAAAGATGAGCCAAAATCAAGCGCCCATCCTCAAGCTCTACCCGGAAATTAGTTCCCGGAAGATTTTCAAGAACAGTTCCCGAAACTTTTATGACGTTATTATCTTGAGTCATTAGAAACCCCTATGTATAACAGCTAAAAAGCCGTAAAAACATGTAAGAGAAAGTCTAACATAGCCCACTCCTGCTAGTCAACAGTGACATGTATCTTTTCAGGAGCCATCGGCGCTGATCCCGCCCAAATTGGGAAAAAAGAGATATCTGCTTTCTTAAGGCCTGGAATAGCTAAAATCATTGCTTGTAATTCCGCCTCATTCTTACCTACTAACATCTTTCTTACTGATTGAGGATCAATCACCTGTTCTGCCTTCGCCGTAAATACTGTATTAAGCTTAATTCTCTGCAAGGAAGGATCGCTTGCTTCAGCCATCGAATAGGTAAGAGTATGACTCTTTAATCTCCACCCCTCTCCAAGACCAGTAAGAGTTTTCGTCTCAAGGAGTTTCGAAAGATCTACTTCCTTAAAAGCTAAGATCTGCATCTCGCCTTCAAAGAAGGCGGCAAACTTTCCCACCTCTCTCGACTCTGATTTAATCACTTCCTTCGTCAAGAAAAACTTTTCTGCATTTGGTAAGACTGTATAGCCTTTTGGAATCTGTTTGGATAATTCAAGAGAAAGAGCCTGCCGAAAAGCATTTGTCACCTGCTCTCGAGCCTTAGCCATATCTTGGTCCGTAGGATATGCGATTTCTCCCATAAATCCTCCTGCTAATTGATTTCGAAGCTCTCCATAAAAACCAGCGTACTTTTCAGGAAATTGTTTGAATCCAGGAATAGTAAGTTTAGCCACAGGACCAATGTTGTACTCCGCTCCCGCCTTGTCAGCAATCACTTCCGCTTCCGTAAGCGAAGGGGTTATCTTGCCATTTACAATTTTTGCCCCCGGCACAGTCACCGCCTCCGTCAAGCGAAAAATCTTTCCATCCTTCTCAAATCGAGTATTTTTAACAAGTGGCTGAGCTTCCGAACTGTACGCGTTATAAATATAAATCCTTCCTTTTGATTTTTCCGCTACCTGCTTCTTGGAAGATGCCGAAAAAAGAAATTCCCCATTCTTTGTCTTGGAAAAAATCTCTCCTGGCACCTCCCCAGGAATCGCCTGGCCCACTCCTACTATCATCTTTTCATTCAAAGTAATCTCCTTTTTCTTGGTAGTAATCGCAATCGTTGCTTGCTTGAAGTATTCTGTGCCATAGATCCCTAATCCTAGGATTGCTATGAGTCCCAAAAGCACCTTCGTCACTGCCGCCACTGGAAACTTTCCCGGCTTTGTCTCCCGTGGCGCATACGCTCGCGAGAGACCCTCTTCTGCCTGCAAAAAAACATCATCTCCCACCCGCTCCCCATATGTCTTTGGCCGGGCAACTCCAGCATATACTTCTTCCTCTTCAGTCTCCTCTCCTACTTCCTCTTCTTCCTCAGCTTCTTCTTCCGCTTCTCCGTCAGAATCCGGAGTCGGCGAATCTGGCTTCGGCTCTCCCACACCTTCCTCATCCTCTTCTTCGTCTCTGTAGCCCATTCCCGTCATCTTCGGCGCCACCTCTCCATTTTCTTTCTCTTTTTCAAAAAAAGGATTATAGGCTTTAAGACCCAAATCCCGAGCATGAGCAAGGATCTTTTCATCCACCGATTCAATCGATAATTCAATAGAAAGAGTCTTTGCCCCCTCCTGTAAAAAAGCTAAAGCCGCGATCTTTGGATTAGCAATCTCCGCTCCTTTTGGTACTACGAGCACCAACTCTCCTTTTTGAGCAGCAAAGACTCGCGCCGCAACCTCCGGAAGTTTCTCCTTTTTCCCAACCTCAATTCGTACTCGTTCCTTCATATTATAATTATATATTTCTTCTAAAAATCTGTAAGAGCTTCAGCTTTGGATTATAAAATCCCCATCCACTCCATCCGACGCTTAAGAAGTGAAATAAGTCGAGGATCACCTCCTCGAAACAAGACTTCTCCAAAATGCAGCAAAAAAAGCAAAAATCCCGGTCGCACCCTCTCCCCTTCTTTATAATCAAATGATACCAATCCTGCATCAAAAGAAAAAGCTTTATTTTTCCCCAAATCTACCTCCGCCACCCCGCTCTTTCTCCCCCTCTCTCCCTGTGAAAAAGAAAAGTCCTGATATGGTGCAAATAATATCCCCTCCTTCACCCCCTTCCGCTTGCAAAAAGCAAATAAAAGAGCTCTCAACTTTTCTTCCTCATCTTTATACAGCATCTCAATTTTTTCTCTTACCTCTCTACTCATCCCTCCGCTCTCATAAAGCGCCATGATCATTTTTCCCTCCCCCGCTCCCACTCCAAGCATTTCTTCTAACTCACTCCTCAAAGCTTGCAAGCCTCGCACCTCATTCCCTATTTGCCGCTCCGCTCCTGATCCTTCCTCAACAAAAAATAAATCCCTGTGCCCTAGAAAAAACACCCCTTGCTCTCCTCGCCGCAAAGAAAGAGAAAAAGGAAGAAAAAAAGTACTGCAGCCCACTTCAGGAAAGTGAGAAAGTAATTCTTTCATTTCTTTAGTGCAAAAAATCACTGCAATCCGCACCTTGATCTCCCGCACCGATTCCTCAAACACCCTCTCTATATTTTCTTCTTTCTTCCCATCAATCTCCCATTGAAGCAAAGATATGGAATAAAGTCTTTGTTCTGCCTCCATTCCCGCAAGTGCCTCTTGCAAAAGCCGCGATATCATCCCATCAAGCTCCCCCTCCTCCAATCTCCTTCCCGAAAGATCCCAAAAAAGATGCACCCACCGCATCCGTCCCACCAATCGAGAATCCGAAAAAAATGCGTATCGAAAAAAATCTTTCCCCTTCCCTGAGATTTCCTTCATTGTCATCAGCATTTCCCTCACTCCCTCCCCTTCAGAAACAAAAGAAAAGCGCGTCTCTTCCCGCCTCTCCCCCGAAAAAGATTTCACAAACCGATACGTAAAAAATTTTCCCCCATCCTCAAACCCCAAAACCCCCTCCTTCATATACTGCGATTGTACACCCATTTTCCTCTTTAACTCTAAGAATAAATCTTTAGAGTACTAATAGAGATAAAAAGACAAGTGATACTTCTATGTCGGGCTGCCGGGAATCGAACCCGGGCTACAAACACCCCATGCTCGCGTACTACCATTATACTACAGCCCGTAGTATTACTTTCTGCAAAATTTTACCCTAAAAATCCCCTTTAATCCAGCCAAAATAAAATCCCGTGCTTACGGGATTTTATTTATATTATGTCTTTTGTTTAAATAACAGCGAATAACGTAAGCGAAGTAATTTTGGATGGAGTTTGCGATTTCTTTTCGAGCAGGCACCGCAGCATACTGGGCTAAGTCTGTGAGGAGCCAGCGGAGAAAAAAATCGCAAAATCCGCCAAAATTACAAGCACCCAGCTACTTGGTAGACTTAACAGAAGTCCGCATGCATTGAGTACACAACAAACCCCTACTTCCATCAGGCAAAGTTCCCTTCTGTAAATTCGGCTGCTTTCTCGTCCAATTCACCGGATTATAATGGCCGCGCAAGAGCTTTCTCGCCCCCACCATTCGCGATCCTTTTTTACACACTGCACACTGTCTCATACAAGTAAAATTAAGTATCCGTAATTCTACCTTATCTCCTCTTTTTTTGCAAATGAATCAGAGCGGACGGCAAAAAAATCATGTAGCCACACCATATCCTGCCTATCCGGCTGCCTTGCCTCCCCCGACGCGCCGATTGGTTGCACCACATAAATGATCTTATATTGGAGAAGTTCCTTTTTCCTAATATGTTCCCATACCACCTGATCCTGTGTTACTCATGTTGTCTTCGCCGTCCATCATACCACCTGAGCCTTTGTTTTCTTAAAAAAAATAATTCAATCGAAGATTGAAGAAAAAAGTCTTTGACTTTTTGCTCACCCCTCCACTCTCTCCTCTCTTTATTACATCTCAATCTCTGCGCCAGCAAAGAACTCTACCTTTCCCGTGAGTGACCTTCTGCAGGACGAGCTTCCACAAAGAAAAATATTCTTTAAAGAAAAAAACAAAAGCATCAGTATAAAAAGACTAAAACAAGATAAAGTCAGCGAGGCATGGTTTTTTCATGGTGTTATTTTTTCTTCTTCTTTCCCAAAAATAACACCATGAAAAATTTTCTCCGAAGCCTGAATGAAAGCTCGCAGGAGCTTTCATGTGTCACGAAGGGGAAAGGTGGGGTTCTTCTAAAAGATAAAAAGTACTGGATTCCAGCTCGGGGGCCGGAATGACAAGCTTACTTAACTACCGCTCTAATACGTCTTATTCCTGCCCCCACCGCCTCGTCTTTCACAATCTGAAACTCCCCCACCTCCCCTGTATGCGTCACATGAGGCCCCCCGCAAAATTCCTTTGAGATCGCCTCATCAAGACTTTTTCCTACATAATACACCTTCACCCGCTCTGGATATTTTTCTTTAAAGAAATATAAAGCTCCCGTTCTCTTAGCCTCTTCTATTGGCATCTCTTCATATGAGACCAAGAGATCCTCACTCACCATATTACGCACCCAAGTCTCCACCTGCCGCAGTTCCTCCTCGGTGAGTTTCCGAGGCGCCGCATAGTCAAATCGTAATCGCTCACTGGTAATATCACTCCCTGCCTGCTTGACCTCTGGTCCCAGCACTTCCCGAAGTGCCGCCTGTAGCAAATGCGTCGCCGTGTGAAGCCGAGTCACCTTCTTCACCTCCTCCTCGCTCCCCGCCTTTAGCTCTCCTGTATCCAGGATTAATCCGTGCCCGCCAAACTTCTTTTCCATCCCCGCCTTTGACACCTCCCGATGCTTCTCCATCTCCGCATCAAATTCCGCTCGAGTAAAAGCCAGCCGCCCCTCGCCCCGGTCCTTGATCACTTCATAAGACAATCCATAGCTTTCATACAAACGAAAGGCTTCCTTCGCCCCGATCTTCATGATGCTAGCCATCTCCCGCAACCCTTTCCCTAGGCTTTTCTCAAACTTTCCCCGCTCTTTGGTGAGTACCTGAAAGGCCTCGTGTGCCCGCAAGTCATAGAGTCCCTTATATATCCCCTCAATCTGCTCAAAAATCTTTTCGTAAGGAATCTTTCGTTCCCGCGCCAAAACCCGTCGAATGAGCCGCCGCAAGACATAGCCCACCTCTTTATTCGATGGCATGACCCCATCGCTTATGAGAAAAAGAGCGCTTCGCAAGTGATCCGCAATCATCCGCTGCTCCCTCTCCTCTGTCACTTCTCCTCCTATCTCTTCCGCTATCTTTTGAAGCGGCCCTACCTCATACACCGATTTCTTTGCATTAATAATTGTTACGAGCCGCTCAAGACCCATCCCAGTATCTACTCCGGGACTTGAGAGATTCTCAAGACTCGCCTTCCCTGAAAGAAGCTCCTCCCGACTCCCTGAACAAAAAAACTGATTAAAGACAATATTCCAGACCTCAATCCCATCCACATAGATCTCCGTCGTCGGTCCGCATGGACCATTCTTCCCCGTCGGCCCCCAAAAATTATCCTCCATTCCCGAAAAATGGATCCGCTCCTCTGGTATCCCCATCTCTTCCCTCCAGATCCGAAAAGACTCCTCATCCCTCGGCACTCCGTCTGTCCCTTCAAAGACCGAAACCTCGATCCGGGACACATCCACCCCTAATTCCTTCACAATAAACTCATACCCAAAGCGAATGCTTTCTTCTTTGAGATAATCACCAAAAGAAAAATTCCCGAGCATTTCAAAAAAGGTGAGATGCGTATCATCCCCCACCTCATCGATATCACTCGTCCGAAAGCACTTCTGCGCCGACGCCACCCTCCGCCCGCCAAAATCCCGCATCGGATCCAGCTCCCCTGTATAATATTTCTTAAATTGCTGTACTCCCGCCGTAGTCAAAAGCACCGACGGATCATCAGGTAAAAGCGAAGACGACGAAACCACCCGATGCCCCTGCCGCTCAAAATACTCCAAAAATTTTTTCCTCACCAAAAAATAATCCATAGAAACTTCCCTCAAAGATACCTCAATCTACAGTCATTTTTCAATGTCTTTTAGAGAAATCCCCTTTAGACATTGCTAAAGATCGCAAGACATGTCGGATCCGCGAAGTAATTTTGGAGGATTTTTCGATTTTCTTTCCGAGTATGAGCCTCCACTACTAAAAGATAGTCTTATGCAATATAAAAACAATAGAATCAGTAGTGAAAATCAGAAAGAGGAACGATGAGCACAAGAGAGTATATCGAAGGCGATTAGTACTCTAATCGCCTGAAGATCCCGAGTACTCTTGGGGCAATCCATTCTGTGAGTACCGAGCACAGAAAAAAAATGAAAAGGAGCCTCCACAAGCAATAGTAGAAAATTAGAAAAGGTCAGCGACCCAAAATTACGAACACCTAAAAAGAATCAAAGAGCCACGCTTCTACTCGCACATCTGGGAAAGTCAACTTCCTATCCTTTACTACCTCCAAAATATTCTCAATCCTCTCTCGTTGATCCGGATTCTCTATCTTAAGCCTCTCAAATTCCTTTATATATACCCGCTCTGAATTATTCGGGGTGGTAAGAAATAAAAGCGTCTGAAAAAGGACAGCTACCGCCCGATTCGCTTCGAAAAGCGCCTGCTCCGGCTGATTATTTTTAAGAAATAGATCTGCCTGATCAAGGAAAAATTGTACCTGATCAATATTCTTTTTCATTGCTCCTTCCGTATCCCACTTCTCTGCCACCTTTAGCATTTCTCGAGAAAAACGAACGGCCCTAAGCTCCACCTTTTTTATCTCAATTGGCGCTCCAATCATTTTAATGATTTCAAGATTAAGACTATCAAAAGTAGCTCGCTCAGCCTCAGAGACCCTGGCCCGAATTGCCACGAGAGCTTGCAGTTTCAAAAGCGGATCAAGATTAGCGGAAAGGAAAAGATTCTGTTCCTCCCGAGCAATCTTCAAAGCCCGATTAAGATAGCTAAGCATTTCCTCCGAAAGTCGTAAGAGCTCATATTGGTCAGCTGAGCTAAGGCCCGGCTGAATTGCCGCATCAATAAAAAAATTAAAAGCCGTTACTGCAAGCACCGGATTCGCTTCTTCTAAAAAAAAGACTCGATATTTCTCGCGCACGGTCTCCCCCGTCGTTCCTAAATCAAAGATAGCTTTAAGAAGCGCCTGCTTCTCTTTTAGCACTACCTCTCCCAAAGGGAGATTAGAAAAAACATCCACATTGGAGTAGCTAAGATCTAAGGCCTTTGCCTGGATAGCCGGCGAATATGACCTCTGTTTCAGAGCGGCAAACTTCGGCTGAAATGCTCTAAACTGATCTGCATACTGTCGCACCGCCACTCCCACTGCCTCGCTCCCTTCTGACATGATACCCGAAAGTTTCGTGACCTCCGCCTCCTTGTCTCTTAAGATCGAAAGCTCAAGCAAATTACGCTTTTCATCCGAAAAAGTCGTCGCTCGGCGAATCCCCCGTCCCCACTCCTTAAAAAAGTAAAAAGGATTAGAGGGTAAAAGCCCCTCATCCCCCGGGGCTGCAAAGGTCGAGCCAGAAAAAACTAGAAGACACCCCAAAACAAGCAATGTCTGCTTTAAAATATTTGTAGTAAACTGACGTATACTCATGTGAGTTTTTATTATATCATATCCACCACAAAAATCAAGGAAAATCCCCCATTTTTTCATTCTGAACTTGATCTATAAAATATCCTCTCCAAAACTAAAAAACCTTATTTCACAAAAAAATTTTGACAGAAATAATAAATATTTTATGTTAAAAAATAATTATAACATAATAATGGAGAATAGGACAATTTCGCCAAAAGAATGGCCGTCTTTCACTCGTCCCTCCCTTCCTGCGACACCTCGCCACGGGATTTTTTATAAATAAAAGGGCTTAAGTGAAGTGAAAGACTACCAAAGGAGTATGTCTTCGTTTCTGGGAAACGAAGAAAAGAAATATTAATTGTGTTCAATCAAAATTTCTTTGAAAAGATTGTAAATCTTTTGCTTACTCCTCCACTTTCCGCCCCGCCAATCTCGACATTACCAAAGAAATATTTTTTTAAAACAATTAATAGTCCTCCAACGTATAAGACTTTTCGTGGTTCTTAATCCGTTGCAGCGCCTTCGCCTCAATCTGCCGAATTCTCTCTCTCGTCACACCAAACTCCTTTCCCACCTCTTCCAAGGTATGCGTCACCCCATCATCGAGCCCAAATCGCATCATAAGAATCTTCTGCTCTCGCTCAGTAAGATCTACTAAGACCTCCTTAATCCTTTCCCGAAGTAAGGACTGCGTCGCCGACTGCGCCGGGGTGAGACTGCTGTCATCTGGAATAAAATCCGAAAGCACCGAATCATTATCATCCTCATCGCCGAGAGGCGCCTCTAGTGAAATTGTATCCTGAGAAATCTGCTGGATATGATGGATCTTCTCCACTGGCATTCCCATTTCAATCGCTATTTCTTCCGGCAATGGTTCTCGGCCAAGCTCTTGAAACAACCGCCGCTTCGCCTGAGTATATTTGGAAATAGTCTCCACCATATGCACTGGAATTCGGATTGTCCGGGACTGATCCGCTAGAGCACGAGTGATCGCCTGCCGGATCCACCAGTGAGCATACGTCGAAAATTTAAAGCCTCTCCGGTAATCAAATTTTTCCACCGCTCTGGTAAGACCAATATTTCCCTCTTGGATAAGGTCAAGAATACTCAAATTCGGACTCCGATTGGCATATCGCTTCGCAATCGAGACCACAAGCCGCAAGTTTGCCTTGATAAATTGCCGTCGTGCTTCCTCATCCCCTCTCTCAATCCTTTTTGCCAACTCCTTTTCCTGATCAGAAGTAAGAAGATCTGTCTTACCAATAGATTTTAGATAAATCTGGACCGCATCTGGCAGACCCTGGAGCAGACGTTCGTCAGAAATATCCTCCATAGAAATCCTCGCTTCATCCGGCACCTCAATAAGCTGCGCCGTCTCTACTACTTTAATATTCATCCGCTCGAGCTCCTCATAAATTTCATCCAAGAAACCCACACTCATCTCAATATCAGGAAAAACACTCAAGACCTCCTGATCCGTCACAAAACCTCGGTCCTTGCCCCGATCAATAAGCTCTTCCAAATTTTTTTTCTTCTCCTGCTCCTTAGGAGTGAGTTTCATTCCTTCTACTCGCTCCAAAAAAGTCTTTTTTCTCGGCACCTCTTCTTTTGCCTTTACAACCGGTTTCTTGACCTGTTTAAGCTTTTTCAGCTCCTCCCCTTTTTTCGCCACAGCCAAAAATTTCTTCCCTTTGGAAGAAATTTTCTTCTTAATCACCACCTTCTTTTTCTTATCCTGAGTAGACCGAATTATTTTTTTAGAAGCAGCAATTTTTTTTCCTCCGCTTTTTTTCCCACCACTCCCTTTGCGAGACTTCACCTTGGTCTTTATAGACATTATCCGCATTATGCTAGTCTACATCCTCTTTGTCAAACATATTGCAATAAAAAATAATCTTATTTAGCAGAAAGTTTTCCGAGGATTTTTTCCGAATGGCTAGGCGCCTTTGAGCATTGCGACCAAGATGTACATAGAGGAAGTACTTCGCGGGAGCAAGCGGAGAAGGCAACAACGCCATTCGGAAAAAAGACCGAAAACTATAAATTATTTCACGGTTTTCTTTATTCTCTCAAACTCCTTTAATTTTTTCATAAGCTCCTCTCCTCCTCCCCGTTCCTCGAGCTCTCGAATCTTTCCTCGTAATACAAAAAGCTGCCGTTTCATCCTATCCTTAGCAAGAAGCTTTTCAAGCATCACAAGCGTCATCTTCCGCTCATCTTCTCCCAAACTCCCATTCACATACGTTGCCTGAAGCAAATCTTTTTCGGAAAGTCGAGAAAGATCCTCCACCTCCTCTCCTATAAGCTCTCCTCCCAAATCCTTCACTCGCGCCATAAGAAACAATCTCCTATCAGTCACTCCTTCATCCCGACTTTCTTTTTGTTTTACTTCATCATAAAAAGATTCGTCTTTCACTTGATCCTTACCTAATCGTTTTACCTCTTCCTTGAGCGCTTCAAGTGACACTCCTGTCCGCGCCGCCACCTCCTTATACCACTCCTCCTGATCAATCGCCGATGCTAATCCTTGGATCCGAGAAAGGATTATGGTAAGCCCCTCTTTCTTTTTCTTTTCATCCTGGACAATATCACTGCTCAGATACTTCGCAAAAAAATATTCCTTCGTCGAAACCGCCTCTTTTAATTTTTTCTTGAGCTCTCCTGGCGCTTCTTTCACCATCTCCGCCGGATCTTTTCCCGAAAAAGAAATCACTTTGACAGCAAAATCCAACGAATGCGCTAAGTCAATCGAGCGCTCCGCCGCCTTCTGCCCGGCCGCATCCATGTCAAAACCCAAAAGAATTTTATCCGTCATTTTTTTCAAAATCCGCAATTGCTCAAGCGTCAGTGCCGTCCCTGATGACGCCACCACATTCTTCACTCCGTCTTGATAGCTCATAAGCACGTCCATCTGCCCCTCGACAATCATCACATACCCCCAATCCTTCACATGCGGCTTTGATTTGTGATATCCATACAAAATCCGCGACTTTTTATACGCCAATGTCTCCGGCGTATTCACGTACTTCGCTTCCGGCGTCCCATCGCTCCTCTGCGTTTCTTTTAAAATCCTTCCGGTAAATCCCACCACACGTCCCCGCTCATCTGAGATAGGAAACATTACCCGCTCCCGAAACCGATCCATTAGTCCCCGCCTGGTCGGAAAAGCCAGGCCCGCCCCCTCGATATCTTTTGTTTCAAATCCCAGCTTCAAAAGAGCATCAGCGAGAAAACTCCCCTTGCTCGGCGTGTAGCCAAGCTCCCACTCTGCAATCGTACTTTTTTTCAATCCCCGGGACAAAAGATATTCCGCCGCCTCCGGACTGAAAGATTTTTTAAAAATATTTTTCGCCGCCTCATTTACTTTATAGAGCGCCTCCGCCGCCTTCGCCTCCCGATTTTCCCCTCGATAATCAGCAAGCTCCACCCCCGCCCTGCTCGCCAAGATCTTGAGCGCTTCGGGAAACTCGATATTTTCGTATTTCATGAGAAAGGCAAACACATCCCCGCCCTCATTGCACCCGCCAAAGCAATGCCAACTCTGCCGCTCTGGGGAGATCATAAAGCTCGGCGTCCGCTCCCTATGAAACGGACAATTAGCTTTAAAATTCCGGCCCGCCGGCTTCACCTCCGTATATTGGCGAATAAACTCCACAATATCTATCCGCTCCTTTATCCTCTCCGTCACCTCACTCATACCTCAATGTTATAGCATGTCCCTCATTCTCCTCCTACTATCCTTGTCATTCCAGACTCGATCTGGAATCTATATGAACAAAAAACTACCAAATATTAGAAACAGAAAAAATGCATCAGTTCCGCAAAGTAATTTTGAGAGTTAAAAAACGCAACACGTCGCCACGCGCAGGATTTTTCGAGGAAATTTCGATTTTCTTTCCGAGCAGGCATCGGAGCATACAAGAACTTGAGTATGTGAGAAGCCAGCGGAGGAAAAAAATCGAAATTAACCGAAAAAGACAAGCGCTAAACCAAAGTTTTTAAAACGAGAAAATCTTTGAGCAACTCACTCTTCTTCCGCGGATCATACACCGCCACCGCGGGATGATACAGCGGCACCACGATCACCTTCCCATACCCGGCCTCCCCCTCATATACCCGCCCATGCATCAAGGAAATTGATTCCACTTTATCCATGAGCCCCAATTTCTCCATCACATATTTTGCCGAATAGCGGCCCAGGCCCACAATGACTTTTGGTTGCAGGATCATAATCTGTCGATCAAGAAAGCCACTATACGCCGCGATCTCAGAGGGTAATGGATCCCGATTTTCCGGCGGCCGATCCTTCACAATGTTGGTAATATACACATCCTCACGCTTAATCCCTGCTTTCTCCAAAAGTTCATTCAAGATCTTCCCTGCCGCTCCCACAAACGGACGCCCTTGGATCGCTTCATTTCTTCCCGGCGCCTCCCCAACAAAGATAATCGGCGCAAAATGACTCCCCTCCCCCATCACCGGAAAATAATTATTCTTCGTCCGGTATTCATAGAGTGGCGAAGTCGTGAGTGCAAACACCTCATCCCAAATTTGCTTCAACGCCTCATACCGCTTTTGCTTTTCCTCTTCCATAACTAAAACTAATCCATTTTTACAGTTTTTAGTATTTCATCCAACAAAAATCTATTCTTTTCCGTATTTGGAGTAACACTAATATGATAAGCAACACCACTTTCTTCATCACAAGCATCAACATTATCAGATTGATAAAGTGGGTTTGTATTAATTTGATCAAGAAAAGAAATTTGTCTCTTACCCTCCATTTTTTCCTCCTAAGAGAATTCTCTGTTAATTTCGAACCTCTGAGCATAAACCAAAGATGGAATAATCTTTATTAGACAGTCTTGGATCTACCATTCTATTAATTAAAAGGGCAATAATAGTAGAACTAACATCCGGAGCAACAAAAAAATATTCTGATCCGACACCGATTAAAAATATCCTCCTAAAATAATCAGGAAAATAAATATTACCCAAGCAGCAGTTGTTTTCATTTCTTATATTACCAAACCACTATCTTCCAAAAGCCTTTTACATACTCCGCCCGCCTATTCCGATATTTGAGATAAAACGCATGCTCCCAAAGATCAATTCCGATAATCGGCATCCCATATTTCAAAAGCGGTGGCTCCTGCATAAGTGTCTCCTCAATCACTAATCTATCTTCCTTATCTCGCACAAGCCAGCACCAGCCGCTCCCAAATACCATTCCCGCCTTCTCCTCAAACTTCGCCTGAAAATTCTCATAACTTCCCCACACCCTCTCAATCTCCGAAAGAAGTTCCGCACCTGGTTCATGACCACCATTCTCTACCGGCCCTAAATGCTTCCAAAAAAAGCTGTGATTATAGTGCCCACCGGCAAACTTTAATATCGTTCCTTTAAGATCCGCGGGTAATCCCGGATCCTCAGCCACTGCCGCAAACAGCTCTTCTAAATTTTTTTCTTTATATTTAGGATATGCCTCTAAGCCGCTATTAAGTTTATCAACATAGGTCTGATGATGCTTCGTATGATGAAGCTCCATTGTCTCCGTATCAATCACTGGCTCAAGGGCATCATAACCATAATCAAGTTTTGGTAATGTAAACATATTTGTAACTCTAGTATGTAAATTTTATAAATCAATTTCAAGAATTTTCTTTCTGCTCATTTCGCCAGAAAAAATATCAACCCTACTTTTTGCCACTCCGTAGTACTCTGCCACTGCTTCTACGACGGCCCTATTCGCTTGGCCTTTCTCTGATAATCGTCTGGACGATCACGGGAAAAAAGTCCATATCTCCGCCCGAAATACGGATAATTCCCGCGATCTTGGCCAATTCCTCCGCGAATGCTTTGGCCCCTCCTGCGGCACGATAAATCAAAAAAGTTCCTGTACCCTTTTCACATTCTCCTTGTCCGGCCCCGCCTCCTCTATTCCTGGCACCTCGAGGATCCAGTCCGCCCCCCAGAGTCTCTTCTCTTTCGCGATTGCTCGGAATCCTCCGTACCCGATATATCCATCTCCGATATTTTCATGATGATCCTTATAGCTCCCACACGCCGTCTTTGAGTCATTGATATGCATCGCGAGAAGTCGCTCGATTCCAAAGCTTTTCTCAAATCGGTCCACAAGCAATCCAATCTCTTTTTCATAATCCATCACCACTCCCGCCTCATACGCATGCGCCGTATCCCAGCACACCCGCATTCTCGGATCATCTATTTTTGCGAGAAGCTCTCCAATCTCTTCCGGTGTAAGTCCTATTTTCCCCCCACCCCCTGCTCCATTTTCCATAATAAGAAAAATATCTCCTGCGACTCGTGAAAGAATCTCCTTGCAAGCAGTGACCACCTGCACCGCCGCCACCATCCTATCCCCCGTCTTTGCGGAGCCGACATGAAAGATCAGTCCTTGCGCCTGAAGTGCTACCCCAATCTCCAAGTGCCGCACAAGATTAGCTACCGACTTACGCCAGATGCCAGCATCATCACTCGCTGGATTAGCAAGATATGCGGCGTGCAAATACACTCGCTCTATCCCCGTCTCTTTTTTCGCCTCAGCAAACTTTTCACTCGCTTCAAGACTAGGTAAGCTCGCACCATAACTCCTCGGACTCGCACCAAAAATCTGCACGCACTCACACCCCATCTCCTTGCCATTCACAAGTGCCCGGTAAAATCCCCCCGACACTCCCAAATGCGCCCCAATCCTCGGTCTTTCCATATTCCCTTATTCTATACCAATTTAAAATTTAAAACGTTGCACATCGCCACGCGAAGTAATTTTGAGTCGAGTTTACATTTTCTTTCTGAGTACGGAGCGAAGCATACAAGAACTTGAGCATGTGAAAACCGAACGGAAGAAAAAAATGGAAAATCGGCCAAAAATACAAGCTCTATTCCCTGGAAAGCATGCGCTCAACTTCTTTTCGAGAAACAAGATCCTTATCCCTAATAATCTCATTTACCCTCTTCTCAATCATCTCTTCGAGCATCTTCTGCCCCTTCTCCGCCTCCTCCCGCATCTTCTTAAGCTTATCCGGCGTCATGTCCTTCATGACCTCCTTCATTTGTTTAAACTGTTCAAACATAGCCCCTAGTATACTGATTTTTCTGCCTTTTAAAAGATCAAAAAACCGGCTGCTTTCGCAACCGGTCAAAATCAACTCTTTTTGGTCTCACCCCTACGCGTCCGTAGCAACCATAAAGACATCCGACCTCAGAAAAACTTTATGGGGATCTGAACGAAAACGGGCAAAGTCAAGAACGGGTTTTTTTCCTGAAGAAAGAAAGAAAGAACCTTCATCAACCAGGAAAATGTACCGACAGGAATGACTAATAATCATCTCAGGACAAGTGGAAAAGACTTGGAAAAGAAATCCCGTCACCTCGTCCAAAGAGAAGAATCGACCAAATCGAGACAAAGTCTCCTTCTGTCGTATTTCTTCCTCAGTAAATCTCCGAGGCAAAGAAATTACCTTGTAGGAAACTGATCCCGGAAATAAAATGGTCTCCGTCTCTGTTCGATTGGCTCGTAAAGCTTCTCTTGCTGCCGGTGTGACAACAGGACTGACTTTCTGCTAAGGATTTCCCTCCTACATACGAACCATCAAGGTCGAGAAGTGATCAGGAATTTTCTCAAGCCATACCCGCCCCTCCGAAACAACAAGCTCATCATCAAAAAAATAATCGGAATCGGTGATAGTCACAAGAAGCGCCTTCAAATGATCTTGATTTTGGATGACTCGAAAAAGAGTTTCTTCCTCCGCCCCCATCTCCTCCAGACCTCTCACGAGAGCCCCGGCAAGTTCCGTCACCTTACGCGCACCGTCCAGATTGTAGTGATTAGGCATGATGTAAACGATCTCCAGAAATAGAAGAATCGCCATCAGCTCCCCAACCTACGGGAAAAACGAGACAAACATATCTCGCGAGCCAACAATGAAACTTAAACTATTCTTTCTTTAATTATACCATAATAAAGTATATAAAGCCAATAGATACCAATTTTCTGTCAAGTAACTATATAAAATAAGAATTTTTAAAAAAATCTACTTTCTCCGCAAAAAATACCTCGAAAAAAGAAGTGGCAAGAGTCCGATCCCCCACCCTACAAGAATATCTAAGGGATAATGTATTCCAGCAATCACTCGGGCAAGACCAATAATCACAGCTCCCGCGACATACCAAGAAAAATACTTTCTCTCTACAAACAGAGTAAGAATAGCGAGAATCATAAATACCACTGCATGTTCCGAAGGAAAAGTCATCCCCGTCTCAGTAATTAAGGGCTCAAGCTTGTAGGTCACCGATGGCCGCAAAATCGGGAAGAAATAATGAAGAAATGATACCAAGACCCCCCATAAAACAAACACCGAAAAAGAAGAAAAAAAAGCAAATGATAGTCGCTCCCGCTTATTTTTCTTCCGCCAAATAAGATAGATAAAGTGAAGGGCAATAAGATACGGCAAATAATGCCCTACAAAGATAATCAGCCAATCCGTCGACCATGACCATCCCGCCAATCCATGCATCCACAAAAAAAGCTTCTCATTCCACTGCCAAATCATATATTGTAGTTCACCCTACCCTACCATAAAAAATCCAACAAAGCACCCTTCATTTATAAATAAAAATAGCCATCATCTCTTACAGCAATCAATATCTCTTCGTCCTCTAAGAAAAAACTTTGCAAAGCAGAGTAATTTTCGAAGATTTTTTGGAAGGACTAGGCGCATTTAAGCATTATGACCAAGATGCACACAAGAGAAGTACTTCGCGGGGGTAATTAAAGAAAGCGACAACACCCTTCAGAAAAAAGACCAGAAATTACTGGCGGGTATAAGGTAAAAGCGCAAGAAAACGAGCCCGCTTTACTGCTTGAGCAAGGCGTCTCTGATGCTTCGCGCACACACCCGTAAACTTCGTATCAATAATCTTCGCCTGACCCGAAACAAACCGGCGCAAAAGACCGCTCTCCTTATAGTCAATCTCCCTCAAATTCTGGGAGCAGAAAAAACACTGTTTCTTAGTAAGCATCCTGATTAATTAAGTAAGTTAATTATATGTATTTAACTAAAAAAGTCAAATTAAAATGGTAAATCTTCCGGTTTAATATCATCTCCCGTCGGATCCATTTCAATCTCCCCTAAAGATGACTCAAAATCAATTGTCGGCACTGACGCCACATCGCTTTTATCAAATGGTGCAGTAGCCGCACTCTCCGCTTTGGGCGTAAATCCAGAAGAATTCTGACTGTTCATTCCCTGATTCATTGCTCGCGGCCCCAGCTGGATTCGCTCGGCAATAATCTCCGTTGTTTTTCTCTTGTTTCCCTCCTTATCATCCCAGGATCGAGTCTGGATTCTTCCCTCTACATAGGCCATCGCCCCTTTTTGCAGATATCTGCCCGCCACCTCTGCCGTCTTTCCCCAAACGACGATATTGTGAAACTCCACCTCTTCTTTCTTGCCTGCTACCTTATCGTAATAGACCCGATTGGTTGCCATTGAAAAAGTCGCTACCGGAGTCCCTGAAGGAGTTTGGCGAAGCTGCGGATCAGCAGTTAACCGTCCAATAAGAAATACTTTATTAAGATTCATAATTAAGTTATTGAGAAAGCTCTTGCAAGACCGCCGCCAAATCTTCATTCGTCACGGCTTCCTTCGAAGCCTTTTCAGCTGAATTTTCCTTTTCTGCGCTCAATTCAGATTCTCTATTCCCCTCTTCCTGAGTGCCTCGTTTCACAGGCACTGGTTGATTAAAGACTGGTGGCGTAATAATAAGATTTCGAAGCACTCCCTCTCTATGTCGCAAGGCTTGAGAGATAAGTGCTATAACCGAAGTCTCAGTCGTAAATCGATACACTAAAAGAATCGCCGAACGATGCTTATTGATCGGATATGAAAGGGAAATAAGCTTCGCCGGATCTTTACTATCAACGGTAAGCGTATGTGATTTACCAAATTCTGCAAGCAGGGAATCAATCTCAACCTCGCCTCCCTCGTTTGTCATGAGGATTGCAAGTTCATACTGTCTGCTGCGATCGTCAGTTTCCATGTTCGCTTAATCTAGCAAATTTTTTACTCTGCGTCAACCGGCTCCTCGCCCATTTCCGCCATCGCTTCTCCACCTTCCATCGCCTCGCTCCCCTCCTCCATCATTCCTGCTTCAAGCATCCCTTCACCTACACTCTCTGCACCCGCTTCTTTCATCAACTCTTCCTGTGTCTCTTTGATCTCCACGTGATGTGTCACCGGCTCCTCGTCCTCGGTCGGAAATTCATTTTTCCGTGCCCCCGTACCCACTGGTACCAAGCGGCCAATGATTACGTTTTCCTTAAGGCCTCGAAGGACATCGGTCTTTCCTTCCACCGCCGCGTTAATAAGCACCTTCGCCGTCTCAATAAACGAAGCCGCTGAAAGGAAGCTTTCCGTCGAAAGTGCCACATTTTTAATACCCATCAAAAGCTGCTGAGCCTTCGCTGGCTCTCCTCCCTTTTTCTTGATTGCACGATTCACCTCTAAGAATCGTGATTTCTCAATTACATCTCCTTCGACAAAATCACTACTGCCAGAATCCTTGATCTTCACTCGAGACAACATTTGTCGAGCCACTACTTCAATGTGGCGCTCATTGACTGCTGCACCTTCTGAAGCATAGATCTTCTGTACTTCATTCACTATATACCGCTCCGCTTCCTCTGCTCCTCGAAGTCGGAAAAGTTCTTTAATATCCAAGTTACCCAAGGAAAGTTGATCCCCCTTCTTTACGAGCTGTCCCACCTTCACAAAAATATCGCTATAACGCGGCACCGAAAATTCATAAACCTTCTCCCGCTTTGCTACACTCTTGCCCTTGGTAATGAGTGATCGGATCTTGATAATTCGAGCCAATCCCTGATCCTCGATATCAATCACTTCTCCATCATCCTCTGCCATAAAGGCCTTACCCTTTGGAATGCGCGCTTCAAAGATTTCTTCTACTCGCGGCAAACCTTGTGTAATATCCGCGCCAGCGACACCTCCCGAGTGGAAAGTTCTCATGGTGAGCTGCGTACCCGGCTCAGAGATGGATTGTGCTGCTACTACTCCTACTGCCTCTCCAATCTTAATTGGCTTGTTGTTACCGAGGTCATAGCCATAGCACTTTCCACATACACCATAAAGCGTCTTACAGGTAATGACAGACCGGATAGTGAGCGATTCAAGGTCTGATTTCTGGATAAGTTCCGCTGCGGCGTGATCAACAATTTCATTCGCCTTCACGATTACTTTCCCATCCACTTCAATATCCTTCACTGTCGTCCGGCCAAAGATTCGATCACCAAAAGAACGGCCGATCACTTCGCCATCCTTGCGAAGTACCTCAATCCCCTCCTTTGTTCGGCAATCTTCTTCTCGAATCGAAAGATCTTGACATACATCTACCAAGCGGCGCGCCAAATATCCGGCTTGCGCCGTCTTAAGAGCGGTATCCGTAGAGCCTTTTCTCGCTCCATGAGTTGAGATGAAATACTCAAGTACTGAGAAACCTTCTTTAAACGAAGCTTTAATTGGAAGCTCAATGACTTCACCCTTTGGGTTAGCCACGAGTCCTTTCATACCCATCATCTGCACTGGCTGTGCCCAGCTTCCTCTCGCTCCCGAATCAATAATCGAATAGACGGAGCTATGCTTATCAAGCGTATTAGTCTTGATAGCCTTCTCGATTTCTTCCTTTGCTTTAGTCCAGATTTGGACTACTCGATCTTTTCTTTCCTCATCAGTCAAAAAACCCATATCATACTGGTCTCGAACCATCTGCTCCTCATCCTGTGCTTTCTTCACAATTCCCTTCTTATCCGCCGGTAATTTCAAGTCATCATAGCCCCAGGAAATTCCTGAAAGCGTTACCGAAGAAAAACCCAACGCCTTAATGTTATCCAAAATCACTGCCGATTCATCAATACCATAGATATTGATAATTTGGCCGGCAATCTTCGAAAGCGCTTTTTTGTTTAGATTAGTGTTGATAAAGGGAAAATCAGTGGGAAAAACTTCATTGAAGACCAAACGGCCATAAGTCGTTTCAACTGGTCCCTTGCCTGCTCGCGAGTTATAGACTGTAATTGGCGCGTTGATGGCGATAACCTCATTTTCATAGGCAATCTTTGCGTCCGTAAAGCTACCGAACGCCATTCCCGCCCCCTTTGCATCTTCCTTAATTTTATTCAAGTAGTAGCAGCCCAAGACCACGTCCTGCGACGGATTCACAATCGGCTCGCCGGTTGATGGCTTTAGCAAATTTTTAGATGAAAGCATAATCTCCGAAGCTTCTCGCTGCGCTTCCTGAGTAAGGGGAAGGTGAACAGCCATCTGGTCACCATCAAAGTCCGCATTGAAAGCCGAACAAACAAGAGGAGACAGTCGGATAGCCAAGTCTTCAATAAGAAGTGGCTGAAACGCCTGGACACCAAGTCGATGCAAAGTCGGAGCGCGGTTTAAAAGCACCTTTCTATCCTTAGTTACTTCTTCTAGAATCGCCCAGATCTCCGGTATTCCCTGTTCAATTAATCGACTGGCATTCCGAATATTGTGTGCCATTCCCCGCTCAATCACTTTATTGATGACAAACGGCTTAAAAATCTCAAGCGCCATTTGCTTTGGTAAGCCGCACTGATGAAGCTTGAGCTCTGGTCCTACCACAATCACCGAACGACCCGAGTAGTCTACGCGCTTTCCAAGAAGGTTCTGACGAAAACGTCCCTGCTTTCCCTTAAGCATGTCTGCGAGCGAGCGAAGCGGTCGATTCTGCGAAGACAATTGCTGAGTGGTAAAGCGCGCTCCATTATCAATAAGCGCATCCACCGCCTCCTGAAGCATGCGCTTTTCGTTAATCACAATAATCTCTGGTGATCCAAGTTCGATCAGCTTCTTTAAGCGATTATTTCGATTGATCACTCGGCGATACAAATCGTTAAGGTCTGAAGTCGCAAACCGTCCTCCTTCAAGCGCTACCATTGGCCGCAAATCCGGTGGCAACACTGGCAAATTAGTGAGCACCATCCATTCTGGTCGAGTATTATTCCGACGCATAGAAGAAACCACCTTGAGCCGTCGCAAAAGTTTCATCTCCCGATTAGCATCGGAAATTCCTTTAAGATCCTCTTTAATAATCTCTTCCTCCTTCGCAAGATCAAGATTCTGTAAAATTTTGTGAATTGCTTCACCTCCTGTCCCCGCTTCAAAGACATCTCCAAATCGCCGCGCTAGATTAAAATAGTCATTTTCTGAAATAACAAGACCCGGCCGAAGTTCCATAATCTGCTCGAGAAGCTTATCCGTGGCCGCTTTCAAATCGGCCGCTTCTTCTTTCTTAACTAACTCCTTCTTTCGTACAGTAAATTCCTTCTCAATCTCCAAAAGTGCTCGCTTTCTATTCTCTTCATTTACCATCGTGACGATATAAGAAATGTAATACACCACCTTCTCAATCCGACTCAATGATTCATTCAAAAGCAAGCAAATCTTTGAGGGCACCGACCGCAAAAACCAGATATGCACCACAGGTGTCGCAAGCTTGATATGACCCATCCGATCTCGTCGGACGATCGATCGGGTCACCTCTACTCCGCAGCGATCGCAGATCACGCCCTTATAGCGAATCCTTCGATATTTTCCGCAATAACACTCCCAATCCTTTACTGGACCGAAAATTCTTTCCGAAAAAAGTCCGTCTTTTTCCGCACGCTGCGTACGATAGTTGATAGTTTCCGGCTTAGTCACCTCGCCATGTGACCAACGACCAATATCCTCCGGGGAGGCAATTCGTAGTTTAATTGCATCAAATTCTATAGTTTTGTCCATAAATGTAATATATATGTCTAGTAGAAGTTATAATTCTTCTCTTTGCTCTCCCCGACTGTTTTGATTTATAAGCTCCACATTGAGTCCCAAAGCTTTAAGCTCATTCATAAGCACGTTAAAGGAAGCAGGAATATTTGGCTTCTTGATCTTTTCGCCCTTAATAATTGATTCGAAGGATGACGCCCGGCCGGTCACATCGTCCGACTTGATAGTGAGCATCTCCTGCAAAATATGCGACACGCCATACCCTTCGAGGGCCCACACTTCCATTTCTCCAAAACGCTGACCGCCAAAATGTGCCTTTCCTCCAAGTGGTTGCTGGGTAATAAGTGAATAAGGTCCAATCGATCGCATATGGATCTTATCCTCCACCAAGTGGTTGAGCTTCATCATATACTTGATTCCTACCGTTGACAGCTGATCAAAAGGTCGTCCTGTCTGGCCATCATAAAGCTGGACTTTACCAGCCTCCGGCAAATTGGCTTTCATAAGCTCCTGCTTAATTTCTTCATCCGTTGCTCCTGAAAGCGCCGGCGTCACTGCTCTATATCCCAGCTTCTTGGCCGCCCAACCTAAATGAGTCTCGAGAATCTGGCCAATATTCATACGCGAGACAATACCAAGCGGATTAAGCACGATGTCCACCGGCGTCCCATCCGCTAAGTACGGCATATCTTCCACCGGTCGCACCTGAGAGATGACTCCCTTGTTTCCGTGCCGACCCGCAAGCTTATCTCCCGCCATCACCTTGCGGAGCTGAGCTACCTCCACCTGGATGCGCTTGATGATTCCCGGTTCGAGCTTATCTCCCTTCTCTCGGGACATGACTTTAATATCAATCACACGTCCGCTCTTGCCGTGCGGCATGGTAAGTGATGTATCCTTTACATCGCGCGCCTTCTCGGCAAAGATTGCCCGCAAAAGCCGCTCTTCGGCCGTGAGCTCTGCCTCGCCCTTCGGCGAAATCTTACCTACAAGGATATCCCCTGACTTCACCTCCGCGCCCACACGAATAATTCCCTGCTCATCGAGATTTTTAAGCTTTTCCTCCGATACGTTAGGAATATCAGGCGTTGTGATTTCCGGCCCAAGCTTTGTATCTCGCACTTCGCAATAAAAATCTTCAATATGAATGGAGGTAAAATTATCGTTCTGCACTACCCGCTCCGAAAGAATGATAGCGTCTTCAAAGTTTGCTCCCTCAAAAGAAACGAAAGCCACCAGCAAGTTTTGCCCGAGCGCCAAGACGCCATTATCAATCGAAGGGCCATCTACTAAAATATCCCCTTTCTTTACCTTATCTCCCCGCTTTATAAGCGGCTTTTGAGAAATGCAGGTAAATTGGTTTGATCGCTTAAACTTAGTTAATTTATAAGTCTTCGGCCCGGCTTTCTTATACTTTATTGTGACCGAAGTCGCGTCCACCTCCTCGACCTCCCCCTCCTCCTCGGCAATCACCAAGTAGCCCGAGTCCAAAGCCATTTTCTCTTCCATGCCAGTTGACACATACGGCGCCGAAGACCTCACCGAAACCACCGCCTGTCGTTGCATGTTTGATCCCATGAGCGCTCGGTTTGCGTCATCGTGTTCTAAAAATGGAATAAGAGAAGTCGCTACGCTCAAAAATTGCTGTGGCGATACATCAATAAAATCCAGCTCCTCTCGCAAACACTTCCCTGCTACCCCATTAATTCTCGCCTCCGAGATCTCCCCTTCTTTAAGAGGCGTACTTAAATCCATTCCCGCGTGCGCGATCTTGTACTTTTCCTCTTCGAGAGCATTCATCCACACGATTTCCTGAGTCACCTTTCCTTTTTTTACTTTGGCATAGGGCGTCTCAATGAAACCAAGCTCATTAAGCCGAGCAAAATTTGCCAAGTGATTCACAAGACCGATATTTACGCCTTCCGGAGTCTGAATTGGGCAAATACGGCCATAGTGCGAGCGATGTACATCACGCACCTCAAAACCAGCTCGCTTCTGCACGATACCGCCGGGACCGAGCGCCGAAATACGCCGTTTATGTTCTCCTTCATCGAGCGGATTGACCTGTTGCATGAACTGCGAGAGCTGTGAGGAAGAGAAAAATTCCTTCACCTGGCTCATAAGCGGTCGCGCGTTGACAAGCTGACCCGCCGTCACATTTCGCATTTCCATCGTCGACATTCTATCCTGGACGATTCTCTTCATTCGAGAAAAACCTACCCGAAGCTTATTTTGCAGCTGTTCCCCCACCGGTCTCACTCGTCTGTTACCCAAGTGGTCGATATCATCAGCTTCCTGCGTCTGCAGAATGTTAAGTCGGATAATCTCCTTCACTATCAATATAAGATCTTCAAGCCTAATAATTCGATCTTTCACCTTATCCCCGTCAAGATTAAGTCGCTGATTCATCTTAAAACGACCCACCTCCGAAAGATCATAACGATCCCCTCGCATAAAGGTAGCGTCAATCAAACTCTTGGCGTTTTCTGGAGTTGCGAGATCTCCCGGACGAATACGCTTATAAATCTCGATATAGGATCCCATCAAATCTTTTGCTGGATCTTTCTTAAGAGTCGCCTCGATCTGTTTGACGTCTCCTGTATCCACGTCCGCGAAGGTCGCCTTAATATCCGCCGTTTCAGAGAGACCAAACACACGGAGAAGATCCGTCACCGCCACTTTTCTATGACGGTCAATCTTTACCCCGATAAAGCCATCTGAATCCGTTTCAAATTCCAGCCACGCTCCTCGATTGGGGATGATCTTGGCCCCAAAAAGATTGCGACCCCGCCACATATTACTGGTAAAGTAGACACCCGAAGACCGCGCAAGCTGCGAGATCACGACTCTTTCTACGCCATTGATGATAAAAGTGCCTCGGTTGGTCATCACCGGAAAATCTCCAAAATAAATCTCCTGCTCCCGCTCTATCTTCGCCTTCTTATCATGAAGAGCGATCTTCACCCGAAGCGCCATCTCATAGGTAAGATCCTTAAATTTCGATAGTTCCTCATCATACTTCGGCTCATCCCAAATATAATCAACAAACTTAAGCTCAAACTCCTTTCCCGAGTAGTCTGCAATTGGGAATAATTCATGAAAGAGTTCCTTTAGACCTTTCTCAACAAACCATCTATATGAATTAGTTTGAACTTCAAAAAGCTTTGGCTGTTTAGTAAGTGACGCCGGACGCTGAGAAAAAACCTTTATGGGCAACTTTGGCATGTGTATTTTTAAATATTTTTGTAAAATCGAAACTCACCACTCTTTTGTACGTAGAAAAAATTGCAGATCGATCCCCATCTCATCTCTTTTCCACAGGAAAGAAATAAGAAGAAAACCCAACCCTCTCACATAATTTCTGAAAAACCACGCAAAAAGCACAAAAAAACAACCTCAACTATTTTTTGGAGACAAAAAAATAGCCCAAGTTGTTTTCTCTAGTAATTATCTTCTGATTATGCTCCCCTTCCCCTCCCTTGTCAACTCCCCTAAAAAAGCCTGCGTAATTCAATGCGGGGTGAAGGAGACAGCGCAGCAAAAAGATTCAAGATCTTCCAAAAATACCAGCTCCTAGCGAAGGTACCTATTAATATTGGAACGGTGCTGGTCAAAAGTAGTCGCAAACACCGCCCTTCGTGTGATCGGATTGGAAATATAAAAAAGATAGTTCGTCTTTTTAGGATTTCCCGCCGCTTTGATCGCCGAAAGACTCGGATTAGCAATTGGTGTTGGTGGCAAGCCTTCATTCAGATAGCTATTGTAGTCCGTCTCAAAAGAAAGATCATCAAGAGTCAGTCGCCGCGTCTTCCGGTCGCAAGTATAAAAACGATAGCCGCACTTTGCGTACGCAATCGTGGCATCGATCTGAAGCGGCATCCCTAATTTAATTCGCCGATAAATAATCCCAGATACCACTTCCCTATCACTCCCCAAAGGCAACGCCTCCTTTTCAATGAGTGATGCCACTTTGAGAATCTCATATGCACTCTTCTCATTTTTCTCTAATTCCGGCCACGCCTTCTCTTCAAAGACATGAAGCATCACCCGCAGCACTACTTCCGCGGATGTCCCTTGGGCAAAGCGATATGTATCCGGAAAAAGAAAACCCTCAAAACTCTCCGCCTGCCGCAAAAAAGAATATTCTCTCTGCAAGGCCGTAAATGGAAATCGTACAATATCTCCTCGCTCCGTCACCCCTTCGGAAGCAAGCTCCTCGTCAATATCCGCTACCGTCTGCCCTTCTTTAATAGACACCACCACCTCCGCCGGCCCTAAGGAAAGAGCCTGCACAATCTCCCGAATCGAAAGTGAAGGAAAGAGATTATACACTCCTGGGATAAACCGGTCCGCCCGACCCGAAACAAACGAAAAAAGTAAAAACCCCGATTTGCTCCGAATCACCCGCTCTTCATGAAGATAGTCCGCAATCTCAAGCGCTCCCATCCCCTTCTCGATTTTCACCTTCACTCCTTGGATAAGTTCATCCTGACGCTCCAAAGGCAAAAGCAATGTCATAATAAAAATCGCCCCCATTCCTCCCACTAGAAGTAGAAGAAAAAACCAAAACAACACCCTAAAATCCTCCTTCCTTTTTCCACTTGCCATCCCCCCTATTATACCAAAAATGTGAATACTTTTCTTAAGTTTATAAAGCAGATAATCGTCCTCAGTTCCGCGCAGATTTTTTTCTTCAGGGCTAGGAGAAAGTGAGGCTTGCGAAAAAGCATACTGGGCTAATGCATGTCGACGAGCAAACGGATCTTTCGACAACGCCCTGGAGGAAAAAGACAAGCGCCAAACAGTACAAACTTAGTAAATCATCCTAGACGCCACCCCCTCAGAAAATCCAAAAAGTAAAAAAACAATGAGCGCATGTGACCCTCCATAACTCATAAAGGATAAGGGCACCCCAATCACGGGCAATAACCCCAACGCCGACCCCAGATTAAAAGTGATATGGATAAGCATCAAAAGCCAAAATCCCAAAAGCAGTAACTTTGAAAAATTCCCCGAAGCCAATGTCCCAATAATATAGAGTCGCCAAAATACTCCGAGATACAAGAGAAAAAGAATAATCATCCCAAATATCCCCCATTCCTCCACAAACGCCGGAAAAATAAAATCCGTGCCCGCCTCGGGAAGAAATCCAAGCTGTACCTGGGTCCCCGAATATAATCCTTTCCCAAAAAATCCTGCCGACCCCACCGCAATCTTCGCTTGATTAACACTGTAGTTTACCCCCAACGGGTCATAGCTTGGATCAAAAAGCCCTATGATCCGCTCCTTCTGATATGGTTTCAAAAAACTAAACCACCCGATCCCCACTACCACCGCCACGATCATGATCGCCGTCAAAAGATGCCGCATCCGCATCCCAGAAAATATCAGGTACCCAAACCAGATCCCAAACATCACGAGCATCGAGCCCATGTCGGGCTGAATAAAGACAAATAAAGCCGGCAGAAGAAAATAGAAAAATGACACAATAATATTTCGGATCTGTCCGATACCCACATGCCGCCGCGCAAAAAAGTAGGAGAAAAAAATAATAAGCGCCATCTTGGCAAACTCCGCCGTCTGAAATCGCACCGGCCCAAAGACGAGCCAGCTCCTTGTACCGCGGATCGTCGGCGCAAAGAAAAATGTCGCGATAAGAAGCGCAATCCCGATAAAGTAAATAAGAAAAACAAACCACCGATACTGCATGAGTGACCGCCAATCAATGAGCACTAGCATCGCCGCCAGTACTACTCCGATCACATTCCATATCAGTTGCTGATAAAAAAGATCATGAGAAATCGTACTAATAGTGAGCAATCCTAACCCCGCAAGTAAAAAAACAAATAGAGCCAAAAGCCAGTCAAATCGTCGAAAAATAAAAAACCTTTCCGCCATCATTAGAGTATCATTCTGGGCTTGACCCAGAATCCAGGACTTGCCGCCATATGCGACATTCATAAATCCTTAACCTTTTTCTTTCTTACTAGAGAATATATTAGTCTCTAAAAAATCTCTACTTCGCCTGAAGGACTAAATTTAAATTTTTTGAGTCAATCTTCTTTAGCTCCTCCGCCGTCATCGGTAGCTCCAAGATAAATTCCTTTCTCCCATACGAAGGAATCTGCGAAAGCACACTCTGCGTCGCCCGCTTTATAATCAGTCCTTCCCTTTCTTGCACTATTATGATCACCTCCGACACTGGCGCCGGCTCTTCATTTTTCACTCCACCAAAAATCACTATCCCCTCCCTCATCTTTTTTGTAGCTACATCCTGAATCAAGAGATTCGGCAAATTCAAATTTCCCCGCTCCGTAAAAACATACTCCGGCCATGTGACCTCCACCCGGCCAAAATCCCGATCCTTAAGCTTTACATTTGTCTCCAGTAAGTAAGTGTTCCCTCCGGGAATAATCTTTGTCTCCCGATGAAAGACAAATGCCCGCTTCCCGGAGGTGTCATAGATTGATAAGGTATATGGCAGTCGCATAACCCCCACAAATGCATTCGGATTATACACCGTCACCATCACCGTAATATGCTCCACACCCTCGATGAATACATCTCGAGCAGTGATAACAATCGGCTCTGCCCACTTCACCTCGCAAGACACAGCACATTTCCCTCCGCAATCCACCCCCGTCTCATCCTGGTTTTGCAGTAGATCATCACAACTCGCCCGAGTAGAATAAAAAGAAAAATAAATGAGGCCTAGAAGCGCCAAAAAAAGAAACAAATACACTCCCCCATAGACCCACCTCTTTAAACTCTCATTCATATACCTTTAGTATATCAAACTGATCATCTTCAGCTGTCATCCCGGGCTTGACCCGGAATCCAGGACTTACATCCAACAGAAATTATAAAAAACAAAATTTGAGTCAAGTAAGTAGAAGAGCAGGATTTTTTCTCTAGGGCTAGGAGAAAGCGAGGCTTGAGACGAGAACTAAGTACAGGTATAAGCGAAGTAATTTTGGGTGAATTTCAATTTTCTTTGCGAGCAGGCATCGGAGCATACTCCAGAAAGTATGTGAGAAGCCAGCGGAGCAAAAAAATTGAAATTCACCCAAAAGTACGAACGCCCAAACAATAAAAAAATCCCCCAGAGAAAATTCCCGGCAAAGCCTACTTTCCCCCGGACGGATCCGAAGTATCATCGGCACTTTGCAATTGTACGACTGAGTTCGGAATGGGATCAGGTAGGACTTGCAAAGCTAAATCACCAGGAAATCACTCGGGGCGATTTTCCTTTAGAAAACAAGAAATATAACGCAATTAATATCAATCAACAATTAGTGCCGGATTTTTTGAGGAAATTTCAATTTTATTTGCGAGTACGGAACGGAGCATACTCAAGAAAGTATATGAGTACCGAACGGAGCAAAAAAATTGAAATTAACCAAAAAAGACAAACTAATTAATCGATTATGTGGTACCGAGTCTGTAAAATTATATGGAACGCGCTGATCTATTAGTACTCCACGGCTAAACACATTACTGTGCGTACACCTAGAGCCTATCAACGTAGTCATCTTCTACGGATCAGTGTCCTTTTGGACAGATACCTCGTCTTAGGAGGGGCTTCGTGCTTAGATGCTTTCAGCACTTATCCCGTCCGAACATAGCTACCGAGCGATTCAGTTGGTACCAAAGCTCGTAGACCAGAGGTTCGTTCATTCCGGTCCTCTCGTACTAGGAACGACTTCCTTCAAGTATCAACGCCTGCAGCAGATAGAGACCAACCTGTCTCACGACGGTCTGAACCCAGCTCACGTATCCTTTTAAATGGCGAACAGCCATACCCTTGGGACCTTCTCCAGCCCCGGGATAGGATGAGCCGACATCGAGGTGCCGAGCTTCGTCGTCGCTATGGACGCTCGGACGAAACTAGCCTGTTATCCCCGGAGTAGCTTTTAGCCGATGTCTCTAACCTTTCTAGAAAGAATTATCGGGTCACTAAGTTCTGCTTTCGCATCGGCGCGACTTGTAGGTCTTGCCGTTAAGCTGGCGTATGCCTTTGCACGACGAGGCCGATTTCCATCCGGCCCTAGCCAACCTTGTAAACTCCTCCGTTACTCTTTAGGAGGAAAACGCCCCATTTAAACTGCCCGTCAGGCACTGTTCCCTAATGTTTTTGCCACTAAGGTTAGAACGTAAAAACTATAAGATGGGTATTTCACTGGCGGCTCCATGAGAACCAAAATCCTCACTTCAAAGCCTCCCCACTATGCTACGCATATGGCGTTTACGCCCAATACCAAACTACAGTAAAGCTTCCGGGGTCTTTTCGTCCCGCTGCAGGTATCCCGCGTCTTCACGGGAATCGCATTTTCACCGAGCACATCTTTGAGACAGTTCTCCAGTCGTTACGCCATTCGTGCGCTCCGGAACTTACCCGGAAAGGAATTGCGCTACCTTAGAACGGTTATAGTTACCGCTGACATTGACGAGGGCTTCGCCCAGTAAGCTCACCTATTGCTAGGATCACCTCCAGGATTAACCTTCTCGCATCGGTCAGGCGTCACCCCCTATACGTCCTCATAAGAGTTTGCAGGGAGCTGTGTTTTTGATAAACAGTCGCTAGAGAGACTTTCGCTGCGTCCCATGTATTGCTACATAGGAAGGCCTTATTCCGAAGTTACGGCCGCTTTTTTGCCGAGTTCCTTAAAGATGCATCACTCGTTCCCCTGAGGCTTCTCGCCTCACCCACCTGTGTCGGTTTACGGTACGGATTGATATAGATTAAGCTTAGAAGTTTTTCTCGGAAATGCGCTTTGCGAGCTTGAATCAGCAAGCTGACTCTCGCCTCTCACCTCGGGCTGATGTACGCCGGATTTGCCAAACGTACGCCTCGGGAGCAAGGACATCAAACCATTAAGACGCCTCGCATACTACACTTCGTCCCTCCTTCGCACCTATACCAAGAGCTGGAATATTAACCAGCTGTCCATCGGCTGCGGCTTTCGCCATTGCCTTAGGGCCGTCTAACCCACGGATGATTGCCATTGCCGTGGAAACCTTGGATTTGCGGGGATAAAATTTCTCATTTTATTTGTGGTTACTCATACCGACATTCTCTCTTCCAAGCGCTCCACCACCCCTCACAGGTATGGCTTCAGCGCACTTGGAATGCTCTCCTACCCCTTACATCTTGCGATGTAAAGCCAAAACTTCGGTACTCCGCTTGAGCCCCGATACATTTTCGGCGCCGCAAACCATCGAGTAGTGAGTTGTTACACACTCTTTAAAGGATGGCTACCTCTAAGCCAACCTCCTACCTGTCTATGGTTCACGACTGCCTTTGACACTTAGCGGAAATTTAGGGACCTTAGTTGTTGGTCTGGGCTGTTCCCCTTGCGAGCACGGAGCTTAGCCCCCGTGTTCTAACTAGTAAGCTTCCATATTGGTATTCGAAGTTTGATTGGTCTGCTGGACTTGCGTCCGGGACAGACCATCCAGAGCTCTACCCCCAATGCGTTTTTGCTTACCGCCAGTCCTAAAACTGTTTCGGAGAGAACCAGCTATTACCAGATTCGATTAGCTTTTCACTCCTTACCTCAAGTCATCCGAAGGTTTTGCACAACCAACCGGTTCGGGCCTCCTTCAACTTTTACATTGAATTCACCCTGCTCAAGGCAAGCTCATCTGGCTTCGGGTCTTATCTATACCGCCAAAGTCGCCCTATTAAGACTCGGTTTCCCTACGCCTCCCCCGTTATAAGCGGGTTAAACAAGCGATATAAATAAACTCGTCGGCTCATTCTTCAATAGGCACGATGTTGCGCTTGCGCGCTTCATCTCCTGGTAGACATATGGTTTCAGGTACTATTTCATCGGCCTCCCGGCCTTCTTTTCACCTTTCCCTCACGGTACTTGTTCACTATCGATCACAGATGTGTATTTAGCCTTACCAGCTAGTACTGGCAGCTTCTCTCAAGGTTTTCTTGCCTCGAGATACTCAAGATAAAAACAAAGAGTTGACTCGTTTTCGCGTACGGGACTATCACCGTCTTTGGTCAAGCTTTCCAGCTTGTTCTGCTAACAAATCAATTTTTAACTCTTCTCTAAGCAACATATATGAACGTACTATATTCCGCTCATATATGGCGCTTAAAAAGTTCATATCTTACAACCCCATCTTCTCTTGCGAAAAAATGGTTTGGGCTTATCCCGTTTCGCTCGCCGCTACTGAGGGAATAAAAAATTTTTTCTCTTTTCCTCTAGGTACTGAGATGTTTCACTTCCCTAGGTCTGCTTCGGTATTACTTACGAACACCGACGATAGAGCTTCACTCTACCCCGTTACCGGATTCGGACATCTTCGGATCAAAGGTTGCTTTGCACCTCCCCGGAGCTTATCGCAGCTATGCCACGTCCTTCATCGCCACACTGTGTCAAGGCATCCACCATACGCCCTTAATGCGTTCCACATAATTTTAAAGACACGATACCACGTAATCGATCAATTTTTATCCGAAAATGACACGGATAAAATCAAATCAATTGCGTTAAAATTTCTTTTTTCAAATTACTGCTCTCCTTCGCGTAAGGAAATCGAAAAGATTTATATCCCCCAAAGACCGAAGACAGAGTAAAGAAAAGTATACTCCTCCCATAAAAAAAGTCAACACATCCTATCCCCAACTATTCAATGAAAGTAAAAAGTCAAATTTCTTTCACAATACTAGGGAAAAATAAGAAAAATAACCTTAAAATCAGCATAATAATAGTACACTTAAAAGCGCGGGATTTTTCCTTTAGGACTAGAAGAAAACGAGGCTTGCAAGGAGGCATTCTAGAATAAAAGCATGCCACAGGTGCCGAGTACTCTCAGCATAAGACGACCAAACTAAAGCTTAGACAACACCCTAAAGGAAAATGACAAGCGTAAACGTATGAAAAAAGCTCCCTGCACCTCACATGCAAGAAGCTTTTTTACAACTCCTAGTATAACACGCCATGCGCTTACTAAGAAACAAGCAAAGCAGAATAATTTCCAAAGATTTTTTTCTAAGGGCTAGGCGCCTTTGAGCACTGCGACCAAGATGTACAAAAGGAGTACTTCACGGGAGCAGAGGGAATTGCGCAACAACGCCCTTAGGAAAAAAGATTGGGAATTACTCCCAGTCCTTTCGCGCCCGTTCAATCAGCCGCCCCGCCTCATCCTTACCACCCAAGCCAAAGGCTAAGCCTCCAGCTAAAGCGATCATGACGATAAAGCCGGTAATAACGGTCTTAATGATATCCTCCGCTATCCCAAGCTGCGCCGCGGCGGTTAATGATCCGAAGATAAACACTATCCACCAGGCAATCCCGCCCAAAAATTTTCCGCTTCTCACCTTCGCCGACAAGACGGAGGCATGAGCTAACTTTCGGACAAAATTTGCGGCAATTAAGGTGAAAAGAAGGGTAAGGAATGCCACTACTACGTCCGGAATATAGAAGAGCACTTCAGAAAGAAATCCCGAGAGCGCCTCAAATCCCAAAACATCAGAAGCCGCAAACACAAACGCCAGCAAGAGAAACCAGTAAGCAACCCGCCCTGCAAAATAACCCGAATTAAGATCAAGCGAAGCTTGATGGAGAACTTGCTCCACCCCCAATCGACGCAATACTGCATCAAGCTTAAGATGATGGAAAAAGCGCTCAAGAATCCTCTCCACTCCCGCTGCTACCACAAGACCCACTATGAGAATCAAAAAAGCTCCCACCAAAGATGGTAAGAAGCCCATCGCCTGAAAATATATGGACTGCAAAGACTGGTTGATCACCTGCACCCATTCTGCTGTCATATTTTTATAATAAATAATAATTAAGTACTTCGACCTATAGGTAAAGTATATCACTTGACCATTCTTATTTTTCTGTGGATAAAAAGCTAAGGTTTGATCGAATTACAGAAAGAAGTATTCCTATTTCGGACAAAATTTCTTATATAGAAGGAGAATCTAATCTTCTCTGGCAACAGGCAAAGTCTTTCTATTTAGTACATTTACCTCTAAGCTAGGTATTCCCCGTTACCTCAAAGATGGTCTTACCCATATTGCTTGCCGTAACATTTTTGCTACAAAGGAAAAGAAAGCGCAAAAAAGAGAAAAACAAGAAAAAAAGAGATTCGACTCATATTCTAAGAAAAGTATAGTACTCCTTCATACATCATTGCTCCGCTTGCTCCATTAAAAGTAAAAATTGCTTCACCTCATCTTTTCTTCCTTCTTTCCGAGCAATCTCGGAAAGAAGTTTATATGCCAAGGGTTGCCGCGAATCAATCTCAAGAGAAGCAGAGAAAGCTCTTTTTGCCCGAGAAAAATCATTCAAAAAATAATAGATGCTTCCTAAGCGAAAAAATGTCGCTGGGTCCTGAGGGAAAAGAAGCGCTTCTCTCTCTGTCCTATCTCTCTCCTCCTCTCCTCTGCCCAGACGATATGCATAGAGCGCCTGCAAGTATTCGGCTTCAAAATTATTTGGCTTCAAAATGCGCGCCCGTTGCAGCACCGCAAATAATTCCTTCGTGCTTTCCCCGGTCTTATGGATGGCAAAAAGCGCCTGCGAAAGCTTCACAAAAAGCGCGGCATTCCCCGGCTCTAGCTTAATTGCCTCTTTATAAAAACCCACTGCTCTCCCCGCCGCTCCTTCTACCTTGGAAGATAATCCAAAAAAAACATCACCTAGATTTTCCTGATTCCGCGGATCATTAAGATCAAGCTGAAGCGCCTTCTCCGAAGCGCCAATCGCTACGCTGGCATAAGCCTTATACTCCTCTTCTTTTAATTTCTCCCGATTGAAAAGAAGGAGAGAAGCTTGAGCAAGCAGCCGGAAAGACGCCGGCGAAGATGAATCAAAAATTAGAGCAGTTTGCAAAAAATCTCTTGCCGCTTGACCCTCCCCTTTTAGAAGCTCAGTCTCTCCTCGGACCGTAAAAAAACTAGCTATTCCCTGCTGAATAAAAAAACCACCCAAGAAAAAAAGAAATAAAGTAATACCCGCTCGTCCCCCCAGCAAAGAAGCTTCCTTCCATTGGATTTTTCGGAAAGTTATTTCCTGTCCTTCTCTAAAAAAGGATAGTCCAAGAAAAAGAAACAAAAGAGCGATTATAGAAAAATACTCCGGAAAAAAGAATAAAAGAGAGAAAAGAAAAAAACCAGGAAAAAAATATGCTCGGTCTGAAAAAAAAGCTCTATAAAGGAGAAAGAAAAAGAAAAGAATCAAAAAAATAAGATACAGCACTCCTCTTTCAATAAACCATTGGAAGACTGCCGCTCCTGAAAATCCAGGCGCGTACGCCGCCTCTTCTCCCTCAAATTGCAAAAAATGCTTCCCATAAAAAGAAGGGAAAGAATCCCCATCTCCAAAGAAAAAAGAAAGAGTTCCCTGCTCTAAACGCTCTTTAAATATGGAACGGGTTTGAGAAGAGGAAAGAAGAGTATTTGATTGGAATCGAGGAAAAGAAAAAGGAAGAGGAAATAAATGAGCTTTAAGGAAAGTGGATATAAGAAGAAAAACGATCAAGAAAAGAAGGGAGGATTTCTTTATCCAAGAAGAAAGAGGAAAAAGAAAACCCACTAAGAAAAGGAAAGAGAAAAGCCAAAAGAGAAAAAGAGAGAAAGGGGCAAAAAAAGAAAAAAGAGCAATCTGAAGAAAGAGAAAAGAAAGAGCAAAAAAGCCTCCTTCTTTAGAAAAAGAGTGAGATAAAGTAAAAAGAAGAATTGCGCCAAAAGAGATAAGAAAAGAAAGGAGATTCTCTTCTTGAAAAAAAGGAGAAAAGAAAGAGAGGGAGGGATAGAAAAAGGCGCCTAAGAGAAAAAAAGTAAAGAATATTCCAGCCAGAAAAAAAATGATTTGAACCACTTTTTTCCTTTGGGAAAAAAAGGAAGAAAGAGGGAAAAAAGCCAGAGAGAAAAAAAGAAAAAGAGAACCAAAAGAAAGACTAGGTGCTTCTCGAGAAAAAAAGAAATGCTCTTTTTGAACGAGAAAAAAACCAAAGAAAAGAAGGAGTATCTGAAAAAAAACTCTCCCAAAAAAAGAAAAATCAAAAGAGATCGTTACTTTTTTTTGGAAAAAAGCCTTTCCCCAATACAATATCTCCAGACCTATAATCAAAAAAGAAAATAAAGCTAAGAGAAAAAATGACGGATAAGCCAGCGCTTTGGAGAAAAGGAGGATCAGGAAAAAAAGAAATATTCCTCCCAAGAAACTGAAAGAAGAAGAGATATTCATAAAAAAGCCAGAAAAAAGATTAGCGGGTAAGAACAATCAGCCAGTTAAAGCGGATGTTCCGTGATAACGGTCTGTCCAGTTTTACCGAGAAAGATTGGTTGGAATTAATATCAGCTACATAAAGAGCCTGCCCCTCCGTCGAATCAATCGGGGTGATAAACACCTTAGCGCTTCGAGTCACTAAATCATTCGGGATTATGACCGAAGTTTGCCCGGCGGTAATCATCCCTTCTCCAATAGTATTTTGCCTGGAGTCCGCGCTAATCTTGAGAGTTAACGACTTGGCTACTATATTATCAATTCTAAATTCCCCGGCCTGAAGACTCGCCCCCGCCGATGCCAAAAATTCTTCAGTACTCTTCTTGTTTTGAGAAAGAGAAGGGGCCCCGATCTTGCTCTCATACATCTTCACTTTCTCATTCAATTCCTTCAAGCCCTGCAAAGCCACAGCGGCGAGACTCCCATGAATCACCGCTTTCATCCCTGTCTCTTTGTCAGTAGAAACCGCCTCCGGAAATACTTTTTCTACATCCTGGGCAATTACTCCAAGCTGCTTCTGCTTGCTAAGATCATCCTTCCAAGTAAAGTTCACGCCTCGTAAGGTCCCTACCTTATCAAGCGTTCCTGTCACTTCCTTGATATCATCCTTAAGTCTTTCATCCGAAGTCTGTGAAAAACCACTGCTGCTTATAGTGGCTTTTTCCGTACTACCTACGTAAAACGCAATCTTCCCCGATCCGTTGCTTTGAACGAGTCGAAGAGTTCCTCCACTCGAATCTGACTGGTTAAGAGAAATATTAGCCGGATTAGTAGTACTCAAACCAATGACATTGAGATAGGTCCCCGCGCTATTATAGAAGCCAAAAGACCTACCCGGACCCTTTAAAATCTCTACATTCCCGTCTACCGAAAGTTTTCCATTCACCGTCGTGTTTTGCAGGCTAGTGTTACCCGCAGCGATGGTGAGGCCATTATTTCCAGTGATCAGTCCCGAAGAGATAAGAAGCTCTCCCTTAAGGGTGGTCTTCCCGTTCGCAGTCAGTGTCCCGCCCACCGAGACATTGCCTGTGAAGTCTGCGTCCGCGGGCAGAGTGAAGCTTGGCGAGTTCCAGATATAGTTTGTGCCATCAAAAGAGAGATAGTTGTTTGTGGTCGGATCTGGCACCGCTTTTCCCTTGAGCGTGTCGTCCGGCACTTTTTGCCACGTTGCATTCCCCGACGAATCTGATCCCAAGAATTTTCCTGTACCTGCGCCCGAAGAGATAAGAAGCTCTCCCTTAAGGGTGGTCTTCCCGTTCGCAGTCAGTGTCCCGCCCACCGAGACATTGCCCGAAAAGCTTCCGTCTTTGGCATTCGTCAAATCCTTCCCGCCCAGATTGCCATCAAACGTATTTCCACTGTCATCCGCCGCCCAGACAAATTTTCCCGTTCCCTCATCATACTTAAGCACCTGCTTGTCCGAAGGTGCCCCGGTCGGGAGTGAGATATCCGTAGATCCAATAATAAGAATTGAGGCTTTTCTATCTCCGGTTATTCCCAAAGTATTTGGATCTACCCAACTACCATTTCCAGAATCATCAGTTTTAAAAACATAGCCATTTTGCGCTCCGGTCTTGATCATTACTCCCCCGTCAAGCGTAGTCTTGCCCGTCGCCAATAAGGTCCCGCCCACCGAGACATTGCCCGAAAAGCTTCCGTCTTTGGCATTCGTCAAATCCTTCCCGCCCAGATTGCCATCAAACGTATTTCCACTGTCATCCGCCGCCCAGACAAATTTTCCCGTTCCCTCATCATACTTAAGCACCTGCTTGTCCGAAGGTGCCCCGGTCGGGAGTGAGATATCCGTAGATCCAATAATAAGAATTGAGGCTTTTCTATCTCCGGTTATTCCCAAAGTATTTGGATCTACCCAACTACCATTTCCAGAATCATCAGTTTTAAAAACATAGCCATTTTGCGCTCCGGTCTTGATCATTACTCCCCCGTCAAGCGTAGTCTTGCCCGTCGCCAATAAGGTCCCGCCCACCGAGACATTGCCCGAAAAGCTTCCGTCTTTGGCATTCGTCAAATCCTTCCCGCCCA
>VGJO01000003.1 GCA_016867415.1 Candidatus Harrisonbacteria bacterium
TGCGCTCCGGTCTTGATCATTACTCCCCCGTCAAGCGTAGTCTTGCCCGTCGCCAATAAGGTCCCGCCCACCGAGACATTGCCCGAAAAGCTTCCGTCTTTGGCATTCGTCAAATCCTTCCCGCCCAAATCTCCGTCAAAAGATCCCCCACCCCCTCCCGGCACAGCTTGCCATTCAAACCCGCTTCCCGTATAGACAAGATACTGATCGGCCGTCGGCGCATTGGCAGGAAAAGCTATCTGCCTATTTCCGATAATAATATTATTAGGCTGAATACTTTCAAAATTCCCCTCCTTCCACCTATTTGTCACCGAACCAATGTTATACAAAACATCCTGATCTGGAATAAGATCCGAAGCTATCCGTCCATTAAAAGTCACTTTGTCTACCTGATCACTCCCAAGCGCCACATCTCCATTCAAAGTCGTCGCTCCGTCCACATTCAACGTTCCAGAAAAATTTCCATCCGGCCCACCTCCTCCGCCACCGGAAAGATCCACCTCCCCTCCATTGAGAAACAACTTACCTCCATCTATATTTATATCCCCTTTCACAGTAAGTGCCTTATCCGGAGCTTCAGTATTAACACCCACTTTCCCATCCGAAGTAATAAACAATCTCGTTTGAAGATTGGGTGCCGTCGTTCCCGTCTCAAATCCAATGCCAGTTGGCACACTTCCCGGCGCTGGATCCTTATCTACTTTAGCGTAAAAATTAGCACCAATTTGATACGGTGGCCGATTTGCTTCTGGATCATCTACTCCTTGAAAATCAAATTTACCCAAATAATCTCCTTTTTTGACTGCTTTGATAGCATCCGCATTTCCTCTCCCCCGGCGAAAACTTATAAATGGCGATCGGTTTGCATCAATGTCGTTAAAGCGCCTCACTGACACTCCGCCAAAATCTTTATTAGTTCTCCCTACCACATCAAGCATGGAAAATACTGGGTCATCAGTTCCAATTCCCACCGGTGCGTTAAAAAGACCTTTTCCCGTCACATGCAAATCAGCGCTTGTGCCTGTATCCTCAATATAAAGAAGCTGATTATTAGGCACAGATTCCGAGGTTGGGTCCGATCCCTGCGCGTCAAAGAAGCTGAATCTCGTATTATCTCCCTTTCCAAAAACTATACCTGGCTCCGGAATATTGCCAAAAGATATTTTATTATTAGCATTATCAAATATAAGAGAATTCTCTCCGAATCGGACTACACCTTCTACAAAAAGATTTTTAAGTTGAACAAAATTTGCTACTACCACATCAAAGATTGCATCAAAAGGAGCTTCCGGAGTTCCTAGGGTTAGTCCTTGCGGATGCGCTGAGACTGCTTTTTGAAATTTTTCTGTGGTGCCAATTTTTTCAACGTCTCCTTTCCACGATGTAATCAATCTCATCTCAGGGGTGTTCTTAGATGTTAGATCTTTCACTTTCCTGCCAAAAAATCTTCCCATCCCTTGTAAAGAGCTATTGGTCGCGTCCGAAATTTTAGCCCCCCCCACACTAATCTCAGGAAAGATTTTATATTTATCTAGCTGCTGGCCTTCTTTATAAAAAGCTAAACAGTATGCATCCCCGTCTACTCCAGAAACCTCCAAAGAAACATCCCACATCCCTACATTCCCGATAGTGATATCAGACACCCTATTCCACATATCATTTTTTTGTTGGAAAGTTTGCGGCCGCACTTCCTGCCCTTCAAATTTAGGATCCACCGCCGATGATACGAGATCATCCTCAATATTAAGACCCTTAACTCGAGAAAACTTTACCGGCTCTGCCGAATCAGGATCTCCTACCCGCTTGTATCTCATATTAGATGAGCAAGTCTGGCCGGAGTTTTTCTTTGCGTATCGTAACTCAAAAACCCCCTTCCCGAACCGCAACGGCTTTTCTTCCACCAAAAGCCCCATTCTCAATCGAATAGGGATATTTTCTCCTTCTCTGTTTTTAGGCACTGGTGCCGGCTTATTTTCTCCAGCCAGCGGATGGACTACAATTAGCCCATTATTAGGAAAATAAGATCGATAACCTTCCTGAGTTATTATTGTTCGAGCAAGAGCGGTATTAGGTGCCACAATCGTACTGCTATATGATGACGCTCCCGATGACGCTTCTACCGTAGTAAAACTCCACGTCCCAGATCCGGCGATTCCACCATGAGGAGTGTGCACCCCCTGAGATATTAAGCCAGACATGATTTCCACGTAGTAAGTCGCAGAAGAACTTTGAAGGACGTCAGGGGGAGGGGTCAATACTAATGTATCTCCACTGAATGATGCTGGAACTATTGGGGGATTACTTCCCGGAGTATTTGTTCCATCTGTTGAAAAACAGAGTACCGTTTCACCATTTGTTGCTTTTTTTATAGTAATAAAACATGATCCTGAAACCCCAGGCACAATACCAGTGACATCAGTAATAAGGTTTAGTGACGCCGGCGTCCCGTTTGTAATTGAGAGAGTACCACCATTCGCAGGATTTAAAGATACAGTCTCTATTATATTATTTGCATCATCCGCCCGTAGCTCTGAAAAGACAAAAAAAACACCAAAAAAATTAACTAGAATAAAAAAACTCAATAGAAATCGATTCATGAATATCGTAAGAAAATTTTAACATTTTTCGATACTTGATATCTGTGGAAAACCAATGATTCCAAAGCATAAAAAATCGCCCTGCACCATACGGTGCAGAGCGATTTTTTTGATATTTCTGTCTATTTATTGCTTCTTAGGAGAAGGCTCTGGAGTCGGCGTTGTTTTTGCTTCTTGCCCTTGTGACTGCTGTCCTTGCGGCGCCGAAACAATTGGACCTACATTCACCAACTTATTTTTAGAAGGACTGTAAATTACTGCTTTTTGAGACTTGGGAAATACCAAGACCTTATCCCCGTTTTCAACCATTGCGTAAAATGGCTGCTCCGCCTTAAGTTTTTCCGCATCTGTCACCGTTGCCAAGATCGGCTCATCCCCTTCGGGCAAAACCATCAGCTTTCCAACTTTCACCACTGCATCCGCCAATTCTTGCTTAGCTTCTTCTGAGTTTTGAGCTGGAGAGATGCTGGTATTTCTAACACTATAAACCCAATATGCTCCCCCACCTACAAGGATCGCGAGAATTGCCAGAGAAACAATCATACTTCCTCCCGCCGCTCCTCTTCTAATTGTAATGTTTTTATTCATATGTATTCGAATAATATGTGAATTCGTAATACACCTAATTCTAATCGTTTGGAAATCACTGTCAAACTTTAATGGTATGAGAGAAAAATACTTTTCTATTTAAATAAGCTTTTCCAGTATTCTTACAAAAATTTCATGAGACGTAGCCAAGACTAAATTACCATTCACAATTCCGTAATCAAAAGCATTTTTTCCATCGGGAAAATGAGCCGATCGGATCATATATTTCCCTTTAAAGAGCTCCGGGTGAAACTCCTCTGAAGATCCTAATGGTGTAGTGAAAAAGAGATCTTTAAAAAAATCTTTTTCAAATTCTTCTAAAACTTCTGGGTTAAAATCATCCTTCACCTGCTTCAGTACGTACCCCACACTCGCTAATTCCCCATCTGATTGCAAAAAAACTCTCAATGACGAATCAAAAGAATCACGGAGAGAGGACATTAACTTACTCCCCTGAAAACCTTTTATGAGATTTGCCAGTTGATCCGTTGCTAGAAATTCCTTAGGTAAGGCAAGCTCAAGAAAAGCTGGTTTTTTAGTAGCTAACAAAATCCGAACTTGATCAGAAAGAAGAGAAGGAAGAGATGGTGAAGAAGAAACTGGTAACACTCTATTTTCAGAAGAAAATAAACTGTCTTTTTTTAAAGAAAAATTCGGAGCCGCTGAAGAAAGAGGAGGAAGAGCTTTAGAAAACCAAAATCTGCTTGCTATTCCCATGAGTCCAAGAGCAGAAATAAGCACTAAAATCCACCATCCCACTGGATTACTTTGAGAAAAAGGAGTAGCCCTTGGTGATACCTCCTCTGAAGATTCCGCCTCTTCTTCGAAATTATATGGGATGCTTCCATAAGAATTATTCTCTATATACTTTTCCTCTTTATCTTTTACATTAAGATATCTACCATCAATTTCTTCTTCTTTTGTATCAGTAGGTGTCTGACCTCTATCCCCTATCACTCCCAAAGAACTTCCTAATTGAGTAAATAAATTCTGTGCTTTGGATACAATGTATTCTCCCACCTGGCCAAAGATAGCCAAGATTTGACCGCCACTTTCAGACTCTCTTCCTACTATCACCGTCCCGCCTCCTCCGCCTCCACCTCCTGAAGATCCAGAAGACTGTGTTACCGCCGCTCTTGGTGACGGACTGCTTTCCACCGAAAAACCGCTTCCCGAAAACGACCCTACTATCGGATCTCCGGAGGGTGTCACCGAAAAATTGCTTCCTGTTGTAAGAGTAGCGATTGGGGTTATTTTTGTCTGCGTGACCGTATACTCCCCACCCGGCGAAGTGAGTGTCTGCGCTTTAGTGTATAAAAAAAACAGAGAGGTAAAAGAAAAAGAAAATATAAAAATAAATAAAAGCCGCACAAAATAAGTATAATCCCTTCTCTAAAAATCCTAAAATCCCCAGAAAAAAACCTCGTCACTTTTTGACGAGGCTTTTTTTTCTCCGAAAAAAACTACTAATACTCTCCTATCACCTGCTTATCGTCTTTCTGAGCCAAAAGCTGATAGGTAAGGTATGAAGTTGAATCCGGCGCGCTTGCTATTACTTGATTAATAAATCTCACTTTCCCATCACAGAAAAGCGCAAATGCTCCGCCACTATGCTCGGAGGAAAAACCCAGATGATCTCGATAATCCCGACTATTGAGCGTTACTCCTCCAGTACATTCTCCTACATTGTCATAGTTTGGATGAGGAATTCCCGGCGAGTAAGATCCCATGGTCCGCTGACAGCACCAATTCCCTGCATTCGGCTGCTGCCATCTACCCATGTTATCCAAGTTCGGTTGAGTAGTAATCTCATACCGGCGTTCGAGAAAGAGGAAAGTTTGACTCGTCCCGTCTCGGATAGAAGCAAGACCGATCGAACTATTCTGGTCAAAGATTCCAGAAAAAGGTGTCGGAGACGCTCCAGTTCTCTGCGCTCCTCTATTCCCCAAATACGTCGTCATTCCATAGCCTCCTCGCCAAAGATTGGGATGAATTGAAGTATCCGACGGACAGAGAAACGCCGGGATCTTTGTCTGAAGAAGCACCACTACTGCTGGTGTCGTTGGCACCACCGAATTACTAATTGGTAATTTTTGATAAAGTCCCGCCTGATCCATCTGCGGCAAGATCGCCCGCAAAATTCCCCATCGCCTATTATTCGTGGCTGGCGAGACTGCGTTTGATCCTACCCATCCCGGCGGAAACACCTTATTGCTATCCAGGTAGTTATGAAGAGCGAGACCGATCTGCTTTAGATTGCTCTGGCACTGCACCCGTCTCGCTGATTCTCTCGCCGCCTGCACCGCCGGCAAAAGAAGCGCGATAAGAACGGCAATAATAGCAATCACCACTAGAAGTTCAATGAGCGTAAATCCTTTCCGAGTCATGGAAAGCCCCTTCAATTAGAGAAAAAAGAATCGTAAATGTTCTAAAAAAATTCTAACAATGAAAAAGAAGGCTGTGGAAAACTAAATAATTTCTAAAAATAAATTCCTTTTTTAAGAAGAGATTTCTAGCTAAGCACCTTCACTTTCCCCTCCTAAATTATTCTCAATAATATTCTCCCCATTTAAGCTTCGATTAAAAATATCCGAGGCAACTTCTTCGGTAAATCTGGAATGGTGGACTTAGCGAGAATCGAACTCGCGTCTCCGCAATGCGAATGCGGCACACTACCACTGTGCGATAAGCCCAAAAAAACATCCTTAAAATACCAAAAAAGCCCTAGAAGGGCAACAAGAAAATATCTTATTGACTACTAGTGCCATCCGCTCCCCCTCCTAATTCATAGTCGTACAAATCTTTCGGTGTCTCTGGACTCTGGATATCAGTCACTACATTTTTCAAATCAGCCGGCAAACTTGGTTGTTCCTTGTAAATTAATAATCCAAAAATTCCTGCCAAGACCAACGCAAAAAGAAACCACTGTATCTCTCTCATATAAAATAGTGTAAAAAATTATTTAATTTTTATTAAATAAAATATTATTTTTAGCAATAAAAGTTCTTAGAAAGAACATAACCTAAAAAAATAAAAAAAGAAAGGGGAAATATCATACTTCATAAATTGAGTATTCTAGTTTTCATCCTAACTATTTACGATTTTTTCTTGAAGGAGATCATAGTGTATGCAACTCATGAAAAAATTATGAAGAAATTTCAAATTTTCCAAAACTCAAATAAAAAATTCTTGAAATAAGGATTAAGTACCTAAAAGAGAATATGATAAAACAAAGATCTTTTCCAAAGATGATAAAATTAAGCTTCTGACATCCTGCAAAAAGAATGTGAAAGAATTTTTGAAAAAAACTTTAAAAAAATCATGATCACAAAAGGCTATTTTAAGCCTCCTGTTCTGAGAAATTTAAAAAAAGGAAAAGCACCACAAACTCTTTTTTTCAAAAAATCCCGAACAAAAGAAAAAGCAAAAACCTTCAGTCCAAAAGAGCTAAGTGATCTTGGTGAGATTCCATTGGTTCTAACAAGGTCGTGATTAACCTTTAAGAATAAAAAAAATAAAATCACAAGCAAACCTCATTCTGGGTAGAGATAATCTGGATTTTTGTAATTACTGATATAAAAAATTGAATAAAAAACAGCTTTTATAAAATAAAAATCCAGTCGGGGTAGTCGGAATCGAACCGACACTACAGACACCCGAAGCCTGCGTACTACCACTATACTATACCCCGAAAAACAAGATTATTAAACAATAAAAATAAGCTTTTTTCAAATTCTACTCTGCCAGTTTCCTCTTCTCTTTTATTTCACAAAAAATTTCTTCCTCGTTTCCCGATCCCGTTCTTCAGTCAGATCTCCTTTATGTTCTTTCGCCTTTTTAGCTCGCGCCATAAGCTCCTCATCCGTCTCTGTTTGTATTTCTTTTGCCCTCCCTAATAAATACTCCGCTTCATTTCGCTTTGGATCATCCAAGACCTCATCCAAAAGCGCCGAAAGAATCCATCCTAATCTCGGCCCCGCCTCCATCGTAAGTTCCTTCATCAGCATCGTTCCATCCACTTTGAGCATCTTTGGTTCAATCGGATCCTGCTTCACTTTCTCGATCATGTAGAGCAAATGTCGCAATTTATATGGCACTGCCTTTGGCACTCCGCTCCCAATCCGATCTGCTTCTCTGAGATGCAAAAGATCATCAATATTTTCTGCTCCCACTTTTTTCATAAATCGCCTCACCCCCGCCTCCGATACCTCCCCAGTGTTGTAATAAAACATATGATGCCGCACCAAATGCGCTACCATGTCCACCACTTTTTTAGAAAACTTAAGCCGAGTCAGCGCCGTCTTTACCATCCGCTCCCCCACCACCTCATGGTTATAAAAAGTACTCTCCTCTCCCTCTCCTCGCTTCGTCCGTGGCTTCCCAATATCGTGAAAAAGCGCGGCCAGTCGCACCTCAAGACTAAAATTATTTTCCGCCGCGTATTGCAAGACCCGCAAAGTATGCTCATACACGTCATAAATATGATGTTTGTTTTGCCCGCATCCCACCGTCTCTAAAAGTTCCGGCAAAACATATTTAATAAGTCGAGTCTCAGTGAGCGCCCGTATTCCGTATGGCGCCGCCTCCGCCATAATAATCCGAATAAATTCATCTCGGATCCGCTCAGCCGCCACTTCCTTCAGCTTCTCCACCATCCGCCGCATTGCCGACAAAGTCTTCGACTCGATAAGAAATTGCAATTCGGTCATCAATCGCACTCCCCGCAAAAGTCGCAAAGCATCCTCATTAAATCGCTCTTCCGCGTCCCCCACGGTCCGAATCACCTTCGCTTCCAAATCAGTCATTCCCTGATACGGATCTATCACCTCTCCTTTTGGTGACAAAGCAATCGCATTGATAGTAAAATCCCGCCGTGCCAAATCCTCTTCAATATTTTTGACAAACTCCACAGTATCCGGACGCCGACTATCGCTATAACCACTCTCTCGCCGATAGGTAGTCACTTCCACTATTTGCCATCGAGGATCCTCTGCTCCGGTTTTCACTCCCACCGTCCCATACTGATTTTCATAAAAACTTTCGGGAAAAAGCTCCTGAATCTTCTCCGGCGTTGCATTCGTCGTCACATCCCAATCCCGTGGCTCAAGCTCAAGCAAAAGATCTCGCACACACCCACCCACAAGATAGCCCTCATACCCGGCCTCAATAAGAGTGATAGCTATGGCGAGTACCTCCTTCGGCACTTTTTCTAATAAGACTTTTCCCGGCATTGCTTTTAATAATAGGCTATTTATCTATTTTTTAGAATAAAAAAGCTGGTCTTACGAATAAGACCAGCTGGAGATAAAATATGTTTTTTCAATCAACTACGCCACCGCCTAAGTCCCGGCAGTTGTAGTACCATGAGGATCATTGTGTATCCCATGATCATCCCCCACGCCGCGATCGCATGCCAATAAAACTTCGATTTTTCCTTCACAAAAAACACCGCAAGATCCAGCTGCATGATTCCTCTCCCAAAAAAGAGCTTCTTATCCTTTCACTTTATCAAAAACTTACACTGCCGTAAAGTTATAGTCCCAAATGCATATTTCTCACTTTTCATTCAAAATAAGCTCTTTTTTCTCCCTATCTTTCCCACTTTTTTATTGCCTCTAGAAAAGGAAAAAAGGAAGAGCTTTCATCACTGAACTAAGATTCTGCAATCCAAGATTTACCTAATTGAGGTAAAATAAAATTCTTAATTCCTTTCTCTCTCTAATTTCCAAATACTAACTACTAATTACTGAATCATGCGCTATATATAGTACATAGCTTTTCTATCCCTCTCTTTCTTAGTATAAAAAATATTTTGAATACATAGAGGAATAATAGAAAATTTGTGCATTCAGGATAAATGGCATCTGATTACAGATGCACGAAGAAATTTATACTGGAGATATTGCGACCCCTCCTAGGGTGACTATCTATTAATGCACCTCTTCGAGGTGCATCCAGTAGGGATCGAACCTACGACCGTCTCCTTAAGAGGGAGCTGCTCTACCGGCTGAGCTATGGATGCGAAAGAAATGTCTTTCTATAATACACTTTTTACACGTTTTGACAAGAAAAAATAAACACCCAATAAATACTGGGTGTTTATTTTTTGAAACCTAAAAAAAGACTATCTCTTCTTTTTCTTAGCGGTCTTCTTCTTGGTCGTTTTCTTCTTTGCTGCCATGAGTTTATTTTTTTGGTCCATCAAGTTCTCGACCTTGACTTTCTTATTCTCGCACATGAACACCTTTGGTCAATTGTGGATAAGATTTTTCCTCCAAAAAATAATTTTCTACAAATCCCAAAAAAGAAAAAATTATTTAAAAAGAAATAAACTCTATAACAAAGACTCAACAATACAAGATTAATTTCCGAAAATTTTTTTCCAAAGACAAGACATTTCAGAAAAATATGCGAGAGGCATACATAAGGGAAGTATGTCGACCAAATATTTTTCTGAAATAACACAGTATTTGGGAAAAAAGACCAAAAATTTATTTCAGATCAAAAGTGATGGAGACAGACGCCGCCACCTCTTGCGCCACTATCTCCATATCTTGTGTGGGCACCGCCGCGCACATCCCTCCATACGTCGGATTGTAAGAAGTAAAGTTTGAATTTTCACTAAAAGAGTTTATTCCGCCAATCTTCTTATCCATCGCCTTGGCAATTCCCTTCGCTTTTTCCTTAGCTTTCACGATAGCTTCTTCTCTTGCGGCAGAAAGCGCCCCATCCTGATCAGAAAAAGTAAGACAGCTTCCATATCCTGATCCCGGAACAAACCCCGCTTCCTCTCCCGCTTTCATTACTTGGCTAATCTTTTGAGAAAGCTTCACTGGATCCTTCTCTTCGAGCTTCACGTAGACATTCTTCGTATCTTGATAATCTCCCTCCGGAAATCCGCTATTGCCACTCGTATATGAACTCGCCAAATAAATATCTTCTTTCTCTACTCCTGCGACCCCCATCACTTCATACAGCTTCTTGAAAAGTCCCGTTGATTGCCTTGACGCCGCCGCTTGGGTATCTCCTCTCCCTTCCACACTAAAAGAAATATATGCTTTATCCGGCACTGCTTTCGTCTTCGCCTCCACAGATACAGAAACGGTCCGATAAGAAGTCGGGCCACTTTGTACCCTTCCTACTACATCATATGCCGCCAATACCGCCGTAAAAACTATTAAAAGAAATAGTATATACACGCCCCATCGTACAAACATCTTTTCTCTTTCTCCTAAAATAGTATCCATAAAGTTTTATTCCCTATTCTATCGCTTCCTATCTAAAAAACAAATCTTTTTTTTGTTATACTAAGCCAAATTTACCAGGGATCCCTCCTTGGCTTGTCGAAGCGTACTGTATCCCACCGGTTTCAGCTGCGCTGAAGTCTTAGCAAAAGTAGGAGCCTTTGGCGAAGGAGAACTCTTAATTGAGACATTACTCATTCTATGGTCCATCTCGATGACCGACTCAAAGACGTCAAAGGCCTTTCTCCCCGCTTTCTTCCTCATCTCGAAAAACTAGGCATTCACAGCATTCGCGATCTTCTCTCTCACTTTCCTACCCGTTATGAAGATTATCGTGAGCAAAAAAATATTAGCGATCTTATTCCCCGCGAATCCGCCGCAATAAAAGGCCGGATCACCAAAGTCAGCCAAAAAAATATCTACCGGCGCCGGATGTCGATCATTGAAGCATATATAGAAGATGAGACTGGTATAGTCCGCGCCGCCTGGTTTAATCAACCATATGTCGGTAAGCTCCTCTCCGAAGGCAAAGAAGTTATTTTGAAAGGCCGAGTCTCCGAAAGCAAAAAAGATCTTTATTTTTCCTCACCTCTCATAGAAGACCCTCGCCTTGCTGAAAAAAAACGACCCTACCTCCTTGGTCACTATCCCGAGACTCGCGGCCTCACCTCCCGCGGCCTCCGCTATCTTTTAGATGGTGTAATAAAAAATATTGCTCCTATTCCCGACCCTCTTCCCTCATCTCTCCTGCAAAAAATTTCTCTTCCTGATCTTCACTCCGCCTTCACCCACCTTCATTTTCCCCGCTCGCTTAAAGAAGCTGAAGTGAGCCGTGATCGCCTTATCTTTGACGACCTTCTCCTTCTCCAGCTCGTCAATCAAAAGACCCGTTCTCGTTTAGCAAAAGAAAAAGCTCACCCTATCCCTCACACCACTTCCGAGCTCGAGACCCTTCTTGCTTCCCTTCCCTACACTCTCACTGCCACTCAAAGCCGTTCCCTAAAAGAAATACTCGCCGATATCGAAAATCCTCATCCCATGAACCGCCTCCTCGAGGGTGATGTCGGCTCCGGTAAAACAATCATTGCTTTAATTAGCATGCTTCTTGCCGCTCGTCGCCGTTTTTCTTCCTTTCTCCTCGCTCCCACCGAAATTCTCGCTCGCCAGCACTTTGACACACTCCAAAAATTCTTCATGGATCTTCTCGATGAATGGCGCATTAACGCCGCTCTCATTACCGGTGATGAGACCCGCCTTTTCCTAGGTAAAAATCTCGTCTCCTCTCCCTCCAAACGTGAGCTCGCTCACCTTATAGAAAAAAACGAAGTCCGTCTCATAATCGGCACCCATACTCTCCTTGAAGAAAAGTGGCGCGGCAAAGATCTCGCCTTGACTGTGATCGACGAACAGCACCGCTTCGGCGTCCGCCAGCGCGCCGCTTTAAGTGGTAAAAAAAGTGACGGCATCTATCCTCACCTCCTCTCCATGTCCGCCACCCCCATCCCTCGCACACTTGCTCTCTCGATCTTTGGCGACTTAGATCTTTCAACCATTGAAGAACTCCCGAGTGGTAGAAAATCCGTCATCACTCGCATAATAAAAAAAGAAAATCGCCTCAAAGCCTACGAATTCATCCGCAAAGAAATTCACCTCGGTCGCCAAGCCTACATCATCTGTCCCCGGGTAAAAAAATCCGACGATGAAAGCCTAGCTCCCAAAGACCTTAAAGACATTTTGAAGTATGAAATCAAAGCCGCCGAAGAAGAATTCACTCGCCTCAAAAAAGAGATATTCCAAAAGGAACGTCTCGGCCTCCTCCACGGTAAATTAAAAAATGGCGAAAAAAACTCCATCATGAGCGCCTTCCACTCCGGCAAGATCGATATTCTCGTTTCCTCCTCCGTCGTCGAGATCGGCGTCGATGTGAAAAATGCCTGCGTAATCATGATTGAAGGCGCCGATCGCTTCGGCCTTGCCCAACTCCATCAGTTCCGCGGTCGCGTTGGTAGAGGGCAACATCAATCCTATTGTCTCCTCTTCACCGACAATGAATCCGAAAAATCCCTAACTCGCCTTCACTCCTTAGTCGAGTCCAAAAATGGCTTCGAGCTCGCCGAACGCGACCTCGCTCTCCGTGGCCCTGGCGAACTTCTTGGCGACTCCCAGACTGGCGTCCCTGATCTTGTCATGCGCTCGCTCCAAAACATCGACCTCCTCCGCCTCTCCCGTGAAGCCGCCACTGCCATAATAAAATCCGACCCTGATCTCAAAAATCATCCTCTCTTAAAATCCCAACTTTCCCTCTTTGAATCCTCTCTTCATTTAGAATAAAAAACAAAAGTAGATTACAGAAAAGATGAAGATTTTTCCTTCAAGGCTAGAAGAAAATGGGGCTTACAAGGAAGCATAAGTACGCCGTATGTTGACGAATAGGCAAAAGCTTAGACAACGCCCTGGAGGAAAAAGACAAGCGAAAATATAAAAAGATAGGAGTCTTCCCTCCCCCATCTCTTTTCCTAAGCAGTTCTTTGCATGTACACCTTTCCGAATTTTGGAAATGAAGAGTATCCACTTTCAAACTCATAGATAAAGATCTGCCTCCAATCTTATCTTTTCCCTCATCTTGAATTTGCCCTAAAACCCAGTACACTATTTAAAATACTTTCCCGCCCATTGAAAACCATAGAAGGAGTTTCCTCATGAATCCTGCTGTTCTTTCAAAACCCGCCATCCTTGCTGCAAAAGAACGGGGTGATATCGACATCACTCCGTTTAATGAAAAAAATCTTGCCAATACGAGCTATGATGTCACACTCGGTGAATACTATTACCGAGAACAACCCCCCGAATCGGGCTACACCATCTACAATCCCTGGCAAAATTCCGAAGTGACTCGAGTGTGGGGAAAAGGGTACTTTCAAGCTGTGCTTTTTTCCGAATGGAAACGAAAACATGGGGAACATCCTCAACTTGAAAAAGGCATCGCAAATAATAATAAAATAATCTGGCTCGCCCCTGGCGAAACTATCCTTGGCCACACCAATGAATTCATTGGGGGTAAAAATGGCATTACGACCATGATGAAAGCCCGCTCCTCCATCGGTCGCAATTTCATTACTGTTTGCAAATGCGCTGGTTGGGGTGACATTGGCTACATCAATCGCTGGACCATGGAAATCAGTAATGCTAGTCGCCACTATCACATTCCTCTGATAGTCGGTCGTCGTATTGCTCAAATCATCTTCTTTCCCTGCGAAGCAATTGGTAATGAAGATTACTATGGTCAAGGAGGAAAGTATCAAGTTGGTGGAGACATCAAAAAATTAACCAACTCCTGGCACCCTTCCATGATGCTTCCCCGCCTCTATGAAGACCGAGAAATAAAATCTTGAAAAAAGAAAGGAACAAAAAATCCCGCGAACACCTCGCGGGATTTATTTTTGCAGTCACGAAAAAAATTTTATTTCTTCATGACCACCAGCACAGTTTCCTGAAACGCTCCGGGAAACCCTTCAATCTCATCAAGCGCCATGAAATTTGGTTGAGGAGGGATATTCGGATGAGGTAAGTGAATTGCCGGAACATACCGGATCCCCTCCTCATCTCGGCCCACACTTCCTAAAAAAACCATGACCGCCGGACAAATCTCCTCTTTCACCACAAACTTCGCCTGCAAAAATTGAGACAAAGCCCCTAGTTGCAGACATGGCCGATCTTCATACAAAGAAAGGACGGACTCCACCGGCGTTTTACAGCTCGGACTACCAATCATATCCACGTCAAAGTAATCATAGATATCAAATTCCATTGGTAATCGCAACACCTCGTTGCATCTTCCCGAAGGCTGATCCAAAGGAAAAAGTTTCATTCCCTTCCGCCTGAATTGTATCCGAGAAAAGCTATCCGTTGAATTAATCTCTCGCTCTAAAGAACAAAACACTTTTCTCCATTGCCTTCGTGACGCAGGTGCAATCATCTTTCTATCCTCCTTTCTAAGGAGATGCTTTTTCAATCACCTCATGCTGAGTCACCTTCATCTTCCCACCATTCTTGAGACATACTACTCCCACTTCACCCATAATCCCTTCTCCACGAAAGTATGCAGCAAGATCCACCCACTCCTCCGCTAGAATTCCCCTTATATCCGAGATGAGTCCATAGCAATAAAAGTCAGAGGTCGATCCATACCGTCGCAAGATAGGAAAGGGAAACAAGCTATGCAGAATAGTATTCGTCCGCAAGAGTGTATTCTCCGCCTCTCTCTTCAAATCCTCATACGAGAAAAAAGCTCGCCCCACCGCATACGTCCCAATCCCATCCTCCGATATAAGATACCCTAGAAATGCGTTCAAATCTTTCGGCGGCGTCAAAATTTTTTTCAAAATTAGGGGCAATGAATTAGAAGTAATCATTACCTCCGTGTCTGTGTCTAGTTGCGTTTGCTTCTCATACTCCACCAAAATTTTTTTCCCCGCCACTTCAATAAGAGACGGGATCATTTCCTGATGATTTCGCATCTTGGGCAACTGAATTGGCGAAGTCCCCACCGATCTGGTAGCCATTAGAAGTCCTTTCTTTATCTACAGGAAAAGCAAGAAGAAGGTTCCTCTTCTCACTAAGTTAAATTCTCAACGTCCTAAAAACCCACTTTGAAATTACCTTGCTTTCCTTAAAAAGTAAAGAGAAATCCTTTTCAAAAGAAAGTTTTTATGTTTATATAAATAACCCTCTAGTTTTTATTAAAAAATACTCGCTCTGCAAAAGCGCATAATTTTTGGACGAGTCTCCACTGGCAATTAGCTCTCTTAAACTAAAAAATAAAAGAATTAGTAAAAAAGAACTAAAATGAGCTAGATCAGCGAGGCTCCCCATTTCTTTTCGAGGAGCTACCGGAGCATACTAAGGGAAGTCTGTAAGGAGATACCGCAGGAAAAAACGGGAAAATTCGCCAAAAAGACAAGCTTAATAGAATGAAGAAAATCCTCGCCATCGAAACCAGCTGCGACGACACAGGCCTCGCTTATGTAGAATGCGAAGGTTCTTTTCCTGATGCTATTTTCAAAGTCATTTCTTCTCGTCTCTCCTCCCAGACGCTCACTCACTCCCCCTATGGTGGTGTCGTCCCCATGCTCGCGAAGCGTGAACATATCAAAAATCTCCCCCTCCTCCTCGAAGAAATAAAAAAAGAATTCCGAGGAAAAAATATTCCTTTCACTCCGGATGAAATAGCAGTCACGATCGGACCCGGCCTTGAGCCCGCTCTCTGGGCCGGCCTCGAATTTGCCAAAAGCTTAGCCACCGAACTCAACCTCCCCCTAGTCGGCGTCAATCACCTCGAAGGCCATATCTACTCCAATTGGTTAAATGAAAAGAGCGAAAAAGAGACGTCACAAAGCAGAAGTAATTTCGCTGGATTTTTTCCCAAAGACAAGGCGCAAGTGAGCAATACTCGCGAGGCATATGTAAGAGTGAATGTCGAGCGAGAAAGCGAAGCGAGCAACGCAGTATCCGGGAAAAAAGACGCAAAATTACCTTTACCAGCATTAATTTTATTAGTCTCCGGCGGCCACACCATCCTCCTCCTGATGAAAGCCCAAAATGATTTTCAAATTCTCGGCGAGACTCGCGACGACGCCGTCGGTGAAGCCTTTGACAAGGTGGCAAAAATGCTTGGTCTCCCCTACCCCGGCGGCCCTGAGATCGAACGCCTCACACGCTATCATTCTGGACTTGATCTGGAATCCAGTAAATGTAAGCTACCAAACTCCTCATCTCTTATAAAATTTCCAAGACCAATGATCAATTCCAAAGACTATGATTTTTCCTTCTCAGGCTTAAAAACCGCCGTCCTCTATCATCTCCGCGACAATCCAATAAAAAACGACGAGAATAAAGCTCTCATTGCCGCCTCTTTCCAAGCCGCCGTTTTTGATCTTTTGAAAAGTAAAATAAAAAAAGCTATCAACGAATTTCACCCCATATCCCTTTTCCTCTGCGGCGGCGTCGCTATGAACTCCCTTCTCCGCACTGCTCTCACACAAGTAGCAAACGAATCCGAAATCACCTTTCATGCCCCTGCTCCTGGCCTCAACTCCGACAATGCCATCATGATCGCTTTCGCCGCCTACCTTGGCCGTCCCTACCCTACAAGCACCGTCCATGGCCACCTTTCTCTTTAGATATTAGTCTTTTTTGGTTAGTATTAATTGAAATTATGGCTCTCCCTGAGATTTTCAAAACTCCCTACAACCCTAAAGATCACGAAAAAAGAATATATGAAGCCGAACTCTCCTCCGGCCTCTTCAACCCCGACAATCTAGAAAACACTGGTAAGCCCCCCTACGTCATCATGATGCCTCCGCCAAATGTCACTGGTGTCCTTCATATGGGCCATGCTCTCATGCTCACAATCGAAGACATCTTAATCCGCTACAAGCGCCTCCAGGGCTACCGCACTCTCTGGCTTCCCGGCACTGATCACGCCGCAATCGCCACCCAAGTTCGCGTCGAAAAAGATCTGCAAAAAAAAGAAGGGAAATCCCGCTTCGATCTCGGTCGTGATGACTTTTTAAAACTAGTAGAAAAATTCGCTTTTGATTCTCATGACACCATCACCTCTCAGATCAAAATAATGGGTGCCTCCTGCGACTGGAGCCGTGAAGCGTATACTCTTGATGAAAAACGCAACCAAGCCGTCAATACCGTTTTCAAAAAAATGCATAACGACGGCCTTATCTACCAAGGCTACCGCGTGGTCAATTTTGATGTGAAGGGTGGTACGGTAGTAAGTGATGATGAGCTCGTCTATGAAGAACGTGACGCCACTCTCTACACCTTCCGCTATTCTCCCGAATTCCCTATTGAGATCGCGACTACTCGCCCCGAGACCAAAGTTGGCGACACCGCCGTCGCCGTTCATCCCGACGACCCCCGCTACCAAAGCTATATTGGCAAAGATTATTCTTTTGATTTTTGCCATGTCCCTGTCTCAGTCAAAATCATCGCCGACCCTTCTGTAGAAAAAGATTTTGGCACCGGCGCGCTTGGCGTCACTCCAGCGCATAGCTTAATCGATGCTGACATTGCCGAGCGGCATCATCTCCCTCTAAAGCAAGTCATCTCTGAACGCGGCCGCATGATTAACACGATCCCCGCCCTTGATGGCAAAAAGACTCTTGAAGCCCGTGAAACCATTGTCTCCTGGCTGAAGGAAAATAATCTCATAAGCAAAGAAGAAAAGATTAAGCAAAATGTCGCTACTGCCGAACGCACGAGCGGCATCATTGAGCCTCTTCCGAAAAAACAATGGTTTGTGGCGGTCAATAAATCATTCTCCCTCCCCCACTCCGCAATCCCTGGTATAGAAAGCGGGAGCACTACTACCTTGAAAGAAATTATGAAGCGCAGTGTAGAATCTGGTGCTATCACTATCAAGCCCGCTCACTTTGCAAAGACCTACTTCAACTGGGTCGACAATCTCCGCGACTGGTGTGTGAGTCGCCAAATCTGGTTTGGCCACCGTATCCCCGTCTGGTATCGAAATGAAGAAATAGTAGTGAGTGGAGATAAGCCCGAAGGTGAGGGCTGGATCCAAGACGAAGACACCCTCGACACATGGTTTTCCTCCGCCCTTTGGACTTTCTCTACGCTCGGCTGGCCAGAAAAAACCAAAGATTTAAAAACTTTTCACCCCACTGATGTCCTCGAGACTGGTTACGAAATTATTTTCTTCTGGGTCGCCCGCATGATTATGATGAGTGGCTATGCTCTCGGTGAAATTCCTTTTCGTCACATTCTCCTCCACGGCACCGTCCGCGATGCGCAAGGCCGCAAGATGAGCAAGTCATTAGGTAATGGCATCGATCCTTTAGACATCGCCGAGAAATACGGCGCCGACGCCGGCCGCCTCGCATTAGTCTACGGCACCGCTCCCGGTACCGATAGCAAAATAAGCGAGGAAAAAATCAAAGGCATGAAACATTTTGCAAATAAGCTCTGGAACATCGCCCGCTTCATCCTCGAAAATACCGAAGATTGTCATTCCAGACTTGATCTGGAATCTATAAAAAAGAACCCTTCCTTAACTACCGCCGATAAAGCCATCCTCTCCTCTTTCGAAAACACCGTAAAAAAAGTCGAGGCCGATCTTGAAGCGCAGGATCTGCACACCGCCGCCGAAGAGCTCTACTCCTTTGTCTGGATGAAGTTTGCCGACGAGTATCTCGAAGTAAGCAAACTTCAACTCAAAAACGAAACACAAAAAGAATCCACACAAAAAATTCTTCTCTATCTCCTAGAAAATTCCTTAATCCTTCTCCATCCCTTCATCCCCTTTGTCACCGAAGCGATTTATGAACATATCCCCGATCGTCCGTCCACGCTACTATTAGTAGCAAGATGGCCCTCTCTTTAATTCTTGGACTCATAGGACTTCTTCCTAGTCTCATCTGGCTCACTTTTTTTCTATTTGAAGATCGCCACGAACCCGAACCAAAACTCCTTCTCCTTTCCGCCTTTCTCCTCGGCGGCTCTATGACCTTCATTGCTTTTTTCCTTCAGCTCTTCACTCAAAAAGTTCATCTCGCTCTTGGCCTAGGATCTAATTCTGTCTATCTTATCCTCACTTTTGCTCTTCTGGAAGAATTATTAAAATTCCTGGTCGTCTTCCTTCTTTTCTATCCCATAAAAGCCTTTGACGAACCCATCGACGCCATGATCTACCTCATCTCCGTCTCTCTCGGCTTCGCCGCCGTCGAAAACATTGTTTATATTCTTAAAACCGGCGCCTCCCAAGTTGGTCTCGAGACGATCGTTCTCCGCTTCATGGGCGCCACCCTTCTTCACGCGCTTTCTTCTGGTATTATCGGCTACGCCTGGGGCAAGACCCTCGCTGAAAAAAATAAATCTTGGATCTCTCTTCCTGAAGGCCTTATTCTTGGTACCATCGTTCACTTCTTCTTCAATGTCGCCATCCTCCGCTTCGGCTTCACGAGCTACATCCTCCTCTTCCTCATCTGCGTCGCCTTCTTCGTTCTCCTCGACTTCGAACGCTTGAAGACTCCTATCAATCTCATTAAATAATAGTAGTAATCCTGCCTCTGCTTTGCTTCTCGGAAGATATTGCAATACTAAGCTTACTTGCCTAGTGATAGGCGGATCGAAAGATAAAAAAATCCTTCGGACATTCCAATATTCAGAAAAGAAAATCTGTCTTTCTATTACGCAAAACCCCCTCTTTTAGTAATATTGACAAATATAAATAATGTTGCATAAATATTGACTTTTGAGGGGTAGGGATGCTATAATAGAGATAGAAAGATGCCTCGAAAAGAGGTGTTTTTTTATAGTGGGCATTCACTATAAGAGGCACTCCTTGAGAGATATCTTCTTAACAAATGGGTAAACGTAAAACTTTCTTGGCCTACGCCTTGATGCCAATGCTCTTTGCTTCGACTAGTCTTTCTCCCCTCTTTACGATGTCTTCGACACCGAATCTCTTAGGATATTCGAGTCTGTTGTTCTCAAAAATCGGAGGAGAAAAAGATGCAGACGACACAAAAGTAATAGAGGCAGCAAAAGCGAAAGCCGAGCCGAAGATGAAAGCGGTTAAGACTATTCAAGTAGTTGCCACTGCCTACTCTTCAACGCCCGACCAGACAGACGAAACGCCGTTTGAAACGGCGCTCGGTACCATGGTTCGGGACGGGATCATCGCGGCCAATTTCCTTGATTTCAAAACCAAGGTCCGTATCCCCAAACTCTTTGGAGATAAGGTGTTCGTCGTAGAAGATCGCATGAACAGACGCTATACCGACGCCATTCCTCCTCGCATTGATCTCTGGATGCCCGAGCGGGAAACGGCCAAAATCTTTGGCATTAAAGAAGTAGAAATGGAGATTCTTGCCAATGAATCCGCAAATAGTGCCAAACCTAAAAAAGAAATCTAAAAATAAAAAAGGGCTTCGGCCCTTTTTTATTTCCTTAAATTATTTTTCAAAACCTTCTTTCTCAACCGAAGACTCTTCGGCGTCACTTCAAGTAATTCATCTTCCCCTAGATATTCGAGGCATTGTTCAAGTGACATTACTTTCGGCGGCACCAAATCATTCGTTACCGCTTCCGTTTTAGCCCGGAAGTTAGTCAATTGCTTCATCTTCGCTACGTTCACCACCAAATCATTCGCCTTCGCGTGAATCCCCACCACCTGTCCTTCATAAATCTTTTCTCCCGGACCAATAAACATTTCCCCTCGTTCCTGTGAGTTCAACAATCCATAAGCAGTAGAAAGCCCCGTCTCATGCGCCACGAGTGATCCATGTTGCCCCGGATCAATATCACTCCACTGCGGAAAGTACCCGGCAAAAAGAGTATTAATAATCCCCATCCCCTTCGTCTCAATCATAAATTCATTTCGAAAACCGATGAGTCCCCGAGTCGGGATGAAGAAGTGAAAGCTCACAATCCCGTTTTCTACATTCATATTCTTAAGCTCACCCTTCCGCTGGCTCATCTTCTGGATGATCGATCCGGAATACGCCTCCGGCGCCTCGAGCCACACATCTTCCGCCGGCTCCATCCATTTGCCATCCTCCTGCTTCATGATCACCTCTGGCCGTGACACTTGGAGTTCATGCCCCTCCCGTCGCATTTTCTCGATAAGGATTGCAAGGTGCAATTCCCCTCGTCCCGCTACCCAAAATTCCTCTGGCGATCGTCCCGGCTCCACTTTAAGCGCCACATCCGTCTCAAGCTCCTTTTCCAATCGCTCTTTGAGGTTGCGTGAAGTACAATATTCTCCTTCCTCCCCTGCAAATGGGGAATTATTCACCGAAAAAATCATCTTCACCGTCGGCTCCTCGATCCCAATTGGCTCCAGTCCTTCTGGGGACTCTGCCGACGCAATCGTCTCCCCGATCGCAATCTCCGGGCATCCTGCGATCGCCACAATATCTCCCGCCTGTGCCTCAGCCACCTCATAACGACTCAAGCTCAAAAAGCTCATAAGACTCGTCACCTTAAACTGCTTTTCTTTCTTCTCGCGAGTGATTTGCATCGCCTGCGCATTTGCCGCCACACTTCCCCGTACGATTCTTCCAATCCCAATCTTCCCCTTAAAATTATCATAGATCACCGAGGTCACCATCATCTGTAGCGGCTTATCAAGCTCCACCTTTGGTGCCGGTATCTCCTCAATAATCATCTGAAACAGCGGTTTCACATCCATCATCAATTCCACCTTCGGCTCAAAGCCCGCAAGGCCCATCTTCCCCGATGCATAGATAGTCTTAAATTCCAACTGCTCATTCGTCGCCCCGAGTTCAATAAAAAGTTCAATCAATTTTTCGTGCACGTATTCTACCCGCGCCTCCGGCTTATCCACTTTATTCACCACCACGATCACCTTCAGTCCCTGCGCCAAGGCTTTCTTGAGCACAAATCTCGTCTGCGGCATTGGCCCCTCCTTAGCATCCACCAAGAGAAGCGCTCCATCCGCCATATTAAGCACCCGCTCCACCTCACCGCCAAAATCGGCGTGCCCCGGTGTATCGATCAAGTTGATCTTCGTCCCCTGGTACGACACCGCCGCGTTTTTGGAAAATATGGTAATTCCCCGCTCTCGCTCGAGATCGTTGAAGTCCATGATGAGTTCCTGGTTGCCCAGCTTCCCCAAATCCGTATCTGATTGTTTAAGCATCGCGTCCATAAGCGTGCTCTTCCCGTGGTCCACGTGCGCAATAATGGCCACATTCCGCAAATCCTTTCTTTCTATAATCATAAGAAAATAAAAAAGGCTTTTCGCCTTTTCAAAAGCTTCAATATTATAAAACACAAAAATAAATAAAGCAACAAAACACAGGGTACTAAAATCTTAAGAACCGATCTGCGCAATTCCTATAAAATAATGTAATATTCATTACATTATGATAGAACCCTACTCCCCCCCGCGAAAACTATCTATAAGCCAATTAAGCTTTATAAAAATATTTTCTCTTATACACAGAATAATTAGAGGGTTAGCAAATAATATACTCGATAAAAAATATACTAAACCAAGAGAATTCTCAAACGCTATTCTACGTGATTATGCACCACTTTTTACAGGAAGCATTATAAATGTATCGGGCTGGAAAGACAGTGATTTAGAAGGAAATACTTATAGAAAATACTTCAGTAATGCAGAGAGTTATCATATTTCAAACGCTCCAGTAAAAAGTAAAGGGGTTGGTTCACTACCTGGATTAGAAATAGAAATAGATTTAACAAAGCCAATTAATTCATCATTAATGCATTCATTTGATATTGTGTGTAACCACACAACATTAGAACACGTCTTTGATTTAAACACCGCATTTAAAAATCTCTGTGATATGGCTCGTGAAGTAGTAATACTTATAGTACCTACCCCCCGACATATCCATTTTAACGCAGGATATGGTGATTATAATAGACTAACACCAATGGGAATTATGAAATATTTTGAGAAAAATAAATTTGAAACTCTCGTAATTCAGTCAAATGAACAACAGTTTTCTCCCATATTTTGCTTCGCTATCGCAGCACGTAAAGGATCAAAATATACGAAGTTAATTAAAAAAAATCTAAATTTTGAAATGGGAGGTAAACTATATGGCTCAAGATTTAATCAAGCGCATATCGAAAAACACGTTAACTTATAAATAAGAATCCTTATTTCTTTACGTGGTGCCCAGGGCGGGACTTGAACCCGCACATCCCAAGGGATAACAGATCTTAAGTCTGTCGCGTCTGCCATTCCGCCACCCGGGCAATAATCAAACCTTCGTTTGATTGGAGGCGCGGGCGAGAATCGAACTCGCGAATAAGAGTTTTGCAGACTCCTGCCTTACCACTTGGCCACCGCGCCTAAAAGAAAATTACCATTAATAGTAATAAAAAAATGCAATAAATTAAAGCTCTTCTTTCAAATCATCTTCCACTCTCTTTACCGCCTTTTCCACTCGAGCTGCATTCTTCGCGCCTATGTCCAATTTATACCGCATCTTTGGCACTCGCCGCATCTGCATCTTCTCCACTAAGAATCGCTGGATATACCCCGCTCCTTTTTGAAGCTTATCCATCACCGCTTTCTCCTCACTCTCCGGCACCACCGCCACATACGCCACCCCCTCCACCTCATCCTCCGTCACCTCCACGTTCGTCACGGTAACGAGCGCCGGCGAAAAATCCATCTCCCGCGTCAAAATCATCGAAAGCTCCTGAAGCAACACACTCTGCAACCTCTGTCCCCTATAAATCCCCATATCTTTATTCCCTCCATAAAAGCATCAAATAAAAGAAATGTAAAGGAAAAGAATTAGAGAAAAAACTAATTTCTATAATTCACTCGAATACCATCCATGTTGTAATAAAGGCATTCTTGTTGAAGTCCTTGATTAACTATTGGACTACAAAGAGTATTTTTATCAACTTGTCCCTGAAGATACCTCACGCATAAGTCGGCTAATCGAGGCTCTTTATAAATATCGCATCTATTATCTCTCACCATGAGCATGATTGATTGAAATTGGTACAAATAGCAATAATCTCTCCCCATTTGTTCCGGAATTACCTCACACTCCCCTTTCCTTCTAACCACATCTTCAATACACCGATACCGAGAGTCCTTCCTAGCATCCTGAGGAATCTTTTCACATATAGAATAGTCTCGTCTCTTTTCCGACCTTCTGCAGAAAAGAAGCATGGCTTTTTTGTGGTGGTATTTTGTCTGGTTTTTGTCCTCAAAGTACCACCACAAAAAATTCTTTTCGAAGCCTGAAAGAAACCCCGCTGGGGGTTTCTTGTGTCGGAAAAGAGGCGAGGATACTTTCAACCAGCCAACCAAAGTTAAAAAACTTTAACTAGTAAAACACCAAAAAGTCTTCCTTAAGAATCTCAGTTACACTCTTCACCATCATTCCACACTCATTCCCCTCGGTTACCACTACTGCATCCACCTTATTTTGCTGCAAGTTAATTAACCGCGCCTCCCCTATCACTACTCCCTTCCGTTCAATCTCGCACTTTGCATTATTCACCACTTCACCCTTAATCACCTTTCCACCCACCACCTGCTTCTCCCCCTTGGCTCCAAAAGTCGCCAAGACCTCAAGCCTCCCCTTCTCCACTCGCTTCACATTCCCCGTCAACCAATCCTCCAAATTTTTGATAAGCTCATACACAATCTCTGAAGAAAAAACCTTCACCTGCGTCTCCTCCGTATATGCCTTTTGCATGATCTCCGCCGCCTTTGACATCTTCACCTTAAAGCCAATCACGATCGCCCTGGTACTCATCGCAATTTTTAAATTTCCATCAGTAATATCTCCCACCGCCTGATCAATAATCTTGATCTCCGATTTATCCGGCACCGGCAATGCCTTAATGATAGAAGAAAGCGCTTCTAAAGAACCTGCATCATTTGCCTTCAAAATAAGATTAATAAATTTCTTCTCTTGATCCTTCCTAGTCACGAGTCCCGTGGGCTCTTTGGCCATTTCCGTCTCCTCCACTGTCTTCACTTCTCCTCCAACCAAAAATTCCTCTCCTACCTTTGGCTGCTTTGGAAAGCCCAGAAGCAAAAAAGGGGTCGAAGGTACCGCTTCCTTGATCTGCTTTCCGCTCGAGTCCTCCATCATCTTTATCCTCGCCTTCTCCCCCAAAAAAAGCACTGAGTCTCCTACCCTAATCACCCCATCGCGAGCAATCACCGCCGCGACCACCCCTCGCCGATTATCCAAATGTGATTCGAGAATAAATCCCTTTCCCGGAGCCGTCTCATCATAGGTAATACCCTCCACCTCCGCCACAAAAAGAAGCAAATCGAGTAATTCATCCACCCCCTCTCCTGTCATTGCCGATACTGGCTTATAGGAAATATCTCCTCCCATTCCTTCAAGTAACACTCCCAAGGTAAAAAGATCGTTAATCACTCTATTCACATCCGCTCCCGGCTTATCCATCTTCGTCACTGCCACCACAAACGGTATCTCTGCCTTCTTAATCGTCTCAAATGCCTCCTTAGTCTGCGACCGCACTCCCTCGTCTCCCGCCACGATAAGAATAGCAATATCTGCCACTTTTCCTCCCCGTTCCCGCATCATTGAAAATGCCTCATGTCCCGGCGTATCAATAAAAGTCATTTTCTGACCCTTATGCTCTATCTCATATGCTCCAATCGCCTGGGTGATCCCCCCCGCCTCCCGCGCCGCCACATTCGTCTTCTTAATGTAGTCCAAAATAGTGGTCTTCCCATGATCCACATGTCCCACAACCACAATGACTGGCGGTCTTTTCTTCATACGTTCCAATAAAATATCAAATTTTTCCCAATAAGACAACAGAAAATTGACAAAAAAAATAAATAGAAGCACTATAAACTCCGGACTTTGAAAACCCTTAAAAAAGAAAGAGAGGATTCGCGTGACCAACATTCAAAAAAAATTAGAACATTTTTTTCATCTTAAATTAGATGAATTGAAAGCGAATAATATCTGGCTAGGAGCCGTTGAGCGATTAGAAAGAAGGAAAGAAGAAATTCTTCGCAAAGCCGGTCAATATCGCTACAAAGATCAAAGTCTTCTTCCTTTTTTGTTTGTGATCGGTCCTCAAGTGCGCTCTTTCCATGATCAGCTCCAGATGGTGCCCGGCAGTTCCGATTCCATTAATCCACTCCATATTGCCGACCAAGTCCCTAGAGACGAAGTCGCTACTGTCCGGGTCATCTATGGTATTTCCGAGATCAAAGAAGCCGCGGGCCAGCGTCCCAAAACAGCCCTCGAGACTATTCGCAATGCTAACTGGCGACCCAAACAAAAAAGATACTGTGGCCCGAATAAGAATTATATTGAGATTACCACCTGGGATCTCCTCGCCATTGGAAGAGAACTTAATCTCTTAGCTAATGAGAGAATCGTCGCCACTAGTTCGATAGTAAGCGGCCTCCACGCAAGCGAACGTGCTCATCCTTGCCTCATGCGAAAAAGTGGTGGTGGTCTCCATGCTTTTAGCATTGGTGAATACGCTGATGACGAAAATCTGCATTACTTCGCCTTTCGCGAACGAAGTAATATCTTTCTCTAGCCTCCCATTTTCACCAATAAAAAGCCTGGGTTATCCTCGGGCTTTTTTCTTAAAAAATTACTTATTCAGAATATCCTCCCAAAATCCTCTTTCTTTAAGCGTTCCGTAGTTATTTTCCCCATCAATCCCCCGCATAATAATAAGAAATACGCAGACTATAAGCCCTACATAAGGTACGATCATTAAGAGCGAAAACCAGCCACTCTCCCCAATATCATGGAATCGTCTCGCGGTAAGAGAGAGAATAAAAAAAATCTGAACAATCGTGCCAATCACAAATAGTGTTCCGACAAAAAAAAGATAAGTGAAAGGTACTGTTTCTGACTGTAGATTATTAAACCAAGCCGATTCAAACAAGTAAAAACTGATCAAAAGAAGAAATGCTAAATAAATAAGAGAAAAAACAAAGCTCCCAAAAAACCAATGTTTTCGCCCAATCCTCCCATCAAAAAAACTATTAAGATTTCTAGTCATATAGTAATAAAAGCACAGTCAAAAAAAAAGAAAAGTACCACGTGGAGTGACGCAGGAAATTCAGAATAATTTAGAGAGATAAATTCTCCGCTTCTTCATATCGAAGCCGTTGCAAAACCATTTTTCCTCCATCTTTTTCCATCAATCTTGGTTGGGCAAAGTCATAAATCATAGTTGGATAAAAATCTATTTTTTTCACCCCTTTCTTTGTAAAGAATATTTTAAGCGCCAATCCAGCCCGCGTTTCAAACGACCACATCTGATCAAACACGAAATTTCCCAAACTATAAAAAATATATTTTCCTTTATATTGCTCCATGGTCTGCACCACATGAGGATGATGACCAATCACCATCTCCGCTCCCGCATCAATCGCCGACCGAGCAAACTCTGTCTGCGATTTGTTTGGCTTCTCTTCGTACTCCCGCCCCGAGTGCATTGAGACAATCACAATATCCGCCTGCACTCTCGCCGCCCGCACCGCCTCCTGCATTTTCTCTATCCGCATAAACGCCGTCCCCGCCCTGACCCTCCCCGCTTCATAGACCTGCGGCACCACATCTGGATCATTGTATGCTAAAAATGCAAATCTGATTCCCTTAGTAGTAATAATCACCGGCCGATTTGCCTCTTCACTATTTCTTCCGGCTCCCACATATTCAATCCCCACTTTATAAAGAGCCTCAAAAGTATCAAGAAGTCCTTTCTTACCAAAATTAGGCACATGATTATTAGCAAGCGATAAAATCGAAAATCCCGCCTCTTGCAATGCTTCAGCCGCCTCCAGATCCGCCCGAAAACTCATCTCATAAGGCCGCACCGGCTCGCCCGGCGTAATTGACGTTTCAAGATTTCCAAAAGTAATATCCGCCCCTCTAAGAAACGATTCTGTTTTTCGAAATGGATAATCATACCCATATTGCTGCATCCTTTTTCCCACTGTCCGCGAAAGCATCACATCCCCCACCGCTACCATTGTCACTTCCGCCTCAACCTCCTCTTTTAAAATTCCAGGCTTTATTTTCGTTTCCTCACTAAAAGAAAAAAGGGAAATTATGATAAGAACAGAAAGAATAGAGATAGAGTTTTTTTTCATTAAAAGCTATCTTTGACTATTAATTAAACCCTTGTTTTCCAATTGGCGGTGAAATTATATCCTTTGTACGAACCTTTTTCGAGCGGAAAATGAACTGACCCGCCCCGCCACTGCCTTGCTTCGCTCGGCAACACCAAAGAAAAATGTCTCTTGCTTTTTTGGATTTGCGCGCGACCAATTTTTTCTTCTAAAAGGATGATAACATTTTTGCGGTCGTTTTTGATTGATGTTCGAACTTTCTTTGAGCAGAACCCCGACTAAGGAAACCGCCCCGCCGCCGCTCAAAAGCAGGCGGGCAAAAATTCCTTCCCCCCAACCCCCTTCCTTTTTGCCCGCCTGCTTGGGCTTCGCCCTGAAATTTTTTTGGCGAACAGATTTATCGGCGGGATTGGAGCGCGTGCCAATATCATTGGCGCGCCTCCTTCGGCGACTTAAAAAATAAAACTGATACTACTAAATCTACAATAGACCAAAAGAAATGTCCAAAGTAGAGAGGGTTGATCGGATTAAAAACGATTGCGATAACGATCATGGTCAGCATCCATCTCTTATTTTTCTCTTTGTGATATAGATACACTGAGAATGCGGCCGCCCCAAAGATCACAAGCTTAAGAGCTTGATAGAAAAAGTAAGGCCATACCGGGATTACTGCGACAAGTAATGCTATGGTCGCTATCTTCGAAAAAAGTTTTCGATATTCAGCTTGTTCTTTGGTAACCATAAGTATTTCTACGACCTCTCCAAATTTGTAAACTTATCATAATAGGCAAGCTCTTCTTTTGAGATCGATGGTTGAAATTTACTCATAGCTTCCAAAAGCAACCTTTCGTCAATAAAACTTTTGTCTTGCGCGACAGCTAGACGAGCGGCCTGTGTGACAATAAGCTCGATGTCCGAACCAACGTAGAACTCTGTTTTTTTTGACAATTTGTCGAAGTCAATTCCCTTGTCATAAGGTCGTCCGGATAGGAAAATCCTAAACATATCCTTTCTTGCCTCAAAGTCTGGCGGTCCAACAAAAATTCGTTTATCCATTCTGCCGGATCTCATAATGGCCGCATCGATCATGTGGGGTCTATTTGTTGCTCCAACGACCAAAATCTTATTTGCCCCAGCATTGTTGAGCTGAAGCAAAAACTCGTTGATCTCTTCTTTTTTAATATCAGCTGAGGAAGTTAGCTCTTCTCTCTTTGGTATAAGACCCTCGATTTCATCAATAAAAACAATAGCCGGAGATTGCATCTTCGCCATCTCAAATACTTTCGCAATATTACCTACTGCACCGTGAACCCACGGCGTGGCAACCGATGAAGGGTTGAGCTCAAAGAAATTGTATCCCAGTTCTTCAGCCAATTTTTTGACAATAAAAGTTTTTCCACATCCCGGAGGACCATAAAGTAATATGCCATTGGGGATAGAGAGTTTAAATTTTAAGAACTTCTCCGGATTTTTTAGGGGCTCTATGACTTCACTAATCAAAAGGGCTTTGAGTCCCTGCATGCCTGCAACACAATCAAAACCACGCAATGTGGTGAGACTATCGATAATATCGGTTATCTTCTCATGTGAGTGGACATTTATGACCACACCAAGATATTTTTTATTCTCATGATCAATCGTCACAAGATCATATCTTTTACCTCGATCAATAACTTCCTCTGGTCGAATATTGGTGAATAGATATAAATATTTTCCGTCAGAAAGCTCGTAAACTTCTGTGAAAAAGATACGTTCTACGCGACCTTTAATTGTGAGGTCATCCCTCACCTTGAATCCGTTATGTAAAATTGGTTTAGTTGATGTTGTCATAAATTTTTCTTATCGTCTTTCATAAAAAATTATTGTGGAGTGCAGTTGGCATCTAGGAAATTGTTATAGGTATCAATCTGACTGTCGAAGGCCTTTCTTCTTTGATCCCAACTGTTTGCGACAGTAATAAGTCTTTGGCGTTCAGTATTATAGCGATCTACCCTAGAGTTGTAATTGTCTACTGCATACTCATTATTTTCATCGACATACATTGCCTCAATGGCGACCTTTTCAGCCTTATTTGCGGCAATTTGTCGATCCAAGGTATCACTCTCGGTAGCCAACTGGGCTTCCGTAGATGCATTCGGTTTTAACTGCATTGCTCTGTTGTAATTAGAATCAGAGCATCGAAATGTTTGACCGCCTTCTGACAAGAGGTTATTGGAATTTGTACCGCCAGAAGATGTGTTGGTTGAGGTTGAGGAGCCGCTATCAGACCAAATTATCCATCCAAAAAAGAGAATCACGCTAGCAATGATCAGAATTTTTTTCCAATTATATTTACTTTTTTCTGATAGAGGTTTCTCACGATTAATTGTACCCGTTTTTTGAGGGGTATCCTTATCTAAAAAATCTGTATCAAATTTAAGATGGTCTGACATATAATTTTATCCACTAAATACTGCGCTCAAAATCCAGATGCCTATAATCCCGATAATGGCGTACTGCCAGTACTTCTGCCACTTATGCAGTTCCAGTTTGCCTAAAAATGAATAACTCCCATTGCCATGATTTTCTACGGTGTAACGTGCAATTGGAATAACTGGTACAAAGAGTAGGACAAAATAGAGAGTATCGCCGTAAATCCTAGTTCCACATCCATTAAGAGTGAACATACTAGGCGCACTTGAGATTGGTTTGCCATGTTTAGCTGTTCTCTCTTCTAGCTTCTGTTTTAGTTCTTGTAGAATCTTTTTCAATTCCAAATCAGTATCGCTGTTATAAATTGCTTGGTTGATTTCTTCTATAGCCCTGTCCGATTTACCCGCCTTTACTTTCTGTAAGATTGGGTCAAGAACTTTGTTGTATGCTTCCTCTTTTGTTTTATATGCAAGATTGCTCTGTAGGGTCGCAACATCTGCTTGGACTTTATTTTTAGAACTCTCTGTGCCAGAAATTTCCTCTGCGATCTTAGCTAGTCCCAGTGCAACCTCGGTTTCATTTAGATCATTGTGTAGATCAATACTAAGACTCCTTATCGCAGTTGCGGCCCTATCTCGCATTACCTTTGTTTTACTGTCGTTATATAATCCAAGATCGATTAATTTATTTAATTCAGATCGAATTAATCCTATGAGTTCTTTTATGGTTTTCTTCTCTTCCTTATCAAGGGTTCCATCCTCGCTGACCTTCAACTTTTCCAATTTTTCAACCGCAATACTAATCGCTTGATAAGCCGGTCCCAAAACACTTTTCTCAACTTTTTGACCTTTGGCCGAAAAGACCTTCTGAAATTCGTTAATATAATCGCTGTGTTTATGGAGATGATACAGTTCAGTATAAATGTCAGTCAGGTATTCAACTACATGGCCTTTGAAATCAGAAACAATATCTTCACTGGCTATTTGCTCATCGTGGAGTTTGTATACTTTAGAGAAAGATGCCCAGAATTTATCTGAATCGACCAACTCTTTCCAGGCGATCAGAGAATTTTGTAGATATTCTTTGTTGTCTTCGACAGCAAGCGTAAGACAATACAAAATTGCTAAATTCTTTTTATAAAAGAAAGCTTTTGTGCTTTGACCTTCAGCCGCCTTTTGCCAAACACGAATGGCATCGAGATAGTTCTTTTGCTTGAGTAGTCCTAAAGCCTGTTCATCAATGCTGTCTGCGATCTGAATCCAAAAGAAATACTCCTTGATCTTCTTCTTTGGAGCTTGAAGTCGTTGCAGGGCCTCCTTGACTGCGTCCTCAGTTCGAAAATCTTTGAACAGACCGACATCTAAATCATAGCTTGGAACATCATCTACTCTTAAGCGATTAATAATTTCCTTTGAACGTTTGAGGATATCCTTTTCGCTGGCCGAAATATCCAGTCCCAGAATGTGATATGCGTTGTTTTTGAGTGTATGTGACATATATTTATCGCGTTATACCCGAAAGGTTATCTTTAATTTTCTCTTGATCATCGGATGGGAGCAAGAGTGACAAATTGCGGACACACCGTTTCAGTTCGTCCACATCGCCAAGTTCAATTGCTTTTCTACCTTTTTCTATGTAATACTTTGCCTCTCTTTTGTTGATAAAGGTTGGATTACTATCAACAATTTTTTTGAAGTGATGTACCCAAGTTACTGGGTTAGAAAAAATAGCTTTTGAACTTAACTCTTTTATTTGCTCATTGATACGAATCAGTAGTGATTTATCGTTATTGGCAATAGCTTTCTCTCCTTCTTCTTTAAGTTTATTTAACTGATCGTTATTTGCGGTTCTGTCCTTCTCGTCCGCATAATCACTAATGATACTTTGTGTGTCTTGGATACCGTCTTTAAACTCTTTTACTAACTGGGGCATCTCTTTCTCTTTTTCAATTTTATCCAAGGCAATTTTTAGATCTTTAATCTGTTTATTTGCCTTCATTTTTTCATCTTCGTCCACAGGAGCATTATTAACACTTGTTTGAGCAGATTGGATGTTATTGTCAATTATTTTTCTTTCGTCGGGCGAGAGGTTTTCTGAAATAGCTTTCGCTCTTTCTTTTTGAGTCTCAAGATCTTCCTCAATATTTTTAAGCTCAATCGTTTCGTCATGAGAGGTCGAACGAGCATTAACAGTGAGGTCAATCAGTGGGATATAAGCCGTAACAAACACTTCTCGTGATTCGTTCACGACAACAGTTAGTTCCAGCGGCGTTCCCTCGGGGAGATCATGCGGCAAATCCTTCCCATTAATACCCACCTTACATAGAAACCCATTACGATCTGGCATGTCAGATTCACCCTCAACCACTATAATATCTAACTCATTTTCCTCGCCCCTCTTCAGCTTTCTTGATGTTTTGTAATCAGTAAGAAATCTTTTAATGGGGAGCATTGAACCTTTATCAAAAACTCTTTCGCAAATATTTACTGCCACGTTTCTTGTATAATCTTTTTGCACCACAACAATACCAACAGAATGTGGTAGGGGGGCGCCAGATACCGATAAGCCGTGAGTAATTGTGAATGAATCAGGGTCAATCGGAACAGAATTACCTTGTTTGTCAAAGAGATATAACCAATAGACATTTGGTTTATTTGGTTCGACTGCAACCGTATCAAAGAACTTGCCGTTTTTTAGTTTGATTTTTTGACCATTATAAAAGCCACTGTCAGATTGAATTTGTATATAATATTCCTCTTCTGATTCTTCCAGACTCTCGATGATCCCGCTGGCTGTTTGTTCCGTATCAGATGTAAGGGATTCATAATTTAAATCAATAGATCGAGTTCCTTCCTTGAGTTTTTTGCCATCACTTTCCATAAACTCTTTTGGAATTTTCTGACCGATACCGAACACACAAGCGCCTCTCGCAACTACAGTAAGAGGATCAACTGATGCATCAGTGGTGATTTTGAGATCAGCTTCAATCCTTTCTCGAATATAAGGAATCTGCGTCGGTCCACCGACAAGGATTACTTTTGCAACAGCACCGGCCTTGATACCAGCGTCTTTCAGAGTTTCCTTTGAGAGTTCTATAGTGCGATCAATCATTGGCTTGATCAATTTCTCAAAGTCTTTTCTTGTAAAATTAACGGTGAGAAAAATCTCCTTGTCATAATCGTCCTTCCCGATATTTTCCACCACGATTGAGGTTTTATCATATTCAGATAGCTCAATTTTAGCGGTCTCGGCAAAAAACTTTAATTGAGAAAAAGCACTCCTGTATTTTTCATTACTCCTATTAAAGTTTTTGATAGAAAACTTTTCTAAAATTTTCGGTACAATCACTTTATCAACAATTTCCAAGTCAAAGTTTTTGCCACCGAGAAAATTATCGCCATTATGTCCAAGTACCGAAAGTGCTCGATCTTTGGAGGCGATCAATGCAACGTCAAACGTACCACCGCCAAAATCATAAATAAGCCAATTCTCATTCTTGGTATTAGTGAAGCCGTAAGCGATGGCGGCGGCTATGGGTTCTTGTAGTAACACCACATGTTTAAATCCGGCGAGGTTGCCCGCTCGCTTGGTTGCTTCCGACTGAAGTACCGAGAAAGCGGCTGGAACAGTGATCACGGCGGCCACCGTGCTGAAGTCTGGATACTTTCTTAAAATATCCTCTTTCAAGCTCTTCAGAATTTCGGCTGAGATTTCTTCCGGGCCCATGTCCACGTTGGCTCTCTCAAAGTGAAACTTTTCCGAAGTACCCATTAACCGCTTAACTTCAGGTTTGTAGTTCTTAATCTCTTCTTCCGATGCGTCCTTATAGAAACTTTCGTATGCTTTCTGGCCGACCACTTTATTTCTTGCCTTGTCGAAACCAAAGACGGATGGGGTATATTCTACGCCTCCCGGTTTCTTAACGATTTCAATATTGCCATTCTTATTAATTGCAACGGATGAATTCGTTGTGCCAAGGTCAATACCTATTTGAATATTTTGTTGGTTGACCATAGTAATAAATTAATGGTTGCTTAGTAAAATTATCTTCGCCTTGCGAACGACCTGACCTTTAAGCATGATTGTAGGCTCGACAGTTTCCTTCACGATCGACTCCGGAAGCGTAGGGTCTTTCTCTACAGATAAGATATCGAGATTAAGCCCGTCATTGTATTTGTGGTTCTTGTAGTCCACAATCTCGATATCGTATTTTTCTAGGTAACGCCTTAACTTTTGTATAGAATTTTCTAGACCTTTTAACTGATTCTCTGGTAAACTCGAAGCAGATTTGGTGATACGTTGCTCGATACGCCACACTTCTATAGCAAGATCAGTAATCTCATTGGCCTCAATAGTCACTGTTACAAACTTAGGGGCTACTGCAGATTTAATTTCCTCTCTAATCTTTAAAAATAATTCTTCGAACTTATCGGCGCCGCTGGACTGATGAACGCCCTTGCGTGAAAGGAGATACACAAAAGCAAGGATTAAAAGAGCTCCTGCGACGGTGATTGCTACGACAACTGGGTTTGTAAATAAATTGCTCATAATTTTATTTTATTAAATCATCAAGCGACACTCCGAGCGCATCCGCGATTTTTTTGACTGTTTCAATAGTGGGATTGGGAGTTGATCCAGCTTCAATTTTGGCGATTGTATGAAAAGCTAAATCCGCCTTTTTTGAAAGCTGATCCTGCGAGATACCGAGTTTGTTTCGGTATTTTTTTATGTTGTCTGCGATTGTGGATTTTTCCTTTGACATATTCGTATAACTTTACTATGATAGTTATATAGTGTTACGATTACTGCTTATCGTTAGTTAGTATATGAAATTTTTATTATTTCGTCAAACACAATTAGGGAGTTCCTTGTCGTTGCCCGCGCATGGGTTGGGTGGGGCAAGGGCAACATCAACTCTAGCGGCGCATTTTGCTTTACAAAATACGCGCTCCAATCCCGCCGATAAATCTGTCCGCCAAAAAAATTTCAGGGCGAAGCCCAAGCAGGCGGGCAAAAAGGAAGGGGGTTGGGGGGAAGGAATTTTTGCCCGCCTGCTTTTGAGCGGCGGCGGGGCGGTTTCCTTAGTCGGGGTTCTGCTCAAAGAAAGTTCGAACATTAATCAAAAACGACCGCCAAATTGTACTTTTTGCGAAATCGTAAGATGTTGCCTCGGCGCTTCGCGCCTCGGCATGGTATTTTTCCGCAATTTTGAAGGCATTTTTGAAATCCAAAAACAAGGTGCGGTCGGCAATGCGGAAGTTCCTGTGCGACAGAACAGAGAAAACGAAGTTTTCAAAACCAATCTTTTTTCTTTCGCCTCTGGCGAAAGGTTGAGCACATTTTTCTTTGATTGCCCAAAAGCTAACTTCAAAACAATATGGACAACTTAAATTTACAAACCAAAAAGTTTTTCCTCTATGCTCGCAAATCTACGGACGAGCCAGAGAGGCAGGTTTTAAGTATTGAGGCGCAAATGTTTGAACTGCGAGAATTTGCCAAAAAAGAAGGCTTGAATATCGTCCGTGAATTTGTGGAAAGCAAAACCGCCAAAGAACCGGGCAGAGAAATTTTTAACGAAATGGTGGCGAGCATAGAGAAAAATGAAGCCGAGGGAATTTTAGCGTGGCACCCTGACCGCCTTGCGAGAAATAGTATAGACGGCGGACGAATAATTTATTTGATAGATACTGGCAAAATATCCGCGCTAAAATTCCCGACTTTTTGGTTTGATCCGACACCACAGGGAAAATTTATGTTGTCCATTGCTTTTGGGCAATCAAAATATTATGTGGATAATCTTTCGGAAAACATAAAGAGGGGTATTCGCCAGAAGCTGCGAAATGGAATATGGCCCGCTTGGGCGCCACTGGGCTATATAAACGACAAAAACGCTCGCTGTATCACTGTTGATAAAGAAAAAGCAAAATATATCAAGCGGGCCTTTGAAATGTACGCCACTGGCGAATACCCCCTCGCTCAAATCCGAAAGATTATCAATTCCTTGGGCTTGGTTGGCAAGAAAGGCAAGATGCTTTCGGTCTCAAATTATCAATATATGCTCAAAAATAAAATCTATTACGGAATTATTGAATACAACGGCGAAATGTATGACGGAAAGCATGAACCGATTGTCACAAAGAAACTTTTTGATTCCGTTCAAGAAGTGATGATGAATAAATCTAAACCGAAAACGCCAAAATTGAAACCTTATGTGTATAGAGGATTTTTCCGTTGCGGAGAGTGCGGTTGCTTCATCACGACCGAAACACAAAAGAGTCATAACTATTTGCGATGCACTAAACGGAAAAATCCTTGCACGCAAAAATATGTCCGTGAAGAAATCATCACTTCTCAAATAAAGGAAGAAATCAAAAAAGTTTCTTTGTCTTCCGCTTGGGCAAATGCTTCAATCAATTATTTTGAAAACGAGAAAATGAAAATTGCCCAAGCGGAAAGCTCTTTCGCCCAAAAAGCGAGGCGGGAGCTTGTAGAGATAGAAACGAAACTTGATCGCTTGCTGGATTTGCAACTGGACGGCAATTTGTCGCAAGCGGAATATACCGCCAAAAAGCACAAGCTCATTCTCGCTAAAAAAGATTTTGAAGAAAAAATCATCGCTTTTGGGCGAAAAAGTAATAATCGGTTCGAACTTGCCATAAACTTCATAAAAGAAGCCAACCAAGCCGAAAAATGCGCTCAACAAGAAAATCCCGAAAGGATTCGGGATTTTCTCAAAAAGATTGGTTCGAACTTCCGCATTGCCGACCGCACTTTGGTTTTGGATTTCAAAAATGCCTTCAAAATTGCGGAAAAATACCATGCCGAGGCGCTTTGCGCCGAGGCTAATTCTTACGATTTCACAAAAAGTGAAAATTGGCGGTGTGCTTTCGAAAAAATTCGAACTGATTTCGCCCAAAATTTGTAGAGCGGGCGGAATTCCCCCCAGACCCTCCTTCCGCCCGCCCGCAGAAGCGACCCTTTCGGATTGAAAAAACTGCCAA
>VGJO01000004.1 GCA_016867415.1 Candidatus Harrisonbacteria bacterium
GATCAGAGGGTATTGTTGAATATTGTTAAGGTCTATATTCCTGATAGTGATATCTTCTGGCTCATTACACAAATTGTCACGATTTTTCATTCGACCAAATCAGATGTTGGTTTACCGCTCGGCAATCCCACGTCGCCTACGGCCCGTAAGGACGATATACCCACGCGACCTACGGGGGGTTATTTTTGTTTAAGGAGGAAGCGGTAGGGTTTTTGGGACCAGATGGGACCGGCGTAGGCGACGCCAATGCGGGGAGTCATGATAATTTGCCTCTTTTCTTTTTCTTCTGCATTTAAAGCATCTTCTATCCAGAGGCCGGATTTTTTAGCGAGAATTTCACCATTTACATTTTTATCTATAAGAAATTTCTTTGTGACGCGACCGGGTCCGAGGCAATCCTCTACCCCACGAATTAAGACAGCGGCGGGATAATCTTTTGGTCCACAGACGAGATTAAGCATCCAGTGCATACCGTAAACGAAGTAGACGTAAATAATACCAGGTGCGCCAAACATAGGCGTGTTGCGTGGAGTGCGACCGCGGCTCGCATGGGAGGCGAGATCATCAAAACCCTCGTAGGCTTCGATCTCGATAATCGTGGCGGAAATATAATCGTCTCCTATCTTACGGACAAGACGCGTACCGAGGAGGTCGGGGGCGACGAGGAGAGAGGAACGGTTGAAGAAGGATGATTTTAGTACCATGCGAAAAGGTCGCGACTCCGCGATTGTTTGGTATATTGCATTTAGTAGATCCTGATAGCGGACAAATCTAAGATAAAAACTACTCCAGATCGGAGTCGGATTTGAGGTGCTCAATGAATTCTTCGTTGGTGATATCGATCGAAGAGGAAGGAATGGGAGACTTGGAACGCTTTTTAATCTTTTCATTCAGATAGGTGTCGAGCTTTAAGACGAGGAGACGGACACGACGGAGAAACTTGTCCCAGTGACGGCCAAAAGTGGAGTCGAGCTCATCGAGCGGAAGGCGGTTTACTAGGCGTTCAAAAAAAATGACGAGATGAGCACTCCCTTCATCTTCATCTTGGATGCGCGGGAGGGCGCGAGCAAGAAGAAAAATAATTAAGGACAAAGAGGAGAAGAATAGTATTTGGAGGATGAAATCGTACATAATTCCTTTATAAGGTCACGGGTATGTGAGTGTTTAAAATAATACATTTACTGGATTCTGACTCCCGCCTTCGTGAGTGCACTATGGCGAGGCAAAATAAAAACAGGGAAAACCCTGTTTTTGTTATAACTCAAAACGAACGAAGCGGGCAAGGGAGATGTTTTCGCCGGTCTTTGCGATTACCGACTTAATAAGCTCACTTATACTCATGCTTTCATCTTTCATAAAAGGCTGCGTAAGGAGCTCTTCAACGGATTCGGCGCCAATACCGGCAATATGAAGAGCGAGATCTTGAGCTAAGGACTGAAAAAGATCACCTTTTGCAACAAAATCAGTCTCACAGCGGAGCTCAAGAAGGACGCCAACGCGATTCAAATGAATGTAGGACTTTAAGAGACCGGCGCCAGTGGCACGCTCGGACTTCTTATCGGCTTTTGCAATTCCGCGTTCGGCAAGAAGAGCTTCGGCTTTAGTAAAGTCACCGGCAGCATCAGTCAAAGCTTGCTTGCATTCCATAATACCAGCACCGGTCTTTTCGCGGAGAGTTTTGATATCGGAGGGAGAGAAGGACATAGTTTTTTATTTAATTATAAAGATATTGATAAAAATAGACCTGGATCCCGAGCTTTACTCGGGAATGATAATACCAATGACGCGGTCTTACTTAGCGGACTGAGCAATTTTTTCGAGTTCGGCGAGGAGGAAGGAAACAGAGAGGCGGGAGTTATCATTGGCAGGAATGAGATGAGTAACAAGATCAGGATTACAATCAGAACTCGCAATACCGATCACGGGAATCTTCAAAAGATTGGCCTCGTGGACCACAGTGCGGTGCTCAATCGGATCGACGACAAGAATTGCCGCGGGAAGTCCGCCCATATTTTCAAAACCAGAAAAAAGAGTGTTCATTTTTTCCATTTTGCGATCAAGCATAAGCCGCTCCTTTTTGGTATAGCGAGTAAGTTCGCCTCGCTCTTTTTCCATCCGAAGTTTTTTCATAGTCTCGATCCGCTTACTGATCGTCTTCCAGTTGGTGAGCGTACCACCAAGATAGCGCTCAGTTACAAAGGGAAAATTATTTTTCTTAGCAAAGTCTTCGATAATGTCTTTGATGGCTGGTTTGCCGCAGACGACAAAGATGGGCTTCTTGCCGTCAACAAGAGTTTTCAAAAATTCACCGGCGGATTTCAAAAGTCGCATGGTTTCCAAAAGGTCAAAGATATCTACTCCGCGGCGAGTGCCCCAGATGTAGGGATTCATCTTTGGATTGGTGCGGCTGTGCTTGCGGCCCCGAAGGACGCCAGTTTCGACCATTTTATCAAGAAGAGCTTTTTCTTCGACGGGGAGAGTGATCTCACCGAGCTCTTCTGTAGTAGCTTTCACAGTTTGTTCTGTCATTTACTTATATTATTACGATTTTTTTGATTTGATTAGTATAAAGGATAAAATTTTATTTGACAAGGGTTTTAATTTATATGCTTTACAGAAAAAAGTTATTCCCAATAGCCTATGTGATACAATGAGAGCGTGAGCCGACAGAAGCAAAATAGTGGATATACCTTAATTGAGGTTTTAATTTCTATCTCTATTTTTGCGATGATCGCGGTGGCTTTTGCCTCTCTTTTTATAAGCTTTTTACGAATTTCGGAGTCAGACAAGACGCAGAGCGAGGTGACTTCCCAGCTTAATTTCATCATGCAGCGGATCACGGGGATCATACAGGGAGCCTCGGCTTACTATGTGCGGTGCGATTCTTCTCCATCGAATCCATCAACTAACGACAGAGATACTCAGGGCGATGAAAGTGATCAAGATTGTGATTCGAGTCAGCCGGGGATTCAAGGGGAACGACTGGTGGTGCGGGTAAGAAATGAGACGACGAATGCAATCGATGACTCTAATGGACCGATTGAGATCTATCGAGACTCCATTGATCAGAGTCTCAAAATCACTATCGGCCGAGGCACGATGAAAAAGCCTTATACTTTATCAAACTCACAAATCACGCTCGATAGCTTGAGTTTTAGCAAGAGCACATCTGAAAAAAGCCCGAACCCACTGTCTGTGACACTTACCGTGAGCTCGAAGAAAACATTTCCCAGCAAGATCACTCGAATGATTACGAGCGGTATTTTACGATCGAATGCGGCGGTCTTTGATACCGAGGTGATCCCAAGTGAAGGGAGCAATGGAATCACTGGGACAGATCTCGGGCAAAACAGTATGCGGTGGCGAAAGGGATACTTTGCTGATGGGGATTTTTCCGGCACCGTGACGGCGGGAGCAGTGACCACAAATAGTCTCACTCTAGGGAGTGGTGGTGCATCGATTGGAAAGGTATATAGAGGAAGCTTTTCAGTGGAACTAACGGTCCCTATTGCCGCTGGTAATGAAATAGTGGGAGATACAGTAATAACCATCTCGGGGGCAAGAGACTTAGTGAATACGGATATCGTAATCGTCACTCCACAGACCAATCCCAGCTATCTCGTCACCGAAGGATGGCGAGTCACGAGCGGGAGCCAGATCTCGGGGAGAGTTAGAAACTCATCGGTCAACGGTGTGGTGAGGCCGGGGATTTATACATTTAATTATCTTATTATTAAGTAATTAATAATTCCGAAGAGGTTGATAGGAAATAAATCTTGCCCCGTTTCAGGATCTTCGCTTCGCTGCGAGATTCCGGGTCAAGTCCGGAATGATAAGCAAATAATTTTTTCTTTGGGATTGCAGCCAGAGGATAAGAGAGGTGAGAAGAAGGGGAACAGTGAAGATGGCGAAGAGATAGTAGCTAAAACTTGAGGTAAGGCCCCCAAAGTAGAAGAAGGCGAGATTGACCGGAATATCAATAATCAGAGTGACGATAATGAAGATACGAAAAGAGAGACTGGAAAGACCGGCGGCGTAGCTTATAACATTAAAAGCAGAGAGAGCAAAGAAGCGGAGACCGAGAAAAGCCCAGAATTGATTTTTGGCATCTATGGTGCTTTGCCACTCGCGGATTTTTTCAAGCGGAGAGAAGAAGCGAATGACGAGATCGCGAAATCGGCGGGCAATGAGGAAGGTGGAGATTGCACCGATTTCGGCACCAATAAAATTGTAGATGAAGGCCTGCTACCAAGGGAAAAGGGAGATGCTTTCAAAGGCGACCGGCGCGCCGGGGAGCGGAGTGATGACCACTCCTAAAAATCGGAAGAAAATAATAACAAGAGGCGCGAAAAGAGGGTGGATCCGGAAGGCTTCGAGCACCGCAGTCTGAAAATCCGGCAGGAAAATCGGCGAGAGGAAGAGAATGGTGATGAGGGTGCCGGGGATAATCCAGACTGTTTTTATGAATTTAGACCAGAAGTTCTTTTAGAGCGCGGTCTTCCACTATGACATGACCACCACCGAAGACGGCAAAGATGCTTTGACCTTCCTGCCAAAACTTTAGAATTCCAGAAACAATAGTTGCATCCCGGAAGGTGCTTAATGCTCTGGGAATTTTATTAATTACAGAATAATCTTTTGTGGGATTTATGATGGTGGCAAAAAATTCTTTATCGTCTTTATTAAAATCAGTATTAAATATTTTTTTATGAATCTCTTTAAGAGAGATGATGGAGAAATAAAACTCTTCCCAACCAGAGGCCTTTTGATCGGCTTTTAGGTAGGAATTCATGTACTCCTCAAAATCAGGGATGTCTTTGAGATGCCTGTGCCACTGATTAATAACTCGGGCGAAAAAATAATAGGCGATTTCTTCTTTAGAATACTCTTTTAAAAGCTCTGCATATTCTTCACTCCGCTTGGGTTCGGGGCAAAAAATAGGAGTTTCTAGCTTTGAGGCCCATAGAGTCACTAGATCCCCTTCAGATCCTTTTCTTATTGCTTCTTCTTCATTTGCACGAACAGCTCTCACACCACCTTCTACTAAAAAAACTCTTTTATTGCTTTTGGTCTTTTGTAAAAAATCCTCCCAATACTTGCGGAGTCGAGGATACTGTTCATCTTGCGGGTCACGGGAGTGATTAGCGCCAAAATAATAAAAGATTTGATCATCTTTTATTATTTCTAAAGTGGGATTATGGCGGGCGATTTTGTTCCAATCGGCGTAGGAATAGAGAAGAGAATAGATCTTTTTCATATTTAGTAGGAATTAAAGTCCCCTAAGGGATACATATCTAATGCAATTTCCTTTTGAAGAAAAACTGCGAAGCGTATAATTCCCAATTTTTCCAGCTCCAGCCTTACCTAGCGCTTCACAAACCATGTCGGCGTGCCACTCTGGGACGAAAACAACAATTTTTACGTTTTTACTTGCCATGACACTTCTTAAACTTCTTTGCCGAACCGCAGGGACAGGGGTCGTTGCGGCCAACGTTCTTGAAATCGAGGAGGGTGTCGGAGTGGGTACCGGGGGCTTCGGGGTTATCGGTGCCGGCGCCGATCACAAGGCCGGTTACTGTGCCTTCGGCTTGAGCTTTTGCGAGGCTTGCGCGGACTTCCTTGACGCGGAGACCAGAGGTGATTAAGGCATCTTTATTTTTCTCGGTCCAGGATTCGTAATCAGTCATCATAGTCTGGTAGAGGCGATGAGCTTCACGGCGAAACTCAAGGAGGGGGTCTTTCTGGCCGTAGCCTTGGAGCTGGACAGATCCTTTTAAGGCATCGATATTTTCCAAATGAGTCATCCAGAATTGATCGAGCATGGCGAGCGCTTCGGGAGCGGTAGCTTCGCCCACGAGGAGCTCTTGGCGCTTCTTATAAACGGTGAGCCGCTGACGATTGATCACATCATCGTACTCAAGAAGGTGCTTGCGGGAATCAAAATGAAGCCCTTCGATCTTGCTCTGGGCTTGCTCGACAGAACGGGAGACGAGATTGGCGCTAATCGGGAGATCCTCGGGGATATTGAAGGCGGTCATCATATTTTTTAGCTTGTCACCGCCGAAGATGCGGAGAACATCATCCTCCAGAGAGAGAAAAAATTGCGACGAACCAGGATCGCCCTGACGGCCGGCGCGGCCGCGGAGCTGATTGTCGATGCGGCGAGCTTCGTGGCGCTCAGTACCGATGACGTGGAGACCACCGGCATCTCTCACCTCTTTTGACTCTTCTTCATCCGGTGGATTGCCGCCAAGAATGATGTCAACACCACGACCGGCCATGTTAGTTGCGACCGTGACTGCACCTTTACGACCCGCTTGGGCAATGATCGCACCTTCGCGTTCGTTATTTTTGGCGTTTAGGACCTCGTGACGGATACCTTCTAAGGAAAGACTGAGAGAGAGGGCTTCGTTTTGCTCGATCGAGACCGTACCAATAAGGATGGGCTGGCCAGTGGCATTGACCCGCTTAACCTCCTCGATGATGGCGCTCATTTTGGCATCTTTACTCTTATAAATAAGATCGGGGTTGTCTTTGCGGATGTTTTTCCTATGTGTGGGGATCTTAACCACCTCAAGATGGTAGACCTTATCGAATTCTTCGGCGGAGGTCTGTGCTGTACCAGTCATACCGGCGAGCTTTTTGTAGAGGCGGAAATAATTTTGAATGGTGATCTCGGCGTAGGTGCGGGATTCATTTTTCACCTCTACGCCTTCTTTGGCTTCGAGCGCCTGGTGGAGACCGGCGGAGTAGCGACGACCAGGAAGCATGCGACCGGTGAATTGGTCGACGATCAGGATCTCTCCATTTTTTACCACATAGTCCTTATCGCGGGTGAAGAGACCATAGGCTTTGAGGGATTCATTCAAATAATGAGAGAGGCGAAGATTATCACTGCCATAGAGATTGTCGATGCCAAGAGCCTGTTCGACTTTATTAATGCCAGACTCAGTGATCGTGGCGCTCTTATGCTTCTCATCCACTTCATAGTCCACACCGGCCTCGAGACTAGCGACAAGGCGGGCAAAGGTCTTGTAAAAGCCGCTCGATTCTTGATCAGGAGCACTGATGATGAGCGGGGTGCGGGCTTCATCAATCAAGATGCTGTCGACTTCGTCGATGATGGCAAAATGAAAGTCGCGCTGAACTTGAGCGGGAGTCTGGTAGGCGAGATTATCGCGAAGATAGTCAAAACCAAATTCATGATTGGTGCCATAGGTGATGTCGGCCCGATAGGCGTCGCGACGGGAAATAGGCCGGAGATAATCCATCTGCACGAGGAAGGAGCCGGTCTTATCCCGCTCGTCGTCGATCAAGACATCACCTTCTTTTTTTATCTTATAGTCAGGGTCGTAGATGTAGGCAGACTCATGCGAGAGGCAGGAGACAGTGAGGCCGAGCGCGTGATAGACCTGACCCATCCAGACAATATCGCGCTTTGCTAAATAGTCGTTGACCGTGATGACGTGGACACCCCGGCCGGTCAAGGCATTGAGATAGATGGGAGAGGTGGAGGTGAGCGTCTTACCCTCACCGGTCATCATCTCGGTAATTTTTCCTTCGTGGAGGGTAATGCCGCCCAAGAGCTGGACGTCGTAGTGGCGCTGGCCAAGCGTACGGGTGGCGGCTTCGCGGACGAGGGCGAAGGCGCGCGGAAGAAGGGCATCGAGAGATTCTCCTTGATGAGCATGGTCTTTAAGCTTCAGGCTTTCCTCTTTAAGTCCAGTATCAGAAAGCGCCGCAATTTCTTCAGAAAGAGCGTTGATTTCTTTTATTTTTTTTCGAGATTTTGCGAGAGGATCTCCAAAGCCAAATAGATTAAACATTCTTCATTAAGCAATTTTGCTTATTGTATCATAAAAAATGTGGTTTTTCTAGGGTATTTTCTTTTCTCTTGCAATTTATTAAGCTCAAGAAAAGTCCTAAACCAAGATTTATTTTTAAAACAGATGAAGATCATAGTGAGAGCAACAAATATCGAACTTACTGAGCCGCTGAAAGAATATATCAATATGAGAATTGAGCCGCTTAGCAAATTTTTGGGGAAGATGGATCTTGAAGGGGCGGTGGAGGCACAGGTAGAGGTGGGGCGAATGACGCACCATCACCATAAAGGAGATGTCTTTCGAGCGGAGGTAAATTTACACTTACCAAAGAAGTCGCTCCGGGCGGAGAGTGAAACGTATGATGCGAGGGTGGCGATTGATAATGTGAGAGATACATTAGCACGAGAAATTAAGGAATATAAAGAACGTATCTCTGAAATGGCATAAACTTGTCTTTTTCATTTAATTTCTATTTTTTCTTACGCTGAGCTCCTCACATACTTTCTTGAGTATGCTCCAGTGCCCGCTCGCGATCAAAAAGATGATCAGGAAATAAAAAACCCGGTGATAATCACACCGGGCAGAGCCTTCGGGCCGATGCAGACTCCCTCTCTCCAGTAAGTCTGCAGACCAGGAGCTTGATTGGAAGCGGGCAACTCTTACTTCAACGCTTCGTAATCTCTCTCTGAAGGACTCATAGCGTTTCTATACTTTCAACATTCTTAATTGTTAATTAATTTTAGCAAATCTATTGATAAAAGTCAATCGTGGCAAAATCTTGTAAAACAAGGTTTTCAATTAAAAAACCCCTACCTCCTCCGCCTAGGAGTACCAATAATGCATTTTAAAAAGTTGATAGCTGATGAGACTCACTAATTTTACCTTTCCTAAGGCAATGCTTAGCTTTTTTACTTTATTCTAAATTAATTTACAACAATCACTTCTTCTTCAAGGGAGATGTCGAAGCGTTGCAAAGAATCAGATTTGACTGCGGCTATCAATTCCCTCACTTCCCGGCTTGTGGCGGCGCCGGCGTTTATTATAAAGCTGGGATGCTTCGTGGAGATCATAGCATCACCCTCGGCGCGTCCTTTGAAACCCGCATGATCAAAAAGGACGGCGGTGGGAAGGACGGGGAAGGGATCATTTTTTTTCTTTTGTAAGAAAAAAGGATTTTGCTGATGGGTAGACGGGACTTTTTCCCAGGGGATATTTTTGAAAATACTGCCGATATTTGGATATTCAAGGGGTTGGCGGGTGATGCGGTAGTCGATTTTTTCCTGAATGGCTTTTTTCATTTCTTCTTGATTACCAGGGCGGAGACGAAAGATGACTTCGGTGATGATCTCATCGGGTTTCTTTTTATAGATACTGTCGCGATAGCTGAAGGAGCAGGCGAAATTATCTCGAATAATTTTTTCCTTAGGATCAAGACTGCTCACGCTTACCACTTCATACACAGTATCTTTGCACTCACCATGAAAGGCGCCAGCATTTCCGCGTACTCCCCCACCAACAGAGCCAGGTAAGCCGCCTGCCCATTCGAGACCAGAGAGAGAATGAGTGGCGCAGTAATCGAGAAGAGTAGCAAAAGAAACTCCGGCGGAGACGCGGACAAAAATATCATCATTTATTTTTTTGTGAGAGAGGGTAGTGGAGATATCGCGGATTACGACAGCCTTAAGACCTTCATCAGGAAAGAGAATATTCGTACCTCCACCAAGAATAAAAAAAGGGAGAGAAACTTCTTTAGAAAAACTAATCGCAAAAGAAAGTTCATCGAAACTACCATAGTCTATGAAAAAGCGGGCAGGACCACCGATTTTAAAATGGGAGAAATCTTTGAGAGGAATATATTCGCGGATGGTCATAAAGTGTTTAACGTTTGTCTTTTTCGGTTAATTTCGATTTTTTCCCTGTGATTTCTCCTCGCATGCCCAGCTCTTAGAATGCTGCGGCGCCTCCTTGGAAAGAAAAACGAAATTTCCTCGAAAAATCCTGCGCTTAGATTAACCGCAGAAAAAATAAATGTAAAAAAGAGGAATTTGAGTAGATTCACTTTCTTAAAAAATAAATCTACTCAAACACCCCCGGGAATGTGATTGAGGGAGCCGCGACGGTGACCTCCAAATATTATATGTTTAAAATGAGTGCTCTGTACGCGGCTCCATTAGGAAGTATAGCAGAAAAATTTTTTGAAATGGGGATAGCTCTGCCATGTACAGATAAAAAGATTATTTTTTATCTATTTAGTATGCAAATACTTTGATTACAAGGCATTCTTGGTTGCATTTTTTATCAAAATCGGTACAATAATATGGCTATATTGCAGCCGTGGTGTAGCCTGGTTAACATGTCTCCCTGTCACGGAGAAGATCGCCGGTTCGAATCCGGTCGGCTGCGCCCTGAACCAGACGAAGTTTTTATACAACTAACTTGTTTATAGATTTTTTTAAAAAATATAGGCGGGAGATTGCGGGGTTTGTGGGGTTATTTATTATTGCAGCTCTCGTTGAATGGTGACTGGGGCGATCGGCTTTGGGGCCGGATGGACGGTTTGGATTATGGGATGGAAATATCTGGGGTAATGAGAGCTCACAGCGAGTGGCGGACACATATTCTTTTTCTCATATTATTCACGGAATTCTTTCTTTGCGGGTCTATGGCTTTTTAGACGGTGGATCCCAAGGGAATATTGGTTTTTGATTGCGACGGTGATTGAGGCGGCTTAGAGGCCGGAATGACGATGAAAGAGAATTATGAGTACATAATTCTTACGTCGCCTGCGACCCTTGAAAAGTATCTATACTTTTTAATGCCGTATTTAAATTAAACCAAAGGATTTGTAGGCTTGGGTCATGACGTAGATGGCCTCGTCGGCTTCGTCGCGGGAGAGCTCGTAGGTCTCCTCTTTCTTTACCTTTTTGGAGAGGGCGGCAGCATGGAGGAGCTCGCCATGATAGACGCCAAGGCGCTCCGGGTCGAGATTACTCAAGCGTTCGTCGGTAGTCTTCCCTGGGACACTATCTATCTTCATGAGCTCATCTAAAAGATCAAGAGAATCTTTGACCGCGGCAGACCAATTTTCGGGTTTGCTGGATTTGATATTTTTCATAATGCCTTTGTAGACAAGAATATTTTTATGATGGGCGAGGTCACCAATCATAAATTTATCCATATATTCCTCAAGCTTGAAATTAAAATATCGGGAGACAAAAATGATGCGGATAATTAGAAAAAAGAAAAAAAGAGAAATAATAAAAGAAACGATTTTTATTATGGGAAGATTGGCGATAAACCAGGTATAGGGACCGGGGAAAAATTTGAGCGATAAAGCGGCGGCTCTATCAGGAATCAGGAGAAGAAAATCAATTATTCGAAAGGCGTTCATAGTAATAGCCGAGGCCTAAGATATCGGCTTCTTTGAAATGACGGCCGATGAGTTGAAAACCGGGAGGGATGGAGATCGCCGGGAGGCCGACGAGGTTTGCCGGGATAGTCATGATATCGGCGAAATAGAGTTCCATCGGGTCCTCAACTTTTTTACCCAGCGGGAAAGGTGGAATGGGAGAGGTGGGCGTGAGAATGACATCGACTTCCTCATAAGCCCGGGCAAAATCATCGGCGATCAAGGAGCGGACTTTTTGTGCTTTTTCATAGTAGGCATCATAGTAGCCCGAGGAGAGCACGAAGGCGCCGAGAATGAGACGGCGCTTAATTTCTTTACCAAAACCAAGCGAACGATTTTTCTCATAGCAGTCGAGGAGATTTTTCACATCATCATCAAGGAGCGGGGCGTAGCGGAGGCCGTCGAAACGGGAAAGGTTTGCCGAAAGCTCGGCCGGCATGATGATATAGTAGCATGAGATAGCATACTTCACGTGGGGAAGAGAGATGGATTTGGTGCGAATGCCAAGGGATTTGATATTTTTTACTACCTCAGTCATTTGCGACTGAATGTCAGGATGAATATCGGCGCCAGCAAACTCAGCAGGCAGGCCGACGACGAGCTCTTTGACTCGTTCAAGTTTTGGCCGATAGAGATCATCACCATAGAAGGTCTCGCGAGAAGTGGAATCTTTTGAGTCAACTCCCGCAATGCTTTTAAAAAGAATACCGGCATCCTCGACGGTCTTCGTGAGCGGGCCAATGCAATCAAGAGAGGAGCCAAGAGCGATGAGGCCAGAACGAGAGACGGCGCCGTAGGTGGGCTTCAAGCCCACAACTTCGCAAAAAGCAGCGGGTTGGCGGATGGAGCCGCCAGTGTCGGAGCCAAGAGCGGCGAGGCAAAGATTAGCCGCAACTGCAGCGGCAGATCCGCCGGAACTACCACCGGGGACGAGAGAAGTATTGTGCGGGTTGCGCGTCTTTTTATACGCCGAGGATTCGGTGGTGGAGCCGCAGGCAAACTCATCGAGGTTGGTCTTACCGAGAAAGATAGCGCCTTCGGAGCGGAGTTTTTTTATTACCGCCGCGTCGTAACTCGCTTTGTAGCCTTCGAGGACTTTGGAAGCGGCGGTCGTAGGCGTGTTTTTTACTAGGATATTGTCTTTAATCGCGAGCGGGGCGGCGGAGAGAAGATCGAGACGCTCCCCTCTTTTTATCCTAAGGTCAGCTTCATCGGCAGAAAGAAGGGCGGCTTCCTTATCAAGGGAAAGGTAGGCGCCGATTTTGTCATCGTGCTTATCAATTTCTTTAAAATATGATTCGACCACTTCGCGGGCTTTGAACTCGCGATTAATGAGGCCATCGTGAAATTTTTTGAGGGTGAGCTTAGGAAGAGGAACCATAGATTATTCAAACACTTTAGGTACTTTAATATAGCCTTTTTCGGCGCGAGGGAAGGCATCGCGAACTGCAGCGGAGTCGGCGCGGCTTTCGGAGGGAGAGATGGCGGGCATATCTTCGCGAAAAACGTTTTCGGCCTCGACACCACTTACTTTTATTTTTATTCCGTCGGTGTTGAGCTCATTTAATTCATTAAAGTAGCCTAAAATAGCTTCAAGATCTCGCTCGAGGACTTCGGCTTCTTTTTCTTTGAGGGTAATGCGGGTGAGAGAAGCCAGCTTTTTGATCGCTGATTTATTGATGATTATCTCTTGCTTTTTTGCCATTTGTTATCGGTATATTAATAAAAAATGAGTGTAATAGCAAAAAGGGAGATTCCTTAAGAGTGTAGCGTTTGATGAGGTCAAGGTCGTCTTTTCTCAGTACTAAATATGGGTATATATATAATGCTACTATTTTTAAAGAAAAGAGGCTCATCCCGATGGTAGGCCTACGGTCTTTTAATTTATTAGAAAGAGTTATTATCGGACTTTGGAGCCGGGGGTGGCGGAGGGGCACTCGAGGATGGCGACCGCGCCTTCCATGGTGTCCGTTGCGAGGACCATGCCCCAGGACTCTTCGCCCATCATCTTGCGGGGAGCAAGATTGACTATAGCGACCACATTTTTACCAAGGAGGGAGTCGGGAGTGTACCACTTTTTGATGCCAGAGAAGATGACTCGGTCGCCGAGACCGCCGGCTTCTTTCGCGCCAAAATCAACTAAGAGACGAAGGAGCTTTTCCGAACCCTCAACTTCTTTACACTCCTTCACTCGGCCGATGCGGAGATCAGAGAGGAGGAATTGATCGATGGTGATGGTGGGGATTTCGGGCTTTTTTTCTTCGGCTACCGGATTAATTTCTTTTACTTCATCCATACGTTTAGTGCTTGCTATTATCTAGTTTATTCAGTATTTTGTAAAGGCACGTTGAGAATGATTTTCACTCCTTTTTATGAAAGTGAGGTAAAAATGCTCATTCTGATTAATCAACAATGTCCCGCCTTCGTGAGTACACTATGGCGAGGTAAAACAAGTTCAGAATGATGATAACAGAGCAAGAAAATTTTCTTCGGCGAGGGTTTTTACCCCAAGGGACTTCGCTTTGTCATACTTACTGCCAGGATCGGCACCGACTACGACGTAGCTCGTATTTTTAGAAACAGATTCGACGATTTTACCACCTAAGGAGCGGATTTTTTCTTTCGCGTCATCGCGGGACATGGATTCCAGAGTGCCGGTGATGACGAAGGTCTGGCCGGAAAAGGGACCAGCTGATTTTTCTTGCCCGACTTCAAAGGTGAGGCCGGCAGTGGCGAATTTATGAAGGAGTTCTTGGTGCTTCTTGTCATGAAACCAGTTGGAGATGGCGACCGCAATGATGGGACCAATATCTTCTAGGGCGAGGAGGTCATCGGGGGATTTTTTAGCAAAAAAATCGGCGAGGTTTTCGGGATTTTTTATTGATGAGGGAAGCGAGGCGGCGATCACAAGAGCGGTTTCTTCACCGACGTGAGGAATACCCAGCGCCATGAGAAATCGAGAAACGGGAATGCATTTACGGGCAGCGAGGGCGGTGATGATGTTGCTGGCAGACTTTTCACCCAAGCCTTCAAGAGAGTCGATATCGCCGGGCTTTAAAAAGAAGAGATCGGCTGGGTCGGTAATAAGATCAAGATCGATAAATTTATCAATAAGCTTCGGACCAAGACCATCGACTTCGAGACCATGACTGCCAATGAAGTGAGCAATTTTTTCCCGCTTTACGCCCGCGCAGCTCGGATTGGAACAGCGAAGGATGACGCCGTCTTGAATGAGTGGGCTGCCGTCCTCGGGACAGGTCGTGGGACGAGAAAATTTTTTCGCATTTTTAGGACGAAGCTCGGGGATTACTTTACTGATCTTAGGGATGACATCGCCGGCGCGCGAGATGACAACGGTATCCCCCACTCGGGCGTCGAGCCGATCGATCTCATCAAAATTATGCAGAGTGGCGTGCGAGATAGTGATGCCTTGGAGAGAGACAGGGGTGAGGCGGGCGACGGGGGTGATAGTACCACGGCGGCCGAGGGAGAGCTCGATCTCTTCAAGGATTGTAGTTGCTTCTTCCGGGAAAAATTTGTAGGCACAGGCGCCACGAGGAGCTTTACCGATCACGCCCAGCTCTTCATAGAGCTTGTTACTATTTATGATAAGAACGAGACCATCGATCTCGTAGGGTAGGTCAGTGCGATGATGCTCCCAATGAGCTTTTTCTTTTTCGATCTCAACTTTGCTGGGGACGGACTTATTGTGAGGGTTGGTTTTTAGGCCCCATTTTTTGAGGAGTGAGTGCTTGTCTTCATGGGTCCTGACGCCGTAGAGACGCTCAAGCTCGGCGGTGTCGCTAATAATATCGTAGGCGAAGGAGTCGAGGCGGCGAGAGGCGGTGATTTTTGGATCAAGCTGGCGGAGAGAGCCGGCGGCGAGATTACGGGGATTGGCGTAGGGGGCTTTGCCGGTTTTTTGGAGCTCCTTATTGATGCGGATGAGTTCCTTTTTTTCTAAAAAGACTTCGCCACGGATTATGACCCGCTTGGGGCGACGAGGATCGGGGAGGAGGCGGAGTGGGATGGCGTCGATGGTCTTGATATTTTCGGTCACGTTTTCACCAATCACTCCATCACCACGGGTGGAAGCCTCGACTAAAAAATCATTTTCATAGACGATCTCAATCGCAAGACCATCAATCTTGAGCTCGAGGTAGACGGCTTCGGGAAGGTCGCGTTTTAGATAATTTTTGGCGCGGGTAAACCAGGCGTCGAGATCAGCTTCGTTGAAGACGTCATTTAAAGAAAGCATGGGCGCCTCGTGGCGAGCCTTTTTGAATTCGGGAAGAGGAGTGCCACCAACGCGTTGCGTGGGTGAATCGGGCGTGATGAGCTCGGGATAGAGAGTCTCAAGATCAAAGAGCTCTTTTTTTAATGAATCAAGGGCGGCATCGCTTATAAGACTCTCGTCGAGGACATGGTAGGCGTAGCGATATTTCTCAATCGCTTCACGGAGGGACTTCATCCGATTTTCGGCGGCCTTTTTTTCCATAATAATACTTTATTATAGCAGAAAAAAGGGAATTTTAGTAGGGATTTTAATAAAAAAACCGGCAAGGGGCGCGAGGCGCGCCACACATGCCGGTGATTTTTGAAAGAGACAGATTTATTCGTACTCTTCCACGATATCCTTTATTACTTGGCCCATGATTTATTGTATTTTAAATGGTTTTGAAGAAAATTTCGAAGGAGCGGTTGATGGCGCGGGGGCAGGAGCGGGTGGAAATGGCCTTGGTGAACGGGCCAGAACAGCCGACGGAACGAAGCTCGATATCCCCTCCTTCGGTCAGGATTTGGGTCTTGAGACTCACAGGTATAGTAAAACTAGGATCGGGAATAGTGTCGTCTTTAAGAAGCTTATAAAGCTCAAACTCAATACCGGCGTCGGCGGCGTAGAGGGCTTGGAGGGATTGGCCGATGTTGGTCGCACTGCGGATTTGGTTGCGCATAAGAATACCAGCGATCATAGTGGCGGAAAGGATAGTTGATGAGACGATGAGGACCGTTAGCAACATCACCTGGCCGCGCGCTCGTACTTTTGGCTCGCTGACCTTTTCTAGCTTTTTTACTATTGCTTGTGGAGGCTCCTTTTCGATTTTTTTCTTGCGCTCGGCGCTCACATACCCTTTTAATGTATGCTCCGCTCCGTACTCAGAAAGAAAATCAAAAAATCCTCCAAAATTACTTTGCTCACGTTTTTTAGATCGAAGAAATAAGAACATTTTTTAGGAAAATTTATTCATTTTTTATTTTTAGCTATCAAGTTGGCGGGAGCTTACCGTGGTTTGCATGTGGGTCTCGATGGAGCTGATGCGGCTGTCACGGGCGGAGATGGAGATGAGGATTGTGACGCGGGATGATTTACCATCGCGAGGCTCTTCTCCTTGGAGAAGGAATTGGAGCTTTTTCACCTCGACATTACTACTCGTCATCGCTTCGCCATTTCTTTCTATCCTGCCGGTCTCGGGATCAAAGCGATAGGTAATATCGCCAGAACGAGTGGAGGAGAAATGAAGCTCTTTACCATCGACAGCGGTAGTAAAATCACTACCAATACGAATCTCGCGAGACATAGTTTCGATGGCGCCACTCACACTATCATTTGCGCCCATTAAAGCGACGATCGCGCGCTCGGTACGGAGAGATTGGACAAAGATAGAAGCGGCGGTGCCGATGACTACTAGAAATAAACTAGTAGCAACCATTAATTCGATAAGAGTGAACCCGGCTAGAGCTTGTCTTTTTCGGTTAATTTCGATTTTTTCCTTGCGCTGCGTGCTCACAGACTTGGCTCCAGTATGCTCCGCTCGCTGCTCAGAAAGAAAATCGAAATTTCCTCGAAAAATCCTGCGTTTGGCGACGCTCAATAATTGAAAGAGAGAGTTTTTTTGGAAATTTTTTTTCATAATGACAATTAGTTACCGCCAGTCATAAAAGATGTCTTCTAAGTTTACTTCGAAGCTGCCGCCGCCTCGAGTGGTATAACGGACGATGGAATTCACCCGGAGGGAGTAATTGGCTACAAGGTCGAGTTTGATCTCCCGGATCATTTTAGTGGGCTCGCCGCGATCGTAGGAGTAGATACCGGTTTCTTTATTAAGGAGGAGGGAGTCGGAGCGGAGAGAGAGGAGTGAATCGCTTTTATAATCAACAGAGTAGGAGCCGCTTCCGAGATTTGCATTAAAAGCCCGGCCCTCGATGACATTTTTATCTATAATATTTTTTACTACTTCAATCCCCTCTTCGGCGAGGAAGCTTGCGATATATCGATCGGAAACAACTCTATTAAGAGATAAAGAGTTTGAAAGAAGGGAAAAGATACCAAATAAACCAATCATAATTATTGAAATGGCGACGAGAGATTCTACCAGTATATAACCCTTTTTTGTGTTCATAGAGTAAGTTCACCGCGACTGTTGAGCGGAAGAGTGAAAGTGATAGCGGGATCGGAGGCATCCTGCAGGATAATAGAACTACTTTCTGGAGCTTCACCGCCGTCTATATAGATATCGGGCGTGGGGGGTTCAAAAAAAATATTGGAAATAGAATCAGCGGCGAGACGGAAGCGGCCACGGAGTGTGTAGGAATAGGAAGCGATCTTTTCTTCGCTACTGTCACCAGAGTAGCTATGATCGGTGGTCTCGCAGGAGATAGCGAGATCGCGGAAGATGAAGAAATTTAGTTCATTAAAGTGGACACCATAACCACAAACAAGCTCTGTATCACTTCCTTCAATGAGAGATCCAAGAGCTAAGTTTCTCGCAGTAGCAATCGCGGAAATGATTTTTGCTTTTTCTTCAAGAAGGATGATCTGACGCTCACTGGTGCGATTGTAGAGGATGAGAAAACCGGACATTACCGAAAGTATTCCGATTACTATCATGCTTTCAATCAGAGTAAATCCTGCTTGATTCATCTTTTTTTAATTTTACCATAATAAATAAGAAGAATAGCTTTTATTTTTGCTTTATAAGATAAAAAAAACTATGCTTATAGAACATTTCAAATATATGCAGAAAGTGCTTTTTTTCAATACAAAAAGCTTGGAGAAGGAAGAGTTTCGGCCGATTACGGAGGGTGAGGTGGGAATGTATACTTGCGGACCAACGGTCTACGACTATTCACATATTGGAAATATGCGGGCATATGTGACGGCCGATATTTTGAAGCGTATTTTGTTGCAGGATTATAAGGTTCGGCATGTGATCAATATCACGGACGTCGGCCATCTTATGACGGATGAGGATAATGGGGAAGATAAGATGGAAGTGGCGGCAAAGAGGGAAGGAGTGGATGCCTGGGCACTGTCTAGAAAATTTACGGAGATTTTTTGGAAAGATTTTTCTGATCTAGGATGCTTACCTCCAGAGGAAAGGCCAAAGGCGACGGACCATATTAGCGAGCAGATCGAACTAATTAAAAAGTTGGAGAAAAAAGGATATACCTATCAGATTGCTGACGGAGTGTATTTTGATACGAGGGCATTCCCCCGCTATAAGGATTTTGGCCGATTGCCGAATGAGGAAAAGGGAAAGGCGCGGGTGGAGGAGAATCCAAAAAAGAGAAATCAGTCCGATTTTGCCTTATGGAAGTTTTCCCAAAAAGAAGAAAAACGGCAAATGGAGTGGGAAAGTCCGTGGGGAGTAGGTTTTCCCGGGTGGCATATCGAGTGTTCGGCGATGGCGATGAAATATCTAGGCAATCACTTTGATATCCACACAGGCGGCGTGGATCATATCCGTGTACATCACACAAATGAGATAGCCCAGTCAGAGGCGGCGACGGAGGAGATATTTGTAAATTATTGGGTGCACACGGAATTTCTTCTCGTGGAAGGGAAGAAAATGTCGAAGAGTTTGGGAAATATCGTCACTCTCTCTGATATTAAGCAAAAAGGCTATTCTTCCGCTGATTTACGAGCTCTTTTTCTTATGACTCACTATCGGACGCAGATGAACTTTACTTGGGAGGCGCTTTCGGGAGCGAAGGCCGCACTTTCTAGCTTACTCTCTCGGCTTGCAGGAGAGGAGGTGAAGCAGGATGATGAGATAGATATGAAGACACTGGAGGAATTTTTATCACTTCTAAATGACGATATTAATACTCCACAGGCATTTGCCCATCTTCTCTCTTTTGTGAAAAAGAAAGAGAAAGGAGAAGGAAGGCTTGCAACGGTGGCAATTATGGGGGAATTTTTGGGATTAGATATTATTACTCTTCTTAACGAACAAAAAAAAGAAAGAGAAGAGGCACCGGAGGAAGTGATGAAGCTTATTGAAGAACGAGAAGGGCTGCGAAAGAAAAAAGATTGGGGGGCGGCAGATATGATGCGAGAAAAAATTGAGGCGATGGGATATGAGGTAAGCGATACTGAAGAAGGACCGAGAATTCAGAAAAAATAAAAATGCCGGAGGTAGTCTGGATTTTTATTTTTTTTCTTTCATTGCCAGGGAAGAATTACACCCATATTCTGGGTTCATAATATTTATTATTTTACCAAAGACCTCTTTTCTGGGTAATTAAAATTGACAAAATATATAATTGTTATAAAATATGGAAATTAGGTTTATTTAATCCCTCTTTGAAAATATTGAAAGGAAACACTAACTATGAACGCCATGGTCGAAGGGAACGTAATGCACGTGAGAAAACTCCCTGCGGCAGCAAGTGGAGAGATGACGATTGATTTTTATACCACATTCTCTCTTAGGGCAGGTACTTGGCAATCGAAAGCTGATCATATAGAAGGTGTTATCGAGACTGAGATCATTAATCGCTACCGGCTCAAGGCGGTTATCGGAGCACTTTTCAAGACTGAGCCAATCATTCATCAAATCCAACTAATCCTTGGCAAGGAATTCAATGACGGGAAAAAGGTGGATTTGGTCACGGAGGTGAACAATTTGAAAATATAATCTATCTTGAAGAGAGTTGAAAACTAAATTCTGCTCATCAAAAGCCCACTTACGAGTGGGCTTTTTTAATAGGCTTTGAGGGCTTGGCGAAGATTTTTATAGTCGGGCAAAGTGCGGGCGACGAGAGCCCAGAATTTTTGCGAATGATTAAATTCTCCTAGATGGCAAAGCTCATGGACGATGAGATAATCCCGAAGCGCCGGAGGAAGAAAGAGGATGCGATAGTTGAAATTAAGATTCCCTTTCCGAGAGCAGCTCCCCCAGCGAGTATGACCCATGCGGATAACGACTTTGCTAATTGTATAATTATAAAAGTCATTAAAGTGAGCTAGGCGAGAGAGAGCAAGAGAAAGAGCGGCGGATTTATGAAAGAGAAAATCTTTGCGGTTACTTTTTCCGAGAAGAGGAGGATTTTTATCTTTTAATTTTTGAACGTACTTTTTTATCCAAAGAGATTTCTTTCGTACAAAGTGAAAAGCGTGAACTTCCGATAAAGTTTGAGGGGTGATTATTGTGAGAAATCCGCCAGGACGAATCTCAAGACGGAGACGTTTGGCGCGAGAACTTCTTATTAATTCGTAGGAAATAGAGAGATTATCAAAATAGAGTTGAGGCATGGTTAGGAAGAGAAAAGTAGGTCTGGAGAATGGGAATAGCAAGGGTAATAGTGACAAGATAGCCTAAGGCGAGGAAAGGGCCAAAAGGGACGGAGTGAGAGAAGCGGTAATCAGGGAAAAGGAGGTGCCGGAGGATAAGAAAAATGCTATAGAGGCCACCAATCAAGAAAGAAGAGGCAAAAAATATGAGACAATCCGGATAGCCAAGGAGAAAAGCAACAGCGGGAGCAAGCTTCACATCACCAAAACCAATCCCCCGGCCTTTAGTGAAAAGAAAAAGAGCGAGAAAGATGAGGCTGATTAAGCCCGCGGCAAAGAGATGATTGAGAAGAATATTCTGCGGGGCGAGAAAGAGCGAAGCGTAGTCGCGAGTAAAAGAGATTGGATTAAAGAAGAAAGAGATAAGAGCGAGCAAGATAATGAAGAGGATAGATTGATCAGGGATAATCCGATCACGAAGGTCAATCAGAGAGATAAAAAAAAGAGTAATAAGGGTGAGGAAGTGAATACCGGCAAGCATAAGAAGGGAATAATTAATAGTCTCGTGAAAAAAGAAAAAGGGATCAAGCGAGTAGAGAATAGAAAGAGGAGTAAGGAAAAGCAGGCCAGAAGTGAGCTCGACTAGAAAGTAACGAGGAGAGATTTTCTTTTGGCAGAAATGACAACGACCGCGAAGAAAAAGATAGGAAAAAAAAGGGACAAGGTCGAGAGAGCGAAGATTTTTGAGACAGTGAGGACAGCGGGAGCGGCCGCCGATCTTTTTACCACTAAAGAAGGGGGATTCTCCATCATAGCGGAGAGCAACGACATTAAGGAAACTACCAAAGATAGCACCTAGAATAAAAAGAAGTATTTTAAAACTAAAGCTGGATGCAATAGTAAGCATTAGGCTCATCGTCACAGTTGATGCTATAGGTCTCTCCACCGCTACCGTCTACGTCGTCATTTAAAAGTGTATTACTTACGTCTTCAAGCTCAGCACGGAGAATATAGCGCTCATTATCGGAGCTCACTGCATAGTCGTAGCTAGCGCCTTTCTTTGGGTCATTAGGAACACCGCTCAGGCCAATGCCGCCACCCACCAAAATAGAAGTGAGTTCAGACCAGCTCGTAGCGGTGGGATACATCCCTTCTTTCTGATAATAGAGCTCAAGAGCGTTTTGGATAGAGCGGAGGTCAGCGGCCCGGCGGGCATCACGACCACGGGCGCGGAAGGTACCAAGACCAACTAAGACGACAGAAGAAAGGAGACCAATAATAAACACTACAACAAGCACTTCAATTAATGTGAAGCCAAAAGATTTTTTAGCGAAGGCCATAATATATTTAGTGTAGCATTTTTAAATCAATATAAAAAGGAATATCCCATAAGATAAATCATATATTCAAAATTTCTGACAGAATTCATTTAATTCTCTAATTATTTTAAATAAATACATTAAAAGACTTGGACGAGATTATAAATAGGGAGAAGAATGGAGGCGAAGAGGAGGCCGACGAGAGCGCCTATAAAGAGGATGAGCGCAGGCTGAATGAGCTCTACGAGACTATCTACTAGAGAATTAATTTCCCGACTAAAGAAGTCATATACTTTAGAGAGCATTTCATCGAGGCGGCCAGTAGACTCACCTACCGCCACCATCTGACTCACAAGCGGAGGAAAGAGAGACTCCTCCCGATAAAGCGCATCGGAAAGCGGTTCACCACTCCTTACGGCATCCGAGACGGAGTAGAGGGCATCGCGATAGATAGCAGAGCCGATCGTATGAGCGCCAATCTCGATCGCCTGAGCGATTGGGACGCCACCTTTGATCAAGACACTGGTCGCTTCTGCAAAGCGGGCGACATACGCCTGACGAAGGAGGCGGCCAAAGACCGGAGTAGAAAGGATAATTTCATCGAGAACGACCCGGCCCTCTTTAGAACGGAAATAATCAAAGAGAATAAAGAAGAGAATAATGGCACTAATGATGATTGCTATGTACCAATTAGCAATAAAAGTGCCGAGATTTAAGAAAATTTGAGAGATCCAGGGAAGCGGAACTTTGGACTCGGCAAAAATCGGCTCAAGCTGAGGAAAGACGACACCAAGAAGAACGCCGGAGACAATTACGAAAAGAACAAGAACGAAGACAGGGTAGATTAAGGCGTTTCTTACTTTGCTTAACAAAATACTTTCCTTTTCGAGGTAGCCGGCAAGAAAAGTGAGCGCAGTCTCAATCTCACCGGTGATTTCAGCGGAACGGATGAGATTGATGTAAAACTCCGAGAAAATTTCAGAATGTTTTTCAAGCGCTTGCGAGAGGGAGAGTCCGGAGTCGATGTCGGTCAAGATTTCGTAGATAGCCTCCTTTAAGGATTCGTTGCGGGTCTCGCGGTAGAGAGACTTCAAAGCATCAGAGAGCGGGATTGAGGCCTCAAGCATGGTGGCAAACTGACGAGTAAAGACCATAAGGTCTTGATTACGGACCCGATTAAAGAAATAAGAAAAGGAATGAAAAAAACCGGAGGTGGCTTTTTGCTCAATAGAGAGAATATAAAGATCGTGGCCATTTAGAATATTAATCGCCGCCGATTTATTCATGGCTTCGATATTGCCGACCTGCAATTCTCCATTCTTGGTGCGCGCGGAATAAGTAAACTTCATACTTAACTAGTTTTGTCGACGAGGATGCGAAGCTCGCCTGGATTAATAGAGTAACTTTCCGCGACTTCAAAGGAGACGATGCGGCGATTAATAAGATTGGCCATAGAGCGATTGAGAGTCATCATGCCGTCTTTAAGAGAAGTCTCGATAACAAGATCAATCTGGTGTGCTTTGCGCTCGCGGATTAAGTTTCTAATTGCGGCATTAGCCATCATGATTTCGGTCGCGGGGACGCGGCCGCCATCAATGCGCGGAATGAGCCGCTGAGAGACGATAGCGACTAAAGTAGCGGCAAGCTGGGAGATGACTTGACCCTGCTGTTCGGCGGGGAAGCTATCGATGATGCGATTGATAGTCTGGGAGGCGGAATTCGTATGAAGAGTAGAGAAGACAAGGTGACCGGTCTCGGCAGCGGTCATGGCGGTGGAGATAGACTCTGGATCGCGCATTTCACCGATCATTAGAACATCCGGATCTTGCCGAAGGATAGAGCGTAGGCCATTCTTGAAAGCGAGGGTATCGGAGCCGACTTCCCGCTGAGAGATGATTGCTCGATCTTGCACGAAGAGATACTCAATTGGGTCTTCGATGGTGACAATATGGTCGGTGCGAGTCTTATTAATCTCATCAATAATTGCGGCAAGAGTGGTGGATTTGCCATGACCGGCGGGACCAACGACGAGAATAAAGCCTTGGCTAAGTTTTGTGAAATCGTGAAGAATGGGGGGAAGAGAGAGATCTTCCATGGTACGAATTTTGGCGGGGATGAGGCGAAGGGCGGCGGCGAGAAAACCTTTTTGAAAAAAGGCGTTTACTCGAAAACGGGCTTTATCTTCGAAGCTGTAAGAGAAGTCCAGTTCACGCTCAGTGAGGAATTTTTTCTTCTGCTCGTCAGTGAGCATCGCGCCCAAGAGACCTTCATTAAGCTCGGGGGTGATGATGGGGACGTTTTCCAAAGGGAGTAACTTACCATCGACACGAATCGACGGATGACGACCGACAGAGAGATGAAGATCAGAGGCGTTTTGCTTAGCCGTCGTTAACAGAAGCTCTTTGAGGGCTTGCTTATAGTCCATTAAGCTAAGAATAACATAGAAAACAAAGGGGCGGTGTGGAGGGTTTATTTAAAAAAAACTTATATCTTACTCGGTGGTTTCACGGAGGACATCTTCAAGGGGGATAAGGCCTTCGAGAGCCTTAATGACACCGTCAGCGCGGAGTGGTATCATCCCCTCTTTTAAAGCGAGATCACCTATCTTTTGCTCACTGGGATTGCCGCTGCCAATCAGTTCCGCTAGGGCGCGGGTAACTTTTAAGACTTCGAAGATGGCGAGGCGGCCCGCGCGGCCTTTACCACCACAGACTTTGCAGCCGGGAGCTTCATAGATTTGGAAAGGGGCTTTGAATTTATTTTTTAAGGCAGATTGGGATTCGGGGAGACTAGCTAAAGAACGCTCGATCAAAAGCTCGGCGTCTTTAGGAGCATAGACCTTGTGCTTGCAGGCGTCACAGAGGCGAGAGACGAGGCGCTGGGAAATGATGAGATTGATAGTCGAGGGTAGAAGGAAGGGTTCAATTTTCATATCGATCAAGCGTGGGATGACACCAGTGGCAGAATTAGTATGCAAAGTAGAGAGGACGATGTGACCGGTGAGCGCAGAGTGGACGGCAAGATCGGCGGTCTCGATATCGCGAATTTCACCGACCATAATAACGTCGGGATCTTGACGAAGAATTTCTCTAAGACCAGAAGCAAAGTCGTAGCCGATTTCGGGGCGGACCTGAGATTGATTAACACCTTCTATATAGTACTCGACTGGATCTTCTAAGGAGACGATATTCACCTCTTCGTGATTAAGCTTCTGCATCAAAGCGTAGAGGGTGGTGGACTTTCCAGATCCGGTGGGACCGGTGATCAAGATCATGCCATAGGGGCGAGAAAGACTCTCATCAACGAGCGTGGCGTTGGCACCCGAAAGACCAAGATCAGAAAGAGATCGGAGGCCGACTTCGGGATCAAGGACACGGAGCGCTACTTTTTCACCTGCAGGGGTAGGGAAAGTACTGACACGAAAGTCAATGTCACGGGCAAAAAGCTCGGCGCGAAATCGACCGTCTTGAGGAATACGGGTTTCATCGATTTTAAGATTGGATAGGACTTTGACGCGGGAGATAATCGGTCCATGAAGCTCAGGAGGGAGAGACTGGGCTTCTATAAGATTGCCGTCGACACGAAATCGGATGCGAGTGCGGGACTTTTGAGGCTCAATGTGAATATCGGAAGCACTAAGAGTAACAGCTTCTTTTAAGGTAGCGGCGACAATTTTGATAATTGGAGCTTCCTCTCCGCCTTTCCCGGCTTCATCGAGGCGGACACGGCGGGTAGGCGAAGCGGAATCTTCACCAGACTTTACTTTAATAGAACGGAGAGCATCTTTAATATCTCCACTAAAAGGTGAATAACGCCGGCGGACAGCTTCTACTACAGATGGGACTACAAGATACAGGCCAAGCGTGACTTTGAGCTGTTTGGCTAAAAAACGGAGCGCTTCTTCTGCTCGGGGATCTTTTGGATGAACAATACCGAGGACGAGCATGTCCCCATCTCTATTTAAAGGGACAGCTTTATAATTATTAATAAGTTCTTCGGGGACAGACTTTAAAAGATCTTCGGGAATTTCTTTTACCTCAACTTTTTTCCAAGGGATTCCAGAAAGAGCGCTTTTCACCTTTACGACATCATACTCATCGGCAAGACGACGCTCATAGAGAAGATCTTCGGCGCGCTTACCGGAAAAAGACCCATCTTCTAGAAGACGCTTCGCATCGCGCTCTGTTACCACTCCGGCATTTACTAATTTTTCGAAAAGTAAGCGTTCGTCCATTTATAGAAAGTATAGCATTATGTTTTTTACTACCTTGGGAAAAAGGTAAGGAAATTTTTAATGCCTCCGTGGGAGGCAAAATTCTGGATCCCAGGTCAAGCCCAGAATGATAGCCCCCCTAAAAGCTGGAAAACGGATTACTACGACCGAGGTCACCGGGCTCTGGCGGGGCGCCGAATTGGCGAAGATTTTTTAGTACTGGGTCCCCGATGACACTGCCGGGATCAAACTTCACATCAGCAATCTCCTCGGAGCTCTGCAAGGAAGAGGGAGCAACAATTTCTATCCCGGGAGTAGGCGCAAAAAAGAGATAGTAAGCGCCACCAATTACCACGAAAAAAAGAAAGATAAAAAAGAGGAAGGTAAAGAAATTAAAATTAGATTTCCGATTTTCAATAATGATAGCCATATGCCTAATATATGAAGATTATTCTTGATAGTAGGTTCGGATAGTAATATTATAGCTTAAAACATCACTCTTTTCGGAACCGAGGCGACCAATAGAAAGGTTAGTCACATCCATAAGGCGAATATTAGTCTCAACACTTCTCAAAAATTCTTCGAGATTCTCATAACGGCCGGAGAGACGGAGAGAGAGCTCGATCGTACCAATATTTTTTACCAAATCCCCCTTCACAAGCTCTTTACTAGGCAGATTCTTTACAGAAAAAAGCTCAATTACGAGACTAGAAAGAGTGGCTATTGATTTTAATTGAGCAAAGATACTGCTCAAATCTTCTTTTTGTGGAAGGGAAAGAGAAATAGTTTCTTCGAGGCGAGCAGCGCCGCGATATTTCATTACTAAATCATTTACTTTCTTCACTGCGTCACGCTGACTTTTGTAGAAGCTGGCTTTTGATTCGAGAATGCCGCGGTAGCGGAGGATTTCATCGATCTTTGGGCGGATAAAGGAGGCATAAGTGATGAAACCTAAGATAAGAAAAAATCCCGAAACAAGAAGAGATAAAGTTCTTTTAACAGTAGGTTTCATTTATTTAAATAAAGACTCATCGAGGAGAAGATACATCTGAAAATTGATTCGGCCACCAACGTTTTCAGAGCTCGTCACTACAATCTTTTTTACTCCGGCGGCGCGATTCAAAGCTTCGAGCTCGGCGGAAAATACTTCATACGAAGCGGCTTCACCTATAAGATTAACTCGGCCTTCGGAGGCGCGAAAATCGAGGGATTTATAGGCAATTTTTTTATTTGTATTGTTTTCAAGAAATGGGAGGAGGGAGGCAATGTTGCTTTTATTTTTTAGTAAATGTTCGAGATTTAAGAGTTGAGAATAGAAAGAAATAAATTTTTCTCGGTCAGAGTCACTCACTGCGGAGGCCAGATTATTAATCGCTTTATCTTGAGCGGCAATGGCGGACTTTAAGAAAGGCTTATAGCCGAATTCGAGACCAGCGTAGAGAACGACGGTAGTGGTAAAAACAAGCAAGGAAAAAATGAAAAGCCGCCAAGGCCACATCGTTTCGGGAATGTTTCTTCCTAAACGTTCTTTAATATTTTCTGGAATGGGCGTTGGCATTTTTATTTAAAATATTTAGCAGTCAGTCCTAAGGCTACGGAGAGAGAGGCGCCAAGCTCTGAGGAAAGTGGAGACAAATCCTCTCTTAAAGCGATGGATTGCCAGGGATTTGCCCGGTGGACTTCGAGACCCAACTCTCGGCCAATGTACTTCTCGAGACCAATGAGATTAGCACCATTGCCGGTCAGAATTATCTGGCCAATAGGAAGAGAATATGCACTTTCAAAGCGCTCGCGAAGACGCTTTGCTTCCCCTAGTATAACACTCAGAATTGGCAGCATTTGTGTGGATAACTCGCGATCGGCAGGGTTATCGAGGCCACTGAGACCCTTTTGCCGCTTTAAGTCTTCTGCGCGGCGGACATTAATACCAAGGCCGGAGGCGAGGGAGACGGTCAGCGAACTCCCTGCATAATCAGTCTGACTCATGAGGCGAAGCGAGCCATCTTTTACGGCAAGAAGGCTCGTGGAGCGGGAGCCAAGATCAATGATAAGAGCAGGTTTTTGGTCGGAGCCGAGGAGCCGGGCAAGACTTACACCTTCAAGCTCGAGAGAAAAGAGAGAGAGGCCGACGAGATTAAATATTTTTTTGTAGTGTTCGATGACTTCATTGGGGTAAGAAATTAAAAAATACTGATCAGTCTTTATACCATCCATGAGTTTTTCCCCTACTTTCACCCAATCAAGAGCGACAGAATTAATCGGGAGTGGAATATATTGCTCAGCTTTAAAACGGATAGTGCGGTCGGCATCCTCTTGCGACATTTGTGGCAGATCAAGTATGGTGGTAAAGGCTTGAAAAGCGGGAATAGAAACGATAGCTTCGCGGGCATTGAAGCCGGCTCGGCGGATAATAAGCCGGAGATAACTCGCAATTTCATCCTCAAAGAGTTTAAGGGTACTTGTCTGAAGGGCAGTATTTGATCGTTCGAGATGACCGAGCGTCTCAAAGAGGGCATAGTTTTTGAGCGTGACGACGCCTTTTTCGAGGCCTACTTCAGCAATTTTGATACTGGTCGTCCCAATATCAATACCGAGGTGATCAGAAGGAGAAGTAAATTTAGAAAAAATTCCATTCATGTCTTCTTTTAGTATATCAAATTTTGTAATTCAAAATGTTGAAGCGATAGAAAAATGTTTATCTCAGCAGAAAAATTTTTTACAGGAGCGAGGCGAGTGCTTTCTACTGGAAGAGGACTTCTCACACTCATGCTATTTCCACCAATATGCGAAGTGTGCGGGCGGGAAGCAAAAAAGACGATATGCGAGGAGTGTCTTATGGGGATCGAAGTCTTCCCTTTTGCCTACTGCCCGCAGTGCTATAAAAAACTCACAGAAGAAGAGGTCTTTCGAGGGCGGCCGCGGTGCCATAAGGAGGAGCAAGCAATCCTCTACTCACCACTTGATTTTCAGGAGCGGACGGTGCGAGAGATCATTCACACTTTGAAATATCAGGGAGGGCGCGGGCATGCGGAGCGGCTTATGGCGCTGATAGAGGCGGGGATGAGAGAGGAATTACCGCAGATCGTAGGAAAAGAAGGGGTAATTATCCCGGTGCCAATGCATTTTGTGAAAAAGATACGGAGAGGATACAATCAAGCGGAATTATTTGCTGAGAAATTAGGAAAAAATTACGGGGCGCCGATCATAAAACAATTTTTGAAAAAAGTGCGGGAGACTAGACCGCAGGCCGAGCTTCTTAATCGAGAAGAGAGACTTATGAATATGGTTGGAGCAATAAGCGGGCAAGAAAAATATAAAGGAATGATAGCGGGAAAGACGGCAATTATTGTAGATGATGTGTATACTACTGGGGCGACGATGCGGGAGTGCGTGAAAGAACTAAAAAAAGCGGGGGCGAAAAAAGTGATTTTATTTTCTATCGCGCGGTCTCGTTCATAGATAAAAAAAACCGCCTTTTGATAGGCGGTGTAAATAGAAATTGTTGTTTCACTTTGAGACTTGGGGAATGGATTTGGAGAGAAGGGCTCTTAGTTCTTCTTCACCGTTTCTTTTTTCTTTTGGCACAGAGTAACCGATGGACTCAAAGAAAGAACTGTTATTGGCAAGAACAGAGAGAGAAAAAGATGAGGGAGGATGGTCGGACTTGCCTAGTCTTAAACGATTGCTCTCAAAGAATTCGATCAACTTTTCGATACGGGAGGTGGGACCGCGAACAACAGATATTTCCAAGTGATAGCGAACGCGAGGAGCAGTAAGAGGATTAAAAATCTTGACCCATAGAGCAAAGCCAATCACTTCCTGCTCATCATCAATCAAGACAGTGGAATAGTAATTTTGATTTTTGAGGAGATCTCCAAAAGATTTAATGAAAGCATCTTGAATGAGACTGCCTTCTGAAACGCATTCAAGAAATAAGGCTAGGACAATTTGTGCGTCCTCTTGGGTGGCTAAGCGGACAGAGAGATTCTTTCTTGGTTTCATAGAGATGCCTTTAATCTAAGAGATGTGGGGGTTAATATGTTTTCAAATTACGGTGAGTAATGTAGCACTAAAACAAACGGAGAAACAAGGAAAACTTGGCAAAATAGATAATTTATATCATAATTTGGGGAATAATTTTTAAAAAATGATTGGGTTTAGGGCGGAGAAGATGTCGGGGAAGAGTCGGGCGAGACTGGGAGTGCTTGAGACACCACATGGAGTGATAGAGACGCCGGCTTTTGTGCCAGTGGCTACTCAAGGGACGGTGAAGACGCTTACGGCGGAACAGGCGCTCGCGACTGGGAGTCAACTGCTTATCTGCAACACATTTCATCTCCATCTGAAGCCCGGAGAGGAAGTCGTGCAGGCGCAGGGTGGGCTGCATGAGATGATGAAGTGGCCACGGCCCTTGATGACTGATTCCGGTGGGTATCAGGTGTTTTCACTCGGGTTTGGGATGGATCACAATGAGCGAAAGGTAATGAAGGCGGAAATAGAGAACAAGGTGAAGGCAGGGGCGAAGCCAAAAAATATTAAGATCACTGAGGATGGAGTCTATTTTCGGTCACCTATAAATGGAGATGAGATTTTTATCTCACCTAAAGAATCAATAAGGATCCAAGAGGTCTTGGGAGCAGATATTATATACGCGTTTGATGAGTGCACTCCCCCATCAGCCAACTATGAGTATACAAAGAAGTCGCTTGTGAAAACGCATCGCTGGGCGAAGGAGTCGCTCGAGGCGCGGCGGGGAGAGCAGGCCATCTATGGGATCGTGCAGGGAGGAAAGTATATGGATCTGCGAGAAGAGAGTGCGCGGCATATCGCTTCACTCGGCTTTGATGGTTTTGGGATCGGGGGTGAATTTGGCGCGGATAAGGAGACGATGCGGCAGATGATTGAGACCGTAGTCACTCACCTCCCAGAAGAGAAGCCACGGCACTTGCTGGGTATTGGCTATCCGGAAGACATTCCAATCGCGATTGCGGCGGGGGTGGATACCTTTGACTGCATAGTGCCGACGCACTTTGCCCGACACGGAGTGGCCTTTACTGCGGTGGGGAAACTAGATCTCAATAAGACAGTACATCTCAAAGATGCCAGCGTGATTGAGGCGGGGTGCGGGTGCGCAACGTGCGCGGCGGGATATTCCAAGGGATACATCACTCACCTACTCCGGGCGAAGGAGATCCTTGGATTCACTCTCATCACGATGCACAATCTTCATTACTTTAATATGCTTGTGGCCGGATATCGGGAGAAAATCAAGAATGGAGAATTATAGTGAGTTTATAAATCGGTACGATTATGCGGTGCCGAAGGAGCTCATCGCTACGCGGCCCGAGGAGCCGCGGGAGAACGCGCGACTCCTGACCTATAGAAAGAAGACGGGAGAGATAAGCCTTGGACATTTTTATGATTTACCTCAGATCTTGGGGCCTAAGATGGTCTTAGTCTTTAATGAGACTAGGGTGATTCCGGCGCGGATAACGGGCACTCTGTCGACGGGCGGGAAAGTGGAGATCACGGTCGTGGGAATACAGGATTTATTCATCAAAACTCTTTCATCGCGGCGAGTCGATGAAGGGGCGGAGGTGATGGTGGGAGAAGAGGTGTTTGTTGCGAGGAAGCGGGAAAAACAATTTACCTACTACACGACGCGGATGAAGGCGGATGAGGTACGGTCGTTTCTTGATGCTCATGGCGAGGCACCATTGCCGCCATATATCAAAGATACGCCACTTTCTTCAGAGGAGGCAAAGGCACTCTACCAGACGGTGTTTGCCCGAAATGACGGGTCGGTCGCGGCGCCGACGGCTTCGCTTCACTTTTCGGAGAAGCTGATGACAGAGCTAAAGGTGCGGGGAGTACAGATAGAGTTTGTGACGCTCCATGTGGGACTCGGGACATTCCTCCCCGTCACAGAGAAACACATAGCGGAAGGAAAGCTCCATGAAGAGGAATATTTCATCAATAGCGAGACAGCGGATCGGATCAATGAGGCGAGGCGATCGGGAAAGAAAATTATTCCTGTGGGCACTACATCGCTGCGGACGCTGGAAAGCGCGGCCGATGAAAGTGGCCTGTTGACTCACCTCTCTGGCGCGACTCGACTCTTTATCCGGCCGGGATATAAGTTTAAGGTTACTGATGGCCTTATTACTAATTTTCATGTACCAAAGTCATCGCTCTTGATGCTCGTTGATGCTTTCCTAGGTGACGAAGAGAAGTGGCGTCGGGTCTATAAGACGGCGATGAGGAATCAGTTGCGGTTTTTCTCGTTTGGGGATGGGATGTTGGTTTTGTGAGACTTTTCAAAAGACATAATTGAAAAATTTTGAAAAATTTGATATAATTTTTTCACAATTTCTGTCAAGGAGGGGTCGCATAGTGGTCTAGTGCACCGTCTTGGAAAGGCGGCATATCGAAAGGTATCGAGGGTTCGAATCCCTCCCCCTCCGCAATTTTTCGAAAAGGGTTTCAGAACGCAAAATGGTGTCGGCGCGAAGCGCCGACACTAATGCATTCCATCCGCCGCGAAGCGGAAAAAGAAATATAAAGGAAATTTTTGGTTTTTCTTTGCCGTTTCATAAAAAATTTTTTTTACAACCTTTTTTATTTGAAAGGTTGCAAGAGACCTTTTAAAACAGGGTCTCCAAATCCACTCACAGGGGTTCAATTCCTGGTACCAAATCTACTCATGACTCCCGGATTCGTAAGGGTCCGGGAGTTTTTTATGGATAACAATACTTGTAATATTGACAAATGACAAAGCTTTTACAGTTTGCTATAATATAAACATAAAGGATGAAATAGGCCTTCCGAACATTGAAAAAATGACCAAAAACAGAGTGTAGCTCAACTTGGTAGAGCGCCAGCTTTGGGAGCTGGATATATCGGTTCAAATCCGATTACTCTGATTCTATCCCGGTAGTAGCGTATCGTTGCGCACCCTCTAGTCAGAGGGAAGAATTGAGGTGACGCTCAGTCTACCGGGGCCCTTCTCCTTTCACTGTGTAGCTCAACTTGGTAGAGCGCGAGCTTCGGGAGCTCGATATACCGGTTCAAATCCGGTCACGGTGACTGTTTCCAAAATTTCTTTGGAAACAAATTAACAGAGTGTAGCTCAACTTGGTAGAGCAGCGGCAGGGAATATTGTGCCGTCAACAACTAAATATTGTTAATGTATTTAATAGTGGCAGATGAAAAACAGCTCTTTTTTCAAAGGATGTTGCCATGAAGCGAGTGCGTAATCACAAGCAACGAAATGCGGTCCGCAAGATGTATCGTAGTCATCGTGCGGCACAGAAAAAGCAAGTGCAGTTGATTCGTGAATTTGCCGAGAAAGAGTTTTGGCTTGATGATGAGGATTGGAATGCACGGGTTGAAGCCTGTATTATTCCGGAACTTCAGCAAGACGCCGAAACCGAAGACCGTTCCTTGTAGGAACGGTTTTTTATTTTTTGCTATACTTTATATATATGAAATATGCCTTTTAGGGACAACGGTATTTTTTCTTATTGTGTCGGCTGCACATTCCTCTATTCCTGAAATAATTCTTTTAAATAAATTAAAGGCGGATATTGCCGATGCTCAAAGGACAGTATTTCGCGCATCACAATTTCCTGAAAAAAGGGATTTATTGCGGGATTTGAATTCTATATAAAAACAATTTGTAAGTCCGACTGAGGGCATAAAAAAGGCATTAGCAATTTTAGAGGATATTTCTAAAATGACACCATTCGAACAAGGTGCAGCTATACAAAAAGCAGTTAATGAAACTCTTGAGGCATATAAAAAAAGAGTCGCTGAAAGCGATAAAATAAAAGCAAATATAGATAAGACACCAACCTATGTTAGTGCATATCCTAAAAAGTTTGGAAAATTAGAAAAGGTACATGAGGATCTTGCTAGTTTATCTGCAGAATCAGGTGTTTTAGATGATGCGCGTCGTAATGGTGTTCCGTCTGCAATGGATGCTGCTTATTCACAGGCAGGTAGACTTGTAAAGCTAGGAGCGGATGGACTTGCTGAATTAAAGCGCAGGCCAGAATTTCTTCGTCTTAAGCCGGTACCTCCTTTTCTCCTCCCAACAAACACTCAAAAACCTGATCCTAGCTCTAAGCCTCCGAATCCAGGAGAATTGCCTATTAAATTTCCTCAACGGGAAGGAGGGGCTAGTATACAAGGTCCCCACTTCATCACTTTTGATGATTTCGGTCGCGCCTCCTCTTTCCCTCTCACACTGGACGTCGATGCAGCTCCTAAGCAACCACCTGACTCCCCCCCTTTGTCCACCTTCCCTACCGCTGCCAAAAACCCGTGTTTTAAAGAAGCTCCCCCTCTGGTAAATCCTGGAGAATTTAAAATAAAAGAAATAAAATGACGTAGGGTCAGAAAGAAATAAACCAAAATAATCATTAAAAAAAGAAGGCGAGGTGGTGGAGCCGCTCATTTTTTCCATCCACTTAATCCGAGCTCGCCAAGCGAAGTAAGGAAATTCTATAAGATATGAGCTTTTAAAATAACTATGAGTACGCCTTGGCATACAAAATCATCATTAGCCGTCATTAAAGAACTGCGTTCCAGCGAGCGCGGTTTGAGCAATACAGAGGTAACTCTCCGGCTGAAACAATACGG
>VGJO01000005.1 GCA_016867415.1 Candidatus Harrisonbacteria bacterium
ACGCTATGGCGGGCAAGGGAAGGGTGGCCGAGTGGTTGAAGGCGGCAGTCTTGAAAACTGCTATATCGGAAACGGTATCGAGAGTTCGAATCTCTCCCCTTCCGCCAAAATTGGAATGTATTTAACTATGAAAAAGGTGGTGGTGACGGGAGGGGCGGGATTTATTGGGAGACACGTCACAAAAAAACTGATTGCGGAGGGGTATGAGACACATATCATCGATAGCCTTGTGGGGAGTGAGGAGAGTCAGGTGAATCCACAGGCAATTTTTCACAAGCTTGATATTAATGAGACCGAGGAGGTCGCACGGATTTGTACGGGGGCGGAGGGAATCTTTCACCTAGCGGCCCTGCCGTCTGTCCCCTTCTCAATCGAGGATCCAATAACCTCTGCGAAGACAAATTTACTAGGGACGATCTCCATCCTTCAAGCCGCGAAGGAGGCGGGGGTGAAGCGAGTGATTTTTTCTTCCTCGAGCGCGGTCTATGGAGAACAGGAAATCTTGCCGGTAGCGGAGAGCGCGGAGACTGGTCCGAGAAGTCCCTACGGACTACAGAAACTGCAGAGTGAAGAACAATGCCGGCTTTTTAGTGAGCTCTATAGGGTAGAGACGGTGTGTCTCAGGTACTTTAATGTATACGGAAAGGGACAAAATCCAGACGGACCCTATGCTTCGGTGATTCCAAAATTTATCCGATTACGGCAGGAGGGAAAACCACTCACCGTGACGGGAGATGGGAGTCAGACGAGAGATTTTGTTCACGTGAACGATGTGGCGGAGGCAAATTTTCTAGCTTTTACGAGCCCAGAAATATTTAAGGGAGAGATAATAAATGTGGGGAGTGGCAAGGAATGGACAGTGAAGGATATTGCGGAAATGATTGGCGGAGAGATAGAGTATATTGAAGCGAGAAAAGAGATAAAGAGAAGTGTGGCAGATGCAATAAAAGCGGAGAAGATGCTTAGGTGGAAAGTGAGGGTAGGATTCACAGAGGGGATAAAAGAGATACTGGAGAAATAATTAATTAGAAGGGGTAAATATTTTGATTACCCGCTTCGTGAGGCGAGCAAAATATTTGATGTTTCGTTTATAATTCAGGATTAACTTAAAAACTCCTCCTCTTTCTTTTGATCCCCTCTCTAGAAATGTCTTTTTGTTATACTAGTCCTACCGAGCATGAAGAAGATAGCCAAAATCAAAGTGACAAGAGAGTTGCTCGCGAAGGCAAGGTTTCTTGCGATTGCGGCGGATCCAACCCGGATGCGGATATTGATCCGCATGTTTCAGGTGAAAAAAGCTATGGTGAGCGAGGTCGCAGAAGCTCTTTCAATGTCGATAGCGGCGGTGTCACACCACCTGCAGATTATGAAAGAAAGTGGGTTTCTTGAGTCGGAAAAAAAAGGAACTTCAGTATACTATACCGTATTACTAAGCCCAGAACTTTTAGCGCTGAAGAAATTCATTTTATGATTCATACAAATACGGAGAATAGATAAAGATTTTTATGTTCCGCCATAATCGGCAAAATACTAAATCCCAGATCCTACCTTTAGGAATACATAATAGTCGAGGCCAAGTAAGGCCGGAATGACAGGCTATGAGCAAGAAAAAACATACAATAGTTATTTTAGGAGGAGGGTTTGCGGGGATGTATGCCTACCGGCGATTATATCGCTATTTTCATGGTAGTCGGGAAGTCTCGATTACAATTGTTTCAAAAAATAATTACTTTCTCTTTACTCCCCTTTTGCATGAAGTGGCGACGGGAAGCCTGGCTGAAGACCATATCATTGAGTCGATTTTTTCGGCGATTGAGTGTTGTGATAATCGGCTATTGGTTGATAATATCTTGGGAGTGGATTTGGCGAGGAGAGAGGTGATTTTGGAAAAAAATAGATTAAAATATGACTTCCTCGTAGTGGCGCTTGGGGCAAAGACGAATTTTTTTGGCGTGAAGGGAGCTGAGGAATACGCTATCGGCCTCAAGGATATTTCCGATGCGAAAAAGATCAAAACTTTTATGACGAAAAGTTTTAGTGAGGCGCAGATGATGAAAGGGAAAGAAGCTATTCGTAAGAAACTTACCTTTACAGTCGTAGGGGGCGGGCCGACGGGGGTGGAGCTCGTCGCTGAAATGCAGGAGCTAATCAATACCACTTATCGTGCATATTTTGGAGAAAAATTGGTGAATGAAGCTCAAGTGACACTTATCCATCGCGGAAAGGAGCTTCTTGAACGGTTTCACCCAGAGATCCGGAAAAAAGCGCTCCAGGTCCTCCGAAAAAAAGGGATAAAAGTGAACCTACAAAAAGAGGTGGTAGAAGTGAAGGCGGATGAAATAGTTTTTACCGATAAAGAATCAATACCATCAGCGCTCACTGTTTGGGCGGCGGGCGTGACTCCAGTATCAATTGCTTTTTCACCTGAGATAAAAAAAGAAAAAGATAATCGATTGATAGTGAGATCTACATTGGCAGCCTGGGATTATCCGGAAGTGTTTGTAGCGGGCGATATGATGAGCATGTGGGATGAGCGAGGTACATCACAACCTATTCCCCAAACAGCACAAGCGGCGGTCCTTGAGGGAGAGCTCGCTGGGGAAAATGTCTACCGAATAATTAAAGGAAGAGAATTACAAATCTTTCGCTATCAAAGCAAAGGAGCGCTCGTCTCTCTCGGGCAATGGATGGCGGCGGGTGAAATTCACTCCGTTCCTTTTTTTGGGCATTTTGCTTGGTGGCTCTGGCGAACAGTTTATCTCACTAAAATTATTTCGTTTAAGAAAAAAATATTGGTGGCTCTGGATTGGACGGCAAATCTATTTAGTCCTAGGGATATATCGGATATCACCACTCTTAATAAAAGAGGTTCTCTCAAAAAAAAGGTTAGGGGAAAATAATCTTGATTTTTATTCTTAAACATTAAAAACCCCAGAAAATAATAAAAAGCCCCACACTAGATAGTGCGGGGCGGAGAGAAGAATTTTTTGATCAGGCTTCAATGGTGCGATATGGTCATTAGAAGCTTGCACCAATTTGAAATGACAACATTCTGCTCATCCCGAGACTCGACTCTTAGGAAACTTGGCCAGGGAAGATGAATGTCTTCTTCATGAGTCCTGAAATGAACGCAACGAAGACCATACCGACCCTGGATAGGCAGCCGCGTCTCCCTTCCCAATCTTTCTGAAGTAAACCGCTTCCCATCGAAGGTATCGATGAGACGAGCAAGAACTGAAGAACGAGCTTGGCTATTTTCCAAGTTGCCAAAGCTCTCAAATTGAGGTGGTAAAAATTGCCACTCACCCCATGGGGTGAGGAGAGACTTGATCCCATGTCCGCCAATCTCCAAAACAAAGCCATTTGAGGTCTGGCCTCCAAGAGGTCTTGGGAAAGATCGGAAATCAATTTCTTCCGGAAGCCTAAAGAAACTCCCTCCCTCTGCTCTCAGAAAATTCAGACAGCGAAGGGCGATGATGTGAAGAAGATGAAAATCCTCCACTGAATCAAGGGAAATGATTCTGGATGAGACTAGCCGAATCACACTATCACGAGTGTCTTCATCTTCAGCGATGAATTGATCGAAGTTAAGGCCAGAAAAATGCACTTCATCGCCAACAGCCATGGTTTCGGTCATTCAATCCCTCCTTTTTCTTTGCGCAATATCAAGGTTCATTCCTATTTTGCCCTTATTGGACATTTTTACAAGATTGTTATTATATATGCAAAAAGACTTGGAGTCAAGAGTGTCTTCTGTGGAAAACAATATAACCTATGGAAAGAGTTTTTTGAACTCTTAGCAGATGCAATCCGCCAAAGCTCGACTCACGGAGCTATGTCCGCTTTACTAAATTCACTTTTCATGGTAACTCATAAATGCGGTTTTGCTATTTCTTCGGTTATTTCTTTAATTACTTTTTTCATTTCTTCTGTAAACATATAATGGAATTCATTTGGAATGATTTCTGATGGTCCAGCACTATCTTTAGTATTATCTTGCGGATGATTGATAGAATTTTTTTTATAACTACCAAGGGCAATCGTCCTTGTGCCTTCAGGTGCAAATGCTAATCTGTCGCACCCTCTTGAATGACCGATCCACAGATCAGTTTTTCTTGGAATAGAATGAGGCTCTCCTGCATCAAAACCAACTTCATAGCCGAGATTTTCTAAATAATTTTTTATTTCTTTATAAAAATTCTCAGCAAGCTGATTGCTCTCTATAAATTTTGGATTTCCTTTAATAATAATTGCTGTGAGTTTGTGCATAAAAAGAGAATATTTTTATTACTGATTTAAAATTTTTCCAGTTAGGTTTTACCAATCTCAACTTCGATAACTTGGGCATTAGCTGCTTTTGGAATATCTGCCGAGTAGGTTCCAGTATAGAGAGATAAAATTTGCTTGATCCAACCATAACCCTTTTTGAAAATTTGCGGAAAGGGCGAGATTCGAACTCGCGAGGGGTTGCCCCCAACCGCTTTTCGAGAGCGGCGCCTTAAACCTCTCGGCCACCTTTCCAAAACAAAATATCTTGAAAAGATTAGCAAAAAATAAGACTTTTATCAAAAGAAAAAGAAGTTTGCACTATAAAATTCGAAATACAATTTTTTTTTATCTCTTATGGATCAATGAATGACTTTTAACACAGAGAAAGAACCTAAGAAGTATATGGGCTTAGGATTTGGGAAGATAAAGAGGCGAAGGGACAAATTCCTGGGCTTAGCCGTAATTTTGTGTTATATTAATTAACTATATTTTACAGGGCTGGTAGCTCAGTGGCAGAGCACCTCATTTGCAATGAGGGGGTCGTGGGTTCAACTCCCATCCAGTCCACAAAATTAATAAAAAATCCCCGAGTATCCAACTCAGGGATTTTTTATTAATTTTGTGGGATATTCTGAAATTAGCGCGAACTTTATTTAAACAAAACTCCTGATGCGCCCTACCACTATTTTTCTGGGGAAATGGAGGCGGAGCGATGGACTCGCCCGTGCGGATTCCTCCCCAGACCCCTCCACCACGAAGCAGAAAAAAGCGGGGCTGTGTTCTCTTATAAGTCTCGGGGATATTTTTTATTTTATTTCCGTACCAAACATGAGATGAATCCTTGTGTCAGTATATTTCGGTCAAGGTTCTTGCCAATAAATATAATTGCGTTCTTATGCAATTCATCTTTCTGCCATGGCTTACTTGGTTGCATTTCAAAAAGCATATGTACACCCTGTAATACTATTTTCTCAGGTTCGCCCTTAATTGCAACGATGCCTTTGTATCGGTACAAATCGTTGCCAAATGTGCAAATTATGCCATTTATAAAATACATGAATGCTTGCGGGTCGAGTTCACCTTCTATTTCGACACCAACCGAGCTTACGCTCTCATCATGAGAATGAGCTGCGCGGAATTCTTTGGATATAATAGGTTCAACAAGATCACCATCCGCATGTTTAAGCACAAGAGAAAATTCATGCGGTAGATGCTCCGTGAAGAGTACGAAATTACCATCTTCTGGCACAGAGAGCAAAAAGGTAGTGTTTGGTTCCGTGATTGAAAGTTTTTGTGCTTCATTACCAAGAGATAATGCATCGCCCGAATTGCGTAATACAGGGGGACCGGAAAAAATAATGGCGGCGGGATTTGCAATAGTTTCCAGCAATTTTTCCGAAGTGGCCTCCAGAGCGTGTGTAAGTATCATCTTCATACTCCTTTCTTCGCCATTGGGCGAAGCAACGATCGCATAGTTGCCCCTCCGAAGCTGGTACAACGCACCATATTCGAATGGATATTCGATTTCCATGAATTTTGGATTGACGATGAGAGCTCTTTCAATATTGAATCCACCAATGTTGAACAGTTTTCGCAGGTCAACGTTTCCCTTTACTGCTCGATGGATCACTGCAAAACGATTAATTTCCCGGATGCGCTCTTCCAGCACTCCCAGCTCTTCCTTGTTCACTAAATCCACTTTGTTTAGGAGAATAATGTCGGCAAATGCGATCTGGTCTTTCGCCTCCGGAGTATTTTCAAGCTGGTTATATACATGTAGTGAATCTACGATTGTAATAATACCATCAAGTGATGTATGTTCGGCGATTAAGGGGTCCGTAAGGAATGTTTGTGCGACCGGGGAGGGATCTGCAAGGCCGGTGGTTTCAATAAGGATATGCTCGGGAGGTCGCTCGCTCTGAATCAGTTTCGTAATGATTCGGACGAGATCGCCGCGTACGGTGCAGCAGATACATCCATTGTTCATCTCAATAACCTCCTCTTTTTCGCGAATTACGAGATCTTGATCAATGCCAACCTCTCCAAATTCGTTTTCAATAACGGCAAACCGGATGCCATGATCTTCGCTTAAAATCCGATTAATGAGAGTAGTCTTTCCGCTTCCAAGGAAGCCAGTGATGACGGTGACTGGAATTTTCTTTTTTTTCATAGTTTTTTGTTACTTACTGTTAATAAAAATACTGATAACGAATATCGCGAGTGCGAGGCATACAATTGTTCCTCCACTTGAAAGTCCCCAGAAATAAGATATGAAAATCCCCCCAATGACCGATGTAAGCGAAAAGAACACCGCAAGAATTGTCGTCGAGAGAAACCCGCGACCATAACCAATTGCGGTGAGTACGGGAATTACCATCAAAGCACTAATAAGAAGTGCTCCTACAATCTTTAGCGATACGACGACAGTACACGCGGCAAGCACAAGAAGTAAAATCCCGAAGCTTCTGGGGCGAATACCACTCGCCTGCGCAAGGTCTTCATTAAACGAAATAAAAAATAATTCTTTATAGAATGCGATTATCACTCCAATCACAAAGACTGCGAGCACGAGAATCGTAATAATGTCTCCATGGGAGACTGTCGTGATGCTGCCAAAAAGGAAACTGAACAAGTTGAGATTGAATCCACGATGCATACTTATGAGGACCGTGGCAATCGCGAGGCTTCCCGATAAAAATAGCGAGAGTAATGAATCCGATGGCAGCTTCTGGACGGTACGCAAACGTTCAATGCCGAAGACCGCAGCAAGCGACGTTCCGAGCGCGGTCAACAGTGGTGGGAGACCACTCATAAAGCCAACAACAACACCAAAAAATGTGATGTGGGCGAGCGTATCTGCAATAAGTGCATATCTTCGCACAACCAAAAAAATACCCACTAGTGGTGCAATAATCGCGATTACGCTTCCCGCGATGAATGCTCGAATCATGAAGTCGAATTGAAATATCTCAAGCATGGGAGTTTTTTTCAGCGCGAGGGACGCGCCTCTCTTTTTTACTTCGCAGTTTCTCCAGGTATTTCTCTTTTACGAATGAATCAGCTCGCTCATAACAGACCAACGTATGATTGATGCACATCACCGAGTCGGCTTCTCGGACAACAGTATCAATGTCATGCGAAACAAGGACGACGGTAAGACCTAACTTCTTGTGCAGACGGCTCACAAAGTCATAGAAGGCCTCTTGGCTTATGAAGTCAACACCAGCATCAGGCTCATCAAGAATGAGTATCAAAGGTTCTGTCGCGAGTGCCCGGGCAATAAATACCTTTTGTCTCTCTCCCCCAGAGAGCTCATCCAATCGTCTTTTGAGAAGATGTTTAATTCCCGACACTTGCACAGCGTTTTCCACAGCACGCGCGTCGTCTACACTAAATCTTCCGAGTATTCCACGTATTGCAGTTCTGCCGGTCTGCACTATCTCTATCACCGTTGCGGGAAATTGCGAGATGGTTTCCGAAATATATTGTGGTACATAGCCAATACGGGATTTCAAATCGTCCATAACCTCAATAGAACCACTCTTAGGAGAAAGAAGTCCGAGAATTATTTTTATTAGCGTTGTCTTTCCGCTACCATTCGGTCCGACTATTCCAAGATATTCACCTCGCTTCACGCGGAAATTAATATCATGGAGGACGGAATGGCCATTGTAGTAAAAAGACAGATTTTTGGCACTAATGTGCGTATTATTTTCCGAATCTACGAGGTGGCGCATGAGAGTGCAGTACGGATGTTTTGTAAGTTTTGACGCATAATCGATAAGTAGTTTCCCCCGGCCTTTAATTCTTCCTGCGTCAAACCTTCCATGGGATTCATGACTAATGTCTTTGCGCCGATTTCGACTGCGAGCGTTTGCGCAAGCGCCGGAGATACAAGAGTCTCAAAGAATATGTACTTGATACCTTTTTCTTTCGCAAGGATGGCAATCTCTGCCATACGCTTCGGTGTCGGCTCTTCTTCAGGCGAAATTCCCGCTATGTTTATGACGTTGATATTGTACCTCTTCGCAAGGTATCCGAACGCACCATGCGAAGCCACAATATCTCGCGTTTTACACGTTTTGAGGCTAGATGCAAATAAGGCATCAAGAGAGCCAAGCTCCGCTAGATAGCGGCGTGCGTTCTCTTCATACACATTCGCGTTTTGAGGGTCAAAGCGCATCAATGTATCACGAATAAGCTCAACTTCTTTCATTGCAAGCGATGGGTCAAGCCAAATATGGGGGTCGAGTTCACCTTCATGGGAGTGCCCCTCTTCTTCATCATGTGCTTTTTCCTCATCTCCATGTTGGTCTTTCCCTTGAAGCAGTTCAAAATATTTTGTCATATGCACAACGGCCACACCTTTCTGCACAAGCTCTGGCTCGATTTTCTCTGCCCATGGATCAAGACCTGCACCGTTGAATATAAAAACCTGCCCCTTTTGTGCAGCAGAAATATCTTGTGGCGTAGGCTCGAAATCGTGGGGTGACGCGCCCGGCGGAGTCAACGTAATTACTTCGACGTAGTCGCCTCCAACCTGCCGTGCAAACTCAGCGAGCGGATAGAAGCTTGCCACTACCCTAATTTTTATATCCTGCTCCGCACTTCTTTCGCTTGTTCCACCCACAAACAAAAAGCCCATAACAACCAATGCCACAGCACCAATACCTATAATAACTTTGTTCATAAAAAAATATTTTTAATTACTTTCTAATGCATTCCAAACAATGCCCACGCACTAATACGTCCACTATTCCCCCGACATTTCTCGTTTGTATATTATTTCTAGTGACAACAATTGTCTCTATATTTCCACAATCAACACACAAGAAATGATCATGCAAATTGTGTTCGTCGCTCAACTCATACAGCACCATATCTTTGTTAACATGCACCGCTCTCACAAGGCCGCGAGTGCTTAGGCGATCGACGGTGCGAAATATAGTCGAGAAATCAGCTTCCGGTATCTTTTTGTGAATACTGGAAATCGATATCAGGTGCTCTTTTTTTAAGACCGAAAGAATTCTATTTTCATATATACCATGCCGCATATATTTATAGTTTATAATATCTGCAAACCATTTGCAAAATGTTAATCCCCCTCCTCCCGCACAGTCCGAGCCCGCGCCTTTGGCGCGCGTCAGTCATCAAATTCGTTATTGTGGACCTACGGAGAATCGAACTCCGGCCTCTTCCATGCCATGGAAGCGTAATACCATTTTACTATAGGCCCTTCACGTTTTCTCTTTGTCTTTTTTCTTTATTTTATTTTGTTGCCAGAAACTCCATTTGCTCGTCAACATACAGCGTACATACACTTCCTCGCAAGCCTTATTTCTTCCCAGAACTAAAGAAAAAATCCTAAAGCTTTTACGCAATGGATTATTTTTCGCTTTTATAAAATTGAAAAAAGCGAATATAACACATATAATGCACTATATTCTTAGCATTCTCAAGTCCTCGTAGTTCAATGGATAGAACAAATCCGTCCTAAGGATAAAATGTAGGTTCGATTCCTACCGAGGGCACCAAAAAGAAAAAATGTCTCTTGCTCTTTTGATTTTCGCGGGGGTGGATTTTTCTTAAAATGGAAAGGACATTTTTTCTGCGGAACTCTGCCCTCAATGAATCGGGCAGATGGTGGGGCTTCAATACGGACTCGGCAAAGCGAAAATCTTTTTTTCTGGGGATTTGGATTTTCGCAAAACCTCGGCTGATTTTCCGCCCGCAGGAGGGGTCTGGGGAGGAATCCACACGGGCTTCGGCTTTTTATTTTTGCGAAATCCAAATACCTATAATGCAACAACTGCTAAAATGTAGTTATCCACTATGAAAGAAATATCGCCAAAACTTGGACTAAATCTCAAGCGCATTAGAACAAAAAAATGTCGCAAGGAGATATTGCACGTGCCTTGGAGGTGCATAGAGCGTATGTAAGCGGTATAGAAACTGGCAAGCGCAATCCTACCCTTGCGACAATAGAAAAATTGGCTACTGCACTTGGAGTATCTGCCAGCGAGCTTTTGAAATAAATTAAGTAAAAAAAAGACGCTCATCCTTATTGAGCGTCTAGTCCCTATCCTTCGGACATTGACATTCCGTTGCACAGATCTGTGCACTTTATATATGCACTGAGAAATGAAAGAAAGAAGATCTTTCATTTCTCAAAAGATGCTTGGGAGAGCTGGGAGGCTCGAGATTCCCAAGCACCGAGATCATAACTTTTTAAATGTAGGGGCCGTGGGCAGAAACATCTCTTCTGGGTAAGCATCATGCGTCGAGTAGACCCGCGCGGACACTGACTCGATTCTTCCCCAAAGGAGCATTCACATCCCACGGCTGGAGCGCCCTTCCCGAGATATTGAATCCCCTCAGAATCAATCTCTTAGGAGAGCGCTCACTTATTTCAACAACCGGCTTCATGCCAGAACGGGTGCTATTTATGTTTATAACAAACCTAAGAATCTCTGTCAATATGTGCATAAAAAAACCTTTATTTGATATATTGACATGTATGCCAAATTGGTGTATAATTTAAATAGGAAAAGAGGATATGGAGTGTATCCCCTGCTCTTCCAAGCTCATTTTAGTTAGGAGGGCATTATGCCCAAAAATCAAGGAACTGAATTAGTCAGACAGTCGTCGCCCCTCGCGATCATCCTCTTTAATGTGAGAGGACATTTAGAACGACAAGATGAGATCCGCTATCTCATGGCCGCCGGTCATGGGGTACGAATGGCAGTACTAGCTCACGCTATGCAGAGAAAAAGAAGCGGTGTATAATCTCACACCCCTTCATGAGCCGAGTCTTTTTCTCACCCTCTTTACCGCTGATCCCCTCAGGTCCGCGGTATTTTTATGCTTTTATTATTTTACTTCGGAGAGAATGGTTTCAACGGTCTTTATCTCACCATTCCTTAGAAAGGTAAGTTTTATCCTCTCCCCTACTTGGCGTTCTTCAAGATAGTCAGAAAGAGTTTTTTGGTAGGTGACGTCCGCTCCATTGAAACTTAGGATAATATCTCCTTTTTTGATGCCAGCTTTGTCGGCGGGAGAGCCCTTCACAACTACCGGGCCCATACCAGTGGCGGTCATGATGAGCGCACCGGAAGAAGTAGGGAGATGAAATTTTCTCATCACCGCGTCATTAATTGGGAGAAACTTCACGCCGAGCATAGGCCGGCGGATACGACCATGATGAAAGAGTTCAGTTAAGTCACGCTTGGCGTAATTAATAGGAATAGCAAAGGCAAGATTTTGAGCACCAGTGACGACTGCAGTATTGATAGCAATCACCTCCCCTTTTGTATTCACTAAAGGACCGCCGCTATTACCGGGATTAATCGCAACATCGGTCTGAATGAGGCCGCGAAGCTCTTTGGGTTTTTCAGTTGCACTCTCGCTTATGTCCCGGGTAGCAAAAATTGCCCTAGAAAGACCGGCAATGATACCAGAGGCGACGCTGTTTTGAAACATGCCAAGAGCGTTTCCCACCGCAAGGACGGGCTCGCCGAGACGTACATTATCGGAATTTCCGAGACGGATAGAAGGGGTCTTTTCTTTTTCTATCTTTATCACCGCCACGTCATCTATCGGGTCGCGGGCAAGGATCCGGGCGGAGAAAGCCACATCATCCCCAGAAAGAAAGACAGAATATTCAGCTTCCGGATCAATCACTACATGCTTATTGGTCACGAGAAGTCCATGCGGGGAGACAAAAAAACCAGAGCCACTGCCAATCTTCACCCGACCTTGCTTATCAAGCAGAGTTTCAGGAACGGAAAATTTACCATTGCGATCAGTAACGATCGAAGCAAGGTCTTTTGGAACATTCTTTTTTAAATCGTCGATACTTTTTGATATGACGATAGTAGCGACGGAGGGCATCACTTCGTCCACTATCTCGCTCCAATCATTCATTGTCTTAAGTATAGCAAAGAGATTGTCTTAAAGAGCACTCATACTTTTAGCTCGCTTATTTCTTTTAGTTTTCTTATTTTTGCTTACGGGGCTTATAATCGGAAAGAAAATCAAAATAAAAACTCCGGACTAGGTCCGGAGTTTTTATTTTGATTCATTAAGGGCGGGGAAGATCAACAAAGTCATCGCTGGGCTGCTCTTTATCTTTCTTGAGCCGCTCGTAGTTACGCTCAATGCGATTCCATGCTTCTCGGCTCTCATATTTGCGGCGTTCGCTAAAGAGAAGGAAGAGAAGAATGAGACAGATTAAGAGAAGAAGCGGAGAGGCAAAGAGGGAGTTAAAGAAAACCACAAACGCATCACTAATGCTGGACTTAGCAGTGGAATTGGTAGCAGGGGCGACCGGAGTAGGAGTCTGAGACTGCTCACCAGAAGCATCCACAGTAACAGTCGTATTGCCTTCCGTGGTAGCGATAGTTACTGGAATACACACTTCTTTCTTTTCTACCTTCTTCGTCTCGCAAATAGGCGTCTTTTCTGTTTCTTTCTTGATGACAGTAGCGGGAGTAGTCGGAGAAATGAGAGGTATATCCTGGACGTAGATCACGTAGCTCAAGACATTTTCCATGCAGTTATTTTTTGCACCAATCTTCACCGCATAGCTCGTACCACCCTGGGCAAAAGTAGGGACCCAGACAATAGTTCCGGAGTAGTTATTAATGGAGAAACCCAGAGGGCCTTCAATTACTCGGAAGGTGATTTGGCTAGGATTAGTGTAAGGACTAAAGACGCTACCAGAAGCGGTAACAGTATGTGTATATAGCTTACCTTCCTGAGCACTCGACAAAGGAGTGCCAGTAAAAGTCACGGGAGTACAGACCGGAAATGTAGGATAGGTGGGGCAGGAAGGATATCCAAAGGTACCACAGGTCGTTGGAGGGTAATATGTCGGAGGATTTACTACAGGCTGTTCGATTGTGATTCTTACTTCGAGCTCCGAGTAGCAGGTGGCGCAATCAGAAGCGCGGAAGATAGCGGAATAAACACCAGCAGTCAAAGGAGTCCAGCTGAAAGTCCGGCTAGAGGTGTTGAAAGAAGCACCAGAAGGCAAAGAGACAGCAGAATATGTCACTGGCTGACTGCCGTCCGGATCATAAGCAGAGATGGTGAAGCTGAGATACTGATTCACTCGACCATTCTGACTGGCGATCGGCAAGAAAACGGGTGGTTGATTTACCGGCTGATAATAGCTGTTTTGGTAATTATATCCAAAATTGTAGCCATAATTATCATAAAAGTTGTTATACCCGTAGCTTCCCGGATAATAAAACGAGTCCCAGAAACTCTGAGCATTTGCTAAAGGCAAGGAGCTAATAAGCCCCAAAAAGAGGGCTACCGTAAATGTGATTATTTTTCCCAAAATATTGTTCATTTGTTATATTATACCGCATATTATACCAGCTTGTCAATTGTTCAGGATATGGGGAGAAAGAACCATGAAAATAAGGATAATTTTGATAATGGTCAGGGGGGAAAGAGGGCTGATAATAAGTAGGTTCTTGGGAGATAAAATAGGTAGGCTGAGAGGGGTAAATTTGGTTTATAGGAAAGTTTTTTTGAGAGGGAGTTTGGGCGGGAAATAATGAGGAATAGGAAGAGGCGGAGATCAAACTCGAAAGACTTTGGCTACCAATTGAGGCGACGGTATTAGTGAACGAACCGATAAGAGATGGGATAAGACGAAAAACACCATTTATGAGAAAGGAGGCAAGGAGGAGACTCAAAAAAATCCAGAAGACAGAGACTGCAAATTCTTTCATAAAAAGTTATGTTTTTGCCTATATTTTTCGCTATCTTTATATTTATTTCCTGCATTTTTACAGAAATAGCGAAAATAAATTGACTATTATTATACAATATTTTTTATATTTAGCAAATATTGAATAACAATATTTAAGGGAATATTTTTATAGGAAAAATGGTTTTTTGGGGTTTATATTGACATTTCTATAAATAATGATATAATTTATGTAGTTTGTAGATTAAAAACTTTTCTTCCCTCTCACCATAGATAAGGAAAACAGGCCATGGCCAACGAAGAGAATGAAACAATCCAGAAAGATGAATCACTCTTCAAGCGAGCGGCGGGTGTCGGAAAGGTCATACTCTTTAAAAACCAGGGCGTAGTCGGGATAACCACTATTCTCCTGCAGGAGATGGCCCAGCGGGAGCGAGAGATGATGCAGATGAGTCTCTATGATTCAAGCTTCAATTATAAAAATTTGGAGCAACTCATCGATCTCATAATTAGTCGCAAAGCGATCTTCACTCTTGGTGATGAAATGTTACTTGATCTCCGATCGCAGCAGGAAGAAACCGGCTTCAACGCTTGGGTACGTAACTGGTACCCGGCATTGCAGCGATTTCTTGCGCTCAAAACGGAACTTCGCGAATGGTATATCTCCTACTTTCCAGCCGATAGGCTGCCAGAGTGGATCCGTTTACCATGTGAGGAGGATACGGAAGATGAGCGGGATATGCCCAAAGTCGCGGTGTGACTCAGGGAAAATATCTTGAACTTTGCTCCCCTATTTGGGGAGCTTTTTTATTCCATAAAGAAAATATTTTTACATACTACTAAAACGGCAAAAAAATAAGTGCTGGATTCCGGGTCAAGCCCGGAATGATTCACCTTTGTGATTATACTTCGGCGAGGTAAGTAATTTAAATAATATAGTTTATTAATCGACCAGGGACGAAGATAATTTTTTTAATGGTAGTACCCAGGAGGTGGCGTTCAAGATTGGGGGCGAGGCCAATAAGGATCTCAACTTCGGCTTGGGTGGCGCCGCTTGGGATCATTAATTTGCCTTTCACCTTATTATTGATCTGCATGACAATCTCAACCTGCTCTTCCTTGATAAGCTTTTGAGAATATGTGGGCCATTTTTGGACTTCGATGAGACCTTTTTTACCTAAGAGCTCCCAGCACTCGGCGGCAAGATGCGGTGAGAAGGGCGAGAGAAGAATAAGAAAAGAAGTAAAAAGTTCTTTTGAGAGAACACTGCCCGCTTTCAGCGAGGCTTGCGCATCTTCGAGCGCGCGGAAGCAGATCATGAGCTCGGAGACGGCGGTGTTGAAACGCATCTCTTCAATATCCTCTGAGACTTTTTTGATGGTTTTATTGAGGAGAGAAATGAGAGTCGAATCAACGGGGATTTTTTTCACCGCTTTTTTACCACCTTTTTTATTTTTGAAGGTGGCGACGTAGAGGCGATGAATGCGATTCAAGAAGCGATGAGTGCCCACTATCCCCTGCGGATCCCAAGGCGTACTTTCGGAAAAGGGACCAATAAACATCTCATAGAGGCGGAGGGCGTCGGCACCAAAGGTTTTTACTAAGGTGTCGGGATTGACCACATTCCCCTTACTCTTACTCATCTTAATTCCACCCTCGCCAAGGATGAGGCCGTGCGCGGTGCGCTTTTTGTACGGCTCGGAGACAGAAACAAGACCTCGATCATGAAGGAAAATATTCCAAAAACGGGAGTAGAGGAGGTGGAGCGTGACGTGCTCCATACCGCCGTTGTACCAGTCGACAGGAAGGAATTTTTTTATAATACGCTTGTCGGCAAAAGCTTTTTTGTTTTTCGAGTCAAGATAGCGGAGGAAGTACCAGGAGGAACCAGCCCAGTTGGGCATAGTGTCGGTCTCACGCTGGGCTTTACCCTTGCACTTCGGACATTTCACACTTACAAACGAGGAGAGAGAGGCGAGGGGAGATTCGCCGTCTTCGCGCGGACGATAATCTTTCACCTTGGGGAGGAGAACGGGCAGATCTCTCTCTGGTACCGGTTGAAAGCCACAGGCATTGCAGATGATCATTGGGATCGGCTCACCCCAGTAACGTTGGCGGGAAAAAACCCAGTCGCGGAGTTTATAGGTGACCTTTTTCTTGCCGGGCCACTGCTTTTCGTCTGTTATGAGTGGAGCGTCTTTTACCGGGATATTAAATATGCCAGCAAAAGCTTGATCACGCAGATCGTGGGCAGGGACGCCCATCACGGCGCCAGTGCCATAGTGGCCGAGAACATAATCAGCGACGTAGATGGGAATAGAATCGCCATTAAAAGAATTGATTACAGAATAATCTTCGATCAAGACGCCGGTTTTTTCCTTAGCTTCTTCACGGACTCGATCAGTCTTGCTCATAGCCTCATCAACGTATTTTTTAACCACGTCTTTGTTGCCGATCCTTACTTCTCCGCTTAGCATCTTTTGGACGAGGGAATGTTCGGGAGCAAGACAGAGAAACGTGACACAGTCGATGGTATCCGGACGGGTGGTAAAGATGGAGATTCCGGAAAAATTAATCTCGCGGCCTTCGGAGCGGCCAATCCAATTTCTCTGCTGAGTTTTGATCTCAGGGAGAAAATCTACTTTTTCAAGACCTTTTAAAAGTTTGTCGGCATAGGCGGTGATCTTGAGCATCCACTGGCTCTTTTCTTTTTTCTCCACTTTACTACCGCAACGTTCACAGACGCCACCAGTTGCTTCTTCATTTGCTAAGCCAATACGACAACTAGGACACCAGTTGATGAGCGTCTTTGCTTTATAGGCGAGACCAGCTTTGTAAAACTGGAGGAAGAGCCACTGCGTCCAGCGATAATACTGCGGGTCACTAGTATCTACCTCGCGTGACCAGTCAAAAGAAAAGCCAAGGGATTCAAGCTGGCGGCGGAAGGTCTTGGTATTTTTTTTGGTCGCTACTTGGGGAGCAATGCCGGTCTTGATGGCATAATTTTCGGTAGGGAGTCCAAAGGAGTCATAACCAATAGGATAGATGACATTGTAGCCTTCAAAACGGCGCTTACGAGAGATGACATCGAGTGCAGTGTAGCTTCGCACATGACCGACATGGAGACCATCACCAGAGGGGTAGGGAAACTCGACGAGAGTGTAATATTTCTTTTTTGTGCTAGTATTTTTTGCTTCATAGAGCCGCTTTTTTTTCCAAAAAGCTTGCCACTTCTTTTCAATTTTTGTGTGCGGATAGTTCATAAGAAAATGTCTTTTTATGATGAATTAAAATCATTTATTGGGCAAATTGCATTATTTGAGAGAAAAAATTCTTTGAGCATTTGTGGTGGTGAGGGAGATAATATCTTCTTCTATTTTTCCCCGGAGGGCGGCGATGGTTTTGATAGTCTCCAGAATAAAGCTTGGTTCATTGCGCTTGCCACGAAAGGCTTTAGGGCTTACATACGGGGCATCAGTCTCAATGAGTATTGCTTCATCGGGGAGAAAACGAACGACATCATCAAAATCGCTCGTGAGCGTGAGAACGCCACCAAAGGTGAAGGCAAAGCTACGATCGAGAAACTCTCGAGCTACATCTTTATCACCCACGAAGAAGTGGACTACGCCACATGAAGCAAAGTCTTTGGGAAGAAGAGCAAGGAGATCAAAATATGCATCTTGTGAACCCTTACTCGGGCGACAATGGATCATGAGAGGCTTCTTTACTTCCTTGGCAATCGCAACTTGCTCGAGAAATACTTCGGCTTGTTTTTTCTTTGTTCCTTCCGAAGGGTTACGAAAATAATCGAGGCCACACTCGCCAATTGCGACTACTTCTTTTTCTCTGGCTAAAGCACGAAAGATATTTTCATTAAAGACTTCGGGGAGGGGACTTTTTTGCTCATTTTTGTCGTGATGCCAAGCATGAGCCTCGATCACATGGCCAGGGTGAAAGCCAATAGTTGCCCAGATTTTACCTGGATAGGCTTTTGCAAGAGCTATGGCGGATTCGCTGGTTTCTTTATTGGTGCCGACGGTGATAGCGGAGACGTCAGCTGCGAACATGCGGGCGAAAACTCCGTCGCGGTCATTATCAAAAACCGGAAAATTTAAGTGAGTGTGAGCGTCGATTATCATTTTATTTTTCTACTTAATTATACCGAGATTGTACTTTTGGCCGATTTTACTATTTTTTTCTTCTGATAAGTTCTCAGAAAAAATCGCAAACTCGATTCAAAATCACTTCACATGGCGACGGGCTATATTTTTTAAATACTTAATCGGGGAAAGAGGTGGGGGGTCTCTCCAGATTGGATCTTTTTGCTAGTTTCGGGGAGAAAAGGCAAGAGGAGGCGGGCAATATGAGAGAGGAGGAAGAGAGCATCTTTGACAGCGCTCGGGTCTTTAGTCTCCCAAGGCTTGTCTTCGGAGAGACGTTTGTCGGCGTAGCGGATGAGCTCGAGGACACTTCCTAGAGCCTCATGAAGCTCATAACGAGAGAAGGCGGCGTGATAAGCGGATTCTTTTTCTTCCAGTATTTTAATGGTTTCAGTGCTAGACTCAGTGACTGGGGTTGTAATAGAAAGAAGATCTTTCAGGCGATTCACTCGGGCAAAAAGATTACCAATACCAGAGACGAGATCAGCCTCATAACGAGTGAGGAATTTTCCCTCACTATAGTCGCCGTCCTCAAAAGGAGAATTTTCACGGAGGAAAAAATAACGGACCGGATCAGTGCCGAATTTTTGAACAAGTTCAAAAGGATCGACGGTGTTTCCGATTGATTTACTCATCTTTTCGCCATTGACCGTAATGTGGCCGTGGACAAAAAGCTCTTTCGGGAGAGCTAGCCCTGCGGATAGGAGTATCGCTGGCCAATAAACAGCATGGAAGCGGAGAATGTCTTTCCCAATCACATGTAAATCGGCGGGCCAAAAATCTTTTTTGTAGAGATAGTTTACAAGCGCGTCGCACCAGACATAAATGACTTGCGACGCATCGCCCGGCACCTCAATTCCCCAAGAAAGGGAAGTCTTAGGGCGGCTAAAGCTCACATCGGTCAAGCCATCGTAAAGGAAATTTAAGATTTCTTTTTTGCGGCCGACGGGATGAATTTTAATTATGTCCTTTTCAATCAAGGAGACCAGCTGATCTTGGTACTTGGTGAGGCGGAAAAACCAGTTTTCCTCTGAGAGCTTTTCCGGCGGGCGCTTGTGATCGCGGCAGTTGCCATTTTCATCGAGGTCTTTTTCTGTCACGAAAGCTTCATGACCGACGCAGTAGAGACCAGAATAGGTTTTTTTATACAGGTCATCGTTTGCAAGGAGCTTATTCCAGATTTCGAGAACGTTTGCCCGATGGATAGGGTCAGCGCTCGTGCGAATAAAATAATCGGTCGAAAGATTAAAAGCGTCATGAAGAGCGGCAAAGCGGGCGGCATTTTCGGCCACAAATGTATGAGTGGATTTGCCGACGGTGGTGGCCGCTCTTTCTATCTTACTACCATGCTCATCGGTGCCAGTAAGAAAAAAAACATCTTTATTCAAAAGATCCCGGTGGTAGCGGGCGATGGCGTCGGCTTGGACACACTCCAAAGCATAGCCAATATGGGGGGTGCTATTCACATAAGCGATACTGGTTGTTATGTAATATTTCTTCTCCATGGGATTATCTTTAGGCGCTTGTATTTTTGGCTCGCTAACTTTGCTCTTAGAAAGCTCCCTTGCGATCATTGTGAAATTGACACACTTACTTACTTCACAAAAGATAGACAAAAAATTTTTATTTATATTTGACAAAAAATATAAATTATTATTAATTGACAATATAAATTATAATATGCTATAATAAATAGGTTTAAAAACCTTGGTTGACAAGCATCTTTCCAATATATCAGATGGAAGAGGGTGAAACAATGCACTTTGATCCGGCGAATGACCGAATTTTCTACGTAAACCTTAAAGCCTTTGACGCAATGATTCAGGGGAGGACGCGGACAGTAGGTGCCATACTCAGGCCTACGAGAGGGTGCGTCCCTCGCTTCTTTCCCCCAGGATCATATTCCGTCACCCGAAGGAGCCATGGGGTGCAAACACTCCTTGTGACGGATGAGAAAAAGGATCTCGTCAAATTGGCTAATGCCCGATAGGAATTTTCTTAGCATAATACTAGTCATGCTAAGAAAAAAGCCTGATCGGGCTTTTTTTTTATTTTCAGGTCTAGGCAGAGAGGGCCTTGCGACGCTTTTTGGAACTAGTCCACCTATCAACGATTTCTTGAAGAAAAACCGAGGCGGGAACAGCGAGGATGAGCCCAACGAAGCCAAAAGCTTTACCGCCAATCAAGATAGAGATTATGATGACGGTGGGATTGAGATTGGTCGTATAGCGCATGACAATCGGGACAATGACATTATTCTCGAGCTGTTGAATAGCCACAAAAAGACCAAGGGTATAAAAGAAGAGGTCGAGAGATTGAGAGAGAGCCACAAGTACGGCGAGACCGCCAGCGATGATTGGCCCCACGAAGGGAACGATCTCAAAGATACCGGCAAGGACAGCTAAAAGGACGGAGTATTTTACGCCCAAAATCCAGAGACCAATGAAAACGAGAATACCAACAATGAGAGAGAGAAGAAATTGACCTTTGATCCAAGAACTAATCCGCTTGCGGGTCTTAAAATAGATATCGAGGGAAGATTCTTCAAAACTCGAGGGAAGGATGGAGACAATGAATTTTTCGACGCCATCCTGATCGACGGCGAGATAAAAGGAAAGGATGAGAACGGTGATGGCAAGAAAGATATTGCCAAAGAGAGAAGCAAATACTTGCATAATCGGGACAGAGCCGGAGATTAAGGAATCAGACCATTCTTTAATCTTCATAACAATGGCCTGGAAAGCATCGGAGGCCTGGAAAGTATCGATAAGGGGCCCGGAGAATTTTTTCACATTATCAAAAACATTAGCAAAATCAGAAAGGGCAAGCGGCACAATAGCATAGACAATAGCTGCGAGTACAAGAAAACCAAAGAAGAAGATACAAAGAGCTGAAAGGACACGAGGCACGCCTTTTTCCTTCAAATAAGAGATGGGAGCGTCGACGCCGGCGGCGATGACGAGAGCGACAAGGATGGCAAGAAGGACATCAAACGAAGAGATAAAAACCCAGGCAAAGCCGGCAACAATTAAGGCCCTCCAAAAAGTACTCCAGGTAATGTCGTGAATTGTCTTAGGCTCCATATTTGTGAAGAGTACTCATACTTTTGAGTCTTTTTTTATTTTTTTCTTGTACTGGGTATTCACATACTTCCTACAGTATGCTCTGCTCCGTGCTCAGAAAGAAAATCGAAAAATTCTCCAAAATTACTTCACTTACGTCTGTGCGTTGCGCGAATAATTTTAAAAAAATATTAGATACTCTTTGCCTATTGTAGGCTTTTTTATTAGTGTAGCAAATTTTTTAGAAAGGTGGTGTGGATGGTTTTAGAAGTAAAGGTGGGATAGGAGATCTTTTTCTTGGTCTTTTTTGAAGGGGCCAAGGAGGGCCAGATTGAGACGATTGTCGTGGGCAATTTCTTGCATGACACTTCGGATATCTTCAGCAGTGACGGCTTTTATCTTGCGGTAAAGCTCTTCGGGAGTGTCAATCGCTTTACCATAAAGGGCAGAGGTACCATAGAAGAGGGCGGAGTTATCGGAGGACTCAAGACCTAAAAGAAGCCGGGCGGCGAGAGAATCTTTGGCTCGATTTAACTCTTCCTCTAGAACGAGATTATCGCGGAGGTCGCGGAGGTCGTGCATGATAGCGTCTATGACTTGATACAATTTTTCTTTATCAATACCGCAACTGATACCCAAGAGCCCATGATCAGTCGAGAGGGAGACACCGGAGCGGACATAGTAGGCGGCGCCGAGCTCTTCGCGAATAGACTGAAAAAGACGGGAAGACATATTTCCACCAAGAATTGAAGAGATGACCTCGAGGATTTCTTTGCGGGGGTCCATTTCGGAGAAGGCACGGAGGCCAACGACGAGGTGAGTCTGATCGGTGGTTTTTTCTTCGATGACTACCTGGGAGCTTGATTGAATTTCGATAACTTTTTCCTTGTCACTCTTCGGGTGATCTTTGATATTTGCAAAACTATCGGCTATTTTTTGGATGACTTTTTCTTCATCAAATTCTCCAGAAACGACAACGGTGGTAGCACTTGTCACATAGTGAGCGGAGCGATATGCAATAAAATCTTCTTTCATGACTTTGCGGATAATATCTTTAAAGCCGATGATTGGCCAACCAGCGGGCGTGTCGCCATAGACAAGAGACTCAAAGACCTCTTCGACTTTCACTCGGGGAAGATCCTCATACATATTCATTTCTTCAATAATTACTCCCCGCTCTTTATTGATCTCTTTGTCGTCAAAGATTGGATTAGAGTAGAGGTCGGCGACAAGCTCGATCGCATGATCAAGCTTCTCAGTCAGGACCTTGGCATAGTAGCCAGTGTGCTCCTTGGAGGTGAAGGCATTATACTCGGCGCCGATTCCATCAAATTCGGAGGAGAGAGCCAAAGCAGTCGGGCGAGTGAGCGTGCCCTTGAAACACATATGCTCTAAGAAGTGACTGATGCCGGCATTGTCACGAGTCTCATACTTGGAGCCAGCTTCAACGAGAACGAGAATAGTGGAGGAAAGACCGCCACCATGCGGGACAGTGATAATCTTTAAGCCGTTAGGCAGGATGGTTCGCTTGAAACTTTTCATTGAGATAAGAAATAAGATTAGAAATTTGTATTCTTTGCTGGTCACCGGAGTCCCGGTCACGGACGGTCACAGAGTTATCTTCTAAGGAATCAAAGTCAATAGTGAGGCAGAAAGGAGTACCAATCTCATCTTGGCGTCGATATCGCTTCCCGACGGAGCCAGATTCGTCGTATTCGAGCGGGAAATGAGGACGGAGGAGAGTGGCGATTTCTTCCGCTTTCCTGGTGAGCTCCGGTTTTTTCATGAGAGGAAAGACGGCAACTTTGACTGGAGCGAGCCAGAAGGGAAGACGGAGGAGAACCCGATCGAGCTTCTCATCTTCTTCATAGCTACTTGTAAGGACAGCGAGGACTGTGCGCTCCACGCCCCAGGTCGGCTCAATGCAGTGTGGGATAAAGCGTTCATTTGTTTCGGGATCTAAGAAAGTCTGCTTATGATTTGTGAGGTCAAAATTGCCGCGATATGCAAGGCCATAGAGCTCTTCAAGACCAAAAGGAAATTGATATTTCACATCAATAGTCCGCTTTGAATAGTGAGCCCGTTCGCCATCCGGAATTTCTTCGTAGATGACGTCACTATCAGGAAGGCCAAGGGCTTTGATCCACTTTTTCATTTCAGAAAGCCAATGATTAAAGTATTTTTCCCACTCCCCTTCGCGGATAAAGTATTCAATTTCCATTTGTTCAAATTCTCGAGTCCGGAAGATGTAGTTGCCTGGAGTGATTTCATTACGGAAAGCCTTGCCAATCTGGGCGATGCCAAAAGGCAGGCGGCGGCGGGAGGTAGTGACTACATTTTCAAAATTAACAAACATACCCTGGGCGGTCTCGGGGCGGAAGTAAACAGTCGCGGCGGCCTCTTCCACTGGACCTAAGAAAGTCTTGAGCATCAGATTAAACTGACGAGCCGGGGTGAGAGCGCCACTACAGTCGGGGCACTTGTCCCCTTCTACTTTATCGGCGCGGAAACGGCTATGACAGTTTTTGCACTCAACGAGCGGATCGGAAAATTCTTTGAGGTGACCGGAAGCCTCCCAGACTTTGGGATTCATAAGGAGAGCAGACTCGATGCCAACCATATCGGCCCGAGTATCAACAAAGCGGCGCCACCATTCGTCTTTGATATTTTTCTTGAGCGCGACTCCGAGCGGACCGAAGTCCCAAGTATTAGATAGTCCGCCATATATCTCACTACCGGGATAGATAAAGCCACGGCGTTTGGCGAGGCTGATTATCATATCCATTTTGCTTTCGGTGGCCATTTTTTAATGAATTTAGTGGAGTAAATATAAAAGGAAAATTGAATTATCGCAAGACCTGGCCCTCCCTTTTTTTGACGGTAGAGTCAAGAGGAAGCTCGGTCGTAAGAAGCGGAAGAGAGCCCGAGATCGGGGCGCTGGTCCAGGTGTCTTCTGCGGTGTAGGAAAGACTATTTACCACTTTGGCATAGGAACCAATTTCGGCTTCTTCCGGAGTATGGCGGAGACGGAAAATGACATCAAAAGGAGTATTGAGGTAGCCGCGGCCAGCCGAGACGCGGTCAAGAGTGAGCTTGAGCATTCGGGAGGGAGCATCATAGATTACCGAGGCGGTTTCGGGGAGAGAACGATTTTCAATATATTCGGTGGATTCGGGAAGGGCAATAAGCACATTAATATTACCAAGATCGGAGATGGTATTTTTTATCCCGAGGTGAAGGGAATATTCAGTGGGAAGGCCACTTTTAGGCGGGAAGGGTCCTTTATTTATAATACCGGAAGAAGCATCGCGGTAGATAAGCGCGGGACTGAGTTCTAAAGCGCCGCCAACTTTGACTTCTTTTGTGAGTTCGCTAGAGTTTTTGTTGTCGGAATAATTAATAATGGCTTTTACGGAATAATTTTTGTCAGCGAAGCGGCGGATAATGATGGAGTTTTTCAGCTTTAGAGAAAAAGAGAGAGCAGTGCGAGTAACTCCGCTTGCTACATCAAAAGTGAGCTTGTTGCCAGAGCGACCGCGGAAATTCACTTCACCTTGCTGATTCGTCGTAAGCGTCGGAAGATCAAAAAGCTCTCCGTCGAGAGTGATTGTGAGGGTGCCTCGGGTTTCAGAATTATTTAAGCGGTCGAGATGAATGAGGTAGGTGAGCGTGTCGCCGAGACGGGCGGGGTAAAAATCGAGATTATTTACTGACGCGGTGAGAGAGATGGGAGAGATAGCGATCGTGGAGCTCGCCTTGCTCTTGCCGATCAAATAACGCTCGCCACCTACCACCGAATAGGCCTCGAGATTGATATCAAAGAATTGATTTTCTGGGCCGCTTACTTTGCCCATAACGGTAAAATTATCTTTTACTTTCGCGCTTAGAGCGCCAAGAGACCATTCATTACTATCTCCGGCTTCGTCAATAAGAGAATTTTTTTCCAAACGGAAAAAGGGAGACGGGAGAAGACGAAGGAGAATAGTGGGAAGCTGAGTATCGGAGATGTTTTCGTAGGCAATTTTGGTATCAAGGGAGTGACCGCTTGTGACACTTTCGGGGAAAGAGAGGGAAAGAGAGAGCGGAGAGCTCACAGCAGGAAGGGTGTAGTCAATATTTTTACTAAAGCGGGTACCCCCAGGCGAAGTAGAATAATCAAGAGCAATGCTGATTAAGCGGGGAACTGTATTATCTTCGCTAAAGAGAGCAATAAGTGGAATTACTTCTTCAATCTCAGAGCCAAGGCCGAGCGTGCCGATCTTTTTTGAAAAAAGAGAATCAGAAACGGGTTTGTCGCTGAAGGCAAGAGGACCTTTCAAGGTGATGCCCAGGCGAGCGTCGTCGAGAGCGGAGCCTTGAGTATTGCGGATTTTTATTTTGAAGTCGGTAGGAATGCCAATCTTGCCATCACTTGGGTATTCAAAAGAAATACGAGGGCCAGTTTCCTTAGGATAAAGAAAGGTGTAGGTGAAAAAAAGAAGGCCGAGGGCACCGATGAGGGTTATAAGGGTATAAAAGATTTTTGCCATACGGAGGTGTGAAGAAATTTTTTTGCGCAGTCTCTGCAGAGAAAAGCGTCGGGAGCGAGGAAGTAGCCAATGGGCGGTTTACCACACTCGGGACAGGCAGAGAAAGCGGGATCGAGGCCGAGATGCGAAAGAATGTCAGTGCCTCGGATGCGACCGGCTTTCAGGCCGGACTCGAGAAGAAGAAAAAGATCAGAGTCGGGAATCTCAGACTCGAGAAGACGCAGAAGAGACTCGATGATATTGAGATTATAGTCTCTATTGGCTTCGGACTTTGCTCCGGGAGTCGGGTCAGAGATCAGAGCATCGACAACGCGAAAATAGTTTTTCCGGACGATCCGGAGAAAGACCAGATTCAAGGGATCGAGGTGCGAGTTGAGTTTGCTTGTGATCTTTCTCGTACTACCACCTCGGACGCTTATGAGGCCCAGTTTATCAGTGTAAATGTTGTATAGGTTGTCGAGCTCGCCAATAGGATTTCTTGATAAGACTAGTCCTTTTACAGCGTATTCGAGCACTTTTGGAGTGTAGCATTAATTAACCAGTTTGTCTTTTTCTAGAACCCCTCCCTTCCCCTGGCGTGACACGGGAAAGTCTCCGGCGGACTTTCCCTTTATCTTCGAAAAAGATTTTTATGGTGTTGTTTTTGGGGAAGAAGAGGATAAAAAAAACCATAAAAAACCAATCTCTTTTTCTCAGAATAGTCACTATAGGGGAAGGGAGGGGTTCTTTAACTAATGGAAGATTAGTGGGGTGGTGGAATATACGGGGTGAGCAAAAGATTTTTAATCTTTTTATAAAAACAGAGAATGTACTCATTCTCTTTTTTTATTCTCCCTTAGGGGAGACTCACCCCTAGGTAAACTTTCGCTATCGCTCAAGTCTCTTATTTTAGAAAATATTTTTTTGAAAGGCGGCGGAAGAGTTCGCCGGTAATGACGAGGATGATGCCCCAGAAGATGACGAGGAGGGGCCAGGGGAGGAATTCGATATCGAAGTATTCGTGAGTGATCTTGATGATGTCGATCATGAGGAAGAGGGAGCTTGTGGCGAGAAGGACACGGCTCTGCCAGAGAGTCGAGAGATAGATACCCAGGAAGACGATGATTGGGTAGAGAAATTCCATCAGGATTTTAGCGGAGTAGTCGAAGCCAGTATAGGCAAGAAAGCTGGCGTAAAAAACTATGGAGCCGATGAGGACAAGGATGGTGCTTGAGGCGGAGTAGCCGACTTTTTTCAAGAAGCGGGAGAGGGCGAGAAAGCTTGCACCATTGACCATTGCAAGGAGGAGGGAGATGTCAGAAAGAAAGAGGGTGGGAAGAGAAGAAAGATTAAAGATTCGGTTGACGATACTCCAGTAAAGAAGCGTGCCATAGAGGATGGAGAAAATGAGCTGAAAGGCGCGGCCACCAAGGGTGAAAATAAGGTGAGAAAAGGCGAAGGAGAGGAGGAAGAGAAGCGGCATCAAGATGGAGCCTTGAGCAAAGAAATCAAATTGTAAGAAATCTCGGAAAAGAATCCAGAGACCAAAAGGAAAAAGTGCGGAAGAGATGAAAAGGAGCGCGTCAGAAAAAATAGAAAGTTTTTGCCGCATGAAGAGAACGCCAGAAACACCCAAGGTAACAGAGATACCCAGCGTGAGGAAGAGATGACCCACAGAAGAGATAGACCGCCAGAACATAAGAACGAGGATTACAAGGCCAAGAGTGATGACCGCGCCACCAAGGAGAGAAAAAATGCCCGGGAGAGAGTGGGGAGAGGCGGTGGGAAGTCTTTCTTCTTTTCTCAAAGCTTCGATGAGGGCAGTGTAGTCGGCCGAGGAAAGATCAGATCTTTTTGCAAGATCAAGGATGTGGTTAATTTTCTCTTTTTTGATCATAGAGATGTTTTTTATATAGATTCCCACGAAAAGGCGATTATGCCCACGTGACTAAAGCCCGCCATTTGGATATTATTGTTTTTCATGTTTTTACCGTTTTATCCAGCCCAAGAGGCGGAAATCCCATTGATCTTTGAGAGTGAGCTTTACAGGTGTGCTGGCGCGCTTTTCGCGATTGACGAGGAAACGACGGCTGCAATCCCCACCACCAAAAAAGAGCCCTTCAAAAAGGTCCATGCCGCGATTGCTATTGCCGCCACAGATGACTTCATAGCCACCAGGTGAGATATAGCCTTCAGTCAAGGTAAGCTTGGTCGCTTCTTCAAAGGTAAGTTTGCGGGATTCGTTTTTTACCACATCGTGATGGTAGATATCAGGTTTGGCAGTGGCTTTGCCATTTATAGGAATAGGACGATTGTTTTGATCTAATAAAGGTTGCTTTACAATGTGACCATTTTGCAACTCGATGAAGTAGCCAACATTGTAAGTATCGGATATGTAGACGAAATCATAGACAGAAGAGGTCCTGGAGGTCTTAGGGATCAAGATGATGACAGTTAGGATAATAGCGAATATAGGGAGGAAGATGGCAATATATAAAGAGAATTTCTCCGAATTTAAAATATTCATGGCTATAGTTTTAGATATACTCCTTTTAATTTAAAAAAACAAGCCATCATTTTAAATGATGACTTGAGGGATGGTCCTGCTTCATTTCTCTTTAATAGCTGGGGAAAGGACTCTAGGGAGAGATGAGGGGACTCAAGGAAGATATATCGTATGCTCAATACATGGGGGGTGTAAGTGGTTTAAGTACTTTATAGAGAGTAATAATAATTTTATAAATCTTGGTTTCTTGGTTTTTTTATGCTATATTTTTCCTACATTTCAAGCGCGGGTGGCGAAACGGCAGACGCACTACCTTGAGGTGGTAGCGCTCGTAAGGGCGTGGAGGTTCAAATCCTCTCCCGCGCACCAGAATAAATAAAAAATTCCCTTATAAGGGAATTTTTTATTTATTCTGGTGTCTTTATTTTACCAAGCTCGCACCTATTTCCAAAATCGCTGAATGAATCGCCCCGCCACTGCCTCGCTCCGCTCGGCAA
>VGJO01000006.1 GCA_016867415.1 Candidatus Harrisonbacteria bacterium
AAGAGTGTCGCCTGACTCGTCACATTAATGCCTTCGATTATGTATCAGATAATCATGCACCCCCGTGAAGTGAAACCATATCGAAAGGACAAACAGTGTGCTTGTCGCGAGGAAAAACAAAGTTTGTGAGCGATTTTTGTGTCGGTGCGTAGCGTAACTACACACCCCATAAAGATGAACGGGAACTAGCAAGACCACGATGATGGGCATCCATTTATGAAACCACCCATCAAATATCACCCCCAACAAAGAGCCAGAAGTGGATATCAGTGCGAACGAGATGGAGATCACACAACACCAGGGGATGCTCATCGCCGCTAGAAACATTGACCAATATTTTTTTGATGGATTGGTCATCGGGCGGCAAAGATGCTCTTTCATCTAATTTTTCCTTCCGAGTTATGGGGATTGTTGAAGATCTAGCAGAGAATATAGCGCGTTATTATTTTAAATGCAACTGGTTTGCGTTAAATATAAATATATTTTCTCAATCTAGTAAAATATTAGGGAAGACAAATATATAGTCGTGGACTATAAAGCTACAGAAAAGGATGGGGCTGTGAAAGTTTCAGATAAAGAGTGGTGGAATGGCTATAAATGCCAATTAGATGTGTATCAGTGGCTATTGCGACAGAATGGGTTGAAAGTCTCTTTTATTGGCTATTTCGTTTACTGAACAGGGAAAAAGGACCAAGAGGTTTTGATAAGAAAATTGAATTTGAAGTGAATCTGATAGAATACAAATCGCCAAATGTCTCCTAACTGGAGCGTACGATAATAAAACAACCATGAAAACCCCGTCGCAATAGCCGAGAAATGAGAGTTAATTAACAAGTAGATGGTCCATATGCAGAGCTCGATACTAAATCGGAAAGAGTATATCTCGAATAGATTACTTCGAAAGAATATAGCTTCTACCCAGATATTAAAATTTCGGAAAGATATTTTTTAGAGCTTTTCTATCTCTTTCAGATCGTGGTCGGGAAGGTAAAGAAGGAAGAGACCAATGATAATTCCGGAAACTGCTGTAGGAAAGTGATCTTGACCAAAGAATTTATCATCAATGATATCAAGTGCGTGCCAAATTCCCCTCCAAATGAGAACCATTCCAAGAACGGAGTAAAAGCTTTGACCAAAGTATAGGAGACGATTTTTCCGATTATAACGCATACATATTTATTGTAGCAGGAAAGGAAGAGTATACATTGTGAACAAAAAAGATTAGTTGAAGTGAACAGTGAAGCCAAACATTCCCATCGAGCAGAGACCACGGAGAGTGGTGCCAGGAGCCTGAGGCGGGAGTTCGACTTTGGTCGCGCCCGAAGATGGAAGAAAAGTCTGATAATTGAGATCAGGAATCACCACAGAGGCAGAGCAATCGAAGGTGTTGTTTGTTTTTAACTTTAAGGTGGTCGGAATATTCGCTTTCGCTTGCGTTATTTTTGGCGAATAGCCGCCTTTGACCCTAAGATCGATCACTTGTTTGCCATCCTCGATGGTTACGTTGGCAGCAGTGCTTGGTACCTCGCTTTTACCAACGATATAAAAGGCGCCGGAGATGATGAGGATAGCAATAAAGAGAGAAAAAATAGTGGCTTTCATGGCGGTATTTTAGAACATAAATAGAGGATTGATAAGGCCAAGGGCAGCGAGGCTGCTTGCAAGATTGATTATAGCAAAGAAGATGACGATGAGGCCGGCTGTTTTGAAAAATACCCCAGATAAAGATTTTTTCCGGATAGTCAAGGCGCTGAAACTTACCAGGGAAAGTACAGGGAAGGTGCCGAGCGCAAAGACAAGCATCACGAGCGCGCCAGAGATAAAGCTTCCAGTAGAAAGGGCGTAGAGCTGCATTGATTGGGTAAAGCCGCAGGGAAGAAAGAAAGTGGCGACACCAACGAGAAACGGAGTGAGAGTGTAATTGTACTTCTTTAGGCGAAAGACAAAAAGACCAAATTTTTTTGGAAAAGTAGGCTGAAGGCGTCTCATATTTTCGGAAACATTGAGAAGATTGATACCGAGAATGAGAAGAATCAAGGCGATTCCAATACTCAAAATACTAGACATAAGCGGGGTAAGCTTGAAAGACGCTCCTAAAATACCGATCACACCACCCAATATAAAGAAGGAAAGGAGACGGCCTAAGTGAAAGTACATTTGAGGACGGATTTTTTCTCCACTCTTTGCAAAGCTCGCAGAAAGGGAGAAAAGGAGACCACCAACTACCGCCATGCAAGAAGAGACCGAAGCGATGAGGCCAATCACAAAGACTGTACTTAAACTCATCTGGCTCATGGTGACAAAATTTATCAGTCCTATTTTTTGGAGAAGGACAAAGAATGCGATAAAAATCGCGGCGATTGGCAGAGCAAAGGTGAAATCTCTCCAGACGATGGAATAATCCTCCTTATCTTCAGAGAGAGAGTAGCCATGAGGCTCGAGGGCGGCGCTTAGCCGCCTCATCACCTCTTCTCTTCCTTCACCATCAAAATTACCAGTTACTTCCACCTTATGGGTTGAGAGGGAGGGAACGACTTTTATCACACCTTGTTGTTCTTTGAGCTCTTGTTCAGTTAACAAGACGCAACTTGTACAATGTAATCCTTTGATGTGAAATATATGCTTTTCCATATTATTAACCTAGTTTTTTTCTGTTTTTATTATAGATTCTGGATCGAGTGCGGAATGACAAAAATGTGGTTAGATTTTTTTAAGCTTAAGGCGGAGAGAGTTAGTGATAACGGAGACGCTAGAGAAGGCCATGGCAAAGCCGGCAAAGACGGGGCTTAGTAGCCAGCCAACGAATGGAAAGAATACACCACTTGCGATCGGGATACCTACAAGATTGTAGATGAAAGCCCAAAAGAGATTTTGCCGGATACCTCTTAAAGTAAGTCGGGAGAGATGAACTGCCTTTACGAGCTTACTGATATCGCCATGAAGGAGGGTGATGCCGGCGGACTCGATCGCGACATCGGTCCCCGTACCCATAGCGATCCCAACATCTGCTTTAGCAAGGGCCGGCGCATCATTAATACCATCGCCAAGCATAGCGACTATTTCGCCTTTTTTTTGAAGCTCTTCGATTACTAATAATTTTTGATCGGGGAGGAGACGGGTAAGGATCGTATCAATCCCCGCTTCCCGACCAATACTCTCCCCGGTATTTTTATCGTCGCCAGTCATCATAATCACTTTGAGACCGAGGGCATGAAGTGCGGCGACTGCTTTTCTCGCTTCGAATTTTAGCTTGTCGGCAACGAGAATAAGCGCAATCACCCGCTCTTTATCGGCAAGCAGAATGGGCGTCTTACCGGACTTTGCTTCTTTTTCTATATCCTTCATTTCAAACGAAAGAGAGAGATTTTTGATGAATTCCGGGCTGCCGGCAAAATACTCGGCGCCTTTTATTACTCCTTTTAACCCCTTTCCTCTTATACTCTCAAACTGAGATACGGGTAGAAGAGAAATATTTTTTTCGGTAGCAAAACTCACTATTGCGGAAGCAATTGGGTGTTCGGACTTGGCTTCAAGAGAGGCAAGGATACTGATCACCCTATTATCGGAGAGCTTAGAAAAGTTTTTAAGACTTGTGAGCTGAGGCTTGCCTTCAGTGAGAGTGCCGGTCTTGTCGACAGCGATCACGGTTGCTTTGGAGAGCTGCTCCAAGGTAGCGGCATCTTTTACAAGAATCCCCTCCTCCGCGCCTTTACCAATACCTACGATAATTGCGGTAGGGGTAGCGAGACCGAGCGCGCAGGGACAGGCGATGACCAGGATCCCCATAAACGATGTAAGGCCATAGGAAAGAGCAAAGGAGAAACCAAGGGGTGCGGTGCCTAAGACAAGCCAAGCAAAAAGAGTGATGAAGGCAAGCACTAAAACTATCGGCACAAACACCGCTGAGATCCGATCGGCAAGACCCTGAATAGGCGCGCGACTCCCTTGCGCTTCTTCAACCATTCGAATAATCCGAGCAAGGAAGGTATCGGTGCCCACGCGGCGTGCTTCAAAGACGAAAGCGCCGGAGGTATTCATAGTGCCGGCGGCGACAGAATCACCAGTATTTTTTATAACCGGCATCGGTTCGCCAGAAATCATTGACTCGTCAATAAAAGAACCGCCTTCCACGACTACGCCATCCACCGGAATCCTTGATCCGGGTTTTATCATGATCTGATCACCGATTTTTACCTCACTAATCGCAATCTGCACTTCTTTTCCATTTTGCATTACAAGCGCGGTTTTTTCCTGGAGATGGAGAAGGCGCTCGATGGCGGAGCCGGTCTTTAACTTGGAGCGGGCTTCAAGAAACTTACCAAGAGTAATGAAAGCGATAACGACAATCGTGACATCATAATAGCTTTGCTCCACATTTATATACTTTGCGAGAGGCTCTTCGAAGGCGCTTAAGAAAAAACTATAGAGATAGGCGGCGGAAGTGCCGATACCAATCAAGCTGTCCATGTTGGCTATACCGGTTTTGAAAAATCGGTAGACTCCCAAAAGATACATGTTACCCACAACAAAAAGAGCGTAGGTAGCAAAAAGGGGTAAGAGATGATGAAAAAACTCTTTGATTATGAGAGAGGGAGCGGCGAGATACCCAAACTCAGCACCAATATCCCAACCCATGATAAAAGTGCTTATAAGAGCGAGAGGGATAATAGAGATGACTTTTCTTTTCAAATCGTTGATCTCTTGGATTTTTTGCTCCTTTGACTGATTAAGACTAAGATGAGTGGCATACTCGCTCTCTGACATAGCTATCTCGGTGGCGGTGGAACAACTAGTGGATACGGGGGAAGAGACGAGAAAAGAATACCCATAGGGTTCGATTTTTTTGGAAAGTTCGGAAATGGCGGTTTTTGCCGGATCAAAAGATATTTTCGCTTTTTCAGTGCCAAAGTTTACCTCCACGCGCGCTACACCTTCGGTCTTTTTAATTACTTTTTCAATAATAGAGGCGCAGGAGGCGCAATGCATACCTTTGATGGGAATAATTTCGGTTTTCATATATATCAATTAGAAAGATTGTAAAGCTTCATGAGCTCGCCGACGGCTTTTTGCTTATCAGTAAGCATTTGATGCGCCACACAGGTATTAAGGTGACTAGAGAGAAGCTCGCGCTTTGCGGCCCGAAGAAGACCAATGACACTATCAATTTGCTGAATAATCTCGGGACAATAGCGATCCATCTTGGTCATCTCAGACACTTTACAAAGCGTGCCTTGCGCCTGCTTCACCGACTTTAGGGTGCGGGATTTTATTATGGAAATATTCTGACGCTTTATGATAGTCATACCTATACCCTAGGGTATAGGTATTTAAAAGACAAGGAAGGAGTGGGGGAAATGCTTTTGATTATCGAGGAGCAATAATAAAAAGGAAATTATTTTTTAAGTAGGTGTGGAGAGAATTTCCCTTGAAAGCAAGATGAGTGATGACTGATTCAAGAGGAAGGGAGGATTTTTCCTCAAGGAGAAGCTCATTTTTAAGATCATATAGTTTAATCAGATCCTCACCACCAATGGCGAGAATTTCACTTCCCTTTTTATAGGCAAGAGCAGTGGGCACAAACGGGAGCGTGAAGGTATGAATAAGGAGCGGGCTACCCACATCACTGATCGCCACGATGGCAAGGAAAGGAGTCTTGCCGGAACAGGCAAGGTAAAGTCGATTGGAGGTGACGACGGCGTCTTTTACCTCTTCACATCCGGGAATAAAGTAGGGAAATGATACATATGAATTACCTTTTGGATTTATGATTTCAATGGAACCGGAGCGGGAGATGAGAATGATAGCGGTGCCTTGATTAATAATCCGGGTAACTGAGGAATTGGCATCAAGAGCAAGATCTTTTATGAGGATAGGCCGATCGGGAATGACGGTGTCCCAAAGGGTGAGAGAATTTTTAGTGGGATTCAAGAGAGCAAGAGAAGAAAGATCGGAAGAAAAGGAAAAGATAGGGGTAATCGAAGTAAAACTAAGGAGAGGAAAGGAAAGGACATTCCGAACTCTCTCTTTGGAGGTGGGGCTTAAAAAGACGAGGAGGTTGTTTTTTTGCTTATCAAAAAGAGTGAGAAAGGAGCTCGATTCACTGAGAAGAAAAAAAGTATCGGGGGTGAAATCAAGGAAAATATCAGAGAAAGCTACTTTATCAGTGATTGAGAGCAGGGACCAATCGGGGAGACTTGTGGAAGTAAGAGGACGGGAAGAAGAGGTCTTTTCGGCGCGGAGGAAGCGACCGGAAGAAAAGGTGCTGAGATTGATGAGGGCGGCGGGACGAGCAAAAAGGAGAACGAGGAGGAGAATAAAGATGGCGACCAATAAAGATTTTATAGCGAAATTAAGGCTATCCATGAATTTCATCATACGCTTAATGCTTTTTAAAGACAAAACCCTCCAGAAGGGAGGGTTTTGTTAAAGGCGTATAAGCAGAAAATAGATAGATTATTTAAGAATGCCGGGCGAGGCAAGTCTTAGTAATCCATACCCATGCCGTGACCTATGGAGGAGCGGGCATGATCATCTTTCTTTTCGGGAAGGTCAGCGACGACACACTCAGTAATCAAGAAAATACCGGCGATCGAAACAGCATTTTCGAAGGCAGTGCGGACGACTTTCAAAGGATCAATGATACCCATAGAAAGAAGAGAGCCATATTCACCACTAGCGGCATTAAAACCATAATCCCCAGAACCGGTCATGACTTTGTCGAGGACGACTCCAGCATCAAAGCCAGCATTTTCGGCGATCTGCCTTAGAGGAGCGAGGAGACCTTCGTGGACAATCTGGAGGCCAGCGAGACGGCCAAGATTTTTCTTATCATCACTTTCAATAAGTTTTTTCACAGAGGTGGCGGCGCGGATGAGAGCGACTCCCCCACCGGGGACGATACCCTCGGCAATAGCAGCCTTGGTCGCTGCGACGGCATCCTCCACTCGGTGCTGAGCCTCTTTTTGCTCCACCTCGGTAACAGCGCCGACTTTGATAATAGCAACACCACCGGAGAGCTTGCCCAAGCGCTCTTGCAATTTTTCTTTGTCAAAATCGGAAGTGGTATTAGCAAGTTGGACCCGGAGCTGAGCAACGCGAGCTTCAATTGCCGCTTTATCACCCTTTCCTCCGACTATTACTGTATTATCTTTATTTGCTACCACTCGATGAGCGCTCCCCAAGTCAGAGAGCTCGACCGAATCAAGCTTCTTGCCCAGTTCATCGCTCACAAAGCTGGCGCCAGTGACAGATGCAATGTCTTGCAACTGATCTTTACGACGATCACCAAAACCAGGAGCTTTGACGGCTAAGACATTGAAGACTCCTCGGATTTTATTAAGGATCAGAGTAGCGAGCGCTTCTCCTTCAATATCATCAGCAATAATAACAAGCTCTTTTTTACCGCTTTGAACAACCTTCTCTAAGACAGGAACTAATTCACTAATAGAGCTTATTTTTTTATCGGTCACTAGAATGTAAGGATTCTCAATCACAGCTTCCATTCGCTCAGGATTACTCATCATATATTGAGAAATATAACCGCGATCAAATTGCAAACCTTCAACAACTTCGCTTGAAGTACCAAGAGTCTGAGATTGTTCGACGGTAACGACGCCATCCTTACCGACTTTTTCGATCACTTCCGCGATCAAGGAACCGATCTTGGGATCGCGGGCGCTGATCGTGGCCACTTGGGCGATTTTTTCGGAGGTATTAGTGGGCTCGGCGATGCCCTTCAAAGCTTTTTCCACTTCAATTTTAGCGAGCTCAATTCCTTCTTTCACCGCAACCGCGTCAAAGCCGCTCGCAAGTCGTTTTAACCCTTCACCAATGAAAACCTTAGTAAGGAGAGTAGAGGTGGTAGTACCATCACCGGCGACATCGGCGGTCTTACTGGCCGCTTCTTTGATCATCTTCGCGCCGATATTTTCGAGCTTGTCTTCAAGCTCAATTTCTTTGGCGATCGTAACACCGTCGTGAGTGACGATAGGAGAGCCGTAGCTCTTTTCGAGCACGACAGCGCGGCCTTTGGGGCCAAGGGTGACGCGGACAGCATCAGCGAGCTTATCAATCCCGCGCTTCAGGCCCGCGCGAGCGTCATCGTTGAATACAATTTTTTTTGGCATAATAATATGAAACTTTATTTTTTCTATAGATTCTGGATCAAGTCCAGAATGACAAACTTTTTTTAACTACTCGAGAATGGCGAGGATGTCATCTTCGTCGCCGATTAAGAGCTTTTTACCATCGAGCTCGATCTCATCGGGTCCATACTTTTTGAAAAGGACGGAGTCTCCGACCTTGATGGACATTGGAATAATGTCTCCTTTTTCGGAACGTTTACCCGTGCCTACGGCAAGTATCTTGCCTTTGGTGGGTCGCTCCTTGTCGGCGGTGTCGGGAAGGACAATCCCTGACTTAGTCGTCTTTTCGAGCTCAAGCGGCTCAATGATTATTTTATTTGAGATTGGTTTGATGTTCATAGGTAGCGGATATTGTAAATTTATTAAGGATTATTGTCAAAATTTATAAAGGAAAACCCTCCTTCTCAAAGGCTTCGGCGGGCAATGAAAAACCCCGTCCACAAAGAGAACGGGGGATTATTGTTTGGTTTGCATGAGAGGTGGAACTAATAGCAATCTTCTACCACTCAATGAGGGGCTATGGACATGAAACTTTTGAAGTCTGATGGGCTCCAGAGCTCAGCTTGTTCGCCCTCGCTCATAATTTCGAGACTAGGAACAAGGAAGTTGTGCTTAACATACTGGAAGTTTAAGCCGCAGTCATATGACATACGGAAAACCATCACATAAGCATCTTCATTCACATCGCCGTAGTAATTATGGAGAACTAAGACGGCTTTGAATCCTTGCTTCTTGAAAAAGATCTGGGCGGCGAGATTGGATTCACGAACTTCAAGGACAATCTCTTTGCGGCGTTGCTGAGAGAGCTTATCAACGAGCTTCTCAATCATTTGCGAACCGACGGCTTGCCTACGAAACTCGGGAGCAACAGCGAAATTGAGTAGCTGGAGCTTAGCCTTGAAGAGCTCATAGATCATGAAGCCTATAATGCGATTATTGTACTCGGCGACCATCCCAATGCAGTTACGCTCACGCAGACAACAGAGAAAATGTCTTTTGCACCAGGGCGTCTCGAAACTTTGGCGCTCGATGTCGAGCACTCCCGGCAAGTCGCAATTGATAAGCCATCGAATCTGGGCCTTGAGGGGCTGCTGGGGAAGATGAATCCAGGACATGAGAAATTCCTTTCCTAAAGAGTCTGGGTCTTCATTAAAAAATATCATCGATTGAAATTTTTTAATGAGGGCGGAGAGAGTTTTTATTTTCAAAAAAACTCTGACGAAAATCTGTCGCCATTTATTTTTATATGCCTACTTCCTTTGAAAGACAAACAAAAATGGGGATAAAAATCGAATAACTTTCGCTTGCAAAGTTATCGCTTTTATATTAATCCATAGTTGATATTTTTTCAAGAGCAACGAGGGGTTCGTCTATACTTTCTTTTTCCGGAACAGAAACGCGGGTCACTTTCACGCCGACACCCTCGCCGCTAATGCGGAGAATATCTTTGTCGATTTTGCCAAACTCGGCGTAGGCGGCGTTGTAGGCGTTGACCGAGGTGCCAAGATGGCCACCAAGCTTTTGCATGAAGAGCTCGTAGGCTTTGAGATGGCGGCTGAGATTTTGAATATTTTTGATAATCTCTTGAGTGGATTTTTGAACTTGCTCGGCCTTCATACCCTGAAAGACGGTCTGAAGATAGGCCATAAAGGAAGTCGGGGAAACAATGATGACTTTTTTGTCTTTGTAGGCGTATTCGATCAGGTCACGGGTATTGCTTTTGACCGCGCCGACTTGGTTGATCAAGAGATCATAGTAGATGGCCTCGGCGGGGATAAACATGAAAGCGAAGTCAGTCGTCCCCTCCTCCGGGCGGACATATTTACTCGTCTCGTCGATACGATTTTTCAAGTCTTGGGAAAAAAGTTTTTCAATGCGAGTACGCTCTTCGGCGTCACGGGATTCGAGAAGTCGATTATAGTTTTCGAGGGAAAATTTGGAGTCGATCGGGACGATCTTACCCTGATAGAAGACGGCGGCGTCGACTACGACACCATCAGTAAACTTGTACTGCATTTCGTAGAGATTGGGTGGAAAAATATTTTTGAGGAGCGTCTCTAAGTAGTACTCGCCGAGGACGCCGCGTTGTTTGGGATTTTTCAGAATATCCTGGAGGCCTTTTAGCTGATCGGCGAAACCAACGACTTGGCGATTGGTCTCGTCGAGCTTTGTGAGGCGCTCGGTAACTTCTTTAATAATATTTTGACTACTACCGAATTGGTGCTGGATCATCCGAGCGGATTGCTCGAAGTGAGTGCCAAGATGACGGCGGAGCTCTTCGAGCTGGTTTTGGAGTAGGAGGATGGATTTGTCGTCTTCTTTGGGGACTTCGGGCTTAGGGGCGAGCTTGATGGAGAGGAAAATAAAGAGAGCAAGGAAGCCGAGGATTAAGATTACTATAAGGAGAATGAGGAGGGTGGTGGTCATGTGGGGTTAAGTATAGGAGGATGTTAGGAAAGAATAAAGTGGGGTCTTTTTGATCAATTTTATTTAGGTGGCATCGATAGTTGAAAGTAGCCACATCCCTTTCCCGACACATGAAAGCTCCAGCGAGCTTTCATTCAGGCTTCGGAGAAAATTTTTCATGGTGTTATTTTTGGGATAAGGAAGGAAAAATAACACCATGAAAAAACCATGCTTTTCTCCTCCAGAAGGTCACAAAAGAGGTAAGGATGATTTCTTATATATAGAACGTTTTAGTGAGTTGGTGGAGTATGGAGGAATGAGTAAACAATCTTCGATTATTTTTCTGATTATCTTAATCAGGACTTTTTTGAGTACAAAAAAGTAATCATTCCTTATGTTGGTTGTCAATAGGTGGTAATGAGTTGCAGAAAGTGTCAAATAGGCTTATAATAACTGGATTATTTGGTATGAAAAAGATGGTGAAGAAGTATCCTTTTTCAGGACGGGTCTTGTTTTTGGGGATGGGCGCGGTGGCACAAAATCTCCTGTCGATTTGTCTTAAGCGGATGGATATTGATTGGGCGAAGGTGACGATTATTGATATGAAGAAGAAAGAGGGCCCGGATGTGACGGAGGCTTTGAAACGAGGGGCGAAGTTTGTGGCGGTGCGAATTGAGCCGGGTAATTTTGAGGAGGTAATTTCAATGCATGCGGGCAAGGGCGACTTGATCATCGACCTCACGTGGAATATTGAAACACTCGATCTCCTACAGCTCATTGAAAAGATTGGAGCGAACTACATCAATACTTCAGTTGAAGTGTGGGACCCGTATGATCGGTCGGATAAAAAGCTGCATGAGCAGACACTATATCACCGACAGATGATGATGCGGGAGACAATCGGAGATTTTTGTGGTGGCAAACGGCCAACGATGATTCTCGACCATGGGGCGAATCCGGGCATGGTCTCTCACCTTACCAAAGAGCTGATTAAAAAAATCTGGAAGGAACGGCGGAAAGGGGTGAAGCGGCCAGCGCATTTCTCCGAGGCGGCGGCGGATCTGGGAATCCGGGTAATTCATATCTCAGAACGAGACTCACAGAAGGACATGACCCCGTTTGACCCAAATACCTTTCCTAATACCTGGTCAGTGGAGGGATTTTATGAAGAAGGGACGGCCCCGGCAGAACTCGGCTATGGGAGCCATGAAGAAGGCTTGCCTCACAATGGATTAGAGTTTAGCTCTGGACCAAAGAATGAGATCCTCTTGCGGGCTACTGGCTATGACGTGCAGGCGCGAAGCTGGGTGCCATCGGGACCAATCACCGGATACATCATCCGGCATGGAGAAGCATTTTCTATCTCGGAATATCTCACGCATAAAAAGAGAGGGAAGGAGTATCGTCCGACAGTGCACTATGTGTACTGTCCATCGGAGCAGGCGCAGTTTGCGATCGCAGAGCTTGATGCGCGCAACTATCGAATGCTGCCTAAAACACGAATAATGCGGGATGAAATCACTGAAGGGAGGGATGAGCTAGGAGTAATGATATTTGGTATCGATCCGAAGGCGAAGAAGGGCGAACGAGCGGATTATGGCTACTGGTATGGGAGCACGCTCGCGATTGATGAGGCAAGAGAGATGACTCCTCACCACAACGCCACAACCCTGCAGGTGGCCGGAGCGGTCTTTGGCGCGATGATCTGGATGATCGAAAATCCGGAAAAAGGTATTCTTCTCCCCGATTGGGTGGATGAAAAGGGATCAGAGCAGATCTTTGGTATAGCGAGCGAATTTTGGGCACCGCTTGAGTTTCATAAGGTCCAGTGGCGACCAGAGGGGGAGGGAAAATTCCTTCTGACGGATTTCTTAGAAAAAAATGGGGAGGAAGAAAGCGTCCACAGAGACGACTTTTTAAAGTAGCTTGTCTTGCTGATGCTTCTATTTCTTTTTTTATCTTAATCTAAAAGTAGAGGAGACTCATCCTTTTTTCTAAAAACATTCCTCACAGACTCAAATCATAAGATATACAGAGAGCTGACAGCTGGAAACTACCTTGGACAGCCAGGACCATTTGGGATTATCTCACAGTAGGTGGGCCGGACGAGACGGATGGTGGCGTCAGTGGAGAAGCTCCGGGATTTATTTGTGCAGGAAAGAGTGAAGGTGGTGGTGGTCGTAATAGAGACATTCCTCGAGCCTTCATCTTTGCGTACTGCGCCTAAGCCCGAGATAGAGCAGGCGCGAGCGCCACTGCAGACCCAGGTGAGAGTAGCAGAACTCCTAGGATAGACGAGGATGGAGGGAGTGGCTTCAAAGTCACAGGTAATCCCCTTTTCGGTCTCAATCGTCGGTTCGGGCTCGACAGGACAATCACCACCCATATTCACCCGGTAATTATTGCCGCGAAAACTAACCCAGCCGACGACATCACCACCCCAGGCGTAGCCGGAGAGCGAGCAACCGGTTGTAATATTTAGGCTGCGACGGATGCCATAGTTGGCGCCAGAAAGTTTAAGGCGGCCTTCAAAGCCGCCAAGATTATTTTTGAGCGGGCCAGAACACGAAGCTTCATTCTGATATGCAGAGCAGATCCGAGCCTCGCCGGAGAAGGTATTATTATTTTTATCAAAGTTTGCGTAGGAAAAATCGAGATAGCCGAGATTTGACGACCAGGCATAACCGGAGATGGCTCCAGTCACATCGTCTATTCTCACACCATAGCGAGCATCTTTAAATTTGATCCAGCCAATATTTTCTGACCAGGCAAACCCGGAAAGATCAATCATCGCGGCGGAAGAAAAGTGAGCAAAAGTAAAGGAGAGAAAGATAAGAGAGAAAAGGAGGAGATGACGCATGAAAAATTATTTATTGTAGAGACCGGGGGTGCAGCCGGTAGGGGCGTCCTTCGGACAAGTAGCTGAGCCACTTGTAACCCTCAAAGAAACAATCTTCACATTAGTTAGTTTATTACTGGCGCAGGTCACGCCGATAATAAGATTCGCTTCATTACCCCCGCCATCACGAGCACAAGAACACTTTGTTCCTTCCCAATCGCAGGTCCCCTGCTCTTTAGGCCAGGAGGTACGCTTTACTCCGCCAAGAGTAATGCCATCGTCGGCTATAAGATTTTTTACCGTAAGATCACCACTTTTTCTTTGAGAATCGGTGCCAGTATGTAAGGGAGCCGGGGTATTACCGGTGGGTGGAGCACTGCTCGGTTCGGTAAAAGCAAAAACGGTGACGACAAGGCCGGAGACTAAGAGAGCGGTGATGATGTTTATTATAATAGTTTTCATATTTTTTTATTTTTTAAAACCATTTGAAGGCACGAACAAAAGACTCAACAGTACTCCTCTTAGCATTCTTATAAGTATACAGAGAAGGAGTGCAGCCGGCAGGAGCGGTCTTTGAACAACCGATCTTACTGCTGGATAATTGAATACTTTTTACTCTTATCCCATCGAAAGAACCGCCTGAACAACCAGCACTAATTGTGATTGCAAGCTCATTCCAAGTGGCGCTGTCGTGCTTACAATCACACAACATCCCCTCCCAGGTGCAGCTGCCGTCGCCATCGGGGCCCCAGGCGGATTTTTTAACCCCTTCGAGAGTCATGCCGTCTTCAGTGATGAGATTTGCGACTTCAAGATCGCCGTCTTTTATCTGAGGAGCGGAGGCGGGGGTAAGTGGAGGAGGTGGATTGCCTTTCGGAGGATTTTTTGAAGGGGTGAGAAAAGCAGCTTCTGAAATAAAAAAAATGCAGAGGAAAAGAATAATGGGAAAATAGAATCTATAAAATATCATATCTATATTTAGAGTATAAAACATTTTTGGGAATAAAAGGTGAAAATTGATATTTTTGTGGATAACTTACAAAAAAAGTGCGGTATTATTACAGTAAAGAGAAAGGTCGCTTGCCTTCCAAAGCACATGAAAAAAAACATTATACAATTTCTCACTTGGATCGGTTGGTTCCTGTTCACACTTGGTATCATAGGCTATGTTACTGGTGGCGAAGTAATCGTAAGCAACTGGTCGCTGGGAATAAATGAAAGTCTTGCTTACCTTATCCTCGGTTTTGTGATGATTGCTGCGGTGAAAATGAGCCGGGATTTTAGTCTCCTCCAAAAATTTACCCTCTTAATCGGTGTGACTGGACTCTTTTTTGCGGTCTACGGACTGGCAAAAGGGCCTGATTATTATGGGTATGCGAGTTTTGAGTCGATAGATAATATACTACATTTCATCGTCGGCGCCTGGGGGATTTATATTGGGATAAAGAAGTAGGGCACTCGTACTTTTAGCGGATTTTGGGATTTTTTTCTGCGCTGCGTTCTCACATACCGTTCCCTATGTATGCTCCGCTCGCTGCTCGAAAAGAAATCCCAAACTCCATCCAAAATTACTTCGCGGGATAATGTGCAACGATTTTACTCTCAATTAATAAGTCTTCGAACTTTTTTAGAAAAAAATAAAAAATACCGAAAGATCTTCGGTGTTTTTTATTTGATTTTGATGGGGAAGGTGCCGCCGGGGAAGGTGACGAAGAAGTCACCGGGTTTCTTCCAGGAGTGAGAGAGAGATTTAGACTCGCCTTCTTTTAGAAAGATTTCAATGCGGCTGCCATCACCCCAGTCGACGAGGAAATCGCCGGAACCTTCATTATTCTTTATAGTAAAAAAGAAAGTCTGGCCCTTCGACCATTCGGGAAGAAAATTAAGATTTTTACCAGCAATGTCTGGGTCTCCAGGAATTGAGGATGGGGAAGGATTAGAACCATCAGGAATTTTATTATCAATACCAATGAGAGCGGAGTGGACGAGATCGAGAGCTTTGTTTTTTATACCAATGGCGCTTTCTTCGAGTTTTTTTTCAACCTCGACGAGGGTGCCTTTTGCAGCATCTTTTTGCTTTGAGAGAGCGGGGTCAAAGGTTTTTTTCAGAGGATCGGAAACAGACTTAAGGCCAGAGCTGAAGACGGACTTAAAATCAAAGTTGCTAATTTTTTTAGGAATATCTTTATACGTCTTTTTTTCTAGAAGGCGGCTATAACTATAATCGACAAAATAGCCGGAAATGGCGACGACAAGAAGAGCGAGTATAATTCCCCAAAAAAGCCGGAGCATGTATTAATAATACTACATGGTATACTAATAAAAATGGATATTCGGCTTTTAATATATTCAGCGCTTGCGGTGATTCTCTTCTTTATTATTTATCTATTCATCCTCCAGCTCACTTTTTATTCGGCTTAATTCTCGTACTTTGGATACCTTTCCCGTCCTCCTTTTCCAAAAAATCATCCTCACAGACTTTCCCATGAGGCTCTTAGTACATTTTTGTAAAAGAATAACGAAAATAAGCTCAAGATTACTTCGTTTGCGCTTCTATCATGCACTTATATTGCTAAAGCAAAAAACCTCCGAGAGACCGGGGGTTTTTTGAAAAAGAAAAAAAATTCTTTTAGTTAGTACTCGTAATGACCATGGGGACGGGATGAGCGTGGTCGTCAATCGCGAAGCGGATTTCGAGTTGAGTGGTCTTTTTAGGAGCAAACGTTATGTTTTGCTCTATGTCCTTGGTGACGGCCTCGAAAGTAGCCTCTCTGCCGCTCTGAGCCGGAGTGAGCTCTTTATATTCGAGGCGCACCTTGCTATAGGTGTAAGAAGAGATCGCACTCAAGATGAGTTCGTGACCTTCATTTTTAGTTGAGAGATCGATGAGATTCAAGGGACGAGTCCCCTGATAGACTACTAGCCAGGTACCTTTCGCCTGATTATAGAGAGAGATTTTATTGATTTCTATATTAGGCTGCTTTGGATTACTAATAAGAGCGGCGCCGCCACTGACACCAGCACTTATAAAGACTTCGAGCTTACCCTTCTCAACAGAATTAGCGGTCGGGGTGTCGGAGGGGACGGTACCTTTCATAGCACCGACCGCACTCGTAGTCGCGGGAGAGGTATTCGTATTGTTGCCGGTTGAGGTAGTGGTAGAAGTATCATCTACTCCTACTCCAGGAACTTCTTCATTACTACTGGGAGTAGTATCGGGAGAGGCAATCTTTTCCCAGATACCGGAATAATAAGCGACGCCTAAAAGAGCAATAATAACAATGAGCGCCCCGAACCATTTGGACGCCTTAGGAGCTTCATAGAGCTCAGGAGTCGTTTCACTAGTTGGCATTTGGCTGTTTTGGTCTTCGTTCATAGTTTTTTTTAATTGTGAACGCATTATATACCTCTCGTTTTTACGGCGTCAACTTATAAGAAAATCTATGAATTTTTTTGGCAATACACATTTTTCTCTTTACTTTTCGAATAAAGAGAACTTATATGAAAGAGGAGTCGTTTTTTGAAAATTTTGTTTTCATGAAAAAAGTCCTTTTAGGAATAAAGGAGGAGATGAATCATGGAAGTCAGCTTCCTAGTGAGAAAGTTTTGGCCAGATGATGATGCGGAGCTTGCGGTCAGTCTAGCTCAACGAATAAGAAAAGATCCAAACATTGATCGAGGATATTTTTTAGGATCAGGGACTTGGGATTGGAATCGGATACTCTATATGGAAGGAGAACTCGCAGGATTTTTTATTGCAGACTTTAAGAACGATGAAGATGTCTTGCAAATTTCCACCATTATTACCGATCCTCGCTTTAAAGCTTTTAATCCCTTCCAGCTTCTTATGTTAACTCTTGAAACCGAGCTTGAACTGGTCCAAAAAACTGGGTTTAAGGTGGAAGCGGTAGAAACCCTCGTGAGTGAACGGGATCAAGAGATGATTTCTACTCTGAAGGATTATGGATTCTTTCTTTTCAGGAGAGAGCCTGACGCTTTTTCTGACGAGAAAAATGTCACTGATGGCTGGGTGTTTCGCTTGGGCATAAAAACCATTAGTGACCAAGCCTCATACTAAGTAGACCGAGATTGCGAGATTGTTCGTAGTCTCGGTTTTTTTATTCTTTAATAATTCATTTCTATTAGACTTTTTTCTCTAATAACTTTTTCGCATTTATGGCTCGATGCGGGTGAAGGGGAGATAAGGGTGAAGAGCCGGGGGGATGGATACGGAGCCGTCAGAGTTTTGAAAATTTTCGAGGAGGGAGAGGATGATGCGGGTGACGGCAATCGCGGTGCCATTTAAGGTGTGAAGGAGTTCATTTTTACCATCTTTTCTTTTCACCCGAATATTCAAGCGGCGAGCCTGGTAGTCGGTGCAATTACTGGTGCTAGTGATCTCGCCCCAGATCCCCTCCTTAGGCAGATAAGCTTCAAGATCGTATTTGCGATAGGCGGCGGCACCTAGGTCGCCGGTAGCATTCTCGATGACGCGGAAGGGCAGGCCAAGACTTTCAAAAAGATCAATTTCGTTTTGAAGAAGCTCTTGGTGGAGAGTCTCGGAGTCTTCGGGAGTGGAGAAGATAAACATTTCTACCTTGGTAAACTGGTGGACACGATAGAGGCCCTTAGAGGTCTTGCCGTAGGCACCAGCTTCGGTGCGGAAACAGTGGGAGAGACCGGCGAGACGGAGTGGGAGAGTGTCTTCTTTTAAAATCGCATCTTTATAGAGACCGCCAAGAGTAATTTCGGCGGTGGCGATGAGGCCGAGGTCGGAGCCGGCAATGCTATAGATCTGGGACTCATTCCCACGAGGGTTGTAGCCCAAGCCTTCGATAATATCGAGCCGGGCAAGATCAGGGGTAGAGAAAGGCGTGAAGCCGCGAGCCATGAGAAATTCGAGGGCATAGTGGACGAGGGCGAGCTCGAGAAGGACGGCTTCGTTTTTTAGAAAATAAAATTTGGCGCCGGTGGTCCGGGCAGCGCCTTCAAAATCGGCGAGATCGAGAAGAGAGACAAGCTCTTCATGGCTTCTGAGCGGAAAGTCATAAGCGGGATGGATGCCATGCTCGCTGATGACTCTATTTACTTCTTCGCCACCTTTGGGAGCGTGAGGATGGGTGATATTGGGGATGGTGCCTAGAAGCTCGCGGAGTTTGACATCTTCTTTTTCGAAGAGAGCTTCTTTTTCTTTCAAGAACTCCTTGCTTTCTTTATTTTTTGCGATGGCGACTCTCCCCTCATCGCTTTTGGGATCAAGGTGGCCATACTTAATATCGTCTGCAAGACGATTGGTGTCGGCGCGGAGAGACTCGACCTCGCTTTGCAATCGACTCTTATTTGCAGCAAGGACAGAGAGACTATCGAGATCGCACTGCATGTTGCGAGCGCGACAATTTTCTTCTATGAGCTTGCGGTTTTCGAGAATGAATTTCAGGTCGAGCATAATCCTACTTTTTGTATAAGAAAAATAATACGAAAAAAATAGCGATTAGGCAATGATTCTCCTAAAATTTCGGGCACGTGAGATGCTTTTTTAATAAATCTAGATAAATCGAGGAAGCTCCGGAAATATTAGCCTTTAAGGCAGGGCAAATGGGGATGAGGTAGTCGTTTTTTAGATCAGTACAGTTACTTTTTGGCTCATAATCGACACTTTTTTGTAAACTAACACAAAGTTTAGATCTCACCTTTTTCTTTATGCTACCATTACATTACTATTTAATGAATCATGGCAACTAGGCAATTAGGCAGATCCATTTCTCTCAATAAGTACTATTTATTGGCAGCAACGATAGCAGTGATCGCGTATGTGGGATATACCTCTCTTTCCTCAAGACAAACGGGGTATGAGACGAAGGTAGCAGAGCGGGCGACGGCCCAGCAGATGACCTCGCTCAATGGGAAGGTGGTGGCTAATGAAGCGGCTGACTTGTCGTTTGAGACTGGAGGACGGATCAGCCGGATTTATAAAAAGGTAGGAGAAACGGTACGGGCAGGAGAATTGATCATGAGCTTGCAAAATGAGACGGCGTACGCGGAGCTTTTGTCGGCGGAGGCGAGTCTCGATGTCGAGAAGGCACGGCTTTCAAGCCTCCTTTCCGGAGCGCGGCCAGAAGAAATCTCCGCTCTTCAGTCGAAGGTGAACCGACTCATGCTTTCGAAAGAAGATGCGGAGCGGCGAGAAGTATTAGCCGAAGAAAAAGCAGCGACCGACGCGCAACAGGCGCTTGTGGCGGTAATAACTGCGGGAGCAGAGGCGGTATCCAAAGGGAAGAACGCGCTTATGACTCTTGCGGACACGCAGGAGGCAAATATCACGCTCTCTCTTTCAGATAATCTTCGGCTTCAGGACGCTAAGACTATGGCGATCAAGGCCCTCTTTGATCGAAACTATGGAGCAAATTTTCGATCAGATTTTATTTCCAATCTTTCGGGCGGAATATTTTCTGAAATACTTACACTCAATGAAGAGCGGGATACGGAGGCGACGATCATTTCGACTGTGAATAAGGCGGAGATGGCACTTATGAAAGTAAAGCTCGCGCTCGAAGCTATCCCCCTCAATATCAATCTCTCGAGTGCAGATAAGGCAAATCTAGCGGCGGAGAAAAGCAAAGTGGGAGCTGAGATTAGTACCTTATCATCGCGAATTGAGGATATTAGCAAGATAAAGACCACGGGAGCACAGCAGATCGAAAGCGCAAAATCGGAGGTGACGAGCGCTATTAATGCGCTTGAGGTGGCTAAGAATGACCTTATTATCAAACAATCGGGGGCGAGCAAGGAGGATATTGCCGCGGAGCAGGCGGCAGTACGAGGAGCGGAGGCGCGGGTGCGACTAGAACGAGCCAAGTACGAAAAGACTTTGATCCGAGCGCCGTTTGCAGGCACAGTGGCAAAGATTAGTCCCCGAGTCCAGGAATCGGTGATCTCGGGAGCGGAGGTGGTGTCTTTGATTGGTGTAGGCAACTTTTCGATCGAAGCCTACATTCCGGAAGCGGATATCGCCAAAGTAACGATCGGCGACAAGGCAGAAGTGTCGCTCGACGCTTACCAAAAAGAAGCACTCTTTACCGCAATCATAGCAACCATTGATACGAGCGACACGGAGATCGAGGGAGTGACAACCTACAAAGTCAAACTAATGTTTGAGAATGAAGACGAGCGGATCCGCCCAGGCATGACGGCAAACTTGGATATCATCGGCGAGACTCGGGAAAACGTGATTGTGATTCCGGAAAGGGCGATCAAGAGAGGCGAAAAAGAGAAGACTGTAAGAGTACTGAAAAAAGAAGGGGAGGAGAAGAGAAAGATAGAGACGGGAGTAAGAGGCTTTAACGGAATGACCGAAATTATTTCTGGGCTCACTGCAGGTGAAATTGTCATTATTGGTGCTAAATAGGGTCGTACTTTTAGCTTCTTTTCATCCTTTTTTCCAAGAATCCTCCTCACAGAATCTCCTAGGATGCTCCAGGGTCTTTTTGAAAAAGAAGAACGAAAATAAGCTCAAAATTACTTCACTTGCGTCTGTAACTACGCCCAATTAAATAATACAAGAAAAAATGGAACCGATTATTAAGGTAGAAAATATATCGAAGACCTATCAGGAGGAGGATGTGGCGACGCACGCCTTGTCGGGTATTAATTTTACTATCCAGAAGGGAGAATTTGTGGCGATCATGGGGCCTTCAGGATCGGGCAAGTCCACACTTCTTAATATTCTTGGACTACTGGAGCGGCAATCTTCTGGTACATACCAATTTCTTTCCCACCTTTCCTCGGAGTATGATGATCAAGAGGCGGCCAAAATTAGAAATGAAAAAATTGGGTTTGTCTTTCAATCATTCAATCTCCTCTCTCGTGAATCAGTCCTTTCAAATGTAAAAATGCCTTTGGTTTATTCAAAGATCACAAACGAAGCGGAGCGGACGCGGCGGGCGGAAAAAGCTATTCGCGCAGTGGGTTTGAGTCATAGGATCAATTTTGAGGCGGGAAAACTTTCTGGCGGAGAGAAACAGAGAGTAGCAATTGCGCGGGCTTTAGTGAATGAGCCGGAGGTAATTTTTGCCGATGAACCAACAGGTAATCTCGATTCAAAGTCCGGAGAGACAGTGATGAAAATCATCCAAACGCTTAACGATAAGCTCGGGCGGACAGTGATCCTCATCACTCACGAGACCTCAACGGCGGAGCACGCTGATCGGATTATTTTTATCAAAGACGGCAAAGTGGCGGATGAAAAGAAGATAAAAAAGAAAAGACGAGCTAACGAAGGTTTTATTAAATAAATTTGCATTATGCTTTTCAAAGACATTATCAAAACGGCGAGTAATGGACTGACGACTAATAAGGCGCGATCGGCTTTAACTATCCTCGGGATCATAATTGGAATTGCCTCTATTATTATCGTGATGTCTATAGGAAGGAGCAGTCAAGAGCTCATCCTTTCGCAGATCCGAGGGATTGGTGCGGACGTAATCTCAATCGAACCAGGACGGAAGCCGGTGGGACCATCTAATTTTTCGGAGGTCTTTACCGATTCACTTAAAAAGCGGGACTTAGAGGCACTCATGGATACCAAGCGGATCACGGGCGTGCGGGATGTGGCGCCGACTATAATGCGGGCGGTGCCCGTGGGGCACCTCGGGGAGACCTATCGAGCAAACATAGTGGGAACGACGGAGCTCCTTGCCGATATTTTTGATATGAAACCAAGTGAAGGGTACTTTTTTAACGAGGAAGACATAAAGTCGAAGGCGGCGCTTGCGGTGATTGGGGCAGATGTCAAAAAAGAACTTTTTGGCGACAGAGAAGCGATCGGCGAGCGGATCAAAATAAAAGGAAAAAACTTTGTCATCATCGGGACTATCCCAAGTAAGGGACAGCTCTCTCTTTTCAACCCTGATAAGATGGTGTTTATCCCCTACTCGACGGCCCAGACCTACGTCTTTGGAATTCAGTACTTTAATTCAATCATCGTGCAAACGGATAATGAAAATATTACCGACCAAGTAGCAAACCGCATCAAAGAGCTTATTCGAGAAAATCATGGGATCACCGACCCGGACAAGGATGACTTTCACATCAATACACAAAAGGAAGCGATTGAGCGGGTATCTTTGATTACGAATGTACTGACAGCGCTCCTTATTGCGGTCGCAGCAATCTCCCTTGTCGTAGGTGGAGTGGGGATCATGAATATTATGTTTGTCTCGGTGTCGGAGAGGACGCGAGAGATAGGTCTTAGAAAAGCGCTGGGGGCGACGGACAAAGATATTCTCTGGCAGTTTCTCACCGAAGCGGTATTTCTCACAGGCTTAGGCGGAATATTGGGAATATCTTTAGGATCCGGGATATCATTTATTGTGGTAATCATTTTGAAAAAATTTGTGAGTACGGAGTGGACATATATATTCCCCGTCGAATCGGCAGTGATCGGCATAGTGGTGTCATCGATTGTGGGGCTTGTGTTTGGGATCTATCCGGCGAGGAAGGCGTCCAGAAAAAGCCCCATCGAAGCACTTCGCTATGAGTAATTTGCATGAGATTGTCTTTTTCGGTTAATTTCGATTTTTTCCTCCACTGACTTCTCACATACTCAAGTTCTTGTATGCTCCGATGCCTACTCGGAAAGAAAATCGAAATTTCCTCGAAAAATCCTGCACATGCGTGGTACGACGTTTTTAAGGAAAGAAATTACAAGAAAACTTCGCTTTCGTCAGGATTCATCTGAATTTTTAGAAGAAATTCTGAAAAGTAATTCGAAACCAACTGTCGCACAATATTAGTAATATTGTGCGACAATCGATTTCTTTAATGTAATTTTATTTTTTAAGGTAAAGCTACATATTCATTGACATAGAGAGTGTTTTTCGATAAGGATTAATATGTGCGGGATACGACCGCTTTTTGACAGATACATCTCTAATTTATCTCTTACGAGAAGGAGGTTTCTCATGCGAGCGACGCTTTTTCCCCGGCGGATGAGTATGAAGGAAGCAAAAAAGCGCAGGGGCTTACGTGGTGAGCACCCATACCCTCTTCTCAGGCTCCTCCGGTCGCTTGAATACTTCCCTTATGATGAAGGGTCAGTTCATCGGTACATGGAAGCCCAGCGGGCGAAGATGAATCTGGAATTTTGCCGGCAATCTCCTATTGCTCGGATGTCCCGGGTATTTGCCTATCTCTTCATTAGTGGCGTTGCGACTGCAATCACGAGTGAAATACTCACTGGAGATACTTTTCTCTTTAGTGTGGGCGTGACTGTAGCTAGCATCTCCTTCGTGACTTCGGCCACCATCTTTTTCCGCTTCAGAATCCACTACAATCTCTATCAGTGGTTTTGGAAATCTCAATCTTTCCAGAAGGCTCCTGCTTATGGCGTCGCTATTCCTCAGGACGTATTAGAGGCAGAGCAGGAAGTGAGAAAAGCTTTTCCTCAAGCAGTGTCGACTGTCCACTACCTCGGCCTAGACCCAATTTGGAAGGTAGAGGTGGGAGACGAAGAGTACTTTGCGGCGATCTGGGATGAGACTGGCGAGATTTCAAAAATGAAGTGAGATGACTTTTACCTTGGAAATCGGTACATATTACCCGGTGTTTACGACACCGGGTTTTTATTAATCAAATATATACTTGAATTACTGATTGACGATGAGGGCAATGATAGTGAAGACAAGAGCGATCGAGGAGAGAATGAAAGCTTGGCGGAGATTCCAATATTTTCGCTTCGCGATCGCGCTCAAGGCATGGGCCTGATTGGCATATTCCAGGGAGATTTGCGTCTCATCAATCTTGGTAATATTTTTCACAAAGGTTTCTTTCCTCATGAGACTGATGTCGCCAAAATAGAGAAGACCAGTGCTTTTACCCTTGCTGATGCGAGGGAAGATGACGCCGATCGCAAACTTGAGAGAGACGAGAATAAGAGCGGCAGCGAGGCAGTAGACAATCATATTAGTTTCGGAAAGCGAACCTCTCACTTTTATACTTGAGAGACGAGAGAGGAGGCTTGCAGTAATGAGACCAAGGACAGAGATGATGGCGGCGGCTTTAGTATCAGCTTGCTTGATCTGATCGGAGAGATTTTGGCAGACGAATTTTTGAAAATCAATGATATTGCGGCGGTCCATATATTTTTATATAGATTCCAGATCTAGTCTGGAATAATGGCGGAAACCTGACTTCTCAAACGGAGCTCAACGACTTGGCTTATGAAGATAGCGAGGCCGATGACGAGAAGATAGATGCCAAAAATTTGGGAAAAAGCATAGGGAGGCTTTGTGAGGCCTAAGATAAGTGCCGAGTACCAGGAAGTAATAGAGATGGCGCCGGAAGCAAAGGCAAGACGACGGATAGAGTGAAGCTCACCACTTTTGTGGTCGTGGCGACCACCAAAAGAGATCTGCGTAAGGCGGGGGGTGATGACAAGATTTAAAACAAAACCATTGATGAGAATAATGAGAAAAATGACCATTTTTACCAAGAACTTCGGGACGAGATTATAGGCGCCGGCAAAGGGCAGATAGAGACCGAAACCGGTGAGCACAAGGATACCTGCGCCAAACCAGACAATCTCAGAAAGAGTGGAAAGAATTTCTTTTTCACTATCGCTGATTTTGAGATCCCGGAGAAATTTGAAAAAGAAAATATCGGAGACGGTGACGGCGCCGACGGCGATCGCAATGCCGACATTATGGCCAATTAGAACCAGGATCCGATATTGTTTGAGGAATACACTCACAATATCACTCGAAAAAGAAAAGCTAATGAGAAATATACCGGAGGCAAGCGCAGCGGAGAGGAGGCAAAAGAGACAGTATTGCCGGAGAACGAAGCTCTGGATAAAAAGGAGGTAGAGCGAGAAGAGGAAAGCGGTTCCGGAAAGAAGAAAAAGGAAGAGAAAGAAAATAGGACCGACAGAACCAGCGCTTATAATAGTGATTGCCGAGAGAAAGGCAATCAAGCCATAGTAGAACATACCCAAGAAGTAATTTGGGACACCTAAGAAACGACCGAAGCGGGAGGAGACCACGGCAAGACAGTCAAAACCAGCCGGGCAGATAAGCGGGACGCCTTGTGATTTCTTTTCATAGATGTGAAAAGAGATAATGAAACCAAAAAAACTTAAAAAAAGATTAATGACAGAGAGCGAGAGAAAGGACATTATTTTTTACTTATAAAAATTCTTGGTATAGTTATATTTATTGTAGCAAAAATGAGAAAGCAGCGGTGGATATCTATTCCTTTGTTTATTTTAGTTGGTTTTTTCTTTGCAGTGGAAGGACTTAAAGAATATGGCATAAAAAGAATTGAGATTGTGAGCGATTTCGCCAAAGAAACGGATGAAATAACAAAAGGAGCGAAAAGAGAAAAGGAAGAACAAGCAGTGGAGGGAAAAAAAGAGCCAGCTACGGCCAAGAAGACAGAAGAAATAATTTTTCCTGATCTTACTACGCTAGCTCCCGTGAAAGTGCCGGAAAAAATGAAAGCAATTTATGTGACAGCGGAGGTAGCACTTCTCCCCTAAAATCTTGATCGATTGATAACTATTATAAAAAGCACGCCGATCAATGCGATGGTGATCAATGTGAAGGACAGTAATCGTAGTCATTACAACGCGAAAATGATGGAGGTAGTGCGGAAAGTGAGAGAAAATGGAATCTATCCAATCGCTCGGATAGTGGTCTTCCAGGATAATGAGCTCGCCTCCGCCCGACCCGATCTTTCCTTGAGGGATAAAGAAGGGAATCTTTGGGGAAAGAGCGAATATCATTTTGTAGACGCGAGCAGTCGCGAGGTCTGGGAATATAATCTCAAGGCGGCGAAGGATGCCTTACGGATGGGATTTCTTGAGGTAAACCTCGACTATATCCATTTCCCGGACGGAAATGTGGATAGTATTGTATACCCGGCGTACAATGGAAAGACGCCAAAGAAAGATATTATCAATGAATTCTCCCGATTTATAATGACGGGGATACATAAAGAGTTCCCGCAGGCCTTGGTCTCGGCGAATATTTTTGCCTACACCCTCCTTGACCTGGATGTGGGAATTGGCCAGGACTTTCTGGATCTCATGCAAATCTATGATGTGGTCGCACCCATGATCTACCCCTCACACTACACAGCGGGAAATTTTGGGTTTAAAAATCCGGCGGAGCATCCATATGAGGTAGTGAAGGAGACGCTCCTTTCAGGGAAGCGGATGCTTATGCCAGATCCGGTTGTGGCGGCAAGTAGTACGGCAAGCAGCAGCTCAAGCACGATGGCACAGGTCACGCCCCAGCCGATCCTGATAAAGGCAGAGATGCGGCCGTGGATCCAGGATTTTGATATGGGGGCGTACTATACGAAGGAGATGATTGAGGCACAGGTGAAAGCGATCGAAGACGTCGGATATCATGCGGGGTGGATGAGTTGGAATCCCAGAGTAAATTATATTCCCCAGGAATACATTGGTTTATAATTTACTCAAGCTGGTCTTTTTCGATTAATATCAATTATTTCCCGTATTCCCTTCTTACAAACTCAAGTTCTTAAATGCTCCAGTGGGTACTCGGAAACAAAAACGACATTTCCTCGAAAAATCTTGTGCCTACAAATAACTCCAAAATTACTTCACGTGGCGGTTTTTTTCTTTGCATTTTTGGGGAAAATCAGTATACTTTACTTCATTATTCCGCAGTAGCTCAATGGCAGAGCGTCTCGCTGTTAACGAGAGGGTTGTAGGTTCGAGTCCTACCTGCGGAGCCAAAGAAGACAATACGAACTCATTTTTTGAAGATGAGAGTGTTCGCTCACCCAGTCCCGCCACAAGCGGGGCTGGGCTCGCTTTCGCGACGGCTTCGCCGTCGCTCTGGCGGGAAATGAAGC
>VGJO01000007.1 GCA_016867415.1 Candidatus Harrisonbacteria bacterium
TTGGCAGTTTTTTCAATCCGAAAGGGTCGCTTCTGCGGGCGGGCGGAAGGAGGGTCTGGGGGGAATTCCGCCCGCTCTACAAATTTTGGGCGAAATCAGTTCGAATTTTTTCGAAAGCACACCGCCAGTTAGGAAATTGGGGCGAATTGGCAAGCACACGCCAGCCGATTTTCCCTTCAAATTGGAATTTTTTATCTTTGCCCCGAAGGGGCTGGCCAAAAGCGGGCTTCCCGAATTTTCATTTTTAATTTTTAAGGAGTAGTTATGAAATATTTTATATACACTCGAAAATCAACGGACAGTGAAGAAAGACAAGTTTTAAGTATTGAAGCTCAGCTTGCTGAGCTAAAAGAATTTGCCGCCAAAGAAAAACTTGAAATCGTCGCCTCGCTTAGCGAGGCAAAAACTGCCAAAGAACCTGGCCGAACTGTGTTCGGCGAAATGCTCGCTCGGATTGAAAAGGGCGAAGCCCAAGGAATTTTGGCTTGGCATCCTGACCGACTAGCTAGAAACTCAATAGACGGAGGGAAAATCATTTATCTGCTGGACACAGGAAAAATTAAAGATTTGAAGTTTCCGACATTTTGGTTTGATAGCACGCCACAAGGGAAATTTATGATGAACATTGCCTTTGGCCAAAGCAAGTATTACATAGACAATCTAAGCGAAAATATCAAACGAGGTCATCGGGCAAAACTGCGAAAAGGAATTTGGCCAAACTTTGCCCCGCTTGGATATTCCAATAATCCAAAGACAAGGGCGATTGATATTGATAGCGAAAAAGCACCATTTGTCAGAAAAGCATTTGAACTTTACGCAACAGGCGAATATACACTAAAGGCTCTTGCCATAGTTTTGGATCAAGCGGGGCTAAGAAGCTACAAAGGCAATGTTCTTTCTGTTTCCTGTGTCCAGCGACTATTGCAAAATCCGATTTATTACGGAGTATTTTCTTTCAACGGTGAAATTTATGACGGAACACACGAGCCAATTATTTCCAAGAAACTTTTTGATTCTGTTCAACAAGTAATGAGCAACCGAGGGAAAAAGAAACGCAAAAGAAAACACGAATTTGCTTTTTCTGGACTGATGAAGTGTGGAAATTGCGACTGCCTCATAACTGCCGAAAAACAAAAAGGACATCACTATTATCGTTGCACTAAGAAAAAGCGGACTTGTAATGAAAAATATTTGCGGGAAGAAAATCTTGTTGAACAGATGAAAGGAATTATTCAAAAAGTTTCTTTGCCTGATGATTGGGCAAATAATATGCTTACCGAGATAGACAAAGAAAAAGAGCAAGCCAGAGAAGAAACGAATGTTTTTGTTCAAAATCTTCAAGCCAAGAAAACAGAAATTGAAGCCAAAGCCGAAAACCTGCTTGAGCTGTTTATTGGCGGAAAAGGTCTTGAACCAGAGGAATACCAGCAGAAAAAACAAAAACTTCTCAACGAGAAGCTGGACATTCAACAAAAAATAAAAGATTTTGAACAAAAAGGAAATAATTGGCTCGAACCGATGAAAGAAATGATTTTAGCCAGTAGCCAAGCCAAAATTCTTTTGTCGCAAAGCGACAATCAAGAAATCCGAGCATTCCTAAAAAATATCGGCTCGAACTTCATTTTGAAAGATAAAAAATTCCAATTTGAAGGGAAAATCGGCTGGCGTGTGCTTGCCAATTCGCCCCAATTTCCTAACTGGCGGAGAGGGAGGGATTCGAACCCTCGGGGCATCTTACGACACCACAGTTTAGCAAACTGTTCCTTTAGGCCACTCAGGCACCTCTCCAAACAAAACAAAGTAGGTAGAGAATACCAAAAAAAAAAGGCTTTTCCAAATCATTTACTCATTCCCAAAGAACCACCATACTCTATCCTATGTCTCCCCCATCAATTGATATCATCATTCTCGCCGCTGGCCGTGGCACCCGTATGTCAGATCAATCTTTGCCGAAAGTCCTTCATCCGTTAGCCGGTAAGCCTCTTATAAGTCATCTTCTTGAAACCATTCATTCCCTCTCCATTCCCGCTCATACCATCATTGTCGTCGGCTATAAAAGTGAAAAAGTAAAAACCGCCTGCGGCCCCACCTACACCTACGCTTTACAAAAAGAGCAACTTGGCACCGGCCACGCCACTCTCTCCGCCATTCCTTTCATAAAAAGTGATCATATTCTCGTCCTCTATGGTGATATGCCAATGGTGAGCAAAGATTCTTTAGAAAAAATCGTTAATCTTCACCTCTCCACTACTCCTGCCATTACCCTCTTCACCACCATCACCCCCCACTTCGATCCTCCCTACTCCGCTTTTCTCCGCTACGGTCGCATTCTCCGTGATCAAGAGACCAAAAATTTCCTAAAAATCACCGAGGCTAAAGATGCCACAGAAGATGAATTAAAAATCCATGAAGTAAATCCTGGCATCTACCTTTTCTCCCGCTCTTTTCTGGAAAAAGCCCTCCCCTCCCTCACAAGCGACAACACTCAACACGAGCTCTATCTCACTGACTGCCTCGCCGTCGCCTGCAAAAAAAACCTTCCCATTCTTTCCCTCCCTCTCCCTCCTGCCGAATCCTTAGGTGTCAACTCTGACATCGACCTCAAAATTCTCCTCTCTCTTTCCACCCTAGAAAAAAATAACTAAAAAAACTGAAAAATCTTCTAGAATACAAGCCTATTATTTTCCCAACAACCTTCGAACTCGCTCCGAAGTTGGCGGATGAGTAGAAAATATCCGTGCAAGAAAATTTGCCGCTCGTCTATCTTTTAACGGATTAGAAATAAAAAGATGCGCCGTCGCCATACTTGCTCGCCGCAGCGGGTGGTGATCTTCCGCTATCTTCTGGAGTGCAGATGCCAAACCTTCTGGATAACGAGTGAGAAGCGCACCGGTCGCATCTGCCAAAAACTCCCGGCGACGCGAGATAGCAAGTTGGATCAAAGTAGCCACAATAGGCGCAATAACAATAAGCGCTACCTGAAGAAGTAAAAGCAAGGCTCCTCCTTTATGATCGTCGTCATTCCCCCGGAAAAACATGTTCCGTAAGAAAATATCAGCAATAAACGACACCACCCCCACCAAGACCACTACAATAGAAGAAAGAAGGATATCCCTATTTCCAATATGAGCTAATTCGTGTGCTAACACCCCTTCAAGCTCCACTCGGTCTAATCTCTGCAGAATACCCGTCGTCACTGCCACCGCTGCATGATTCTTATCTCTCCCTGTTGCAAAAGCATTTGGTGCCGGATCATTAATGATGTAGATCCGTGGCTTTGGCAGTCCCGCGGTAATTGCCAAGTTTTCTACTGTCTCGTGCAGTCTTTCATATTTCTCCCTTGAGGCTTCTACCGCCCCCGCTGACGCAAGAGCCAGTTTATCGGAATAAAAATACGCAAAAAAATTCATTACTAATGAGAACCCTACCGCGATAAAAAGGATCTGAGTGTTCCCATAATAGCCCGAAAGCGCCCAACCAAGAATGAGAAAAAGGGCTACGTACAAAGCCATGAAAAACCACGTCTTCAAGACATTCCGATCCTGCTCCTTATACAAAGACGCTGCCATATAATTCAAAAATAAATGGTTGGGAAACTAGAAACTTACCTTCACCACCTCCCTTTCCGGAAGATTTTCAATTTCAAACATTTCCATCTTCTCAAATCCAAACGATGACGCCACTACATTTGAAGGAAATGATTCAATCGCAATTGAAAGATCCCTCACATTAGTATTATAAAACCTTCTCGCTGATTGAATCTTATTTTCAGTATCCGAGAGCTCTCGCTGTAGCTCCAAAAAATTTTCATTTGCTTTCAAAGTCGGATAATTCTCTGAAAGAGCAAAAAGAGACTTGAGCGTCCCGGTAAGTCCCGCTTCCGCCTCCTCCCGCTCTTTGATTCCCTTCGCCCCCATCGCCTTTGCCCGCGCTTCAATCACCGCCTCAAGCACCTCTCGCTCATGCTTAGCATATCCCTTCACCGTCTCTACGAGATTTGGCACCAAGTCATACCGACGCTTGAGCTGCACATCAATGTCCGCCCAAGCCTCCTTTGCCCGATTCACCATCTTTACCAAATTATTATAGATAGCAATGACGTACAAAAAGAGCGCCGTTGCCACCGCAATCACAATCCAAATAATCTTATCCATATATACTAATTACCTCATCCCTCTCCAAATAGCAAATAAAACCATTAAATAAGATAATTTAAATCGCGTAAATTTAAAACGAAATATTTTTGAGTCGAATTTGCGATTTATTTCTGAGGACAAACCCGAAACATACTAAGTGGTGGTATGTGAAGACTTGCCGAAATAAAAAATCGCAAAATCAGCCAAAAGTATGGGCTATTTTTCCACCCCACAAACACAAAAACCATTAGACTCTAAACAAAAAACCCCATTTTCTACATACACCTTATCACACACGCTCACCCCATATCCTCTCGCATTTAATCCTAATTGCTTCCCCATCTCATCCGCCGCTTTAAGCGCCACCCCTCCCCCACCTCTCGCAAAAAATAAAAGAAGAAAAACCCCACACACCATCGCCCCTAGTCGCAGTGGATTCATTTGAGTTTCATTCATAGAAATAGTATATCACATCACCCTTCATAGACTTTATGATTTATTGAAAAAAACACTAAAAAATGCCATTATTTTTACTACATGAACCAATACTCTCTGGAAAAAATTCTTGCCCAAATCACCAAAGTGACCGGTATCACTCCAATTTTTCCCCCAGCTGAAATCCATGCTGACCTTGCTCTGCCCTGCTTTAAGACTGACCCTGAAAGCATAAAAAATATTCTTAAAAAGAAAAAAATAAAAGAAATAGAAAGCCTCATCATCTCCGGCCGCTACGTAAACATCACCTTCAATCCTCTCCTGGTAGCTAAAAATCTATTCTCCGATCTCAAAAAATCTGGTAAAAATTTTGGCGCCCGCAAAAAGTCTAATAAAAAGATTTTTCTCGAATACAGTAGCCCTAATATTGCCAAACCCCTCCATATTGGTCATCTTCGCAACACGCTCCTTGGCCGGGCTCTTCACAATCTCTTTCTTTCCCAAGGCTATAAAGTCACGACCGAAAATTGGCTCGGGGATTGGGGTAAGCAGTATGGCCTCGTCATCCTCGCCTACACTCTCTGGGGCGATGATAAAGCATTTGCCAAATCCCCCACTACACATCTCTTTGATCTCTATGTGAAAATAAACGAAGCCGCTAAGACCGACCCAACCATTCACGACAAAGCTCGCGAAATCTTCAAAAAAATGGAAGATGGCGATAAACATTACCTCGCCCTCTGGAAAAAGTTTCGGGAGGCCAGCATCAAAGATTTCAAAAAAAGCTACAAGAAACTCAACATCATTTTTGATTTCTGGCATGGAGAAAGTTTTTACACACCTTATATGGAAGCAGTCATCAAATCTCTCCTCAAAAAGAAAATTGCGAGTCACACTCCCAATGGCCCAACCGTGATTGATCTCACAGACTTCAATCTCAATAGCTACTTGGTCAAAAAAGCCGATGGCGCCTCTCTCTATTCCGCCCGCGACCTCGCCACTCAAATCTATCGCTATAAAAAATACAAACCTGAAAAAATTTTCATCATTACTGCCGAAGAGCAAGGTTTTTATTTCAAGCAACTCATCAAAACCCTCGGCCTCTTAGGCTACCCAGAAAATAGGTTTAAAAATATCGTCTACGGTATTGTGAATCTCGCAGGTGGCAAAATGTCTACCCGCTCCGGCAATATTGTCGGCTTTGATGAACTCCTTGATGAAGCGGAAAATCGAGCAGGAAAAACCATCGGCCACGGTGCCGTCATCTACAATCTTTTGAGCCAGACCAACGAAAAAACCGTCAACTTCGACCTCGACCGAGCTCTCAGTCTTGTCGGCAACAGCGCTCCATATATCCAATATGCCTCCGTTCGTATCCAAAATATCTTAAAAAAAGCTAAGAAACCTTCTCCTCTCAAAGACTGGAAAAATATCTCTCTTACCCAGCTGGAAAAAGATCTTTCCCTTCTTCTTTCCCGCTATCCTTTAGTGGTAAAGCAAAGCACTGATGATACCTCTCCCCATCTTCTCATCTCCTACCTTCAGTCTCTAGCAACCGTTATGAGCCGCTACTACACTGAGACTTCTATCTTAAAAACTCCGGAGAAACACCTCCTCGCCTTTCGTCTAAAGCTTCTCTCTGCCATCAACCATACTCTCATAAGCGGCCTCTCCCTCCTCGGCATCTCCGTCCCTAAAAAAATGTAAAACGAAGATCTTAAAGAAAATAAAACCTCTTTTCTTAAGAAAAGGGGTTTTATTTTCTTTAAGCGATGTCCCCACGTGGAAAATCTCACTACTCGAAACTTTTCTTTATGAGAAAAGTTTCTGTGTTCGTAAACCCCTCGGTTTACGGTATCCGCCAGGGGAAACTTTCGTTTCCCGACCCCTTCCCGTTCGATTCCACGTGGAGACTAAATTTCGTGTGTCCCCACGTGGAATCGAACCACGATCTCAGGCTTCGGAGGCCTACGCTCGATCCATTGAGCTATGAGGACTATCTTATTCTTGGTGCCCTCGAGAGGAATTGAACCTCTATTACAAGATCCGCAATCTTGCGTCCTATCCGTTGAACGACAAGGGCATAATTTCCCAATTTTACTACGAAAAAACCCAAAAATCTACCCTACTCTCTCTAAAATCCGATCAAATGGGAAAAAACATCCTCCACCGTCTCATTATATTCAAAAGTCGGCATACGCTTCCGTTCTAGTGCATACTCAATATCTTCCTTATCCTGGGCATGAATCCTAATTTTTAAATATGGTAAGAGATGACTTTTCTTGCGCAAAACAAGATGATCAAAATCCAGATGATATGCATCAAAAAGTTTTAAGGAATAAATTTTATTATTCAATCGAATATGCTCTTCGCTCAATTCAAAGTCGATCATCCTTGGTTCTTTCTTACCCCAGTAGATGATAAGGACCGCCGATAAAACGACAAATACTGCAAAAAGTGGGTTAGACGAAAAATAACAATAAAGAAGCAAAAGAAAGCTCGTGCCAATCACTGCCCAATACCAATGAGCTTTTTTTTCGTAATATTCGTATTCTGGTGCCTGCCAATTAATCGAGTGCATTGCTAATAATAATATCGAGAAGAGACGAAAACTCAATTCCGTGCGCCTTCGCTCCCTGTGGCAGAAGACTCGTCTCCGTCATACCTGGCAAAGTATTAATCTCAAGAAAATAAATCTTTCCATCCTCGCCCAAAATATAATCCATCCGGGCATAACTTTGACACTTCGCCATTTTAAAAATCTTAAGAGACTGCTTCTTCACTTCCGCCGCCGCTTTTTGGGAAATCTTTGCTGGGGTAATCTCCTCACTCGCCCCTTTTACATACTTCGCCTTATAGTCAAAAAATTTTGATTTCTTAGGAATAATTTCCGTGACCGGAAAAGCAATTAATTTCCCATCTTTTTCAATCACCCCACAGGTCAATTCTCGCCCAGCAATATATTTCTGCACCATGATATTTGAACTATATTTCATCGCCTCTGAAATCGCTGGGGCAAGATCAGTAAGTTTGTTAACTATCGTCACCCCCACACTACTCCCCCGATCCGATGGCTTCACAACCAGTGGTAAACACGCGCAGATCACCGGCCCAAAGTTTTTCACTGGCGCCCGATTTTTAAGGAAGGCAAACTCCGGTATCAATACTCCTTTTTTCTTCAAGAATTCTGAAAGAAGAGCCTTATCCATAGAAAGCTTGCTCGCCTTTGATCCCGACCCAGTAAAAACAATCTTCTCCTTCTCAAGCTTTGCCTGGAGCTTCCCATCCTCTCCATATTCTCCATGCATGGCAATAAACACCACATCAAATTCCTCCTTTAATTTCTTAAAAGAGATTGGCCATTTTCCCATCTTTGACACTCGCACCTCCTCTGCCTGATATTTCTGGCTCTTAAGCCGGCTCATTACCATCTTTGCGGTCTTCAAAGACACCTCATACTCCGAAGACGGCCCTCCCGAGACCACTGCCACCCGCACCTTTGGCCTCCTAAAAAAAGATAATAGACCCTTAAGCATTTCCTTCATAGTATAAATCATTTATGAAAATTTGGACGAGTGGATAAAGGAAAGCAAAATATTTCAAAAAATAAGTGAGCGGGTAAGGAGAATCGAACTCCCTTCTTCGCCATGGCAAGGCGATGTAATACCAGTATACGATACCCGCTAAAAAACTATTGAGCCACTGTTCTTGTTAATGATGAAGTTGCTACCTCTTGATCAGGAATATTATTAGTCATATTACTCCCAGGCACCGGCAATAAGTAAGCGGCATAACTTAAGATAAAAGCCACTGTGATAAATATCACAAAAAACTTACTCAACCTCTGCTTCGTGCGCGTTTTCATCTCTGCAGATTATAGCAAAAATAGGTAAAAATTTCAACAAAAGCAAAGGGATTAAGAACGTAAGCGAAAAAATCCTCTTTTCCCTACCTGCACCTCCACTCCTTCCTTGCCTATCCCTATCTCTTCCTTATCCGATTCCACCACTCGCTGATTCACTCGCACTCCTTTCTGTAAAATAAGCCGCCGCGCCTCTCCTCTTGATGCCACCCCGCATACCAAAAGAGCCTCAATAATAGAAAGAGAAGAAACCCTCACTTGTACCTCCTTTATTTCTCCTGGAACTTCTTTCTTCGAAAAAACCGAGATAAAGTGCTCTCTTGCTTTTTCCGCCTTCTTTGCGTCGTGCAGTCGAGCAACAATAAGGGTCGCCAGTCTCAACTTCTCATTCCGCGGCGACTGACCTCTATCAAATATTTCATCCGTCAAAAGTTCAAAGTAGCTTGGCATAAGCTCATCTGGAATTCGCATCACCTTTCCAAAAACTTCATTCGGTTCTTCCTCTACTCCAATATCATTCTGAAAACTCTTCGACATTTTCTTCATGCCATCGAGACCCAAAAGCAGCGGCATCATAATCACATCCTGTTCTTTTTGACCCTGCCGCTTCTGGAGTTGCCGCCCCATCAGTAAATTAAATTTCTGATCCGTCGCCCCAATCTCTATGTCCGCCTTAAGCGCCACCGAGTCATACCCCTGAAACACCGGATAGAGGATCTCAAGTAATGAAATCTCATTCCCCGCCTCCATCCTCTTTTTAATATCCGCCCGATGCAAGACCTGCTGCAAGCTCGCCTCTTTGAGAATCGAGAGCGTATCAGAAAGGGACTTCTTAAGCCACTTGCTGTTGTACGCCACCTCCGTCTTTTTCATATCCAAGACCTTCCCCACCTGCTTGATATAGGTCTTCATATTCGCCTTCACCTCAGTCTCCGAAATTTGCTTCCGCACCGTCTCCCGATCTGATGGATCCCCAATCATCGCGGTAAAATCCCCGATGAGCAAAATCACTTTATGTCCCATCTCCTGCAGCTGCCGCAGTTTAAGAAGTGGCACCAAGTGACCCAAATGAATCTTGGGCGAAGTCGGATCAATACCAAACTTCACTCGCAATTTCTTACCGCTCCGCAACCGTTCTCGGAGCGACTCCTCATTAATAACCTCGCTGACTCCCCAAAAAAGCCTCTCAATACCCCCTTCCAAATCCCTTTTCATATCTATCTAGTAAGTATCCCTATACTAAAAAAATCCTGGCTTTTTTGCAAAAAGAAAAAAGCTCATTTTATCTATTGAAGCTTTTTCTAAAAAATATTATTTCTTCCCCGTAATAATCTCATCAATTATTCCATACTTCACTGCCTCCTCTGGATTAAGATAAAAATCCCGATCTGTATCCTTTTCAATCTGGCTATATTGCTGACTGGTATGTTTAGCAAGAATAGAATTAAGCCGTTCCTTAATCTTGATAATCTGCCGAGCAGTAATCTCAATATCCGTGGCCTGTCCTTCCGCGCCGCCCATCACCTGGTGCATCATGATCTCCGCATTTGGCAAAGCAAATCTCTTTCCCTTTGCTCCCGCTGCCAGCAGGACTGATCCCATCGAAGCCGCAAGGCCTACACAAATAGTATGCACATCCGGCTTCACAAGCTGCATCGTGTCGTAAATCGCAAGGCCCGCCGTCACCGATCCGCCTGGAGTATTTATATAGATTTGAATGTCTTTTTTTGGATCCTCATGCTCGAGAAAAAGCAACTGAGCAATCACCGTATTCGCCATCGAGTCTGTTACTGGCCCCGCAAGGAAAATAATCCGCTCCTTCAAAAGTCGCGAATAAATATCATATGCTCTTTCCCCCATCGCAGTCTTCTCAATCACCGTCGGCACTAAATAATTCTGTGGTTCAAATTCTTTTTTCATATAGGTAATAACGTAAATTAGATCTTTTTATACTAGCAACTCCAAATTAAAATAACTATTTTAAAGAAGCTAGATAATCAAAAACTTTTTTATTTTGGACCTTCCCAAAAACATAATCGTAGAACTGATTCTGATCCACCCCTTGTGTTATCTCATGTGCGTGATGCCTTACCTCCTCTTCAATTTCCTCTGTTGTTGGTTTCAAGTCTTGATCAAGAGCAATTCGGTAAATAATAAGGTGTTTCCGGACTCGCTTCTCTGCCTCTGGCCGCAATTTCTTCATGAGCTCTTCGACCTGCTTTGGATCATGAGCATCGCCTTGGCTTTTATCCGCTCGACGCAACTCTTCCTCAACCATGAGATGGAGCGTCCGCGACACCATTGCATCCGGCAAATCCACCTTCATCTTGCTATTAATAATTTCTACTATCTTTAATTTTCCCTTCTCTCGCTCTACTTCTTCTTTCTCACTCCTCACTCCCTCTTCAATACTTTTCTTGAGTCCATCCGCCGACTCAAACTTTCCTACTTCCTTGGCAAATTCATCAGTGAATTCCGGAACCTGTCTCTCGTAAACATGATATATTTTGATCCGGAAATCCATTTTCTTTCCTCGTAATTCTGGCACCCAATATTCAACCGGAGCAGTGAGAGAAAATTCAAATTCATCTCCCGCCTTTTTGCCCTCAAGTTGTTTCTCAAAGCCTTCAATAAATCTTCCTCGACCTAAAATAAATTTTTCATGATCCGCCGTCCCGTGTTCGATAGCCACATTATCAACGTAGGTTTCAAATTTTATCTCACACACATCTCCCGTCTTCGCTTCCCGCTCTACGACAAAAATCTTTGCTCGTGACTCAAGAAGCCAGTGAATATTCTTTTTCACCTGCTCCTCATCCGCTATGATTCCCTTTATATTCATTTTCACCTCCTTATTTACCTCCTTCGCAATTTTTTCATAATCCGGCAATTCTGCCTCGGGAAAAATCGTCAACTTTGCTGTAAATTGCAATCCTTTTTCAGCCGAAAAAGCCTCCGCCTGCGGTCGATCGATCACCGTCCAATTATTTTCCGAAATCACTGATTGGAGACTCTCTCGTACCGCCTCATCAATTGCCACCTGCAAGACCCGATCCCGGCTCACATATTGCTCAGCCATCTCCCTCGGCACCATCCCTTTGCGAAAACCTTTAATATCCACACTCTTCAACGCCTCGGAAAAATGAACCTCCCAATAAGTCTGAAATTCCTCCGGCGAAAGATTAAATAATATCTCCACCTTTGACCCCGGAATCTTTTTTATTTCTGTTTTCATGATTCGTTAAAAAATAAACTTAAATCAGATTGAAAACAAATAATAAAACATTTTAATAATAAAAACAACCCCATTCCGTTGTCTTTTTTACAGAAAAAGAGTGTTTTAGATCAGTTTCAAGTGCATCAAAATTAAGCAAAATCAACAAAAATTACCAGCACTGGCTCTATAAGAATGGGACTAGTAATATTGCTAGAATATTAATAACTTTGATGAGTGGGTTGATTGCGGGCCCCGCCGTATCCTTATATGGATCTCCGACTGTATCCCCCGTCACCGCTGCTTTATGCGCCTCAGATCCTTTACCACCAAAATGACCATCTTCAATATACTTCTTAGCATTATCCCAAGCGCCTCCACCGGCCGTCATCGAAAGCCCTAAGAAAAGGCCAGAAACAATTGTTCCTAAAAGAAGCCCTCCTAAAGCAATCTTCCCAAAAACCAAACCTACTACTAAAACCGCCACTACTGGCAAGAGCGCCGGCACAATCATCTTGCGAAGAGCCGCGAGTGTCACAATATCCACCGCCCGGCTATAATCCGGCTTATTTTTATACTCCATAATTCCTGGAATCTCTCTAAACTGCCGGCGAATCTCCGCCACCACTGCACCCGCCGTCTCTCCCACCGCTCGCATTGTGATTGAAGCAAAAAGATAGGTAATCGCCGCTCCAAGAATAAGTCCTACGACTACATATGGATCCTGTAAATCAAAGCTCGAGGTAATCAGTGAAGAAGATTTTAGTTCCTCCACGTAGCTTGCAAAAAGAACGAGTGCTGCAAGTCCCGCAGAACCAATCGCATACCCCTTTGTCACCGCCTTAGTTGTATTCCCAACCGCATCCAAAGCATCAGTAATTTTCCGCACCTCTACTGGCGCCTCCGACATTTCTGCGATACCGCCCGCGTTATCCGTAATTGGACCAAAGGAATCAATCGCCACAATAATCCCCGAAACAGAAAGCATCGAGACCGCCGCAATTGCCACTCCAGCCAGCCCAAAAAGAGAAAAAGCGGCAAGCATTCCGAGAGAAATAATCACCGCCGGAATAAAAGTCGCTTCCAGTCCCATCGCGATTCCCATAATAATATTCGTCCCGTGGCCCGAATTAGATGCTTCAGCAATCATCTTTACTGGCCGATATTCCTTGGCTGTGTAATAATCAGTGACCCAGACAATAAGTCCAGTTACGAGAAGTCCTACAAGTGCCGAAAAGTATCCTGCCGTAAAATTACTGGGATCAAACGCCTGTCTAAAAAGCCAGTAAAAACCTCCCGCCGAAAGAAGAAGAGACATAATAAGACCTTTGTATAAAGCGCCCATAATGCTCTGGTTTTTCGAAAGCTTCACAAACAATCCTCCGATAATCGAAGCAATAATCCCCAAGCCTCCCATCATCAAAGGAAAAGTAATCTCCGTAAGAAGGATCGCGGCCACCAGAGTCACTGCATAGGTTTCAAAAAGATCCGCCGCCATTCCCGCACAGTCCGAGACGTTATCTCCTACATTGTCCGCAATCACCCCCGGATTTCTTGGATCATCCTCTGGGATATTACTTTCCACTTTTCCTACCAAGTCTGTCCCAACGTCCGCCGCTTTAGTAAATATTCCTCCCCCCACTCGAGCAAATACCGAAATTAAACTTGCCCCAAAAGCAAGGCCAACAAGCGCCTGTAAGTCTCCAGTCCAAAAATAAAGCGAAGCTACGGAGAGAAGTCCTAACGCTACTACTAAATACCCTGTTACTGATCCAGCCTTAAAGGCTAGTTCAAGCGCCGCAGCAAGTCCTGTTCGAGCCGCCTCCGTGGTTTTTACGTTAGCCCGCACTGCTACATTCATACCAATATAACCAGCAAGCCCCGAAGCAAAAGCTCCAAGAAAAAATCCAATAGCCGCCCATATCCCAAGACTAAAATACATTACAACCCCTAAAAGAATGGCTACAATGAAAATAGTTCGATATTGCCGATTAAGATACGCCACCGATCCATCATAAATCGCCTTTGCAATCTCTTTCATCTTTTCATTTCCACTCGACCTCAAAGAAAGCCCTTTTGCAATAAAGAAGCTATAAAGAAGCGCCACTGCAATCGGTCCAAAAGTCACAAGCTGCATCATGCTCATATATGTATGTAATTTTGTTTGAATTTACTCACTTTCTGCCTACTTTTCAAGATCTTCGGCCGTTTCTTCCCCTTCGCCAGCCGCGCCTCCATCCTGCATCATCTCTGGATTACTAGCCGATCGCACATCAATCTTCCAACCAGTCAGTCGGGCCGCGAGCCGCACATTTTGCCCACCCCGACCGATCGCTAGAGAGAGTTGATCTTCGAGAACCGCTACCTTTGCCTCCTTATTTTCTAAAATTTCCACCTTCTCGATCCGCGCTGGCGACAAAGCATTTTCAATAAATGTTACTGGATCTTCCGAAAATTCCACAATATCAATTTTTTCATTATGAAGCTCGTTCGTCACCGCCAGCACTCGTGTACCTCGCTGACCCACGCACGATCCTACTGGATCTACGCCCGGAGCATTCGACTGCACAGCAATCTTCGTTCTTGATCCTGGCTCCCGCGCGATTCCTTTAATTTCAATCGTATGATCAGCGATCTCTGGCACCTCCATCTCAAAGAGTTTCACTACAAATTTTGGATGCGCCCGGGAAAGTAAAATTCCCGGCGTCCGCATATCATCCTGAACTGCCATTACAAAAAAGCGCATTCGATCCCCCGAGTGATACCGTTCCGACGGCATAGATTCTTGGGAAAACATTACCCCTGTTGCCCTTCCGAGATCTACATATATATTCCCCCGCTCATACCGCTGCACCACCCCCGAGACAATGTCTCCTTCTCGACCCTGAAATTCCCGAATAATCGAAAATCGCTCTGCTTCCCGTATTTTCTGCAAGATCACCTGCTTTGCCGTTTGGGCCGCAATCCGTCCAAAATCCGACTGTGTCTCAAGTGGGAAAGTCACTTCCCCGCCAAGCTCCGCATCTTTTTTTATCGTTTTCGCTTCTTCAATCAAAATATGTCGATCCGGATTATATCGCGGTAATTTCACTTCCACCTCAATGCCCTCTACCATCTCCGGCTTCACTTCTTCCCTCCGGCCGCTCTTCCGCCGCGCCTCCTCCGCCACTCGTTCTGCCTCCATCTCTTCTACTATCTCTTCCTCCGTCGGCGGCTTCATATTTACCGTAGTCTCGTCCACCACCGTCTTCACCTGAAAAAATTTAATATCCCCCGTCTTATGATCAAAATCTGCTCGGATAATCTCTCCTTTTTTATCATGTTCACGCTTATAGGCCGCCGCAATTGACTCCTCAACCGCTTCCCAGATCGTATCTGGCTCAATATTTTTCTCTTCTGCGATCTGCTGAATCGCCTTGTGTAATGCCTTTAAATCAAACATATCTATTTTTTGTATTTTACTAAATATTTATATTCTGTATCGAAAAAGCCGCCCCTCGGGCGGCCCTTCCTCATTAGGAAAATCCTATCACAACATATTTTTAAAGTCAAAAACCGCAACCTGAATTTAACAAGTGAATACTTTTCTAAAGCCGTAAGTTCCGTAAAGCACAATATTCACATTCCTTATCCTCACATCGTTTCATAAGAAACTCCCCATCCCAAATCTCCTTAGCCACCTGTTTTATAAGTCCCTCCATTCCTTCCACCTCACCATCCGTAAGTCCATATACTGCCCGCACATATTCTCTATTTTCTTTCGGCTGTACATACTGGATCTCTCCATAAATCACTTCTCCTTTTACCCCTGCCTCTGCTCCGGACCTTACAAGTAATAATTTATAAAACAAAAGCTGCCTCCGATAGTCTCCCATCTTCCGCACCGTCTCGTGATCCGCCAAGCGCTCTTTCCGGCTCGGATTCCCTGTCTTGTAATCCACTACTCCCACACCCATCTCCCCCACATCAATCCGATCAATATTCCCGGTCAATCGCAATTTCTTTTTTTCTCCCCCTCCCTCATACTCGATTTCCACTCCCTCAATCTTCTTTTCTGTGAAAGATTGTGCCGGCAACTGCTCTCCATACTTCAAGCAAAAAGGCCACACTTCTGCCTCCCACTTTTTTTGCAGTGCCTTCTTATCCGACTCGCTAATGCTCTGCGTAGAAAGAGCTTGCATATAAAAATCTCGCAAAGCCACCTCCTCTACTCCTCCATTTCCTTTCATCTTCACCCACTCTCGAAGCGTCTCATGCACCGCCGATCCATATGAGGACGAGATAATTGACGCCTCCGGTATTCGCAAAAGATTCCGATAAAAATATCGCCACGGACACGCCAAATAATTATTAAGGGCCGTCACTGACATCTCCCCCTCTTCAAATATCCGCCTAACAAACATTCGTTCTTCTTCCTCCGTTATTTCCCTTTCCTCCTCTCCGTAAAGTTGCTTTCCCACCTCCTCGCTGAAAGAAGAAACATCTTCTTTTTTTTCTTTATGCAATTCTGATTCAAAAAGAGAAAGGTGCGATACTGGCATCGTCTCCCTATTTTCTCTATCCCAAGAAGCAAATGATAAAAAAAGATTCCTCCTTGCCCGAGTAAGAATCACGTACAAAAGATTCACACTATCATCCTTCGTAAAATACTTCTCCTCAATATCCAAAGTCTGTTCTGAAGCTATTAAAGAACCCTCATCAAAAAGCTCTCTTGGCAATCGAAAAAGCTCTCCTCGTCTTCCCTCCCACTGTTTCTCAGTTAGTCCTGGAGCAAAAACAGAATCAAACTCCAATCCCTTTGCCTTATGCGCTGTCATCACTTTCACTCTGCTTCCCCGACCTTCATTAATTACAAGATCCATCGAAAGCCCCTCTTTCTTCATAAATCGAAGCTCAGTCACCACCTCTCGGAGACTCATATTCTTTCCAGCAGTAAAATTCCGCAAAAAATCATACAAAGCTTTTAACTTTCTAATTCTCGCCTCTTGATCGACTAGATTCACCCACCGCTTTAGCAATCCAGACTCCCTCAAAATTATTTCAAATGCCTTCACTGGTTCTCTACTCACAAAGACCTTCACTTGGCGCTCAAGAGCCTGCATCGCCTGCTGAAAAATATCCGGATTTATCAAGTGTCCATTTGAATAGAGCTCTTCTCGAAAAACAATCTCATACAATCGTATCTTTTTTTCCCGAGCAAACGTAATCGTCTTATAAAGATCCGAAAGAAGCACTCCTGTCTCGGGAAGATGGCAGTACTTCACGATCCCCTCCTCCTGAGGATAGCTATACAGCGCTTCCAAAAGATAAAAGACCTCTCGCATCGTAGGATCCAAAAATAAATTCTCGCTTGAAGAAAGATCACACTCAATTCCCTTCCGCCGGAGCTCCTCCGCATACAAAAAAGCCTCGCTATTTTTCCTAAGGAGGACCGCAATCGTCTCTTCCGATTCTTCCTCGGAAAGCCGCTTGATTTCTTCAATCACCCCTCGCCGCTCCTCTTCTTCATTTTTATATTCCCGATAAGCAATCCTCCCTTCTCTTTTGCTTTGGGCAATAAGCGCTTTTTCTTCAGGAAAAAGCCTATGAGCAAGTGATAATACCTGTCCCGTCGATCGATAATTCTCCGTGAGAGTCACCTGCTTCATCGCTGGATACCGCTTCTTTACCCAATAAAAATTCTTCGCCGACGCTCCCTGAAAACGATAAATCGCCTGCTTTGGATCTCCCACGAGAAACACGCTCGGCTCATCCGCCTGATCCAAGAGTAATGTAATCAATTCATTCTGAGCTCGATTACTGTCCTGATGCTCATCAATCAGAAGATGCTCTACCCGAGAAGAAACTAATATCCGCAAAGCCTCCTCTTCTTTTAATTTCCGGATCACTCGCATCACCATATCCGAAAAATCCAATCGTTTTGTAGCGTAAAGCTCCGCTTCATAGCGCCGATATGCCTCCGCTAATTCTTTATTCCGATTAAGATACTTCAAGACTCGCTCATACTCCCCCTTCATCTTTCCTTTATACCTCCCCTTCTCATGAACTTTATTCGGATCGTTCTCAAACTCTTTTTCCTCTTCAAGCACCGATTGCAAAAAAACCTCCGGACTCACCCCCTCCCGCTTTAAAGTAGTAATAGTCGAAAGCGCCGCTCCCGCATAATATGTTGGCTCTTTAGTTGATCGGATATACTGAAACTCGCTTTCCTCAATAATTTTCGTAACCAGCCGATACTGCTCTACCTCCGTAAGTGGCGCCGCAAACACCTGATAATCAAAATACTCCGGATATTCCTTTAGAATTTCCCCACACACCCCATGAAAAGTCTGGATCCGCACCCCGCGCGCCTTCACTCCAATAATTTCTAAAAGTCGCTTCTTCATAGCAATCACCCCCGCCTCGGTAAAAGTAATCGCCAAAATTCCTCCCGGATCCACTCCCATATCTTCGATAAGATAAGCAATCCGCATCGCAAGTACCTGTGTCTTCCCCGTCCCTGGCCCCGCTACCACAAGAGTCGGCACCGCCGACCCCGTGACCGCCTCCCTCTGCCCCTCATTTAATTGTTCTAAAAATTTCTCATACTCTCTCATATTGTTCACTCGTCATTCTGGACTAGATACAAAATCTACACAAATAAACTCTATGTAATAAAAAAGAATATGTTGGAGGCGATTAATATTCTATTCATCTAAAAATCCCAAATACTCTCAGAATAAAGGATTATTTTTGGGAAAAAGAGCGAAAGAAGCAAAAAATACGAGCGTGCTGCTTTATATATCTCTATCAAGTATCTTCTGTGCTATTTCTTCAAGTTCCTCCGGCGAAAAATATTGAATTCGTATCTCTCCTCCATTTCCACTTGTCTTCAAAGTCACCTTTGTTTGCAAACTCGCCTTTAGTCGCTCTTCAAAAAAAGCCAACCGCGGCTCCAGCATCGAAAGCTTTCCCTGCCCCTTCTCTCCGTCCTTTACCCGACTCACCCGCGCCTTGAGCTCCCGCACAGACAGATTATTTTGCAAGGTATCCTGAAAAAGTCGCTCCTGTTCCCGCGGATCCGTGACCGCAAGCAGTATCCGCGCCTGACTATCTGAGAGCTTCCCTTGCGACAGCGCCTCTTGGATCGGCGTTGGTAAATTTAAAAGCCGCAAGGCATTTGCTACCACCTCTCGACTCTTCCCTACTCGCTGTGCCACCTCCCGCTGAGTGAGGCCAAATTCCTCCTGTAGTTTAGCGTAGCTCCGCGCCGCTTCAATCGGATCCAAATTATCCCGCTGGAGATTTTCCACGATCGCAAGCTCAAGCTTTTCCTTCTCCTCCCCTACTTTTTTAATAATCACTGGCACCGTCGAAAGACCCGCAATCTTAGCCGCGCGTAGCCGTCGCTCCCCGGCAATAAGCTGGTACTCTGGCTCTAATCCTCGCTCGGTTTCTTTCTCTGCTTTAGTGACGACGAGTGGTTGAATAATCCCAAGCTCACGAATAGAAGCAGCGAGCTCTAAAAGCGCCTCTTCATCAAAATTTTTTCGTGGTTGGTGTGGATTGGGTACTATTCGATCAATCTCAATCTGAAATACTGCCTCTCCTCCAGGTACTACCGTCATTCGCGATCCTCCTTCTCGCTGCGATTCCCGCGCACTATCCGCCACACTCTTATTTGGTATCAACGATTCCAATCCCCGTCCTAGCATATATCTCTAGTATACCTTTAAACGCTACTTTGCAAAAAATCCCTTATTTTTTCCCCCCGCTTCCGCCACGTGTATTCCTTCACTCGCTCCTCCGCCTGCCGCGCTTTCGCAAACGACATCTCTTTTTCAAAAAGCGCCGTCTTGACCGCCCGCGCCAAATCATCTTCCTTATTCGCCGAAAAAAACCACGCCGACTCCTCAGCAATCACCTCCCGAATCGCCGGTAAATCAGATGCCACTATCGGGACTCCCGACGCCATATATTCAAAAAGTTTCAAAGGTGATGTATACCGCTCAGATACCACCTCCCCCTTCTTATTAGGAAGCACGAGCACGTCCGATGCTTTAAGATATGCCGGCACATCCATCGGCCGTTTTTTTTCAATAAATAAAATATTGCTAGCCGGATAGCTTTTCTTCAGCGCCTCAATCTCCTCTCTGCTCCCCCCGAGGAGCAAAAACACCACCTGCGGCAATCGCCTCGCCGCAAGAATAAACGTATCCACTCCCTTCCATGCAAAGAGCGACACACTCCCCGCATAGGTCACAATCTCCTTTTCCTTCGGCAATCCAAGCGCCTCCCGTAGTTCAAACTTTGATTCCGACAGTCGCCACTGCTTGAGCTCAATACCGTCCGACGCCACGAGGACCTTCTCTTCCGGCACCCCAAGCTTCACAAGGTCCTGTTTCAAACCCTTGGTGATCACAACTATCCCCGAAATCTTCAAATGTAAAAATGATAAGAACCATCGCCCCCGCAAATTATGCGCTTCATAAAAAATCCGGTAACCACCGAGGTAAGAGAGAAAGAACGCCGCATATGGATCCCGAGTATAGATCACCTCCCCTTTTGGCACATAAGCCAAAGCGTTTTTGAGAAATGACCGTAACCCCAGAAAATAGCCCAAAGGCCCCAGTCGCGGCAAAAAAGCCCCCTGGACCGAATACGCTGTAAAGTTTTCCGACACCCCATAGCGGTGAAATAAGCTTTCCTTAATCGGATTTTCCCGCTTATGCGTAAAAAGCGTCACCATGACCCCCGCCTCGGCCAAGGCCGCACACGTATGCGCAATCTGGGTCCCGTGTGCCTTCTCAGTCGGCATCCGCACAAACTCTATATAATTCAGCTTCATGTACAGCCACTGTATCAGAAAAATCTCATAAAAAAAACCAAGAATATTTTTATATCCCACACAATACAAGCAAATTAATTTTGGATGGGGTTTGCAATTTATTTTCAAGCAGGCACTGTAGCGTACTGAGAGCTGAATACGTCAGTTACCGTCCAAAAAAATCGCAAAATCAACCAAAAGTGTGAGAGCCTTACTTCTCCTGCGCTATTACTTCTCGCGCCAATCTCTCATACGCCCTCGCCCCAATAGACTCTGGATCATACAAACAAATCGGCTTTGAAAAACTTGGCGCCTCCGCAAGCGCAATCGCCCGTGGGATCTCTACCTCATATACATGTCCCACAAAATGACGCCTCAGTTCTCGCGCCACCTCTCGCGAGAGCTGCTCCCGAGAGTCATACATTGTAAGCAGAGCCCCCGCCACCTTAATATTCCGCCCTAGATTATGATTAATCATATCAACGGTCTCCAATATCTGCCCCAAACCCTCCAAGCCATAATACTCACACTGCACGGGAATCAAGACCTCATGCGCCGCCACAAGGCCATTGATAGTAAGCAGTGACACTGACGGCGGCAGATCAATCAAAATGTAATCATAAAGATACAAGGCCGGCTTCATAAACTTTTCCAAATAATATTCCCGCTGCTGCTGATTAAGAAGCTCAATAGTCGCTCCCGCAAGATTCGGATGCCCCGGAACAAAATCCAGTCCCGGCGCAGATGATGGTCGGATCACCTCAAAGATCGACTTCTTACCAATCACCCCTTCATAAATAGACCTCCCTTCCCCTGATCGGATCTCATGCCCAAGTCCCGAGCTGGCATTACTCTGCGGATCAAAATCAAGTAAAAGTACCTTCTTCCCCATCCGCGCCAAATACGCTGCCAGATTTGTCGCTGTCGTCGTCTTCCCCACTCCTCCTTTTTGATTACACACCGCAATCACCCTCGCCATACACCCCTATCATACATGAAAAAGACAGCCCCTAAAATAACAAAAAGATTTGTAAGTAGAAGAAGATTTGAACTGTAAGAAGATATTTTTGAGGATTTTTTTTGAAAAACACAGTATTTCGGAAAAAAGACCAAAAAGATTGCGGTCCCACGGAGAATCGAACTCCGATTTGGTGGATGAAAACCACCTGTCCTAACCATTAGACGATGGGACCTGTAGGTCAAAAGTACCAAAAATACTAACATTTTTTCCGAAAAAAGCAAAAAATACTCCTGTCTCGGCACCACCTTCCCCGATTTTTTGGTTTCCTATACAACTATCTCACGGACATAAGTTAATTGTATTATAAAAATTTTTTTGGATAAAAAAATGACCCGCTAAGTAAACCACTTAAGCGGGTCAAGCGAAGAGCAGGTAATTTCATAAAGTGCAGCAAATCAATCTATCCTTCGCTTGACTTTAAAACTTGAGTTCAGGTTGTTATATGTTTAGCGTCTTTTGCAAATGCGAGGATGACGGTGGTTCAATACCCCATCACTATAAAGAGCTAAAACAAATGGTGAGAGTTTTAGGTTGGTGAGAGTGAGGTAAGTAACTTGCTCGAGGGGTGGATGACCACATTATGCTTCTACTTCCATGAAAAGACCTAAGTCTCTTCTAGGCCGTAATTTTCAATGTGCGTAGTATAAATATATACGGCTCTCCCTCTCGGTCAATACCCGGATATCCACATGGCTCTGTCCGCATGGAAAATACTACATCCAGTATTTTCTTGACGCAGTCATCCCGACCTTTCTGTACCTCTCCGTCTTTGTCTTGCTGTAGTTATATGAAAAAAGAAACTCCAGTAAAGAGGGGGCCGAGATCCAATTCCTTTACCTCGCCACTTTAGCAGTATTTAAAAATATTCTTTCTCTTAAAATCAAAAAATCGCCCTTTCCGAGCGGTTTTCAGCAAACAATGAGAAAAAGGTTAGTATGCCTCCCTATCCGACCAATTATGGTCCTTTAGCTCCTCGATAAATAGATCCCACAAGTCCACAAGCAACCTTACAAAAAAACGACCTCCAAAAGGCCTTTCCCGTTCTCTCTATAACTACAAATTTTTCAACCTTAAAAAGCATTGCCCGGCAGCGTTGCAAGACCTCAAGATGTCTTGGTTGTTGAGTTTCCGGAAGTAATAGCAACACCTCAATCCCCATCTCCACCAAATTTTTTCGATAGATAGGAATTACCTCACAAATCTTCTCACCCGTCATTGGATCTCTCCTTCTTAAAAAAGAAGTTATAATTTTCAAAAACCCTACAAAATAACAAACCAAATCCTTCCCATTTAAGTCTCCCTCACTCGCATAAAAGCAGGCTTTTGTGCTCGGGGGGAGACTTGAACTCCCATGAAGTTGCCCTCGCTTGATTTTGAGTCAAGTGCGTCTGCCGTTCCGCCACCCGAGCCGTGCACAAAATACAAAGAAAATTCTACGTAAAAATTTGATTTTTTTCAAATTCCCGATACAATATTCCTATCTATTTTTAGTAAAGTAACAATAGATAATTGAAATAAAAGCGCAGGATTTTTGGAGGAATTTTTTATTTTTCTTCTGAGTACGCACCGGAGCATACTGCAGAAAGTCTGTGAAGAGCGAACGGAAGAAAAAAATAAAAAAGCACCCAAAAAAACAAGCTTCTAAGCCAATGTAGCTCAGCGGCAGAGCAACTCCATGGTAAGGAGTAGGTCGGAGGTTCAATTCCTCTCATTGGCTCCCACGAAAAGTAGATTTTTTATCTTTTTTAAGGCAGAATTAAGCTGGTTTTTGCAAAAGGGGGTGTAGTGTCAACGGCTAGCACATTTGTCTCCAAAACAAAGAGTCAGGGTTCGAATCCTTGCACCCCCGCCTATTATAAACAAGTCATATTTATAGCAGTATATAAACGAATGCAAAATTATTTGCGTGCGCCTTTTTAGGCTTTTCTCAAATATGCGACGACCTAGAAAATCTCCATATTTACCAGCTGTAGGAGGTTGGTCATAGCTCTTTTCAAAAATAGACGGAAATTTGATTTGTCAGCTCTGAAACTGAAGTTTATGGACGCTCGCCATATGCTCTAACGCATATCTTGCATTGTCGCTTAAGGCCATAAGCGATACCGTTTCATGCTAAGTCCGTATAGCGCTAACAAATGTGTCCGAAGCAATACCCATGATGGAGACAAAAAGACCCATCGTGATAATAAGCTAGATAAGCGTAAATCTCCCCACCCGCCAAAATTCTGATCCTATTATACAAAGCACTTTAAACCACTTACTTTCAATGTATTATGGAAATAACTTAGGAGAGGTATTTAAATGTATTTTAATTGGATACAGTAAAGATTGACAAAATATTTAAAATAGTTAATAATATAATTTAGACAGTTATTCCCGTTCTCTGACAACGAAAGGAGCGTTAAATGTGGACATCGTCAAAGCGATTGTTCAGAAAGTGATTGCCCAAGGGCCCAAAGGCCCCTACGCTGTCGCAACATCAGAAGCACTGGAAGGTTCGGTAACCATTTCCCTTGAACCAACCGTGTGGCAGGAAAAGGATTGGCCGGAAGCAGGAAATGTAGTACTGCTTTCCAAAATAAGGCAAAAACGCGCCGGATGGCGCGCTAAAGCCGGACGGTATTACCTACCGTCAGACGAGCAACAGCAATTAGCAAAGAGAAAGACCATGAATAGGTTTACATGCAATTGTGGATTCAACCAAACCGCATATAGCTTCTGCCGTCAATGCGGCCAAAAGCTGCCTGATCAATTTAAAACAACTAACTCAGAATCTTTGATCGAGCACGATAAGCTACCAACTTTCGTGCACAAAATCTGCTTCGACGCCGGTGCCAAGTTCTGCCCTCACTGCGGAGAAAATCTCCAGAAAGAAAAGCAGAAAGACAGCCAGTGGATTAATGACAAGATCCTTGTCCAGGAAAATCTCCAGAAAGAAAAGCAGAAAGAAATTCTCCTTGTCCTTCTGCTCCTGGATGACTCCGGCTCCATCGAGCACTCCGGCAATACCCAGGCCGTCATCGACGGCTACAACGGCTTCATCGAAGCTTTGAAAGGGGCTTTGGGTGAAGTGCGTATCAAGACCATGTTCCTCAACAACATGGTCGAAACGCCCTTCCAGAATCCAAACGAAGTGCATCAGCTCACATGGCGCACTTACCGTCCGGCCAACCGGACGCCGTTATATCTTCGCAGCATCCAAGCGCTCGACGTCATTATTAAAGAATCAAGAGACTTGGCGCGAAACGGGACGATCGTGCGCACAATGACCTTTATCTTCACCGATGGAGGTGACAACGAGTCCGAAGGCATCAAGTCTACCAATGTTAAAATTATGGTAGACATGATGCTGACTACGGGAACGCACAGCATCGGCGGTTGTGCCGTCAACGACGGACACACCAACTTCTGGCAAGTGTTTGCCTCAATGGGAATTCCCGAGCACTGGATAAAAGTGCTCAAAAATGACCCCAACGAGATCAGCGAAGGCATGGCCCAAATGGGTCAGAGTGTTTCGGATGCGAGCACAAATTACAGCCAGGCCAGTCAAACTGGTTTCAGACGATAATCTTTTTCGACCGACTTTCATCGTAAAGTCGGTCTTTCTTTTGCTTAAAATATGAATAAAAAGTGTTACATCTAACATACCAAAAAGCATTCGAGAGTTAACTAAAAAATTTTGATCAACTTTATACTACCGAACTTGCAGCGGGGCGACGAAACCTTATTTTCAAACTACAAAAAATCTCTAATGCCATTAAGTGCGGACGAATATCACGCATGGTTTATCGCCAATGATACAAAAAATTCTCGACAGGTATGGAAAATAATCTGCCTTGCCACTATTCCTCTGCCATATTCCAAAGTTCGAGCCG
>VGJO01000008.1 GCA_016867415.1 Candidatus Harrisonbacteria bacterium
CGGGCAACACGGGCAACACGGGCAACACGGGCAACACGGGCAACACGGGCAACACGGGCAACACGGGCAACACGGGCAACACGGGCAACACGGGCAACATGGGCAACATGGGCAACACGGGCAACACGGGCAACACGGGCAACATGGGCACAAGCGGCTCTATGGAATAGTCACCCAATGAAAAAATCCAAACCAAAAAAATCCGAAAGCATCCCTCTTCTCGTTTTTGGTGCTCTTTTTCTTATCTATGTCATCATCTCCTTCACCTCAAGCGCTGGTACTATCACTCCACTTGCCGATGACTCCGCTCGCGATGATGGCCTCTGCATTGATGCTAAGACTGGTCTCATTCGTCTCCCCGAGACTGGAGAAAAAAGAGTGATCAAAAGCACTAAGCAAATCATCTCTTCCGACGGCAAAGAGAGCTACCTCGTCCATACCTACCAGTGCCTCCCTCAGTGATTGTCATTCCGGGCTTGACCCAGAATCTCGTAGCGAAGCGAAGATCCTAGAAGGGGACAAGTAAATGTATGCTACCAAACATTCGCGTACTCGCGACCTAGAATTGAATTATTTTAGCTAAAACAGAAATCACCGCCGTCTCTGCGCGCAAAGTAGTCTTACCTAAGGATATTAATTGAAAATTATTTTCCTGTGCAATCCTCATTTCTTCCTCCGTCCACCCTCCTTCCGGCCCAATATACAGAGAGATTTCTTTCATAATCTTTTTATTTTCTAAGATTCCCCCCTCACTATCAAAAAATATTTTCATCTCTGCCGGATCCTGATTGATTGCCTGCAAGTAGAGGATCGGGTCATAGAGCTTCGGTAAGATTTGCCGACCGCTCTGCTCTGCCGCTTCCAGAATTATTTTTTCGAGACGCTCCCTTCGTATCTCTTTCTTCACCGTCCGCGCGGTGATGATTGGTGTGATGCTTGTGACACCGAGTTCTGTCGCTTTCTCAATCGCGAGCTCAAAGCGATCCGCCTTTAAGATTGCAAGATAAAGATGCGTCATATTTTCCGGCTCCCGCACCTCAGTAATATCCTCCACTTTTGAGATGATCACTAGGCTCTTTGTAATATTTTCTATCCTATAGATCGCCTCTTTGCCCTTGCCATCTCCGATATATATCTCCTCTCCCACCGTCAGCTTCAAGACATTCCGCATCTGATCCACCACCCCCTTTTCCTCAATAGAAAATCCCTCCATCCCCACCAAAAAGTTTTCCCGTATAAACCTATGCCGTTTCATGTATATTGTTTATTGCAAAAAATTTTACCAAACAGATAATCGTGACAAATATGAGCAGGATTTTTGTCCCTATGATGAGCCTCCACTAGCAATAATAGGCTTTAAAAGAAAAAATAAAAACTTCATTAAAGAATGAATAAAATAAGATAAAGCGAGCGAAAGAAAGAGAGGCTTGCGAGGAGGTATGCTTGGCTAATGTATGTCGACGAGCAAACAGAATTTTCGAAAAAGTCAGAGGAAAAAGAAAAGCACATTACTCTTTCTGTAAATCTAGGCAAACTGAGTTTATGCAATAACGGCTTTTACCATTAGGCCCATCATCAAATACATGCCCTAAATGCCCTCCGCACTTCCGGCAAAGCACCTCTGTCCGCCGCATCCCCTGACTTATATCCTCTCGGAGCTCGATATTTTGAATATTTGAGGGTTCGGTAAAGCTCGGCCACCCCGTCCCCGAGTCAAACTTCGTCTCCGAGGAAAAAAGCTCCGCTCCGCACCCCTTGCACCGATACATTCCGGCCGCCTTCTCATCATAATACCGCCCCGAAAAAGGTGCCTCCGTCCCTTTTTCCCGTAGTACCTGATACTCCTCCTCCGTTAATTTTTCCTTCCACTCCTCCTTTTCCATTCTATTTTTATTTTACCACTTTTTAGGTAAAAAAACCCATTTTTAGGCTAAAATAGCCACTTTTTGCCCTTTTAGAGACATTTTTTCCCACTGAAGCCCCACTTTTTTCGCCGCAGGCCGCGTGGAAAAATGTACTCATTTTTCTTTATGCAGTCATTCCGGAACTAATTCAGGATCAAAGTTGTGCCGTTAAAAAAAACTGGCTACATACTCCTCCTGTTCTTCCTCCCCCTGCACTATCCAGCCAGGGGATTTTTATTTAAAACTATTTTTGAATTTTTCCTTGAACAAAAACCTCGTCTTCTTGAAGATTTATAGTGTTATCTTGCAGACCAACAGCTGCTTCAGTAATGAAAAAATGAGAAAGAAAAAAAACAACAAGACATCCTATTCGAACAATCATTATAAAAAATATATCTTATTCATTTTAACTATTTTAATAAAAAGGCTAGAGCGCAGTGATGGCTTATTGAAAATCGCGTGAGAAGCCCTGTCCTCAGAGCTTCTTTTACGCGACCAACTCCCCTTGTATTTTTTATCTCACTCAATCTTTGCGCTACAAAAGAAAAATCTTTTTCCCTAAAGTAACCGTCCGCAGAAAAGAAGCTTGGTTTTTTGTGGTGATGCATTGTCTTCCCTGTCCTTAATACATCACCACAAAAATTCTTTTCGGGGACAGAATAAAAAATTCGCAGGAATTTTTTATGTGTCACGGTAGGGGAAAAGAATTTTCTAAATCTAATCTAATATACTAATAAATCCTTTCCTTTCTTCTCAAAAAATACTACACTAATACGTTACATTCTTTATGTCTTCCTTCCACCTCATTTCTCAAAACACCCCCGCCGGCGATCAACCCCAAGCCATTTCTTCTCTAGTAAATGGCCTTAATTCCGGCACCCGTAATCAAACTCTCCTCGGCGTCACAGGCTCCGGCAAGACCTTCATGATCGCAAACGTGATCGCAAAGACCGGCCGTCCCGCCCTCGTGATCGCTCACAACAAGACCCTCGCCGCCCAGCTCTGCAACGAGCTGCGCTCCTATTTCCCCGACTCAGCTGTCCACTACTTCGTCTCCTACTATGATTACTACCAACCGGAAGCCTATATCCCTACCTCCGACACCTATATTGCGAAGGAAGCGATGATCAACGAGGAGATCGACAAGCTCCGCCATGCAGCGACGACCGCTCTCCTCACTCGCCGAGACGTCATTATCGTCGCCTCTGTCTCCTGCATTTACGGCCTCGGCACGCCCGAGTCCTACGCCGCTAATATTTTAAAATTTAAGGTGGGGGACAAGCTCGACCGCGCCGCCCTCATGAAAAAGTTAATTGAGCTCCAATTCACCCGCACGACCGCGAGCCTCGCCCGCGGCACCTTCCGCCTCCGGGGTGATCTCTGGTCGATCATGCCGCAGGACCGCGAGCTCATCTACGATCTTGAAGTGAAGGATGGTGAAATAAAATCCATCTACGAAGTTGATCCGGTGGAAGGCTTTGTCCCAGGCCACACCCCATCGCTTTCCGAGCTCTTTATCGCTCCGGCGAAGCACTTCATCACCGAGGCCAAGGCTCGCGATACCGCCGTGATTGCCATTCAAAAAGAGCTCAAAGACCAGCTCATATTTTTTGAGCAGGAAAAAAAATATCTTGAGGCCGAGCGCCTCGAGCGCCGTACCAATTTTGATATCGCTATGATCCGCGAGATCGGCTACTGCAATGGCATCGAAAATTATTCTCGTCATCTCTCCGGACGTGCTCCCGGTGAGCCCGGGGCCACCCTTCTCGACTATTTTCCCAAAGATTTTGTGACGGTGATCGATGAGTCTCACGTCACCGTACCCCAGCTCCAAGGCATGTACGCCGGGGATGCGGCCCGCAAGCGTAACTTAATCGAATATGGTTTCCGTCTCCCCTCCGCCGCCGATAATCGCCCCCTCCGCTTTGAAGAATTCAATTCTCGCATCGGCCAAACTATCTTTGTCTCTGCTACTCCCGGCCCCTACGAGCGGGAGCTGAGTGGCAAAGATCATACTGTCGAGGCGATCATCCGCCCCACCGGTCTCGTCGATCCCTTGATCACTGTCCTTCCTGCCCGCACCCAAGTCACCGACCTCATCCCTCGAGTAGAAGAGCGGGTGAAAAATGGTGACCGTGTTCTTGTGACCACCCTTACCAAAAAAATGGCCGAAGACCTCTCTCATTTTCTCGAAGATAAAGGTCTCAAAGTCACTTATCTTCACAGTGACGTAAAGACCCTTGATCGGGTAAAAATTCTCACAAGTCTTAGGAAAGGGGAGTTTGAAGTATTGGTTGGCGTCAATCTCCTCCGCGAGGGTCTTGATCTTCCCGAGGTGTCCCTCGTAGCTATTCTCGACGCTGATAAGGAAGGCTTCTTGCGAAGTGAGACCTCGCTCATCCAGACCATCGGTCGTGCCGCTCGCAATGTCTCAGGTGAAGTCTTGATGTATGCCGACCATATTACCGGAAGTATGAAGCGGGCGATCGACGAGACCACTCGCCGCCGCACTCTCCAGATTGCGTATAATAAACAGCACGGTATCACTCCGCAGACAATCAAAAAAGAAATCATCGACACTCTCTCCCTCTCCTCCACTACCAATCTTGAGCTAAAGCCTATCCTTGAAAGTCGTTCGATAAAGACCCTCGAGCGGGCCATCAAAGAAAAGCAAAAAGAAATGAAGGATGCCGCCAAAGTCCTCGACTTTGAAGTGGCTGCCATCCTCCGCGACGAGCTTCGCCTCCTAGGAGAAGAACTCGACAAACTAAAAAAATCCGACCGCTTAAATACCTCCTCTCCCACCTCTCCTTCTAAAGAGTCTTCTAAAAAATCCCGCGTTCTCAAGCGTCGATAATTGACCTACTCACTTCCTTTATGCTTCTAATATAGGAAGAGTCACAAGACGGACTCACTCTCGTTCCTTTAAAAAATGGAAAGGACGCCATGCTCCTCTATATTATGTATTGGTTTCCTATCTTCGTCGCTTTCACCTCCAGCATTCTTCTTTTGGTCTCCTGCGCCATTTTTAGCGCCGAGAAGAAGCGCCTGGAAGGCGAGGTGAGGAAAGAGCGCGACCAGCGTCTCAAACTCGAAGAAATCATGAGTGATCCAGGAAGTTTGGAGATTTGCCAACAAATCATCGCTCTCCGCCGGCAACTAGGATTGGGGAAAGTTTTTACTCTCCCGGACAGCGACTCCTCTGATCACCGCCCTCTCTGCCACGACCTCTAAAGAAATCCTCTCATCACCCGCCCCTCAACCACTTAGTCTCCCAAAAAGCTAAGTGGTTTTTTATATGCGGTATTAAAATGTGAACTTGATCATAATAGTATGAAAATTCTATGCATATCGCTTACATACTCGGAATGTCCGGTATTGGCCTCGTGATTCCTTTGATTGTCATCGGGGTAATCGTGTGACTCCTTTTCCTTATTGGTAAATTTCTTTCCAAAAGATTTCAGAGTGTCGATGGAGGCGCTTCTTGGATAAAAAACAATCCTAAAAAAATCTATCTCCTCCTTGTTCCTTTTTTAGTGATCGGTTTCGTTTTTCTCCTTCTCCTTCTTTTAAAGAAAGAAAAAGACAAATCTTTCCTATAAAAAAAACCGCCGAAACTTCCAGCGGTCTTCTCCTGTATTTTCCTTATGATGAAGGCAAGTAAAGAGTGACTTTATACCTTACAAGAGGAGAGATAAATTTTTCCTCTTTTTCAAAATTAGGTCGCAGATTAACCTCATACCCATGCCGCTTTCTAATCTGGAGATTGTTTTGAGAGAACGAAGTTAATTGTATCAAAGAGTCTTGCGAACCCCTGATCCGTATTCTCTTCCATCACCGTGACTTGAGCGGCATATCCACTGATTTCGTTCTTATTGAGTTGCAGATCTCCGGTTGTTTGATCCTCGCGATATTCGATAGATATTTCTATTCCTTTGGTTACCAAAATGACTGGGATCCCCACCCGTTCTTTATGAATCTCATCAGGGCTTGGAAGCCCGCCTCCTTTCACAATAAGTACGAGTCTTGGATCTCGAATTTTTGCCCCCAGTTCAAACGCGGTTTCTGTTTCCTCGACATCATATTGCGGGAATTCGGCAGCAATGTTTTCCGCCATACCCTTTGGGCAGAGGATCAGTTTTTTTTCTCTATGTGAGATACCGAGAAGGAAAAGTATAATTTTCACCTTTGCATCTTGAAGAAAGAAGGCGAGAAGATCTTTACGCGAGACCCATCGTTTTCTCATTTTGCCTTTTTCCTGTTTCCCTAATATTTCCTGAATCCAGCCACTTAGCGTTCTTACTTTGCCATCAGAAATTCTTTGTAAGTCTCCCGAATTAAAAACCGCCCCACCTCTCAACTCTTCCATTGGTCTTTTGAGTAATCCCATAACCCATCTCCTTTCTAGAGGTTAAAAAAATCTATCCAAAAGTTATCAACGAACTCTTTCTATATAAATTATCTGTGACCTTTTTGCAAAAATGTCGACTCAGAATTCATTAGCTGGATCTTCCAGAATCTCAAAAGAGTCGCTCAAGAATTAATCAGTTTTTGGGAAAATGGAGCTGAGATGCCTGATCTTTCCGCAATCGATTTAGATTTTACTCCCTAGAAAAAAATTCTCGGCCTTTACTTCTCAGCATTCAACTATGCTCAAGCTCTGAAAAAGGAAAAGTAGTGGTATGGAAGATATCTCTGGCTGGGCGGATTGGATGTTGGTAAGAGTTGATATTCCCTGTTCCGCGGAAAATAAAGAAATAAGCCTCATTCTTCGTTTGGATAAACACTGGGGATTTACTGGTGTTGCGAGCACCAGTAAAATTTACGCTCGGGCACATCTCCTGGGTCTCGATATTTGTCCTGCCGAAGTTGGCCCCACCCTTCGCCTGCAGTACCTTAACCAACCAGCTAATGACCACTTTCAATTAACTATGTAAACAATCCTTTCTCTTAAAGAAAGGCTATTTTTTCTTAATTAAAATTATCGGTGGTGGACATTGTCTTCGCCTCGATCAAACGAATTGTTCTCTTGGCCGTCGTTGGACAGACGATTTTGTTTGGCTGTTCAGCATTCCAGAAAAATCAAAACGGAAACTAGCCTTCTAGCTCTTTGTCTCTTATTAGCTTTGCGCTTCCGCGGAGCTTTCTCTTTCTAAAAATAAAAGACCGGAGCGTAGCGAAGGTCTCACCAAAGGAATGAGTACTTTTTTTGTACTCAAAAAAAGTCCTGATTAGAGTAATCAGGAAAACAATCAAAGATTGTTTACTCATTCCTTCTCTCTCCCTCTTCTCTCTAATCATTTCCTCCCAAACGTCCCATTAACAAGAAAGAAGCCCCTGTCCTTTTTGGACCTTCTACAGGAGAAAAGCACGGTTTTTTTGTGGTGATATTTTTTCTTCTTTTTTCCCAAAAATATCACTACAAAAAATTTTCTCCGAAGCCTGAATGAAAACTCGCCGGAGCTTTCATGTGTCCAAAAAGGACAGAGGCTTCTTTCAACCAGCCATTCCCTTTCTCCTAAAAAAGTGCTACTATAATCTATTAATTCTCTTTCCTATTTCCTATGAAAGACAAGATTCGAATCAAAGGCGCCCGCGAACACAATCTCAAAAACGTTTCTCTGGAAATCCCTCGAGACAAACTTGTCGTCTTTACGGGCCTTTCCGGCTCCGGCAAATCCTCCCTTGCCTTCGACACCATCTTTGCTGAAGGCCAGCGCCGCTACATTGAGTCTCTCTCTTCCTACGCGCGCCAATTCTTGTCTAAAATAGATAAACCCGATGTCGACGAGATCGAAGGTCTCTCTCCCAGCATTTCTATCGACCAGAAAAGTCATAGTAGTAACCCCCGCTCGACGGTCGCTACCATCACTGAGATCTATGATTATCTCCGCGTCCTCTTTGCCCGCCTTGGTTCGCCTCACTGCCCTGAGTGTGGTCACGAGATCAAAAAGCTCACTAAAGAAGAAATTGTCGACCTCGCCATTGCCCTTTTTAAAGAGCATGAAAATAAAGGCAGTTACCTCGTCCTCGCTCCCATCGTCCGCGGTCGCAAAGGCGAGCACTACCAGAAGCTCTATGATCTTCTAAACTCGGGTTTCTTCGAGGTCCGCGTTGATGGTACTTTTCACTCTCTTCGCGAGCGCATCGAGCTTTCTAAAAATAAAGCGCACAATATCGACCTCGTCGTCGACCGCCTCCCAAGCGTGATCGACTATACCGAATCTGACAATCGCACTCGCCTCGCCGAAGCCGTCGAGTCCGCCTTGAAGTACGGCAATGATGTGGTGACCTTCATTGTGGGCGGCAAAGAAGTCTCCTTCTCCGCCAAGTTTACCTGCCCCAATGACGGCACGAGCTTCCCTGAGATCGAGCCCCGCCTCTTCTCTTTCAACAGTCCTTTTGGTTGCTGCGAGACCTGCGGCGGTCTTGGTACTGAAGCCGCTTTTTCTGAAAAAGTTTGTCCCGCTTGTCGCGGCGCCCGTCTCCGCCCCGCCGCTCTCTCGGTTCTTATAAGCGGCAAAAACATCGCCGAGGTAGTAGCTCTCTCCGTCATAGATGCCCGCAACTTTTTTGACTCTTATGGCCTCGCTCTCTTAAAAGATTTTGATGCCAAAAAATCTAGCCAGTGGCTTGTCGCCGAAAATATTCTAAAAGAGATCACTAATCGCCTCCGCTTCCTTTTCGATGTCGGCCTTGACTATCTCTCCCTCGACCGCCGCTCCGGCACGCTCTCCGGCGGTGAAGCTCAGCGTATCCGCCTCGCTTCCCAGATCGGCTCTCACCTCGTGGGCACGCTGTATATTCTTGATGAACCCACCATCGGTCTCCATCAGCGGGATAACGAAAAATTAATCGATACCTTAAAGCGTCTTCGGGATCTCGGCAATACCGTCATTGTCGTCGAGCATGACGAAGACACGATCCATGCCGCTGATTTTTTGGTCGACGTTGGTCCTGAAGCCGGAGTCCGCGGTGGGGAAGTAGTCGCGATCGGCGCTCTCCCCGATATCTTGAAAGATAAGAAGCAAAAATCTCTTACTCTCGACTTCCTCCGTGGTGAGCGCAAGATTGAGGTCCCCGATGAACGCCGCCGGGTTATGAAAGACATGCCCTACCTTACACTCAAAAACGTCCACGAAAACAATTTGAAAAATATCGATGTCAAAATTCCCCTCGGTCGCTTTGTGGCGTTGACTGGTGTCTCGGGCTCCGGCAAATCCACCCTTCTCTATGATGTCCTCTACAAAGATCTCGCCAATCGCTTCAATGGCGCGGATTATAAAGTCGGCGCTCACGACAAGATCTTTGGCACCGAGTATGTGAATCGCGTGGTGAGCGTTGATCAATCAGCCATCGGCCGCACCCCTCGCTCCAATCCTGCCACCTACGTCGGCGCCTGGACCTACATTCGTGAGCTCTTTGCCTCCACCCCTGATGCCAAAGTCCGCGGCTACGGGCCCGGCCGCTTCAGCTTCAATGTCCCCGGCGGTCGCTGTGAAAATTGTGGAGGGTATGGCTATCTTGAGATTGAGATGCACTTCCTCCCCGCGGTCGAGGTCGAGTGCGAGGTTTGTCGGGGCAAGCGCTTTGATCGCGAGACCCTTGCCGTCGAGTATCAAGACAAAAATATTTATGACATTCTGCAAATGCCTATTGGCGAGGCCGCCGAGTTTTTCAAAGAGATTCCCTGGGTCGCTGATCGTCTCCGAGTGCTAAACGAAGTCGGCCTTGATTACTTGAAGCTCGGTCAATCCGCCACTACGCTCTCTGGCGGCGAAGCCCAGCGGGTAAAGCTCGCCGCCGAGCTCGGCAAGCGCGACACTCGCCGCACACTCTACCTCCTCGATGAACCGACCACTGGTCTCCACTTTAAAGATGTTGAGCGCCTCCTTGAGGTCTTAAATCGGCTTGTCGATCGTGGCAATTCAGTAGTCCTGATTGAACACAATCTTGATGTGATCAAGACCGCCGACTGGATTATCGACCTTGGTCCCGATGGGGGAGTGAAAGGGGGTGAGATCGTCGCCGAGGGCACTCCCGAAGAAATTGCCCGCAAAGCCACCTCTATGACCGGCAAATACCTTAAAAAACTTTTATAAAAAAACCGCCGAAATTTCGGCGGTTTTGAATTGACGGTAGTCGCTATCTAGCGCACCATCTCCTCCGTAAACACCCGGTCAAATTCCTCGCGGGTCATCCCTGGCACAAGCTCGCAGATAATCCCGCGCGCCTCCAGTCGCTTAAGCGGACTCTGAAGATGCTTTTCCGTCCGCCGCCGAGTCAAGATAAGCTGGCCTTTCGCCCGGCTCCATTTCCGCTCCGCGTCCCGCGCCATCTCTGTCTGAAATCGATCCCAAGCTTGGAGCGCGAGCTCCGTCAGCCGATCATCGCCAATCATCGTCGTCATGATTTTGCCCTTATGAACTGTTTCTTGAAGAAATATGTAAAGTTGCACCGTAACAATTATAATCATAGCACAAAATATATAACAATGTCAATATATACCTATTGACATTATTATATACATTATTATAAAACAATAAAGTATTGAAAACCTGATCTTTTACACGTAAGGACCACGTCATGCCTGAACTCAATATCTATTCCCGCTCCCGTGATTGGCGAGGACAGATTCTTTCTCGCTTTGCCCCCACTCCATATGTGATGAATGGTGACAATGGCCGAGAGGTTCGCATTGCTTCCTCGGAAAGTTTTTACCAAGGAATCAAATTTCATGAAGACGATCCCCGTCAAGATGAATGCTTCGCCCTTTCTGGGCCGGAGGCCAAAAAATTTGGCGCCACGGCCCCCAAAGACGGTTTCGTCTATTTCGGCGGCGAGCCGATTCCGTTTCGCTCTACCGAGCACCGGGCGCTCTTAAAGGAGTCGGAGAGACAAAAGTTTCTCCAAAACCCCGATGCCTTTGAGGCTCTCGTGCAGACGAAAAATGAAGGTCTCACCCTTGTCCACCGCATCCGCGGTCGGAACGTCGGTGGAGATTTCGTCGAGATCATCCATGAGCTCCGGGATGAGCTTGTTATGGACGGGAAGAATGAGCTCATCTGCATGGGCGGGATCTCTCTTGCTACCATGTGAGTTATTTCTGCACAGAAACTCAAACCGCATTGCGCTATACTTAAAAGAGTATGGCTCAAGTGCGGTTTTTTCATATCCTCACCGTTTTTATTGGGAGTGTGTTTTTTATCTTTCTTCCTACCGCAAGCCTCGCCGCCGATGAGCCTGTCACTACCTGCCGTGCAAGTTATGCCCACCTGCACTCGCGGCTTCTTCTTTAACAAAGACACTTACACCATAGATAGCTATAGTAAACTTCAAAAGACCCAGGAATATATTGATAAGCTCGTCATCGAGCTAAAGGAAGCGGAGAGGTGGAAGGAGGGTCTGCCGAGAGACACTCAAGGCACTATCTATTAAAAGAATAATAAAAATCAATACAACTAATTTACGGTCGTAAATTAGTTGTATTGATTAAATAAAAAATCTGTCTACTTAACTAATCGACGGCCGTCGATTAGTTAAGTAGACGAAAAAAAAGAAACATGAGATTATGTAAATCTCATGTCGCAAGTATTTCCCTGGAAGGAGAAAATAAAAAACATTCCGTCCGAACCCGGCTGCTATCTCATGAAAAACTCTGAAGGCGTCATTATATACGTCGGCAAAGCCGTTAATTTGAATCGCCGCGTCACCTCCTACTTCACTCGCCCGCATGATGCCCGGATCGAAAATCTCGTCAAAGAAATTCACCGAATTGATATCGAGCGGACTAATTCCGCCCTCGAGGCACTCGTGCTCGAAGCCGCGCTTATCAAAAAACATGCTCCTAAATACAATATTCTCGAAAAAGATGATAAAAGTTTTCTCTTCGTTGAGATCACTCGTGAGCATTTTCCTCGGCTTCGTCTCGTCCGCGGCAAAGACCGGATACCCAGAGGTGAGTACTATGGTCCCTTCGTCCAAGGCGGAGCGATCCGTGAGGCGCTCGTTCTCCTCCGTCGAATCCTCCCTGTCTGTGACCTAATGGGTGATAGCCTTGAGCTTCCTAAGCGTCCTTGCTTCAACTATGGTGTCGGTCTCTGCCCCGGCCCGTGCGCGGCCGCAATTAGTGAACGCGAGTATAAAAAAATTATCAGGGGCTACCGCCTCATCTTTTCCGGCAAAACTAAATCTCTCATCCGTAATCTAAAAAAAGAAATGGCTACTGCCGCCAAAAATCTTGATTTCGAACGAGCCGAAAGTTTTCGGAAAAAAATATTCGCTCTTGAGCACGTAAACGACGTCTCTCTCATCAAAGAAGATGATCTCGTGGGGGATGCCAAACAAACCGGCATCCGCATTGAGGGCTATGATATTTCAAATATCAGCGGCACAAATGCCGTTGGTGTGATGGTCGTTTTTGAAAACGGTATAGTAAACAGAGATGAGCATCGGACTTTTGGGATCAAGAGTGTCATAGGGAGTAACGACGTCGCTATGATGAGGGAGACACTCGATCGTCGCCTCCGCCACTCAGAGTGGCGCTTCCCCGACCTCATATTGATTGATGGGGGAGCGGCCCAAGTGGGAATTGCCCTCGAAGCGGTGAGAGCTGCGGGCCTCAAAATCCCTGTTCTAGGTCTCGCCAAAGGCCCCGATCGTAAAAAAAATGATCTCATCGGCGGCGATATTCCCGCCTTCTCCACCCTTGAAACCCTCATCAGAGTTCGCGACGAAGCCCACCGCTTTGCGATTAGTACCTATCGTCGCAAACACCGCCGCACTCTTCTTTCAGAATAACTGTTGATAACTTTCTTTCTGAAAAAAGGAAAATAGTCCTATATTTAAAAGATATGAACAATAGAAAGAAACGCCCCCAATCGTTACTTCCGTTTGTTATGTTTATCGTGATTGGGGTATTCGCTTTATATTTGGTCACCAGTAATAATCCTTTTAGCCAAGCTTCCGATCCTAATAGCCGAGATTTTGTAGATTTTCTTAATAATACCGCCCAAAAAGGTTCGTTAAAACCCAATTTTAAAACTGTCTATAATTGCACCACTGATTATAGTACTGGTACAATAAAAATTGGCTACGGGTACGGTCTTAAAAAAGATAGTTACGCTAGAAATAAAATAAATGGTTTTGGGTATGGCTACTGCATGAATTATTCCGTTTTTAACAGTTATGGAAAACCAATTACGCTAAATATTAATTGCCTGAACCCTAATCTTGAAAAAGTATATCTCTGTCAGAGTAATGGATATTTCACTAATAATGGGAAGATAAGAAGCTCATATTGTATCTATGGTGATAATATAAATACAAAATTAAATGTTGTTGACGGCATTACTACAGGGTACGGATATTCAAAAACTATGGGTCTTATTCAGAAACTCGGTAAATGTCAAAGTTATGAGCAATCCTTTGGTACCATCCAAGCATCCGCACGCTACTATCTTACTAAATACGTAAAATCTTTAATGAATATAAAATAAGAAAAATAAAAACCGGCAAACTGCCGGTTTTTATTTGCACCCGAACTCTGATAAATACTGACTTTTCTTCACTACGCACTCTGCCTCCAAAAAGTTCTCATCGCTTTTAGGATCCGTAAAGAAGTAGAGTGGTCGAGGAAAGACTGATAAGAATTGTATTTTTTCCTTCTTAGTCATTTCAAACCAAAACTTTTCCCAATCTTCAAGATTATATTTATATTCCCGAAGTCCTGGAGCGAAAACATTTCGACTGCTAAAACCATACACAAATGGCATATAGTCCGAAGTGGTGAGAATAGTAGCTTCTTTCTCTGTTAAGGAATTATTTTTTTGCATCTCCACAGTTTCATTTGGAGTTATGAGCGGATGGTAAAAAGCTATAGTTGATAAAAACTTTCCCAAAAAAAATCCCGTAAAAATAGCTGCTACAAAAATAGTTCCTATCTGTAATCGTTTTGAAAAAAAAGAATAGTTTCTTATAAAAAAAATTAAAATAACCGCATCAAAGAATAAAATACTTATATCAAGAAATAAAAAGAGTCTTTGATAAAAAGGTAGTTCAAGAAGAGATAATAATAAAACAACAAAAAGAAATATAGTAGGTAAAAAATATTGAAAAAAAACTTTTTTATGGAAATAGAAAAAACCGCTAAAAAATAAAAAAATTGAAGGATAGGCCAAAGAGAGATATTCTGGCCACTCAAGAAAAATAGCCGTTGGTTGAAAGGTTATTATTTTAGTAAATAAAGTGGGGCGAAAGAAAAATAATAAACCTAAAGATAAAGAAGAAAATAAAAGAAAGAAAGTTTTTGTTATAGCGCGGCCTCGAGTAATTTGAAAGGAAAAATAAATACAAAAAACCATTACCCCTAAAATACTTGTCGTCGTTTGAGATAGTAGAACAAAGAAAAAAGACGCGATAAAAAATAATTTTGAATAAAGATCTTTTTTATCCTCAATATCTTTTAAAAAAGCAAAAGAAAAAAACAAACCTGCTAAAGCCACATAATTTTTTAGTAAAAAAAACCAATAACCCACATATTGCACTGGTGAAAATATAAAAAGAAGTCCACCCAAAAAAGCTACTTCCCGTCCTGCGTACTGACTAAGAAAAAATCGAAATCCTAGAGTAGCGAATAAAAAAGCAATAATTAATCCAAGGTGAATTATAATATCGGGATTTGAAATAAAAATCCGTAAACTATCTAGTAATAATCGGGGGAAAAAATCGGTTGAAGCTAGTCCAGTAGTTGGTGTATTAGGAAAAGAGGAAAAAGATTGAGCAGAATAGTGGCGATAAAAGCCCATATCATAACCAAGAGGATGGCTTCCATGCAGGAAAAAAGGAATAATCCGAGTAAAAAAGGAAATAATTATCAAAGAAAGCCAATCAAATCGCCAAAAAATTTCTTTCATAATAAGACCCTCTCAATAAATATAAATAATCATTCCCTTTTATAATTCTCTAAATATTATCAGATTTTAGTTTATCTCTTTCTACTATGAGTAAAAAATAGTTGCTTTCTTTATCTAAATATGAGATACTTATAATGTTCTTGTTTTGTTTCCGTGGGAATCTTCATAAGAGATTGCCGGGAGAGAAAGAAGGATCAATAGCAAAGAAGTCGAAAAATACCTTATTCTCTAAGGAAACTATGGCTAAGAAGTTGTATGTGGGAAATCTTTCCTACAGCACTACCAACGAGTCTCTCTCTGACGCTTTTGCCGCTTTCGGCAAGGTAGAGTCAGCGACCGTGATCATGGACAAAATGTCCGGCCGGTCAAAGGGATTCGGTTTCGTTGAGATGAGCTCCGAAGAGGAAGCTCAGGCCGCTATCAATGCGATGGATGGCAAAAATCTTGACGGACGAGACGTGAGAGTGAGCGAAGCGCGACCGCCAGAAAACAATGGCGACCGCCGCGGCTCATTCCGCGATAACCGATACTAATCGGTGCTCAAAAAGAAAAAACCGCTTCACCGCGGTTTTTTCTTTGATAAAAAATGTCTGGCATTTTTACATCGGTCATTTTTTTCAGTAAGGTGGCTGGCTTGGGTCAGTGGGTTTTTCTCTTTCTCTTCGCCAGTGGGCCGCCTTCTTAATTAGAATCTTCACTTGGCTTCTAATTCTGCTCTGATCTTACTGCCAAAAAGAGAATAGTGATCGAAATCAAGGTGTAATCGAAGGCTACTATGCTATTTTTCATCCAAGAAAGACAATAATATTAATTGCTCTAAAGGAAAATTTGGGTTAAAATAAAATTTCCGATTAACATATAAAAAAGGAAGCTCTCGTAAAAACATAGCTTGCATAAAAGCCTTAGGATTTTTTCTTTAGTACGCGAAGCAAGCAAGAATTGGGAGGGAGATGTACATAATCGGTACATTCGCGATCAAATAGAGCTTGCGACAAAGTAATAAAGGAAAAAGATAAGGCGAAGATGTTCATCGATGAGGTAAAAATAAAAGTAATTGCCGGAAAAGGCGGCCCCGGTGCCGTGGCTTTTTCAAAGATAAAAATGTCTCTTGGCCCCACAGGCGGCAGCGGCGGGCGGGGAGGAAGAGTAATCCTTGAAGCTGTCTCCGATATCGGCGCTCTTCGCCATTTCCAGTCAAAAAAAGTCTTTGAGGCCGAGGATGGCGATGGGGGGCGCCCTTCTTTCCGAGATGGTAACGACGGCGCGGATCTTGTCCTCAAAGTCCCGCGCGGCACCTTCGTCACGGATCTTACGACCGGAAAGACCTTCGATCTTACCAAAGTCGGAGAACAAGTAGTGGTCGTGGAAGGTGGTAAGGGTGGCAAGGGAAATTTCCTCTTCCGCTCTTCCCGCAATACCTCGCCAAAGGAGTCTCAGCCAGGTCTTCCTGGTGAAGCTACTGATCTCCGTCTTGAGCTCAAGTTGATCGCCGACATTGGCCTCATTGGTCTCCCTAATATTGGCAAATCAAGTTTCTTAAATACCTTCACTCGGGCTGATAGTCGAGTAGGTAACTACGCCTTCACTACTCTTTCCCCAAGTCTTGGTGTCTACTATGATCTTATTCTCGCTGATATTCCTGGTCTCATCGAAGGTGCTTCGGAGGGCAAGGGTCTCGGGATCAAATTCCTCCGGCATATCGAACGCACTCTCATCCTCTTTCATTTTGTAGACGCAAGTAGTACCGACCCAATCGCTGACTATGAAACCGTGAGAGCTGAGCTTAAAAAATATAATCCGGTGCTTATAAAAAAGCCGGAGTACATCGTAATCAGTCGTTCTGATCTAGTTTCGGAAGATCGTGTAAAGGAAATCCAAAAAATCTTTGCTAAAAAGAAAAAATCCGCATTTCCTCTTTCAATAGTGAATGACGGTCAAATCGAGCAGTGGAAGAAAATTCTTAATTCATTAATGGAAAAGAAAAAATAAAAAATGGCCAAAAACACTCAAAACCAAGGTGACGTTATTGTGAGATTTAGTGAAGTAACTTTTGGCTACTCCGGAAAAAGAAATCTTATCGAAGAAGTCAGTTTTGCCATCCGTGATCGAGCCAAGATCACTCTTATGGGCCAAAATGGCGCCGGTAAAAGCACTATTTTCAAACTTATCTTAGGCGAGCTTCCTCTCGAAGAAGGAGCGATTCATATTCGAAAAGGAGCGACCATAGGTATCGCTTCCCAGGTGGTGAAAAAAGATGATCTTGATAAAACCGTGCTTGATTTTTTTGCTGGTGCTTTCACTGAAAAAATATATGATCTCGAACCCCGAGTGAAAAAGATCCTTGACGTAGTCAATCTCAAGCCTAATCTGGAGAAAAAAATTAGTGAATTCTCTGGTGGTGAACAAGCCCGTCTGCTCCTCGCTTTTGCTCTTATTCAAAATCCCGATATTCTCCTCCTTGACGAGCCTACTAACAATCTCGACAAAGAGGGGATTAGCCATCTCACCAATTTCCTCATTCAGTATTCCAAGACGGTCATTGTCATTTCTCATGATGCTCAATTTTTAAACTCCTTCACCCAAGGGGTGCTCTATCTCGATGTCTATAAAAAGACCATTGAGCAGTATGTCGGCAATTATCTCAAAGTAGTCGAGGATATTTCGGAGCGCATTGAGCGCGAGCGCCGAGAAAATGTCCGGCTCGAAAAAGAAATCTCTGACCGTAAAGACAAAATGAATTTCTTTGCCCAGAAAGGTGGTCATATGCGTGACGTCGCCCGCAAAATGCGCGAAGCGATCGAGGAGCTGGAGAGTCAGATTGTTGATATGCGTGAAGAGGATAAGACCATCAATAGTTTCCGCATCACTGCCAAAGAAAACACCGGTCCAGTGATCAAGCTGAAAGCCGTATCTCTTATCAAAAATGGTAAAGAAACAAAAAAAGCAGTTGATATTTCCCTGAAGCGCACTGAAACTCTTTTTCTCACTGGACCAAACGGCATTGGCAAGACCACTCTCCTCAAAAAGATTTGGAAGTTGGACTCGGCGCTCGTGGAGCCTAATGAAGCTATTGAGATTGGCTATTACTCCCAGGATTTTTCCGAACTTGATGGTAATAAGACCGTTTATGAAGCTTTGGTAGATGTCGCAAAGCGTGGTGGTGATGAGCGTCTTCGGAGTGTTGCCGCTCAATTTCTCCTTCCTGATGAGCTCCTCCGAAACAAAATCGAATCTCTTTCTGAAGGGCAAAAAGGTCTACTCTGCTTTGCCCGTTTTGTCCTCCAGGAACCCAATCTTTTAATCCTCGATGAGCCTACCAATCACATCAATTTTCGTCACCTTCCCGTGATTGGAAAGGCCCTAAATGAGTATCAAGGTGCGATTATTCTCGTCAGTCACATGGCTGATTTCGTCTCGGAGATAAAAATCAATCACACCCTCGACCTAGGCTCCCTTTAACAGCTATCCGAAGGACGGCTGTCATCCCGGATCAGATCCGGAATATCGGAGCGAAGCGAAGATCCCGTAGAAATGTATTCATCTATGGGACTTCCTTTATTTTTGCCTATGGCGGCATTTTAAAATCTTTATCTTTTTTCTTTAAAAATATTCTAAAAAGGCTTATTCTACTTACTTCATTGACATGTTCCCGGCTATTTATTGACATTAGTTAAAATGTTTGCTATAATATAAACACGAGGCTGAATTGTCAGCCCACCGAACATTAACCCCTCAGTTTCTGGAGATATTCATGAAACAAGCTTCCCTCAAGCCCGTTGATCTTGTGGCTGAATGGCTTATCAAATTCCGTCGTTCCGGCGGAAAATGGTTAGAAGAATTGGTCAGTATCTTCGAGGGTCAACTCAAGACCCGGGCTATTCAGCTCTTGCAAAAACTCTCTCGCGCCCGTACTCGGGCCGAACAGTTGGCTAAAGAGGCCGCCGAAGCTCTCTTACGCCTTGCGAGTGATGATCAGCGTCGGCTGATTCTCCAATTCGCCCAGATCTGAACTCTGCTCCCTACCGCGACCCTCCCTCAAGGATCGCGGTTTTTTTATATAAAAACCCCCAGATTACCTCTGCAGTTTATTTTTTCAGAGCCCTAAAAAACTTTAAAATAAACTATAGAGACCCATATTATCAATGATTTTTCTGTGCATTTTCTGTGCATAAAGTTATTCATGACAATTAAGAAAAAATATTTATTTTAAGTGCATTTTTGTGGATAAAATCACATTTTTTTTTCACTAAAAAAAAACTAAAATAAATAGGTGCATTCCACAATGCGATTTTTTTATATAATACTTATTTTTTGCACCCTGATTTTTGGTGGATTAACGATTTTTTCTTCTCCAGTATTTGCTGTACAAGTCCCAAAAACTATTGGATATTCCGGATTTCTCTCTGATTCTTCAAGTAATGCTCTTTCTGGTAGCTACTCCTTTCAGGTGAAGCTCTATGATACTCTTTCAGGTGGCTCTGCGCTTTTTTCTGAAACACATAGCTCTATCACCGTTGCGAACGGTTACTTCTCGCTTACAATCGGGACATCCACTGCTCTCTCCCTTCCTTTTGATCGTCAGTATTATCTTGGTCTAAATGTTAATAGTACTGGTGAGATGTCTCCCCGCGTGACGATAAATTCCGTTGGCTACTCAATCGTTTCTGACAAGACCTATGGTATTTATGCCACTTCCACCACCCCGGCTACCTCAAGCGCGACCGGCGGTCAGGTCTATTACAACACCGGTGATAATAATCTCTATGTTTTTAATTCTTCTACTGCTGCTTGGGCGCTTCTCACTTCTTCGACGACTTTAAGCAACACTCTCTTTAAAGGCGGAAATTCATTTGGTTCGACCCTTACTCTCGGCACCACTGATTCATATGGCTTAAGTTTTTTTACCAATAATTCTACTCGCTTCACTGTCGCCTCGACTGGCACCATCGATTTTCTCGCTAATTCACTTTTAAATCTCGGTGCTTCCGGTACTAATTTTTCAAGTTCTGGCCTTATAGTTGGTGGTACTCTGATGGTCTCCGGCACCTCTACTCTCGCTACCTCCACTCTTTCTGTTGCCACCGCCACCAATCTCTTTGCCACTACCCTCAACGCCACCAACGCTACCTCCACCAACCTGGGTGCCACCAACGCCACCGTCTCTGGCACTCTCCAATCAAATATCCTCGTGGTCACTGGCGCTCAGACAGGAAGCTCTCTCACTCTCTCTGGAAATTTGATTGCTAATTCCAACACCTATCTTACCAACGCGACCGCTTCAGTTCTCGCTGTGAATTCTTTCACTGCTTCAAGTTCGGCTACTCTCGGCAATGTCTCGACGACCGGTGGCCTCACCGTCGCCGGAAACACCAATCTCCAATCCTTAATTTCCAC
>VGJO01000009.1 GCA_016867415.1 Candidatus Harrisonbacteria bacterium
TTGCCGAGCGGAGCGAGGCAGTGGCGGGGCGATTCATTCAGCGATTTTGGAAATAGGTGCGAGCTTGGTAAAATAAAGACACCAGAATAAATAAAAAATTCCCTTATAAGGGAATTTTTTATTTATTTCTTGGGGGCGGATAGTTTTTCGCGGATCTTTTTGGGAGAGAGATCGCGGAGGTAGTAGAGCTTAGAGCGGGAGACTTTGCGGGGGGAGCTCATGATCTCTACTTTTTCGATCATAGGGGAATTGATGGGGTAGACTTTTTCTACGCCGATCATAGCCACGTCGCCGCGGACGGTAAAAGTGGCGCCGATTTCTTTGCCGTGCTTCCTGGCAAGGACAATACCCTGAAAGCGAGACTCACGAGTCTTCGCTCCTTCCTTCACAATCTCGGTCACGCGGACGACCGCGCCGGGTTTGATCTTTTCTAGAATTTCTTTACTGATCATAGATCTTCTTTAAGTAGAGGGAATTATACTATACCTTTCGGGAGTTGACAATAGCTACTTGACAAAAATAAATATTTGGTTATTTTAAATTAGGTCCTTAGCAAAACAATGAGTTTGCAAACTCCCGAGCTCATCTATTCATACTCTGAATAAAAGTCCTAGGAAGGATCCCCTTTATGTTCGATTGCAATAAGTGATGGTTTTTTATGCTTTTATTTTACACTTTTTGTAAATAAGAGTATTTTAAACAGGTTCATTAAAAAAATGGATTGATTTCATTGTTTATCCACTCCCCTTTTAGCCAGAGAGAAGACAAGAAGTGAAAATTCACGAGAGATTCTCTCTGGTTTTTTTCTTTTTGATTGGAAAGGTGTGAGACTGCTTGAAAAAATTGACTCATCCTCTCTAATCTTTTTTGATCAGGGAAGGACGCGGACTGATAAAATCTATCAGTCTCCTCCGGCCTCTTCTTAACTCCCAGGCTCGCTAAAAAACTATTTTGGGAGTTTTTTATTATAATAAAGGCGTGAAGACTATGGCTTTCATTTTAGGAATAGTAGTCCTAGGCTTTCTTGGTCTCTATGGGTATGGGCTACAGGAATATAAAAAACTGCCGACGTATCTCAAAGAAACACTCATAGAGAAAGAGGAGCGGGAAGCCAAGGAGGCTTTTTGGGGGCCAATTGCAAGATTTACCAAAAGCTTAAAAGAGGATAATTTTTTAGGAAAGCAGGTGGAAGAGGTGAAGCAATTTGGGAGCGAGGCGGGAGCGAGGGTAAATAAAATAGTAATGATAGGCAAGATCTCAGAAAAATTTAAACAGGAAATTTTGGTGCTTGAGGAGGAAAGTTTTGTTTTAGCACTACAAGAGAACGGCGGTCTTTTAGAAAAAGCAGAGGAGGCGAGAAAGACCGCACAGGAGCTTGTGACGATACTGATCAAACAAAGAGAAGCAAAAGAGACTCTTGAAGATAAAGAAATTAGGGAAAGGATATTTGGGATTGAGGAAATCCTCGGGAAAATTGAAACAGGGATGAAGGAGGAAGTGGGTTTTGTAATCGGGATTTTTCTAGGAGAAAAAGAGGAGGCGCGGGTAGTGATTGATGAGCAGGGGTTGCAATCGGTGATCTTTCCAGAGGGTGAAGAGTGGGGCAAGATGACGCCAAAGATAGCGGCACGGCTTTCTTCCGCTTACGCAAAGAGTTTTTTTGAAATAGAAGATGGGTATGAATTAGAAAAAGGAATGGGAAAATTTTTGCAATTATCTGAGGAGGGATTACGAAAAAAAGCAAGGGATTTTTTTGATAAGGTGCATGCGGAGAGTGGGGAGGTGACTATTCAATAAAGTTTTTTAATTCAGGGGGGAGGTCGGAGGCGAGGGTGAGGCGGTCGCCCGTGGGTGCAGTGAACTCAATCGAGTCGGCGTGGAGGAAGAGGCGTGGACTCTTTATCATCGGCTTCTTGGGGCCATAGAGGGGGTCGCCAACTATGGGGAGGCCGATGGCTTTCAAGTGAATGCGGATCTGGTGTGTGCGACCAGTCTCAGGAGATACTTTAAGAAGAGAGACGGGCTGACCCTGAAGATCAAAAGAACGAAGGAGAGAGTAGCGAGTGAGGGCGGGCTTTACGAGCTTGGCATTTTTCACATGGACGGTACGGCGGGTGGTGCCGCTTTTGAGGCCTATTGAGAGGTCGATTGTGCCTTGGGGCTCTTTAGGGGCGCCATAGACGAGGGCGAGATAAGTCTTACGGATCGAATGATCTTGAAATTGTTTTTTTAGGAATTCAAAGGTGGGCTGATTTTTAGCTACAAGAATAACGCCCGAAGTGTCGCGATCAAGGCGGTGGACGATGCCGGGACGGTTAATCGGGTCATCCCCTACTCCGCTTATTTCTGGGTAATGCTTAAGAAACCAGGAGACGAGAGATTCCTCTGTCTTTTTGTCGGAGTGGGTTAATAAGCCGGCGGGCTTATTAATAGCCACGAAATCATTACTTTCGTAGATGATTTGCGGGAGTCTGCCTTCCATAGTTTAGCGCCTATCTTTTTCAATAACTTTCGATTTTTTTACTACGCTCCATACTCACAGGCTTCTTTAGCATACTCCGTTTGGTACCCGTAAAGAAAATCGAAATTTCCTTGAAAAATCCTAAGCGATTCTTAGTATGATGCTTTTACAATTTTATTTCTGTGCACGTGGGAGGAATCGGACCTCCGGCCTTTTCGATGTCAACGAAACGCTCTACCACTGAGCTACACGCGCCTTTACGTTTTCGGTAAGTATGCAAATAAAATAAAGAATAGTCAAAAAAGTTTGCGGAAAAGCTAAAAAATAGTATACTATTTTCGTCTAATCACCGGGCAGGTGGTAGAGAGGTCAATTACACGTGGCTGTAGACCACGCGCCTTTATGGCTACGGGGGTTCGAATCCCTCCCTGCCCACCATAAAATACAATAAAAAGAAAACCATGTGGAGCGAACCACATGGTTTTTTGTTTAGCACTTCGCGCGGATTAGCGATCGAGAGCGAAGAACTTGGCCGGAGCGATGGAGAGTGAATTAATCTCGAAATCAGGGACTTTCCCCACTTCCAACTGACCGTTATCCTCGGTGATTGAGACGAGAACGTAAGGCTCTCCTTTCCACTCGATCAATAAAGGATACTGAACAACTTTCTGAGTGATCTGGGATAATACTTCCGGCGGAATAGGAGGATTGTCTCCTGCTTCATTTGAAAAGCGGATAACAGGAATCCTAAAGACCTTTCTCAAGTTAATGACATCCCAGAAGAAGCGCATGTCATTTTCGACATAATCTCCCCCGTGGGCATTTTGACTTTCTTGCACCGCTAATCGTTCAATAAGAGAGCGGGGCACTTGCCACTGACTGCCGACGATGACTTTCGCCAACTCTTTCACGACTCCTTTTCCATGATCGCTCGCGAGCGGATGAAGCATTTCTTCAAATCCACCAGCTTCCACGATTTCATTCACCAGAACTTGGATAAAGGCCATCGCCATTCCCAAACCAGACACCAGAGCTGAGGAAGAGTTTTTCTTGCCGGACATGATCAGACCTTCTTTCATTTGTGGCTTATCCAACCTGCCTACGACGGTAGACGCTCGGACTCACCTGATAATGTTCTATTACTATTATATATAATAATATGCATTTTTGTCAATAGTGAAAGAAGGGCTGGTTCTTCGCTAGGCTACGAGATCCTGGATCGAGTCTGGGATGACGACGCAAAAGAATTATGAACAAATAATTCTCACGTCGCCCTCGCGATCTTTCGGAAAAAAGATTTTTGTGCGATAATAGGGGTAATGGTGGAGTATTGGACTCCTTACGATTCCTTGTGTAATTTCTTTAATTGATATATGATCTAAATATAAAAATATGCCTGAATCTTTCGAAAATAAAAATAGGGAGACTTTACCAGAGGAAAAAACCGCTGAACGGTTTATTAATGAGCAACAAAAAGCAGAGATTCGTGCTGGGGTTCTAGATATAGCAAATGTTGAGAAATACAAAATCAAAGATAAGGACGAGGAAAACTGGCTTGCCAACATTCACGAAGAATTAAAAAAATCAGATTTATTTTCCAAATACGCAAGCGAGCGGACTCCAGCGGGTTATGGTATTTCTTCTCTGCGTACCGATAAAATAGGTAGCATATTAAACGAAGTTCAAGACAGAATTTTTGTATCTTTATATGAAGGCGATTTGGCGACCGCAGAGAAAGTTATAGCCCAAGCACATTCACTTTTTAACGGCGTTAGAAAAATTAACGAACATCAGGAACACACTGGTGGCTGCGTCTGTGACGAATGTGCCGATCTCGGAAGACTGGCCAGTGTTATGGGATTCTCTAATTTATCATCTCGCATACGCACTGGGACTATGTGTCCAGAATTTAGCACTCAATACCCGACGACGCTCGAAGATTATTTTAGACATGATAAAAAAGATTTTTCTTCGCCAGAAGAATTTTCTAAGGAAGTAGATGACAAACTGGTCTGGTATGCCGGACTTCCTCAAGCAAAAGGCCGGCTCCACGAAGTATACAAAGAATTCAAAAACAAAGAACGGCAAGAAAAAATAAAAAATCCTCGGGTCAGTGAGTACTTGAAAATTGTCGAAGAATATAATAAAGCATTGAACGAATCATACCGATCATATTATTTTGATGGCAGTGCCTCTAATGCAAGGGTATTCCCCGGGGAAAGAATTGAATTGCCCGAAGGAGAATTAAAAGAAGGTTCTGTAATTGAATATCTCAAAGATGCCGACAATAAATTTTTTGAATTCGACACGGGTATCTTTACTGACATTCCGCTAGGAAGAGATCTTTACAAAGGTGAGGGTCCGCGCGTAGCGCACATGCCGATGAGCGTGGATTTTATTCGTTCGCTTGGAGATGCAAAAAAACAAATAGTTGAGGCGGCCAAAAAAGAATATGGAGATTTATTAAAGAGCCAAAATAATAATCAATACGAGCATCAGTGGATAGAAGAAGAAAGTAGAAGATCGTCACATTTTGCCTTAATTGCTTCTGTATTTGAGAGGGCGGGCGACAAAGAGAAAGCGCAAGAAGCATTGAGATTAGCGAAAGAAGCCTCAGAAAATATCGGCAACAAAGATTATTATATGGCGCAGAGAGCAGGGGAAAGATATTCAACGATCGCGTTGGCAGAATTAGCGAGCGGCGGTGATCCATCGGAGATGCTACAGCAAGCTGAAGCAAGATATATGAATTATATCGGAGGGTTTGAATCCCATTCTGGCATCGGCCCTACTACGAGAATGCACGGCCTGCATGATGTTGCAAAGATGAGAGTGCTCGCTGGTCAAGATCCTCTACCAACTCTGTCAAAATTAGACACCATCAGTGATAAAATTAGTGGCGTGACAAAAGCATCAGTTGACGGATTTGCAATGTGGTCAAAAATTCGAACTACAATCAAAACATTTGAAGAGGGGAGCAAAGAAAAGAAAGATAAATAAATACCTCATGATATTTGTAACTTAAAATGCCCGGGTAAACCCGGGCATTTTAGTTTCAAGATACTGCTTTGCGTAAAATATGTTTGCCTGTCTTTGCCCACCGATTTACAACTTGAAAATTCTGTACGTGTCCTTCCTTGGCGTCAACCGCAATCAAACCAATATCGTCGTAGGTATGTTGTTCTGGTTCATCGCCCGATTTATTTTTTATAGCTCTTAATCTCAAATATTCCCTGTCGGTGTTTTCATATTCAGCCCCGTAATTGGATCTGCCGGCATGCTGTGAAGCGGTAAGCACTTCTTTACAACCAAGTGGCTTGGCCAATTGCTGTTCGATGGTTCGCAAAACATTTTTAGCCGCAAGATCAGTTACAACCAGCCTTGAAATATATATCAGCTTTTCTAATCGTGAACTCAATCACTGCAATTAATTTTTCTAATAATTTTCCCATGGCTTATTATCCTTTCATGCTAGCATATTTATTCATAATCTCATCTTCGACCTCAATCCGCGGTCTTCCAAATACAAGCGATGACAACTCCTTTAA
>VGJO01000010.1 GCA_016867415.1 Candidatus Harrisonbacteria bacterium
AAAATAAAATACGAAAAGGAAAAGAAACCGACCCGACTCACTTGATTATAGAGGGCGACAATTACCACGCACTCTCCGTTCTCAACTACACCCACGCGGGCAAGATTGACCTCATCTACATTGATCCGCCTTACAACACTGGCAACAAGGATTTTATCTACAACGATCGTTTTGTCGACAAAGAGGACTCATTTCGCCACAGCAAATGGCTCTCGTTTATGGCACACCGTCTGCGCCTTGCAAAAAACCTCCTTACCGAGACGGGTGTGATATTTATCTCTATTGACGACAACGAGCAAGCACACCTCCGCCTCCTCTGCGATCAGATATTTGGGGAGGAGAATTTTATTGCGAATTTCACCTGGGTTAGAAAGAAAAAAGGGAGCCATCTTTCAGATGAGATCAGAAAAATGACAGAGTATGTTATTGCCTATAAAAAGAAGAATAAAATTGAGCTATTTGGAGAAGAAGCTTATAAAGATAAATGGCAACCGCTTTTGAAAAGAACAAATTCACCCAAAACGCTTTCTTTGAAAGCCATGGTAGTTGAAACGACTATTCCTGATGGAAAGTATATAAAAGGTGTATACGGTAATGGTGGCACTCAAGTTAAACTAGAAAATAATATTGTAGTAAAAGATGGAAAAATCCTTAATGATTTCAAAATTACGGGTAGATATGTTTGGACACAATCCATGTTAGATGATGAGATATCTAAAGGAACTAGAATTGCAATTAATTCTCTCGGTTTTGGGTTTAATGTTTTACGCTGGGATCAAGCCGATAAAACAAAAAGGCCATCAACTTTAATAAATGATGTTGTTGGCGTTGGCACAAATGAAGATGCAAATGAAGAAATAAAACAGATTTTTGGTTTAACTGGGGACAATGAAGTTTTTAAGTACGCTAAGCCAGTTAGTTTGATCGAATATTTAGTATTAATGGCAACAAAAAATAATGAAGACGCAATTATCCTCGACTTCTTTGCCGGCTCGGGAACGACAGGACACGCTGTGCTGAAACTGAACGTAGAAAAGGGCGGAATGCGGCAGTTTATTTTGTGTAGCACCAACGACGAAAAAGAACCCATTGTAGACAAGGTACTTTATCCGCGTATCAAAAAAGTGATTGACGGCTACGGCGATAATGCCCCCATCCCCGCCAACCTCCGTTACTTCCAAACCGACTTCGTGGAGAAAGGCAAGAACAACGATCAAACCCGCGCGGACATGGTGGCACGCGCCGTGGATATGATCAATGTCCGCGAGGCGACGTATGAAAAAGTAGAAGTGAAAAAGGGGTATGTGTTGTCGCAGTCAGCAACGACTTTTACAGCCATCATTTTTGACTCATTCAAATTGGCGGACATTTGGAAAGAGATTGAAAAGAAAAACACGAGCAAATTGCCAGTGAAGTTATATATCTTCAGTTTCTCGGACGACACAAGCGCCTTCACGGACATGATCCCAAAAGATACAAAGCTAGACTGGGAATCAAAGAGTATTCCAGAGGGTATTTTGCAGGTGTACCAGCGGTTATTTAAGAAAAAAAACAAATAATATGGCATTCCCACTCAAACAATTTCAAGAAACCGCTGTTACCGAACTGGTAACAAAAATTAAGACACAGATAAGCGCGCTCAAGCTTGGCGCGAATATTGACGCGAATATTGTATTTAAGTCTCCGACCGGAAGCGGTAAGACGATCATGGTAGCGGAAGTATTGCGGAGGTTGCCGGAGCAACTGTCGCTTGCTAGTACACCGCTTGCATTTTTGTGGCTTGCGCCGGTGAAGTTACACAAACAGAGTTATGACAAATTGCAGAACGCGCTTGGCGAGACGGTTTTTAAATTAGTAAACATTGACGATGGGCTGGATGCGGACTCACTGGAAGCAAATACAATACTTTTTTCAAACTGGGAAAAATTGAATACGACCGCGCGTGAGGATAATGAAGAAAGGGGCGTGCAGGCGGGTGATTGGATTGGTCGTGCAGTCAGGCGTGGCGAGAGCGGGAGAAACTTACAGGATATTTTGGCGGCAACGCGCGAGGCAGACACGATGCTGGTCCTGATTATTGATGAATCGCATCAAACTTTTTACGGCGAGAGAAGTCAACGATTTATCAGCGAAGTCGTGAGGCCATCTTTAGTATTGGAGGTGTCCGCTACGCCGAGAATGGAGCCAACGATTGAAATTGATTATGATGAGGTAATTGAAAGCGGTTTGATCAAAAAAGAAATAATCGTCAATAACGACTTGGCGAAAAAAGCAGATGAAGGGCGCGATGTTTTGGAAAACTTGGTGGATATGGCACTGACCAAACGCGAGGAACTGAAAGCAAAATATGCAAAGGAAAAAACAAATATCAATCCGTTGGTATTGATACAGTTGCCGAATGAAAAAGAAACGATGTCGGAACTGGACACCAAGGACCGTACGAGAGTAGAGGAGATGTTGGCAGAGAAAGGAATCACATATGAAAATGGCAAACTGGCACTATGGCTTGCTGGTGATGAAAATAAAAAGAACAAGGAGAAAATAGAAGAGAGTGATAATAGCGCGGAAGTACTTATCTTCAAGCAAGCAGTGGCTCTCGGCTGGGATTGTCCGCGCGCGCAAGTGCTGGTGATGTTGCGCGAGATACGCACGGATAGTTTTAAGGTGCAGACGATAGGGCGTATTTTACGTATGCCGGAAGCGGAGCACTATGATGATGACGTGCTCAATACGGCGTATGTGTATACGGATATCGCGTCGCTTCAGCCGGATGTAAATGAGGAAGACCCGATTGTGTATTTGCTCAAAATACAAAAGTCAGGACTGCGTGAGGGTGTAGAGAATATTGTTTTGCCTGGCAGTATCCACCTGGAGCGACCAGAATATGGCGATTTGCGCGCATCTTTTAAACCAGTATTTGAAAAAGTGTTTAGAGAAACTTTTGGTATTAAAACTGGTGACGACCAAAAGGCGCAATACAAAAAACTCGATGAGAAACTTGCCGTGTATGAAAAGGAACTAGCGCAACCAATAGTGTCTGATGTGGTATTGCAAAGCGTGGATACAGCAGAACAGCAGGTATTTTATGAAAATGGCTTGTTGCGCTTAAACGCAGACGAGGCAGCTATTACCAACGTTTTTAATATGTTGTTGCGAAACTTTATTCGTCCGTTTGCCGGTTTTGCCCGTACGCGAGCAATTGTTTATCCGGCACTGCGGGAACTTTTTGCAAGTGCTGGCATTGAAGACGACTTGATGCAGAAGATCATAGTATGTTCAAAAGATAATCAGGCAGTTATTGACGATATTTTTCGGCGCGCGATTTCTACATATGACGATAAAAACGAGCAAGAAAAACAGGAGCGTATCAAGAATCGTAAAAAAGTTTTTGACTTCTCTGTACCAGCAACTGATGATTTTTCAAATAATTATAGAGAGGAATCAACTCGTAAAAACATTTATTCTACCTATTACCGCAAAAATAACGCACCCCAGACGGAGAAAGATTTTGAGCGCTTAATTGACGGGCACGAAAAGGTGGTTTGGTGGTACAAAAATGGTGAGAAGATGAAAAAATATTTTGCGGTGGCATATATAGACGCGCAGGGAGTAGAGCGCGCATTTTATCCGGACTACATTATCAAAACTCAAGATAAGATTTGGATCATAGACACCAAGGCGGCGGGTTTTCAAATGGAAGATACAAAAGTAAAAGCCGAGGCGTTGCATAACTACATCAAGAAGCAGAAAAAAGTGGTGGGCGGAATTGTGATATTTGATCACGGTGTGGCGAAGATAAATTCAAAAGAAGTGTACAGGGATTTTAGAGAGGGTGCGGAAGACTGGAATGAATTAAAAATTTAATGGCGGTGCGCCAGTTTATACATTAACCACAAAACCCACGCAAAAACCATCCAAATATTGCCAAAGGGGCGGGGTTGAGGTGATGTAGTTTTAAAAAAGTGAATCTTTTAGTTTCACTTTTTTTGATTTATACTAAAGATAGATATTGATTATCCTTTTTTATATATGAATATATTTCTCATTACTTTACAAATTGTTGCTGGACTTGGTATCTACAACGTTTGGTTTATTCGTGCAGGAAAAAGTACTGCATATCGAGGAAAAGGGGCACAGAATCTGAGGAAAGAATTTGAAGCATATGGCCTATCAAGAAACATTATGTTGCTTGTTGGAACAATCAAGGTACTTTGTGCAACAGGACTTTTGCTTGGAATTTGGTATAAAGAACTTGTAAGGCCAAGCTCTTTTGTACTTTCTGTGATGATGCTTGGTGCGATTGGAATGCATATCAAAGTGGGAGATTCTTTCAAGCGAACCATGCCAGCACTTCTCATGTTCACAATATCACTTCTAATCACTATCTTTACTTAAAGCATGCCGAAGTTTGCAAAACGAACAAAGGAGGAGCTATGGAAGCATTGTAAAGAAGAAGCTGTCCTAAAGATGGGCAAGTTTTCTGCTCGTGCGATGCAATACGCGGTCAAGCTCTATAAAGAGCGCGGTGGAGGATATATCGGTGAAAAGACAGATAAGAATAGTCTAGTGAAGTGGACACAGGAGGACTGGGGGTATGTGGGTAAAGCAAAACATAGTCGGTATTTGCCGAAGAAAGCGCGGGAGCATTTGACTGTTGGAGAGAAAATTGCCACAGACAGAGCAAAAAACAAAGGAACAAAGGCGGGAATGCAATGGGTAGCTCAGCCGAAACGTATCGCAAAAAAGACTTCGAAGTATAGAATAAAATAGCTATATGCAAAAAAATATACATTTTACCAAGGGTGGGGGTGGTACCAAGAACTGACGAAATAATAGAGAACCGTGAATGAAACAAAAACAATCTTGGTTACCGGTGGATCGGGCTTTATTGGCACTAAACTTACACAAGCACTTTTAGACAAGGGCTATGCTGTTGTTGTCTCCGATTTAGTAAAACCGAAAATTAAGCATGAACGACTGACATTTAAAAAATCAGATCTCTCAATTGATAAAATATCTAAAAGATATGACGGAGTATTATACGGAATTATCAATTTGGCGGGAAAAAATATTTTTGGCCGATGGACAGAAGATTTTAAAAAAAGCGTATATGAAAGTCGGATAGAGAGCACTAAAAAAATTATTGGAACAATTTCGCATTGGAATACTAAACCAAAAGTCTTTGTCAGCGCTTCAGCTTTCGGATTTTATGGTAATGCTGGAGAAGGAGAAGTTAATGAATCTGCCAATTCGGGTACAGATTTTCTAGCCAAAGTCTCCGTTGATTGGGAGGAGGAAGCTAAAAAAGCAGAAGCATTCGGAATTCGGTCAGTGCAAATACGCACAGCTCATGTACTAGGAAATGGTGGATTACTCGCACCTCTTTTTCTGCCATTCAGGTTAGGCCTTGGGGCTTGGATCGGCACTGGTAGTGCCTGGTTTCCGTGGGTACACATAGAAGATATTGTAAATATTTATATTTTTTCTGTAGAAAATGATAGCTTGCATGGTCCAGTAAACACTGGAGCGCCCGAGAAAATACGGCAGAAAGATTTTATGAAAATGCTTGGTAAAACTTATGGACGATATGTGCTTTTTTCAATACCTATAATTCTTTTGTATTTGCGATATGGTGCTTTGGCCTCCACATTTAACAACAGCGTAAAGATGTCATCAAAAAAGCTTCTAGAGGCTGGGTTTAAACACAAACACCCCGAACTCAAAGAGGCATTGGAGGATGTGGTTAAAAATAAGAATTGATTAATGAGGGGTATGTGAAATACATATAAATATTGCCAAAGGTGCGGGGATTCCCGTAAGGCGAAGAAAGAATTTAAAAAAAATAATAAAATAAAGGTATGGAAAACCCAGAAAAATTCATGAAGGGCAAATACTGGCCAAGCGAAGAATTCCGGGAAGCAACGGAACAAACAGCCAAACGGACAGAAATCCGTGAAGGAGAAGCTGTGCCCA
>VGJO01000011.1 GCA_016867415.1 Candidatus Harrisonbacteria bacterium
GCTTCATTTCCCGCCAGAGCGACGGCGAAGCCGTCGCGAAAGCGAGCCCAGCCCCGCTTGTGGCGGGACTGGGTGAGCGAACACTCTCATCTTCAAAAAATGAGTTCGTATTGTCTTCTTTGGCTCCCGAATTAAAACCCTCGCAAACTTTTGAAATCATTTTGCCAAATCTGATACACAAATCCAAAAAGCGGAACCTGACATAACCGCCTCGCTTCGCTCGGCGGAACGCTCGGGCGTGGCGAAATTCCTCCCCCCAACCCCCTCCTTCCGCCACGCCCTCGCTTGGGCTTCGCAAAAATTTTTCGGCGGCTAAATCCATAAGTACATTATATCCCATTTTGGGATTATACCACAATAGGATATATCATAGAAGTATCTATGAGCAAATCGGTTTACTCAAAAGACTATAAAGAAATCATGGAACGCCTGAGAAAGGCGCGTGTTGAAGCTGGTTTATCCCAACAAGCAGTAGCCGATAAATTGGGAAAGCCACAATCTTATATTTCAAAAATTGAATCCGGCGAGAGACGACTTGATGTTGCCGAAATGAAGAAATTTGCGGAAATTTACAAAAAAGATACTAACTATTTTCTAAAATGAAAACGAAATATTGTACTGAATGCAACCGAAATAAGGCGACACATGGAGAGTTTTGCGACTCTTGTTTTAAGGAAACAAAAATATGTCGAAGATGTCAGCAACAGAAAAGCATCTTTGAATTTGAAAAAAATCAAAAAACTATTCGCGGGAAAGTCTCAAGGAGGGGCGAATGTAAGGATTGTCGTAGTTGGAAAAAACCCATGTCCGCAAAAGATAGGGAAAAATTTGAAAAAATATATCCACCACCACCCATAGGCAAACCATTTCATTGTTCTATTTGCAATAGAACAATAATCAGACAATATAAAAATGATGTTGTGTTAGATCACCTCCACAATACTGGAAAGATAAGGGGGTGGATTTGCAGAATGTGCAATAACAGCATGGGAATGATGGAGGATGATGTAAATATACTGGAACGAGCTGTAAAATGGCTTAGGGGTACTCTAAAATAGCGATTTTTGCTTTAATCTTTCTTCAGCTATTTTGCAATATTCGGATGAGACATCAATACCTATAAAATCTCTTTTATTAAGTTTAGCCATTTTACAGGTTGTTCCGCTACCACACATTGGGTCAAGCACCACATCACCGTGCTTTGACCAACTTATAATATGGTCTCGTACTAACTTTTCTGGAAATATAGCAGGGTGTTTATAAGCAATATTATCGGTTGATGAATGCCCTTTACCTATTAGATATTCCCAAACATTTGTTCGTCTACCATACTTAGAATATCCAGCTCTTTTTAGCTTCAGCAATGAACCATCCGACAGTCTTTTTGTGCCGCTATCACCATCCCTTGCGTCTCTATTCTCTCTATCTTTTATAAGATTTATTGTTTTTGGAGTACCCTTGCTCAACACAAACATATACTCAAAAGTCTGCCAATATGTTTTATTATTTCCAACAGCACCCCGAGGAGTTTTCAGATAAATCATTGTGTCAAAAAGATTAAAGCCAATTTGCTTGAAATGCAGAGCATGTTTAAAAGATGTCCCCGTTTCATCTCCTTTTATTGTTTGATCTCCGACAACCCATACAACAACTCCACCCTTTTTCATAACTCTAAACAATTCTCTTGCCATGCCATCAAGATTGAAAGAATATCCGTTATAATTTCTTAAATCGTCGTATGGTGGAGATGTGATAACTAGATCAACTGAATCAGATGGCATTGTCCGCATAATCTCTACTGCATCCCCACAAATAATTTCATTCAGAGGAAGTTTTTTATATTGTTTGATTTCTGTTTTAATTTCCGGAAGCGAGACGACAAATGGATTTTCTTCTCGAATAACATCAAGGACTACTCCCTGAATTGAAACATCCCGCCCGTTTCTAAAAATTAGCGGTTCCATAGTTTTATTGGCGGGCTGCAGCCGGATATGCCCCCTCTCTTTATAAAATTTCTTTAATGTTGCCTCGTGATGATCAATGAGAGCCACTACTTTTTGTCCATTCTCGGCGGTTTCCTGCTGACGCACTAAAACAACATCTCCGTCATTTATATTTTCATCAATCATACTGCTCCCGACTACGCGGAGAGCGTAAACTTCTGACGATGAAGGAATTTTACTTTTTGGAACGGCGATCACTTCTTTGTTTTGTATCGCTTCTATCGGTTGTCCGGCGGCAATAGTACCAAGCAAGGGAATTTTTATCATTGTTTCTCTGCCGGTTGCTTCAATAGCGCGCGGCTGGTTTTCTTTTTTAGAAAGCAGACCTAAATTTTGAAGTTTAGAAACATGGAAATGTGCAGTTGAAACAGACGCAAGTTTGAATTTCTTGCGTATCTCATCGAGAGAGGGGGCATATCCCTTTCGTTTCTGATAATCAGTTATAAAATCGAGGACTTGTTTTTGCTTTTTTGTTACCATATGCTAATATTATAGAAAATAAATAGAAAGTGTAAAAGAGGGAGTTATCCCAGCCGCCGAAAAATTTTTGCGAAGCCCAAGCGAGGGCGTGGCGGAAGGAGGGGGTTGGGGGGAGGAATTCCGCCACGCCCGAGCGTTCCGCCGAGCGAAGCGAGGCGGTTATGTCAGATTCCGCTTTTTGGATTTGTGTATCAGATTTGGCAAAATGATTTCAAAAGTTTGCGAGGGTTTTAATTCGGGAGCCAAAAGTAGAATAGGATAAAACAAAACCCCGCACATTAGTGTGCGGGGGCCGTATGTCGTCTCACTTTGATTCCGCGGTGAGATTAATCGCGGGCTTGCAGTAAGCGAATTGCGTTATCGAATCTGAGGGTGTGCCCTCCCATCGTTTTTAGGCAGTGGGCGGTAGTTGTCTTTCGGGAGTCATCTCGTCGCTTTCAGGAAGGATGGCCAGAGCATCGAACAGCTCGAGCAACATCTTTCTTGATTGCTTCATGGTAAACCTGTTAAATCCGCAGATTGCTTCTGTTGTCCTTCCCTCTTCGAGCTTGCTGCGAATCTCAACGGTGTAGAATCTGCCGTTTTCGCTTTTGCTGCTGAGGATTCGGTTTGCATCCGATACATTTCCCCGAACTGTGACATCTTGCTGCCCCTGAGGCTGTCTTGCGTCAATACCTGTCGTAGACATCCGAATATACTCGTATTTTTTCACGATCTCGGCGATTGCGGGCAGACACTTAACTGGAACATCGGTGAATTTGAAGAACACTTGCATGGTTTTTTCCTTTAGGCACAGCCTAATAGAGGATGGTAAGCCCTAAGAACATCTTAGGTTGCTAGAGCTATAATAACATATTAAATAGTAATATGTCAATAGTATGCATAAAACCCTCATAAAACCTCACTTTTTAAGCAAATACCCTCTCTATCCCCATAAAACAGGTTCTAACGTCGTCCAGTAGGGGGAGCCAAAGAAAGTAGAATAGTATAAAAAGAAAAAATCCCGTCGCCGACCGGCGAGGGGATTTCGAATATATTTTCTCACTTTTGGCCGCGCAGTGAGTATAGTGCGCGTCACGGAGTTTCACCGCCGATATTACGTTCCTTTTAACGACATGAGTTGGTCGCGTCTCTACTTCTAGTCAATTTTTTTCTCCAACTCGAACCTTCTCAAACACCCTTAAATCTTCTTAAAGCTGTTTCTCGGTCCGGCAACAGACTTAAAGCCTGCTGCTCAACTTCGTCGCCGACGCGTTCCAAAGTGCCGTCCAACCACCAAGGAAGATGCTGCTGAAATTCGTCGGCCAGAAACGCTCGCCAGTTGTCGAGAAGTGGCAGATCGACGATGGTTGAGAGCAGTTCCAATCGATCCTGCTCCTGCAATGCCGTGTCAAATTTCATCGTCAGCTCGCTGATCGCCAAAAGCCGATTCAACAAGCGTGATGCCTCGAAGCCAGTTCTCTCAAAGCAGGTTGCATGGGATTCCAACAAGACACGGAAGATTGCCCATGCCTCCATGCGATTTTCCAGCAGCGTGCAACAGGCGTCCAAACGCCCAAATGATTCGCTTGCCAGCCACTCGGCTTCGGCATCATCCGCACGTTGAATCCAGTCCCCAAGACGTGTCTGCAATTCTCCGGCCGCCGCGATTGCAACAGAGACCGACAGACAATCGATCAAAGTGCTCGCATTGACTCCGAAGAGTCGACACATGCCAAGCGACTTGGCCAGCTTGAACGCAGCATTGCTTCCATCCCAACTGGGACAAAAGGCTTCTTCGTCGGCTTCGATCGCGGACACTTTGTGCAACTCTGCCAACCTTTGATCTTGCAGAGCGCGTTTCAAAAGCTGCAGACATCCCAAAGGATCATCTGAAACAAGGGGATTTTGAGTCTCCCCTTCTTCCAAGAACACAAACCCGCAGTTGTCGCACTGCATGTTCGCAGTCGTCGGGTCCTTGATTGAACGGAACACTTCCGCGTGACATCGCGGACACAAAATCGTTGCCATGACATTCCCTTTCAAAATGGAGGTTGTGCAGGAGAAATTCCCGCACATGGTAGTATTTAATTTTCAAAGACCTTAACTTCTGCTTGAATCCACAATTATAATATTATATCATATTATAATATAATATGTCAAGTATTTGTGTAGAAAAGCGTTAAAAACCCCATAAAACCTACCTTTTTAGCTAAAATCCACGAAAATAGGCTATACTACGCCCTATAACACCAGGTTCTAGCGTCGTCCAGTAGGGGGAGCAAAAGAAAGTAGAATAGTATAAAAAGAAAAAATCCCGTCGCCGACCGGCGAGGGGATTTTGTATTGTTTCTCACTATTTTGAACGCGGTGAGGTTAGGGCGCGTTTACTTGAGAGGTTGACGCGGTAAAATATCGGCAATCACTTGGTTTCCTTCTTCCCATTCACGTCCTTTTGGGCAAACCGCCACATTAGGAGAGGCATCGAGATACCAGCCATCAATCCATCTGGCGTTTACTACGGTTCTGCAACGCCGATCTTTAGTAACGAAAAAAATATTCGTTTTTTCCGGTTGCGTCGTTAATAAGCCAGGTTCTCCATGCGGTTGAAGCAGAAGAAGATCCCAGATCAGCGATGGATCGCATTGAGAGCCCTCTAATTCCCATAAAATTTTACATTCTTCTGCCAGCTTCTCAACCCTGAAGATCCCTCCTAATCCTTTAGGACGTCCAAACGATACAAATGTTTTCATTTGTAGACAATGTCGAAAATAAGAATCCATCCCTTGAATACGGACTTTTTGAGAGTTATCATTAACACAATCCGCAAAATTGAACGCCGTTTGTTTCTTAGGGATGGGAAATGTCGTGAATGGCGAGGAAAGTGGATTTATGAAGCGCATTGACCTTGGCGCATTGGATAATGTGGAATTTTGGGTACGCAACAGAGAAAAAGTAGATCCGTTTTATATCCAAGGATGGAAGAAGGGAAAATTTTATCCTGATTTTGTAGCGGTAACGAGGAAAGGAAATATTGTAGCGCTTGAATGGAAAGGAGAAGATAGATTGGATAATCCAGATACTCTTTACAAAACGGAAATTGCAAAAGAATGGGCAAAATTAGGAAAAGGAATACTACATTTTTATTTAGTACACAATGGAAATGTGGATGAAGTTTTGAGTGAATTAAAAAATTTATAGGTGGCGCGCCAGCTTCGCTGGCACGAAATTAAGTATTATAAACATATGGAAAAAAATAAAAAACTAATCTACATTCTCGCTGGCTTGGCAGTGTTGACTTTAATAATAGTTGCCAGTTTTGTCTGGAAGAATTATCAATTTTCCATAACGCCAAAAACTAAGCCAATATCTGGTCAAACAATGACGGAGAAAGAAGCCCGAATGGTCGCGGA
>VGJO01000012.1 GCA_016867415.1 Candidatus Harrisonbacteria bacterium
ATCCGTGTTTTGAGTAGCGGGAACGACAGCAAGTATTCGCTCGCCATAGGCGAGATAGAGGCCTTTGATTTCAAAGAGATTATGAACGTGTTTACCGTTATCCCCGAACTCAAAAAGAACTTTTTTGAAGTCTCGCCCATCACCTTTATCAAATCTCCCTTCGGCTGGGGGCTCATCGTCATAATGTATCTTTTGGCCGGCATTGTGGGCCTTCTCTACCGCGCCATTTTGAAAAAATTTGCCAAGAAATCGGTGCGAGGAGCCACGCATAACATCGGCAAAGCCGATCGCCTACTCCGCCTCGCAATAGGCGCAGGATTGCTCCTGTGGGCTATCACCACCTCGTGGAGCCCTATCCTTCTCTTCTTCTCCGGCTTCGCACTCTTTGAGGCACTCTTTAGCTGGTGCGGCTTCTACGCCGCGATCGGGAAAAATACCTGCCCGGTGTAATAAACTTGATGAATAATCAATCAACAAGAGAAACATTTGAATCACTCTGGGAATACTGCACATCAAATAATAGGGTGTGCCCTCAGTATAAAGTTTGGCAAGAAGTTTTTAAGATTCTGAAAAATACCGAAAAATTAAACGGCCATGGTGGAGAAAGGGAGCCTGCGGACCCTTACATTATTTATCATAATTGGGAGCACATTATGCCGATTGAATTACAGTTTCAGTTTCAACGATATATTGAATGGGCAGAAGATCACAAACAACTTGATGAAATTGGTAAATACTTGCGCTCCCTTAAAGAAGAAGACTGGGCGCATTATGGAGAAATTTAAATAAAATTATATGGCAAATACAGTCAGCGAAAATATCCGCAAATTGCGAATCAAAAAAGGAATCTCCCAAGATCGCCTCTCAAAAGACGCTGATTTGGCGTTAAATACCGTTGTAAAGATAGAAACCGGCGAAAGTCCGAATCCAACCGTGGACACATTAGAAAAAATAGCCAACGCCCTCGGCGTGCCGACGGCAGAATTGTTTAAATAAATAGATGAACTACTATATTTTTCAAGTTTCAGAAACAAATGAGATGACCGCTTATGAGTGGTTTAAGAATCTTGTTGTTGATAAAAATGTCTGGGGTTTTAGTCCTCGGGCGAATAATAGAAAAGCGATCCAAGCTGGCGATCGGGTTATTTTTTACCTAACCGGTGTCGATAATCAAGTATTTGTTGGGAATGCAGAATTAAAAACAGGTGCGTACGAAGATACTTCGGCAGAATCAAAAAATATATTTCACGGAGAAGGAACGCTGCGGATCGATCTCGAAAACGTGGTGGCATTCCCTACACCAAAGTCGCGTCATGATTTTAAGAGTTTGGGGTGGAAGCCTGCAATGGGTTCGTCGAGTCGTATCTCCGAACGTGACTATAAGCTCATACTAGGAATAGAGCCAGATATCTTTCCTCAATCAGAAAAACCAGACGAGGAGATGGAGTTTGCTCTGGAGAAGTATCTAGAAGATTTTATTTGGGACAATTGGGATAGAATTGATTTTGGAGAAAAATTGAAGAAATTTGTTGATGACGACGGAAACCAGGGAAAACAATATTACACCGAAGACGCTGGATATATCGATTTACTTGCCAAGGATGAAAAAGGCAATTTTGTTGTTTTTGAATTAAAGAAAGGACGAAAAAACGATGAAGTCATTGGCCAGGTACTGCGCTATGTTGGATGGGTGCGACGCAACCTTGCAAAAAATGGCGAAGGCGTGCGAGGGGTGATCATCGTTGGTGATAAGAATAAGAAATTGGAGTATGCCTTGCAGGAAATATCCGACAAGGTGAGCGTGAAGTTATACAAAATATCGTTCAAGTTAAACAATTATGAGTACTAAACCAAACAAAAAAAATCAAGAAACGGGATCGCTCAAAGAGCAAATTATCAAGCTGGAAAAACAGCTGGAGAGTTTTAAGCATTCCAACGACCATTTTCTCAAAAATAAACTTTTTCTCCACTACGACATTAAAGAACCGGAAAAAGTCGTCGTGGACTGCGAAACGAAATTGCCCGTTCTCGCAGAAATAGACAAAAATAAAATACGAAAAGGAAAAGAAACCGACCCGACTCACTTGATTATAGAGGGCGACAATTACCACGCACTCTCCGTTCTCAACTACACCCACGCGGGCAAGATTGACCTCATCTACATTGATCC